>NZ_BAAAQT010000005.1:310626-429356 GCF_039531815.1 Agrococcus versicolor | reverse complement strand
GGCCGAGGCGGTCAGCGTCGCGGCGGTCGCGGCTCCGGCGGCCAGGGCTCCGGCGGCCAGGGCGACGCGGCGCGCGAGCCGCAGGCGGCCGCGGAGGCGACGCAGCCCGCGCAGGCGCGCGGCACCCACGACGGTGGCGGCACCGAGCACCACGACGGCAACGCGGCGCCCGCACGGCGTCGTCGTCGCCGCCGCTCCGGCGGCTCGGGCCAGGCAGCGCCCCAGGCCTGACCGCACCGCACGGACGCGACCCCTCCGGCCTCGGCCGGAGGGGTCCTTCGCGTGCGGGCGCCGGTCAGACGACGGAGGCGCGCGCCGGATCGACCGCGATCGTCACGCCCGCGGCCGCGAGCCGCTCGACGAGGTCGTCCGAGCCGCCGCCCGACGAGGTGGCGAGCGCCGTCTCCGCCTCCGTGATGGGCAGCACCGCCAGGTAGGAGACGCGGCCGACGGCCGTCTCGACCGTCATGACGGCCTCGGGCAGCCCGAGCGGCGGCCCCACGAGCGCGGTCGAGAACGGCACGCCCTCGTGGAAGGACGCCCCGCTCGGCACCGTGTGCCCCCACGAGATCCACGTGCTGCTGCGACGCGGATAGCGCGCGAGGCCCTTCACGAGCCGGATGGGCCAGTACGCCGCCTCGTCGCGCAGCGTGCCGTCGACGTCCGCGACGCCGCCCGCGAGCCCCGGCCAGTCGGCGGGGACGCCGATGAGCAGCTCCTGCCGTGCGCGATCGGCGAGCTCGGAGGGCACGTGCATCGGCAGGTCCGACATGCCGACGGTCGCGAGCGTCACGAACGGCCTGCCCTCGGCGGGCGGGAACACGACGAGGTCGATGCGCAGCTCGTCGGGCATCGACTCCGCGAGCAGCGCGCTCGGCTCGCCCAGATGCCGCGTGAGGTGCTGCACGAGGGTCTGCGCGTGCAGGTCGCCGGCTCGGATGTCGTCGTGCATGGCCTCGCCCCTCGTCACGCCGGCAGCACGGGCTCGGCGCCCGTGCCCTCGGCGAGGATCGCCTCGAGCGCCTCGGGCGTCGTCGTGTGCTCGCCGAGCAGGTTGGGCTTGCCGCGCCCGTGCCAGTCGCTCGAGCCCGTCGTGATCAGGCCGTGCCGCCTCGCCTGCTCGTGCAGCCACGCCCGCGCCTCGGGCGGGTTGTCGCGGTGCTCGACCTCGAGCCCGAAGAGGCCGGCGTCGACGAGCTCGGCGATGACGAGCTCGTCCATCGTCGCCTGGCCGCGGCCGGCGGGATGCGCGATGACGGGCACGCCGCCCGCCTCGCGGATGATGCGCACGGCGACGACCGGCGCGGGCGCGCGATGCGGCTGGTAGTAGCCGCCGCGCCAGTGCAGGATGCCGTCGAACGCGCTCGAGCGGTCGGGGACGACGCCGAGGGTCACGAGGGCGTCGGCGATGTGCGGACGGCCGATGGTCGCGCCGGGCGCCGCGTGGTCCTGCACGTCCTGCCACGTGAGCGGGTGGTCGACGCCGATGCGCTCGACCATGCGGCGCGCTCGCTCGACGCGCTCGACGCGGATGCGCTCGCGCTCGGCGAGGAAGGCCGGCGCGGCCGGGTCGACGAGGTAGCCGAGCACGTGGACGCTCGCGTACTGCTGCTGGGCGGAGAACTCGACGCCCGGCACGAGCCCCATGCCGACCTCGCGAGCCGCCTCGATCGCGCTCGGCCAGCCGGCGACGGTGTCGTGGTCGGTGATCGCGACGACGTCGAGGCCCGCGGCGTGCGCCTGGAGGACGAGCTCGCGCGGCGACTCGGTGCCGTCCGACTCCGTGGAGTGGGCGTGCAGGTCGATGCTCCCCCACGGTCGTGCCATGACTCCATCGTACGAGCCGCGCGCGCACGGCCGGGCCACCTACCCTGGAGGCATGAAGGTGCTCGGCTGGCTGCTCGGCATCGCCGTCGCCGCGGCGTTGCTCGTCGCGGCGTGGCCGCAGACGTTCGGGCTCGAGCAGGCGCCGATCGTCGCGCAGGTCGTGGCGGTGCGCATGGGGGTCGTCGGCATCGCCGCCGTGCTCGCGGTGCTGTTCCTGCTGCTGTCGGCCGCGCGCCGCATCCGCCGATTCGCGGGTGCCGTCGTCGTGCTGCTCGTCGTGTTCATGGTCGCGTCGTCGGGCATCCACCTCTCCCGCGGCATCGACGACTCTGCCGTCGAGGCCGACGACGGCGACCTCGTCGTGCTCACCTGGAACACGCTGGGCGACGCGCCGGGGGCGGAGGCGATCGCGGGCCTCGTGCGCGACACGGGCGCCGACGTCGTCATGCTGCCGGAGACGACGATCGAGACCGGCACGGAGGTCGCGGTGCTGCTGGGCGCCGAGGGCATCCCGTTCTGGGCGCTCACGACCGACTTCTCGAACGCCGACTACGGCGCGCTCAACACGACGCTGCTCGTGTCGGCCGCGCTCGGCTCGTACACGGCGCAGCCCTCGGCGGACGTCGGGCAGACGAACACGCTGCCCACGGTCGTCGCGACGCCCGACGACGGCGAGGGCCCGACGTTCGTCGCGACGCATCCCGTCGCGCCCGTCCCCCAGCAGATGCGCAACTGGCGCGCCGACCTCGACTTCGTCGCGGGCCTGTGCACGCACGACGCGTCGGTGATCGTCGGCGGCGACTTCAACTCGACGCTCGACCACTGGACGTCCCTCGGCGTCGGCACGGGCGACATCGGCTCGTGCGTCGACGCCGCGGGCGCGACGGGCTCGGGCGCCGTCGGCTCGTGGCCGACGTGGGCGCCGGCGTGGCTCGGCGCGCAGATCGACCACGTCGTCGCGACCCCCGACTGGCGCCCCGTGGACGCGCAGGTGCTCACGGGCTACGACGACCTCGGCACCGACCACCGCCCGGTCGTCGTCGTGCTGCGGCCGCGCTAGCCGCGGCCCGCGCCGACCGGCTGCGACGGGGTAGGACGGACGACCCGGATCAGACGGGACGGGTCAGGCGGCGACGCCCCGCCCGTCCATCGCCTTCTCGACGATGTGCAGGCCCTCGAGACCCGGCAGCGCCGAGATCTTCGTGTCCATGTCGCGGATGAGCTTGCGACCGTCGGGGCCCTGGAACAGGTGGGTCATGACGTGCGTGACCTCGTCGTCGGTGTTGATGCCGGAGCCCACGGGCTGCCACACCTTCGACATGACGAAGCGCGTGATGACGCGCGCCTTGCGCGACGACTCGAGCCGCTTGCGCGCCTGCGTCGCGTAGAAGGCGATGTGCTTCGACTCCTGGATCGCGATGCGCTTGAGCAGCGGCGTGAGCACGGGATGCGACTGCATCTTCGCGAGGCGGTGGTAGGCGGCGTTCGCCGAGTACTCGTTCGCCGCGCCCCACGTCATGTGCACGGCGACGAAGTCGTTGCCGACCACGTTGCCGAGCAGCGACTGCTTCACGGGGTCGAGGCGGTCCTTCCAGCCGAGCTTGACGCGCGTCGCCTTGAGCACGTCGTAGTCGACCGTGATGCCGTGCTTCGCGAGCACGGCGGCGAGCGCCTCGCCGTGCCAGAACTCCTCGCGGTTCCACATGGTCATGAAGGCGCCCACCTCGGGCTCCTTGTGCGACGGCGTCGTGAGGAGGTCGCGGAGGTAGCAGACCGTGTGGTACTCGACGTCGCACATGTAGCGCAGCGTGCGCAGCGTGGACTCGGGCAGCGGGTCGTCGTCGAACGCGTCGAGGTCGAGGTCGCCCCACTGGACGCCCTCGGACTGCTTGGTGTACCTGTCGATGTCGAAGGCCATGCGATCGGGCTCTGTGGCCCGCTCCCTTCTCCGCGGTCTTCGCCGTGCCCGCTACGCGGTCGGCTCGGGGATGGTTCGGAGCAGCGCCCGCGAACGGTTGGCCGGGCCACGACGCCAGCGCGCCGAGGTCCAGCCGCGACGGTCCGCCTCGCCCGCGAGGCGGGAGTCGGCGTTGACGGCGGTGGGGTGGCCCACGAGCGCGAGCCAGCCGAGGTCGGCGTGGCTGTCGCCGTAGCCGTACGACGCGTCGAGGTCGAGGCCGTGCTCGGCGGCGTACTGCGTGAGCCACGACGCGCGGGCCTCGTCGACGAGCGGCGGCGTGGCGAGGTAGCCGGTCAGCCGTCCGTCGCGCTCGTGCATCGAGCCGGCGACGACCTCGTCGAACAGCGCCGCGACAGGTGCGGCGAGGCGGTCGAACGAGCCGGAGACGAGGACGGTGCGGTGGCCGGCGGCACGGTGCTGCAGCACGCGCTCGATCGCGTCGGCGCTCGCATGCGACAGCATCTGCTCGCGGTAGCCGCCCTCGACGATGCGCTCGAGGCGCTCGACGGACATGCCCTCGTAGCGGCGCATGAACTCGCGGATGAACTCGCCCCGGTCGCGACGCTCGGCCGCGAGGTAGCGGGGCACGTCGGCGAGCATCCTCGCGACCTCCGCCGGGTACGCCGTGCGGCGCACGCCCTGCGTGCGCACCCACAGGTACTGCTCGACGATGTTCGAGTCGACGAGCGTGCCCTCGAGGTCGAACACGGCGATGACGTCGCTGCGCTGCGGCAGGTCGGCGGCCGACTCGGCGATCGCGGCCTTCGCCCGCTCGCGACGTCGCGCGGAGAACGAGGATGCGAGCTCGGTCACGGCAGGCAGGTGCACGGCCTGCATGTAGTGCTCCCAGTCGATCGCCGTGATGTCGAAGCCGCGATCGGCGGCGACCTCGGGCGGCAGCGACGCGTGCAGCGCCTTCGTGCTCGCATCGTCGAAGATGATCTCCGACTGCACGTAGACCTTGTAGAGCGCGATGAACTGGCGCAGGCGTCCGAGGTCGCGCACGGCCTTGTCGGCCGAGGTGCGCCAGCGGCGCGTGCGCAGCGTCGTCGGCAGCACCTTCAGCGCGCTCTGCGCGACCGTGACGGCGCGCTGCTGCTGCTGGAGGCGGCGGTCGACGCGCGCGCCGCCCGGGAAGGTCCACTCGGGCACGATGACGGGGGCGTCGCCCTGCTGCATGGGGTGCGCGGTGAAGTAGCGGCGCACCTCCTCGAAGATCTGGTGGTACGGCAGCGGGTTCGAGCGGCCGGACGCCACCTGGTAGTAGGCGGGCTCGCCCGCGGGCGGCGGCTGCGTGGCCGCGGCGAGCGCCGCGTTGACGACGTGGTCGACGGGGATGACGTCGAGCACGGAGTCGGGCGAGCCGGGGAACTCGGGCAGCTGGCCCTTGCCGTAGGCGACGATGAGCGGGTCGGCGACCTTGAAGCCGTCGATCCAGCCGGGGTAGGGATGCTGCGCGGCCGACTCGATGATCGACGGGCGCACGATCGACAGGCGGCGCTGCGCGCCCCACAGCTCCTCGGCGGCGCGCTCGGCGAACGCCTTCGTCAGCGTGTAGACGTCGGTCCAGCCGAGGCTCTGCGCCCGTGCGCGACCGGCCTCGACGAGCTGCTCGGTGACCCAGGCGCGGCGCGCCTCCTCGCTCGCGGACGCGACGGCGATGGGGCCGGCCTTGCCGTGCTCGGCACGCGCGTCGTCGAGGAACGACGTGAGCAGCTCGGGCATGCGCGACTGCAGCTCGACGCGCTCGCGCGCCTGCCGGGCGGCCTTGTGCTCGAGGCGCCAGTCGACGTCGTGCTCGAGGCTGCGCTCGAGCGCGACGCCCTTGCGGAGGCCGCCGACGTAGCAGGTGGAGATGTGGACGACGTGCGGGTCGGCGCCCGTGGCGAGCACGGCCTCGTAGAGGCCGACGGCGCCGCCGACGTTCGTGTCGAAGGACTCGTCGATCGGCGGGTCGAACGAGACGCTCGCGGCCGAGTGGATGACGACGTCGATGCCGCTCGGCAGCGGGGCGACCTCGTCGAGGCCAGAGTCGACGACCGTGATCCGCGTCCCGATCGCGGCGTCGGCGACCTCGTCGCCGACCGCGGCGCGCCAGCGGTCGAACACGGGCTTGCGCAGCAGCGCCGCCGCGCGGTCCTCGGCGGACTCGGCACCCTTGCCGCGCACGAGGATCGAGACGGTGGTCTCGGGGAACGTCGCGAGCAGACGCTCGAGGATCGCCTGTCCGACGAACCCCGTCGCTCCCGTGAGGAGGACGTGGGCGTCGCCGAGGTCGTGCGGCTTCGAGGTGGGGCTCATGCCACCAGCCTGGCAGCCAGACGCGCGGCTGTCGCATCCATCCCCGGGAGCGCCGCCACGTTGTCGCGCACACGGCCGAGCGCGAGGCGGCCCTGCGCGCCGACGAACGTCAGGCGCTCGAGCAGGTGACGGGCCTTCGCGGGCACGTGCAGCGCGCCGATGGGCCAGGCGGTGCCGAGCAGCGCGCGGCTCGTGAGCCGGCGGGCGCGCGGCGACTCGGCGAGGAGGCGCTCGGCCTCCTGCCCGAGGAAGTCGAGGTGGCGGGCCTGCACCTCGTCGACGATCTGCGCGAGCACGTCGATCGTCGCGTGGCGTGCGTGGCGGCGCAGCGCGCCGAACGCCTCGCCGACGATCCACTCGTCGACGAGCCCGGCCGTCGCATGGACCGCGACGACGTCGGCGCCCGTGACGTTGGCGATGAGCGCGCGGCGGATGGGGCCGCGACGCTCGGGGAGCTCGCGCAGGCGCAGGCGGGGCCGGCCGTGGAGCTCGGTCGTGCGGCCGTGCGCGTCGAGGATCGCCCGGAGCGCGTCGGCGATCCAGAAGCGCTCGTACGCCCACGTCACGAGGAACGCCGTCATGCGCGCGTCCTTGTGCGTCGCGGTCACGAGCATGTCGCGCAGGCGCTCCATCGTCGCGGCCTCGACGGTGTGGAGGACGGCGACGAGGCGCAGCGCGACGTCGTCGAGGGGCGAGCCGGCGAAGGCGTCGAGGTCGAGGGCATCGCGGTGGCTGCCTCGGGCGTCCCGCGCGAAGGCTCGGACGTCGAAGGCGCGCTCCTGCGTCTGGGTGCGGGTCATCATCCTGAGAATACCTTCCGTCGCATGGCCGATCGGTGCTGCGACGCGGCACCGGATCCGTGTCGTCGACCGGCGGCTATGGTGGGGCGCATGCGTGCGCTCGTCACCGGTGCGTCCTCCGGCATCGGAGCCGCGTTCGCGCGCGCCCTCGCCGCCAGGGGCCACGATCTCGTCCTCGTCGCCCGCGACCGCGGTCGGCTCGAGGCGATGGCCGCCGAGCTGCCCGTCGACGTCGAGGTGCTGCCCGCCGACCTGTCGCTGCGCGACGAGCAGGAGCGCGTCGCTGCCCGCATCGAGTCGGCCGACTCCCCCATCGGCATGCTCGTGACGTGCGCCGGGTTCGGCATGCACGCGGCGATCGCGAGCGCCGACCCCGACGAGCACGACCGCGCATGGGAGGTCATGGGGCGCGCGACGCAGCGGCTCGCCGCCGCCGCCGCGCGCACGATGCGGCCGCGCGGCGCCGGTGCCATCGTCACGGTGTCGAGCACGGCGGCGCTCACGGCCATGGGCGCGTACGCCGCGATCAAGGCGTGGGTGACGACGATGACCGAGGGGCTCGCGAACGAGCTGCACGGCTCGGGCGTCACCGTCACGGCGCTCATGCCCGGCTGGGTGCGCACCGAGTTCCACGAGCGCGCGGGCATGGCGGCCTCCGGGCTGCCGGACGTGCTGTGGCTCGAGCCCGACGCGGTCGTCGCGGCATGCCTGCGCGACGTCGACCGCGGCAAGGTGCTCTCCATACCGAGCGTTCGCTACAAGGCATTCGCCGGATTGCTCCGGGTGATGCCGCGTCCCGGGGTCCGCGCGCTGTCGCGTGCGCTGCGATCCCGCCGGGATCGGTAGGTTGTCCTGGTGGCAGACGCCAGGCAGCACCGCGACCGCTTCGACTCGAAGGCGCATGAGGTCGCTCGCTTCGGCGCGCAGCGCGGCCTGTTGAAGTCCGCCGTCCACGCGACCGTCACCCTCCGCGTGGTCGACGAGCAGCGTGCGGCCGCCCTCGAGGGGAAGCCCTTCATCCTCGTCGCGAACCACTCGAGCCACCTCGACGCGCCCGTGATCCTCTCGGCCCTGCCGTGGCGGATCGCGAAGACGCTCGCGATCGGCGCCGCCGCCGACTACTTCTTCGACGTGTGGTGGCGACGCGGCCTCACGGCGCTGTTCTTCAACGCCTTCCCCGTGCAGCGCTCCGGCAGGCGCAAGCAGGTCGTCTCCGCGAAGAGCCTGCTCGAGCGCGGCATCCCCGTGCTGCTGTTCCCCGAGGGCACGCGCTCGAAGACCGGACGGATGGCCGACTTCCGCCCCGGATCCGCGGCGCTCGCGACGAACCTGGGCGTGCCGATCCTGCCCGTCGCCATCATCGGCGCGCACGACGCCCATCCGCGAGGCACCTCGTGGCCGAAGCCTGGGCGACTGCCCGTGACCGTCGTCTTCGGCGACGCGATCGCACCGAACGAGGGCGAGAACGCCCGGGACCTCACGACGCGCGTGCGCGCCGAGGTCGTCAGACTGCTGGCCGCCCACGGCGGCCCCGACCCGAGGGAGCTCCAGGCATGACCGTCGAGCACATGAAGTGGTGGGGATGGGGCCGCGAGGGCGTCGCCTTCCACCACGAGGACAAGCCCGCGTTCGCCCCCTTCGTCCAGAAGGCCGTGGGGCTCGACCTGCACGCCGCCGACGCCGTCGACACGCCGTCGTTCGACGCGCTCGACGTCCCCGCCTCGCAGGCGCCCGACGCGCTGCTCGGCGAGCTGCGCGGCGCGATCGGCGAGGAGCACGTCGTCGTCGACGACCTCGACCGCGTCGTCCACACGTACGGCAAGTCGATCCGCGACCTCATCCGCGTGCGCGCCGGCATCCTGCCGCGCATCCCCGACGTCGTCGCCTACCCCGGCGACGAGGCCGACGTGCAGCGCATCGTCGAGGTCGCCGTGGCCGCCGACGCCGTGCTCATCCCGTTCGGCGGCGGCTCGAACATCGCCGGCAGCCTCGAGCCGACGCCCACCGAGACGCGCCCGATCGTCTCGGTCGACCTCGGCCGCATGCGCCTGCTGCTCGACATCGACGAGCCCTCGCAGATCGCGCGCATCCAGGCGGGCGCCCTCGGCCCCGACCTCGAGGCGCAGCTGAACGCGAAGGGCTGGACGCTCGGGCACTTCCCCGACTCGTTCACCCACTCGACGCTCGGCGGCTGGGTCGCGACGCGCTCGAGCGGCATGCAGTCCGACAAGTACGGCGACATCGCCGAGATCGCCCGCGGCATGCGCGTCGTGCGTCCCGACGGCGCCCTCGTGATCCGCGCGATGCCCAACGCCTCGACCGGTCCGAGCGTGCGCGAGATGATCCTCGGCTCCGAGGGGCGCCTCGGCATCATCACCGAGGTGTCGGTGCAGGTGCACCGCACGCCCGAGGAGCGCGTCATCCACGCGTACTTCTTCCCCCGCTGGGCCGTCGCCCTCGGGGCGATGCAGGCGATCGCCGCCTCCGACGCCGCCCCGTCGATCACGCGCGTGTCCGACGCGCGCGAGACGGCGTTCTCGATGTCGACGAGCAAGACGCGCACCGGCACCTCGCGCATCCTCGCCGAGGAGGTCCTCCCCCGCCTCATGCGCTCGAAGGGCTGGGACCTCGACGAGATCTGCATGTCGTTCATCGGCTACGAGGGCTCGCCGTCGCACGTGCGCAGGCAGCGCGCCGGCGTCGAGCGCATCGTCAAGCAGTACGGCGGCATGGGCGTCGGCACGGGCCCCGGCGTGCTCTACGACCAGAAGAAGTTCGACACCCCGTACCTGCGCGACTTCCTGCTCGACCGCGGCGCCGTCGCGGACGTGTCCGAGACGGTCGCGCCCTGGTCGCGCCTGCTCGAGCTGTACGACGCGACCGTCGCCTCCGCGAACGCCGCATACGAGTCGATCGGCCAGCCCGGCTGGATCATGTGCCACCTGTCGCACTCGTACCACGTGGGCGCGTGCCTGTACTTCACGTTCGCGTGGGTCGCCGGCGGCGACGAGATCGCCGAGTACGAGGCCGTGAAGGGCGCCATCCAGCAGTCCTTCGTCGACCACGGCGGCGCGGTGTCGCACCACCACGGCGTCGGCTTCGAGCACGCCCCGTGGCTCGAGCAGGACATCTCGACCGAGGGCGTGCGCATCATGCGCGGCCTCTTCGCCGCGAGCGACCCGCAGCGCATCCTCAACCCCGGCGCGATCGTCGCCGACTGAGGTCGCGCGCCGGCACGGCCCTCGGTCGTGCCGGCGCTGCCGCGGTCAGGGCGTCCTGGCGCGCAGGCGCGCGATCGCCGCGACGACCTGCTCGAGCGTCTCGCGCGCCGCGACGCTCGTGAAGTGCCCTGCCGCGCGCAGGTGCACGACCTGGGAGCCCGGCAGCGGCGCCGACGCGGGCACGTGCGGATCCCACGAGGGCACGAGCTCGACGATGCGCGCGTTCGCGGCGGTCTCGGCCGCGAGGGCGACGAGGGCGGGCGAGCCGTCGCGCAGCTCGGCGAGGGAGCGCCACCACGGCACGAGCCTCGCGCGCGAGGAGCCGGCGAACGGCGTCGCGATCGTCACGAGCCCGACGAGGCGCACGTCCCCCGGCGCCGTGCCCTCGATGGCGTCCCGCGCCCAGTCGACGAGGACGCGCTTGCCGGTCAGCCCGCCCTTCGAGTGCCCGACGAGCACGACGTCGCCGACGAGGTCGTCGATCGCGGCGCGCACGAGCGGCGCGGCGTCGACGAACGGCGCGAGGTTGTAGCCGAGCGACGGCACGGCGAGCACGCCGAGCCCGCGCGCGGCGAGGCGGCGCGCGAGGGGCTCGAGGTAGCCGGACGACTCCCACACGCCCGGCAGCAGCACGACCGTGACGCCGCCGGCGGGAGCGGGCACGTCGAACGGCAGCGCGCGGCGGGCGAGGGCGCGCAGCTGGCCGCGGGTCGCCTCGACGTAGTCGCGGCCCCACGTGACCGCGCGGGCGAGCACGCGCCCGAGCGCGCCGCCGAGCCGTGCGCCCGCGCTCCCCCGAGGCTCCCCGTCCGGCACGCGACGATCCTATTCGCGAGCCGGGCACGCGATGGGAGGATGGGGGCATGAGCGAGACGCAGACGCACGCGGAGGCAGGCACCGAGCACGAGGAGGCGGCTGCGGCCGCGCAGCGCAACGCCGGACGGTCGACGACGCCGACGTCGAGCCGCTTCGTCGAGCACGTGCAGCAGGGCTGGGCCGAGCGCGAGGAGGTGCTGCCCGCACCGCGCGCCGCGGCATCCGAGGCGGCCGCGCGCCGCGCCGCCCTGTCCGCGCTGCACCCCGGCACCCGCATCGTCGTGCCCGCCGGGCCGCGCAAGCAGCGCTCGAACGACACCGACTACGCCTACCGGGCCGCCCCCGACTTCGCGATCCTCACCGGCTGGGGCGCCGACGCCGAGCCCGACGCCGTGCTCGTGCTCGAGCCGCGCGGCGACGCGCACGAGGCGACGCTGTACTTCCGTCAGCCCGCCGGGCGCGACACGACCGAGTTCTTCGCGAACGCCGAGATCGGCGAGTTCTGGATCGGCGCGCGGCCCTCGCTCGCCCACGTCGCGGCCGACCTCGGCCTCGCCACGCGCGACCTCGCCGACGTGGGCGCCGTGCTCGACGACGCCTCGGTGCCGGTGCTCGTGACGACCGAGGGCGACCCCGCGATCGTCGCCCGCCTCGGCGAGCGCGCCAACGTGTCGGCCGAGGGCGTCGACGTCGCCGGTCGCGACCTCGCCGAGCTGCGGCTCGTGAAGTCGGCGTGGGAGGTCGACGAGCTGCAGCGCGCCGTCGACGCGACGCAGGACGGCTTCGAGGACGTCATCCGCGACCTGTCCGCCGCACGCGCCCACCCGCGCGGCGAGCGCGTCGTCGAGGGCACCTTCCACCGCCGCGCGCGCATCGACGGCAACGCCGTCGGCTACGACACGATCGCCGCGTCGGGCTCGCACGCGTGCATCCTGCACTGGACGCGCAACGACGGCGCCGTGCGCGACGGCGACCTCATCCTGCTCGACGCCGGCGTCGAGGTCGACAGCCTCTACACCGCCGACATCACGCGCACCCTGCCCATCTCGGGCACGTTCTCACCCGTGCAGCGGAAGGTCTACGAGGCGGTGCTCGAGGCGGCGGACGCGGCCTTCGCGATCGCGCGCCCCGGCATCGTGTTCAAGGAGATCCATGCCGCCGCCATGGAGGTCATCGCGCGCCGCACGGCCGAGTGGGGCCTGCTGCCGATGACCGCCGAGGAGTCGCTGCAGCCCGAGAACCAGCTGCACCGCCGCTGGATGGTGCACGGCACGAGCCACCACCTCGGCCTCGACGTCCACGACTGCGCGCAGGCGCGCCGGGAGCTCTACCACGACGGCATCGTCGAGGAGGGGATGGTCTTCACGATCGAGCCCGGCCTCTACTTCCAGCCCGACGACCTCACAGTGCCCGAGGAGCTGCGCGGCATCGGCGTGCGGATCGAGGACGACGTCGTCGTCACCGCAGACGGCGTGCGCAACCTGTCGGCCGGCATCCCCCGCACGGTCGACGAGGTCGAGGCGTGGATGGCGTCGCTCGCGGGCGACGCACGCTGACCGACGCGGGGCCGCGTCAGAGCGCGACGAGGGCGACGGCGATGCCGAGCATGACGACGGCGATGCCGGCGTCGAGGATGCGCCACGCGCGCTCGGTGCGCATGATCGGCGCGAGGTACCTGGCGCCGTAGCCGAAGCCGACGAACCAGATCGCCGAGGCCAGGAGGCCGCCGACGAGGAACGACCACCGCGCATCGCCGTGCGTCGCGGCGATCGAGCCCATCACGAGCGTCGTCTCGATGAGCGCGTGCGGGTTGAGCCAGGTGAGGGCGAGGATCGTCAGCACGGCGGTGCGCCGCGACGTGCGCTGCCGCACCGCGACGCCCGCGGGCGCGCCCGACGCGGCGTCGCTCGCATCGGCGGGGGCCTCGGCGAGCGAGCCGCCGCCCCGCCATGCGCGTCGGGCGCAGACGGCCGCGTAGCCGACGAGGAAGATCGCCCCCGCCCAGCGTGCGACGCCGTCGAGCCACGGCACGTGGGTGACGAGCGCCCCGACGCCCACGACGCCGGCGGTCTGCAGCACGACCTCGCTCGCGATGCACGCGATGACGATGGCGCCGACGTGCTCGCGGCGGATGCCCTGGCGCAGGACGTACGAGTTCTGCGCGCCGATCGAGATGATGAGGCCGAGGCAGATGGCGAGTCCGGCGAGGAAGGCGGCGAGGGAGAGCACGTCATGACGCTACGGCCGATGGACCTGCAGATCCAGCGCATGATCCTGCAGCACCGGAAGCAGCGCTTCAGGTAGCGTGCGAGGCATGGAGCTGCCCCGGGACCTGCTGCGCACCCTCGTCGCCGCCGTCGACGCCGGCACGCTCGATGGCGCCGCGCACGCGCTCGCCCTCACGCCCTCCGCCGTGAGCCAGCGCATCCGGGCCCTCGAGCGCCAGCTCGGCCGCGTCGTGCTCACCCGCACGCGTCCCGTGCGGCCGACGCCCGACGGCACCGTGCTCCTCCGCCTCGGCAGGCAGGTCGCGCTCCTCGAGCACGAGGCGCTCGCCGAGCTCGGCGCCGAGCAGGGCACGGCCGTCATGCGGCTGGGCGTCAACGCCGACTCGCTCGCGGGCTGGTTCCTGCCCGCCGTCGCCGCGGTCGCGAGCGCCCACGACGTCGTCGTCGAGCTGCACCGGGAGGACCAGGAGCGCACGGCGGCGCTGCTCGAGTCGGGCACGGTCATGGGCGCCGTCACGTCGCAGGCCGACCCCGTGCCCGGCTGCGTCTCCTCCCCCATCGGCGGCATGCGCTACGTCGCGGCGGCGAGCCGTGCGTTCGCCGAGCGCTGGCTGCCGCTCGGCGGCACCGCCGACGAGCTCGCCCTCGCGCCGTACGTCGACTTCGACGACTCCGACGTGCTGCAGGGTCGCCACCTCGCCGCGCGCGGCGTCGTCGGCTCGCCGCCGCGGCACCTCGTCTCTGCGTCGGCGGAGTTCCGACGCGCGATCGAGCTCGGGCTCGGCTGGGGACTGCTGCTGCCGTCGCAGCTCGACGACGCCGTCTTCGTCGTGCTCGACGGCGACCCGATCGACGTGCCGCTGCACTGGCAGCGGTGGAATCTCGCCTCGACACTGCTCGACGCCATGACCGACGCCGTGGTCGCCGCCGCCGCCGACGCGACCGACATCGTGCCGATCGCCGCGCGACGCGTCAGGCCTGCGGCGTCTCGGGGGTCGGCGCCACGGGGGCCGCAGCCGGCGCCGTGACCGGCGCGGGCGCGTCGCGCTGCCCGAGGACGTGCATCGCTCGCCCGGCGATCTCCCGCGGCGCCACGATGTCGTAGCGGCTCGCCATGACCTGCTGCACGCTCGAGAACTCGCGGCGCTTGCGCGTCATCGCGTGCGTGACGATCGCGAGCAGGATGCCGATCGCGGCGCCCAGCAGCGGCAGGATGAGCGCCGACTGCAGCGACTCGGGCATGAGCAGGTAGATGGCGAGCGCGAAGAAGACGCCGAACGAGAGGCCGCGCATGAGGCCCGTGAGCGCGACCTTGCCCCACGTGAGCCTGCCCATGACGCGCTCGACGAGCTTGAGGTCGTTGCCGACGATCGCGAGCCCGCGGATGTCGGTGTCGGACTCCGAGACCGTGTTGATCGCCGCCTGCGCCTCGGCGTACGTGGGGTACGAGGCCACGACGACGCCGTCGGGCAGACGCTGCTCGCCGCGGTCGGAGGGCTGGAGGATGCTCACGCATCCATCGTCCCACGTCGCATCGCGCCCGCGTGGGGCGTTCGCGGCCCGCGAAGCCCACGGGTAGCGTTGCACCGTGAGCAGCAAGGCGTTCGTCGCACGGCTCGCGGGCTGTCCCGTCTTCGACCCCCAGGGCGACAAGGTCGGCAGGGTCCGCGACGTCGTCATGGTGCCGCGCGAGGCCGGCCCCCCGCGCATCGTCGGCTTCGTCGTCGAGGTCACGGGCAAGCGCCGCGTCTTCCTGTCGATCGGCCGCGTCATGTCGATCGGCGGCGGCCAGCTCATCACGACCGGCCTCATCAACCTGCGCCGCTTCGAGCAGCGCGGCGGCGAGCAGCTCGTGCTCGCCGAGGTGCTCGGTCGCGGCGTCACGCTGCGCGACGGCGTCGAGGCGCGCCTCGAGGACCTCTCGATCGTCGAGTCGCCCGGCGGCGAGTGGACGGTCGACCAGGTCTTCCTCCGCAAGCCCCGCACGTCGCCGTTCGGCAAGGGACCGACGACGCTCGCCGGCTGGATGGACGTCCGCCACGACGACGAGGGCGAGCAGGAGTCCGACCACATCCTCGCCCAGCTGCAGGACCTCCCCGCCGCCGACGCCGCGACCGCGCTGCTCGACCTCCCCTCGCAGCGCATGCTCGAGGTCGCGGGCGACCTGCCGAACGATCGCCTCGCCGACGTGCTCGAGGAGATGTCGGAGGACGACCAGGTCTCGATCCTCGACGCGCTCGGCGACGACCGCGCCGCCGAGGTGCTCGACCAGATGCAGCCCGACGACGCCGCCGACCTCATCGCGCAGCTGCCGTTCGAGCGGGGCGAGGCCCTCCTCGACCTCATGGAGCCCGAGGAGGCCGAGGACGTCCGCATGCTGCTCGCGTACGGGCAGGACACCGCGGGCGGGCTCATGACCACCGAGCCGGTGATCCTCGCCTCCGACGCGACGGTCGCCGAGGCGCTCGCCACCATCCGCAAGCACGAGATCGCGCCGGCGCTCGCCGCGGCCGTGTTCGTGACGCTGCCGCCGTACGAGCCGCCGACCGGCGCCTTCCTCGGCGTCGTGCACTTCCAGCGGCTGCTGCGCTACCCGCCGAACGAGCGGCTCGGCACGTTGCTCGACCCCGCGCTCGAGCCCGTGCGCGTCGACGCGACGGCCGCGGAGCTCACGCGCATCATGGCGACGTACAACCTCGTCTCGGTGCCCGTCGTCGACGCGACGTCGCGGCTCGTGGGCGTCGTGACGGTCGACGACGTGCTCGACCACATCCTCCCGGACGACTGGCGCAGCCGCGACGGCGAGGTCCGTCGTGGCTGAGCGTCGCGACGAGCGCCAGGACCGCCTCGCGACGCCCAAGGGATCCGGCCGCAGGCTGCGCCGCGGCGGTCGCCAGTCGAAGGACCGCTTCGGCGGCTTCAGCGAGGCGCTCGCGCGCGGCATGGGCACGCCGTGGTTCCTCATCGGCATGACGATCTTCGTCGGCCTGTGGCTCGGGTACAACTCGATCGCGCCGCACGACTCGCAGTTCGACCCGCAGGACCAGGGCTTCCCGCTCCTGACGCTCGCGCTGTCGCTGCAGGCCTCGTACGCCGCGCCCATGATCCTGCTGGCGCAGAATCGCCAGGACGACCGCGACCGCGTGCAGATCGAGCAGGATCGCGTGCGCGCCGAGCGCAACCTCAACGACACCGAGTACCTCGCGCGCGAGGTCGTGGCGCTGCGCCTCGCGATCAAGGACATGGCGACGAAGGACTTCATCCGCGCCGAGCTGCGCAGCCTCCTCGACGACATCGAGGATCAGCGCCGGGCGGAGGCCCACGACGCGGCGGACGCGGCCGCGGACGCCGCGGACGCGGCGGCCGATGCGGCGGCGGACCGCCGACGACCGTGAGCGTCGAGGCCATCCGGGCGGCGCTCGCGACGGTGATCGACCCCGAGATCCGCAGGCCCGTCACCGAGCTCGACATGATCGGCGACGTCGTGCTCGAGGCGGGCACCGCGCACGTCGACCTGCGGCTCACGATCGTCGGCTGCCCCGCCGCCGACCGCATCGAGGCCGACGTGCGCACCGCCGTCGCATCCGTCGCGGGCGTCGACGCCGTCGAGGTCGAGGTCGGCGTCATGACGCCCTCCGAGCGCCAGGCGCTCGTGGAGCGGCTGCGCGGACGGCGCACGATGGCCTTCGGCCCGGACTCCCTCACCCGCATCCTCGCGATCACGAGCGGCAAGGGCGGCGTCGGCAAGTCGACGCTCACCGCCAACCTCGCCGTCGCGCTCGCCGCCGACGGCCTCAAGGTCGGGCTCGTCGACGCCGACGTGCACGGCTACTCGATCCCCGGCATCCTCGGCGTCGACGACGTGCCCACGCGCGTCGGAGACCTCATGATGCCGCCGAGCGCGCACGGCGTGCTCGTGGTCTCGATCGGCATGCTCGTCGAGGGCAATCGCGCCGTGTCGTGGCGCGGTCCCATGCTGCACCGCACGCTGCAGCAGTTCCTCACCGACGTGTGGTGGGGCGACCTCGACGTGCTCCTGGTCGACATGCCGCCGGGCACGGGCGACGTCGCGATCTCGCTCGGCCAGCTGCTGCCGCACGCCGAGGTCATCGTCGTGACGACGCCGCAGCGCGCCGCGGCGGACGTCGCCGAGCGCTCCGCCGAGGTCGCGCGGCAGACGGGCCAGCGCGTCGCCGGGGTCGTCGAGAACATGGCGGGGCTCGCACAGGCCGACGGCACGGTGCTCGAGCTCTTCGGCTCGGGCGGCGGCGCCGAGGCCGCCGCGCGCCTCGACGTGCCGCTGCTGTCGAGCGTGCCGCTGTCGATGGCGCTGCGCGAGGACGGCGACGCGGGCACGCCCGTCGTCGTCGCGCATCCTCAGGACCCGGCGGCCATGGCCATCGCAGCGCTCGCGCAGCGGCTCCGCGGCGGCCTGGGCCTCGCAGGGCGCTCGCTGCCCTTCACGACCCGCTGAGCGGGCCGGACGGCGCGGCGCGGGTCGGACGGCGCGGCGCGGGTCGGACGGCGCGGCGCGCCGCCGCCGGCCTCAGTCGCCGAGCTCGCGCGCGAGCAGCTCGACGAGCAGGCGGTGGACGACGGTGCGCGGCGTCGCCTCGATGACGGCGATGAGCTCGGCGCGGTCGGTGCCGAGCTGCTCGACGCCGAGCTGCGCGAGGATCGCGCCCGCGGTCGCCGCGTCGAGCGTCGTGCCCTCGAGCGCCTGCAGCGGCGCCGCGGCCTCCCCCGTCGCCGCCGGCACGCCGCGCACCGACTCCGCCGTGGACACGAGGGCTGCGAGCAGCTCGTCGAGGTGCGCGTGCAGCGCGGGCGTCACGGTGAGGTGCAGCGTCGTCGGCAGCGCGGGGCCGCCGACCTGCTGCAGGCCCGGCTGCGCCTGCGCGAGGAAGCCGCGGGCGACGAGGGCGTCGCCGAGCCGCAGCGGATCGACGGGCGAGTCGGACGTCGCATCCGCCGCGATCGCGATGGCGACGCCCACGGGCTCGCCGATGACCCGCAGGCCGTCGATGCCCTCGACCGTCGCGCGGATCGCGGCGGCGATGCTCGCGCATCGTCCCTGCAGCTCGCCGAAGCCGACGGTGCCGAGCGACTGCAGCACGGCCCACGCCGCGACGAGGCCCGCGGCCTGTCGCGAGCCGAGCAGCGTCGACGTCGCGACGGGGTAGCCCGGCCAGTCGGCGTCGGCGAACATCATGCCGCGCTGGCGGTCCTGCCCGCGCTGCAGCAGCACCGACGCGCCCTTCGGGCCGTACCCGTACTTGTGCAGGTCGGCCGAGATCGACGTGACGCCGGGGACGGCGAGGTCCCATGCGGGGACGTCCGGCAGGAAGGGCAGCACCATGCCGCCGAAGCACGCGTCGACGTGCACGTCGATGCCGCGCTCGGCGCAGGCGGCGGCGATCGCCTCGATGGGGTCGACGACGCCGTGCGGGTAGCTCGGGGCCGAGACGACGGCGAGGGCGACGTCGTCGTCCAGGGCGGCGACGAACGCGTCGACGTCCGCGACGCCGTCGGCCGTCACGGGCACGACGTCGAGCCGCATGCCCAGGAGGTGGGCGGCCTTCGCGAAGGCGGGGTGGCGGGTCGTGGGGGCCACGATGCGCGTCCGCCCGGGGTTCGCCTCGCGCGCGGCGAGCACGGCGAGGATCACCGACTCCGTGCCGCCGGACGTGCACGTGGAGACGACGTCGTCGTCGCCGTGCAGCAGCGAGCGCATCGTCTGGCCGATCTCGCGCTCGACGACGGCGAGCGAGCCGTAGACGAACGGGTCGAGGCCGTTGAGGTGCAGCACCTCGAGCGCCGCCTCCTCGACCAGGTGGTGCAGCTCGGGGACGCCCGGGTCGTAGACGTACGACAGGACGCGCCCGCCCTTCGTGGGGGCGTCGCGCTCGGCGCGCAGCGTGCGCAGGCGCGCGAGGACCTCGTCGGGCTGGATGGCGAAGGTCATCGGGACGTCTCCTGCTGGGGGTGCACGTCGGCGTCGACGACGGCGCGTGTGAGTCGGTAGCCGCGCAGCGGGAGCAGCGAGACGAGGGCGATGCCGGCGGGGACGACGCTGAAGGCGATGGCGATCGCGACGAGCACCTGCTCGGGCTGGTCGGTGCCGCCGACGCTCTCGACGTAGCCGGAGGCCGAGAGCAGCAGCGCCATGACGATGCCGCCGATCGCGAAGCCCGTCGTCTCCATCGCCGTCCACACGCCGCCGATGACGCCCGAGCGGTCGACGCCCGTGCGCCTGCGGTCGTTCGCCATGGCGTCCGGCAGCATCGCCATGGGCAGCGACTGCATGCCGGCGTAGCCGAGTCCCGCGAGCGCGACGGGCGCGTACACCCACGCGTCGGGCGTCATGAGCGCCGGGACGAGCAGGACGCCGCCGACGATGAACACGATCGACGCGAGCTGGAACGCGAAGCGCTTCGACGTGCGTCCCGACAGCCACTGCCAGCCGGGCGCCGCGATGATCGCGGGCGCGATGAGCGCGACGAAGAGGAAGGTGATGGCGTCCTCGTCGCGCAGCAGGTACGTCGCGACGTACTGGCCGCCCGCGAGCATGAGGCCCGTCGCGACGGCCTGCAGGAAGAACGGCACGACGAGGGCGCGCAGGCTCGGTCCGTGCGCGAGCACGTCGTAGGTCTCGCGGTAGATCGCGGCGATCGAGCGGCGCTCGACGGCGCGCGGGGCGTGCCTCGGGGCGCTCGTCACGGCGACGAGGCCGCCGATCGCGAGCAGGATCGCGCACGCGATGCCCATGAGGAGGTAGCCCGAGTGGTCGTCGCCGCCGAGGCTGCGGAGCGCGGGACCGCCGCCGCCGAAGGCGAGGATCGCGATCGTGAGGACGATGACGCGCGCCGTGAGCAGCCGCGTGCGCTCGTCGTAGTCGTGCGAGATCGACGCGGGCAGCGCCATGTACGGCACCTGGAAGACGCTGAAGGCCGTCGCGGCGCCGAAGAAGGCGATGCCCACCCAGATGGCGGCGGCGACGGGCGAGAGCCCGACGGGCACGGCGAACGTGACGACGAACAGCACCGGCAGCGCGATCGCGCCCGCGAGCAGCCAGCGCCTGCGGGAGCCCGTGCGCGCGTCGTCGTCGTCGGAGAGCGCCCCGATCACCGGGTCGGCGAGGATGTCCCACACCTTGACGGCGCCGATGACGAGGCCGGCCCACAGCGCGGCGATGCCGAGCGTGTCGGTCATGAAGTACAGGAGCACGAGCCCCGGCAGCGTGCTGAAGCCGCCGGTGCCCAGCGAGCCGATCGCATACCGCCAGACCGTGGCGCGAGGGATGCGGGCAGCGGACATGCGACCGAGCCTACGGCAAGAACTGAGACATCGTCACGAGACATCCGTCTCGTCCGACGATCACGCGTCGAGCGGCTGTCGCGATCAGGTGGCCTCTGCGTCGAACGGCGCGCCGTCGACGAGCGGATCGCGCGGCTCGACGCGCCGACGCGGGCGGCTCGCCGACCGCCCGGCCGCCGCCGTCGCGGCCACCGTCGCGGCTGCAGCCGCCGCGGATCCGGGCGCGGGCGCCGCGGACGCGTCGTCCTGCAGCGCCTCGCGCACGATGCGTCGCGGGTCGTACTGGCGCGGGTCGAGCTTGCGCCAGTCGACGTCGTCGAACTCGGGGCCCATCTCCTCGCGCATGCGGTCCTTCGCGCCGTTCGCGAGGTCGCGGAGGCTGCGCACGAGGCCCGCGAGACGCTCGGCGGCCGCCGGCAGCCGCTCGGGCCCGAGGATGATCGCGGCGATGACGCCGATCACGATGAGCTTGTCGAGGGTCAACCCGAGGATCGTCACCCGGCGCCTCCTCTCGACATGCATCAGCCTACGGCGTGCGCGCGGCGCGTGCGGCGCGGCGCGACTCCCAGCGTGCACCACGCGGCTAGCCTCTGCCGAGGGAGGCGCCGTGGAGACTGCATTGACGTCGAAGTACATCGACGGGCTCGCGATCGAGGACGACATCGTCGCTGGAGCGCGCGATGCCGCCGACGAGCTCGGCGTGACGACGATCGAGCCATCGGTCGGGGCGCTGCTCGCGCTCACGACCGCGACGCTCCACGCGACGTCGATCCTCGAGATCGGCACGGGGACGGGCGTCAGCGGCCTCTGGCTCCTGCGCGGCGCGCCCGGGGCGACGCTCACCTCGATCGACACCGAGCTCGACCACCACAGCCACGCCCGCGGCGCGTTCACGCGCGCGGGCTTCGGTCCGGCCAAGGTGCGCCTCATCACCGGCTCGGCCGGCGAGGTCCTCCCCCGCATGAACGAGGCGAGCTACGACGTCGTGCTCGTCGACGCCGACCCGGCAGACCGCATCGAGCACGTCGAGCACGCCCTGCGCCTCGTGCGCGTCGGCGGCACGGTGCTCGTGACGCACGCGCTCCTCGGCGGCCGCGTCGCCGACCCCGCGCAGCGCGGCGATGCCGTCGCCGACGCCCGTGCGCTGCTGTCGGAGCTCAGCACGAGCGACGCCGTCGCGATGGCGCTGAGCCCCGCGGGCGACGGCCTGCTGCACGTGACGCGCCTGCCGGAGCCGTGAGCGACCTCGCGACATGACGAAGGGCGGGCCCGCGGGCCCGCCCTTCGTCGTGTCGGACGCGTCAGGCCGAGACGACGACGCCGCTCAGCGCGGCGTGCAGCTCGGCTGCCTCTGCGTCGTTCACGGACACGACCAGTCGGCCGCCGCCCTCGAGGGGGACGCGCACGACGATGAGCCGTCCTTCCCTCACTGCCTCCAGCGGACCGTCACCAGTGCGAGGCTTCATCGCAGCCATCAGGGGTTCCCCTCTCGTTCCCAGACCCCCAGTATCCCATGTCCCAGGCAGCGAACCCTGGGTTCGCGACGCGATCCTCAGGGAATCGTCCAATCGACGCCCTCGACCCGCCAGCACGCCCACAGCCACGCGACCTGCCCGCACGCCCCCATGACGAGCGCGAGGGGACGCCACCAGCGCCCGGGCAGCACGGCGACGACCGCGACGAGGCCCGCGGCCGGCATGAGGATGCGCGCGGTGGAGGACTGCGGGAACCAGACCGCGAGCAGGTAGAGCAGGTACGCGATCGTCCACGCCCAGGACTCGAGGCCCATCGCCACGCGCGTCGCCCGCTGCGCGAGCAGCCATGCGAGCCCGCCGACGACGAGCACGAGCAGCGTCAGCCCCGCGCCGCCGAGCCACCACTGCGCGCCTGCGACCCAGCCCATCCCCGGCACGAGGCCCGACTCCCCCACGTACGGCGCGCGCCAGCGGAGCTCGGTCGCGACGTACGCGCCCGGCTCGCCCGTGCGCCACGCGGCGTACGCGGGCCAGGCGAGGCCGCACGCGAGCGCCCATGCCGCGAGCGCCGCGAGCGCGATGCGGTCGCGCCGCGCCCACGGCGTCCGCGCACGCTGCCACCATCGGGCCGCCCAGACGATGCCGAGCGCGAGGGCGAGGGCGAGCCCGGAGGGCCGGGAGAACGCGACGAGCGGCACGAGCGCGGCGAGCATCGCCCACCGGCCGTGCCGCAGCGCGAGGAGCGCGCCCACGAGGAGCGCGAGATGCAGCGACTCGGCGTAGCCGACCTGCAGCAGCGGCGAGAGCGGTCCGAGCAGCGCGAGCGCGAGGGCGAACGCCGCGTGCCGCGGGATCGTCTCGCGCAGCAGCCGCATCGCGAGCACCGCGAGCGCCCCCGACGCGACCCATGCGATCGCGAGCGCCGCGACCTCCCCGTCGAGGCCGAGGCGCACGAGGGCGCGCACGAGCATCGGGAAGACGGGCATGAACGCCCAGGCGTTGTCGTCGACCGCGCCCGTCGCGTCCCTCGGCAGCTCGTCGGGGTAGCCGTGCGTGGCGACGTGCTCGTACCAGCGCGCGTCCCACATCGTCGAGAAGTCGACGAGCGACGGCGACGCCCCCGTGTACGGGCTCGCGGGCTGGGCGGCCGCGAACGCCGCGAGCAGCGCCGTCGACACGACGCGGCTCGCCGCCCAGATCGCGAGGGCGTGCGCCCACCACGGCAGGCGCCCCCACGTCCGCTGCACGGCTGCGCCTCGCGACGCGCGCGTCAGGCGGAGGCGCCGGTGAGCCAGGCCCGCAGGCCCCGCTCGACGTCGACGATCTGGTGCAGCGCGACGCGCTCGTCGTCGGCGTGCGCCTTGAGCGGGTCGCCGGGGCCGTAGTTGACGGCGGGGATGCCGAGGCTCCAGAAGCGCGCGACGTCGGTCCAGCCGTACTTCGGGCGCGGCTCGACGCCGACGGCCTCCACGAACTCGCGGGCGAGCGCGGCGTCGAGGCCCGGGCGCGCACCCTCGGCCGCGTCGAGCACCTCGACGTCGAAGCCGTCGAACAGCTCGGTGACGTGGTCGATGGCCTCGGCGACCGTGCGCGAGGGGGCGAAGCGGTAGTTGACCTGCACGCGGCACTCGTCGGGGATGACGTTGCCGGCGACGCCGCCGGCGATGCCGACGGCGTTGAGGCCCTCGCGGTAGACGAGACCCTCCACCTCCACGTCGCGTGCGCGGTACTCCTGCAGCGTCTGCAGCACCTGCGCGGCGTCGTGGATGGCGTTGTGGCCCACCCAGGAGCGCGCGGAGTGGGCGCGGACGCCGCGCGTGCGCACCTCGGCGCGGAGCGTGCCGTTGCAGCCGCCCTCGATGTGCCCGTTCGACGGCTCGCCGAGGATCGCGAAGTCGCCCTGCATGAGGTCGCCACGCTCGTCGGCGAGGCGGCGCAGGCCGTTCTGGTCCTCACCCACCTCCTCGTGGTCGTACCAGATCCACGTCACGTCGACGATGGGCTCGGCGAGCTGCGTCGCGAGCAGCAGCTGGACGGCGACGCCCGCCTTCATGTCGACGGCGCCGCGGCCCCACAGGTGCTCGACGGCGCCGACGGTCTCGAGCCGCGAGGGCACGTTGCCGTTGATGGGCACGGTGTCGATGTGCCCGGCGATGACGACGCGGCGATCGCGGCCGAGCTCGGTGCGGGCGACGACCGTGTCGCCGACGCGCGTGACGTGCAGATGGGGCACGTCGCGCATCGCGGCCTCGATCGCGTCGGCGAGCGGCCCCTCGTCGTCGGAGACGGAGGGGATGTCGAGCAGCTGCCGGGTGAGGTCCACGGCGGATGCGGAGAGGTCGAGCGGGGGGACAGCCATGGCTCCCAGCCTAGGCTGGGACGCATGGTTCGCCTCGCCCACGGTCATGCCCTCGCGTCGTTCGCCGACGACCAGCTCCTCGACGCGTGGTTCCCGGAGCCGCGGCTCGGGGCCGCACCCGAGGGCGACGCGCGCTGGCTCGCCGCGCGGGCGCTCGACGAGCACGCGCACGCCGTGCCGGCGCTCGGCATCGAGCGCCGCGTCGTGCACGCCGAGATCGACCTCGACGCCACCCCCGTCGACGCCCTCGACGTGCACCTGCGCCTGCACCTGCTGAGCCATCGGCTCGTGCAGCCCAACGCCATCGTGCTCGACGGCGTCTTCGGCCTCCTGCCGGTCGTCGCCTGGACGACGCACGGGCCGACGACCCCCGAGCACGCGCGCGCGGCGATGCCGGCGCTGCGCGCCGCGGGCGTGCAGGTGCAGCTCGTCGACCGCTTCCCGCGCATGACCGACTACGTGCTGCCCGAGGGCGTGCGCATCGGCGACGCGTCCCGCGTCCGGCTCGGCGCGCACCTCGCGGCCGGCACGGTCGTCATGCACGAGGGCTTCGTCAACTACAACGCCGGCACCCTCGGCGCGTCCATGGTCGAGGGCCGCATCTCGCAGGGCGTCGTCGTCGGCGACGGGTCCGACGTCGGCGGGGGCGCCTCCATCATGGGCACGCTCTCGGGCGGAGGCACCGAGCGCATCACGATCGGCGAGCGCGTGCTGCTGGGCGCCAACGCGGGCGTCGGCATCTCGATCGGCGACGACTGCATCGTCGAGGCCGGCCTCTACGTCACCGCCGGCACGAAGGTCACGGTGCTCGCGCAGGGGTCGTCGGCGCCGGGCGAGCAGGTCAAGGCATCCCGGCTCTCGGGCGTCGCGGGGCTGCTGTTCCGCCGCAACTCCGTCACGGGCGCCGTCGAGGTGCTGCCGCGCGCCGGGGCGGGCGTCGCCCTCAACGCCGCGCTGCACTAGCGGGTCCTCCGCGCGGTCTCCCCCGCCGGACGGATGCCGCATCCAGGCCGCCCTGGTGGGATGGAGGCATGACCGCTCCCGTGCTCTCCCTCCGATCGCTGCACAAGCGCTTCGGCCAGAAGGTGGCCGTCGGCGACCTGTCGCTCGACGTGCCCGCCGGATCGATGCTCGGCCTCCTCGGCCCGAACGGCGCAGGCAAGACGACGACGCTCTCGATGGCCACGGGCCTCCTGCGGCCCGACGCCGGCACCACGACGGTGCTCGGCGTCGACGTGTGGGCCGACCCCGCCGCCGCCAAGGCGCGCATGGGCGTGCTGCCCGACGGCGTGCGCATGTTCGATCGCCTCACCGGCGCCGAGCTGCTGCGCTACACGGGGCTGCTGCGCGGCATGGCGGAGGCCGACGTCACCTCCCGCGCCGGCGAGCTGCTCGCGGCCCTCGGCCTCGCCGAGGCGTCCACGACGCTCGTCGTCGACTACTCCGCGGGCATGCGCAAGAAGATCGGCCTCGCGTGCGCGCTCATCCACGCCCCGCGCCTGCTCGTGCTCGACGAGCCCTTCGAGGCCGTCGACCCCGTCTCGGGCGAGGCGATCCGCTCGATCCTGCGCGGCTTCGTCGCCTCCGGCGGCACCGTCGTGCTCTCGAGCCACGTCATGGAGCTCGTCGAGTCGCTGTGCGACCGCGTCGCGATCGTCGCCGAGGGGCGGATCCTCGCCGACGGCACGCTCGACGAGGTGCGCGCGGGCTCGTCGCTGCAGCAGCGCTTCCTGCAGCTCGTCGGCGTCCACGAGCTCGGAGAGGGGACGCTCGCATGGCTGCGCTCCTCGTAGGGCTCCGGCTGCGGCAGCTCGGTCGCTCGCTCACGCGCAGCCGCTGGCACGTCGTCGGCCTGATCTTCGGCGTGCTCGGCGCGTTCTGGGTGCTCGGGCTCGTCGGCGTGGGCGCCGTCGGGCTCCGCGTGGGCGCGCCGCAGCTCGTGCCGCTCGTCCTCGTGCTCGTCACGAGCGTCGCGGTGCTCGGCTGGGCGGTCGGCGCCATCCTCACGAGCGCCGACGAGTCGCTCGCCCCCGAGCGGTTCGCGCTGCTGCCCGTGCGCGCCGGGCGCCTGCTGCCCGGCCTCGCGCTCGCGCAGCTCCTGGGCGTCGGCGGCATCTCCACCGCCCTCTCCCTCGCCCTCCTGCTCATCGCCTGGAGCGCATCGATCCCCGCGCTCGTCGCCGCCGTCGTCATGCTGCCCGTGACGCTGCTCACGTGCGTGCTCGGCGCCCGCGTCGTCTCCGGCGCGCTCGCCCGCACGCTCGCGTCCCGCCGCTCGCGCGACCTCACGGCCGTCGTGCTCATGCTGCTGCTCATCTCGTCCGGGCTCGTCCTCAACCTCGGCGTGCAGGCGGTCGCGACCTCCTCCTCGGTGCAGGCCGTGCTCGAGACCGTCTCGGCCGTGCTCGCCTGGACGCCGCTCGGCGCCACGGCGGGCGTGCCGGCGGCGGTCGCGACGGGCGACTGGCTCGCGGCGGGCATCCGCCTCGTCGTCGCGCTCGGCACCGTCGCGATGCTGTGGTGGGCGTGGGGCGCGCAGCTCGCCGCGCGGCTCGTCTCCCCCGTGCAGGCGTCCGGCGGCGGCAGCGTGCACTCCGGCGGCATCGTCGACCGGCTGCTGCCCGCGACGCCCGTCGGCGCGATCGCCGCCCGCGGCGTGCGGTTCCAGCGCCGCGACCCCCGCCACCTGCTCAACGCCATCGCGACGCTCGTGCTGCCGCTCATCCTCGTCGGCACGCAGCTCGTCTCCGGCGGCCTCGATGCGCGCTTCGCGACCTTCCTGCCGCTCGTGATGGCGCTCATGGTGCTGCAGATCGCCCAGCTCTCGCTCGCCTACGACAAGGACGCGCTGGCCCTCCACGTGCTCTCCGGCGTCTCCGGCAGGGCCGATCGCGCCGGTCGGCTGCTCGGCGCCGGCATCGTCATCCTCCCGATGATCGTGCTCGCGAGCGTGCTCGTGGCCGCGTTCACGGGCGGCTGGGCGCTGCTGCCCGCCGGGCTCGGCGCAGCGCTCGGCGCCGCGCTCGTCGCCGCGGGCACCGGATCCGCGGTCGGCGCGTTCCTGCCCGGTCGTGCGCCCGCACCCGAGGACGGCCCGTTCGGGCGTGGCTCGTCGGGCGGTGCGCAGTCGCTCGTCGCGCTCGCCATCATGGCGCCCGTCGCCATCGTCGCCTCCGCGCCCGCCGTCGCGCTCGCGATCCTCGGCGTCGTGTGGATGCCGTGGCTCGGCTGGCTCGCCCTGCCCGTCGGCCTCGGCATCGGCGCGCTCGCCGTGTGGCTCGGCATCCGCATCGGCGGCGACCGCCTCGATCGCGCCTGGCCCGAGGTGCTCGCCGCGGTCTCGAGCGACGACTGAGCCTCGCAGCCCGGGCGGTCGCCGTCGGCGACCGCCCGGCGCGCGTCAGAGGCCGAGCAGCGCCTCGATGGGCCCGCGGACGAAGAACACGACGAAGAGCCCCGCGACGATCCACAGCAGCGGGCTGATCGTGCGCGCGCGCCCCGAGACGGCGTGCACGAGCACCCAGGCGATGAAGCCGATGCCGATGCCGTTCGCGATGTTGTAGGTGAGCGGCATGACGACGATCGTGAGGAACGCCGGCAGCGCGACGCGGAACTCCGTGAAGTCGATCTCGCGGATCTGGCTCATCATGAGCGCCCCGACGATCACGAGGGTCGCCGCGGCCACCTCGAGCGGCACGACCTGCGTCAGCGGCGTCAGGAACATCGCCGCGAGGAACAGCACGCCCGTGACGACGGACGCGAGGCCCGTGCGGGCGCCCTCGCCGATGCCGGCCGCCGAGTCGATGAACACCGTGTTCGACGATGCGCTCGCGCCACCGCCCGCGACGGCGCCGACGCCCTCGACGATGAGCGCGCGCTTGAGGCCGGGGAACGTCCCGTCCTTCGCGGCGAGGCCGGCCTGCTTCGCCAGTCCCGTCATCGATCCCATGGCGTCGAAGAAGTTCAGGAAGAAGAGGGTGAAGACGAGCATCGACGCCGCGACCGGTCCGATGCGCGCGAAGGCGCCGAACGGGTCGACCCGACCCACGAGCGACAGGTCCGGCAGCGCGACGAGCGAGCCGGGCAGCGCGGGCGCGTTGAGGTTCCACGCGTTCGGGTCCTGGCCGAGCGACGGACCGACCTGGAGGATCGACTCGAGCACGATCGCGACGACCGTCGTCGCGACGATGCCGATGAGCAGCGCGCCGCGCACCCTGCGGGCGACGAGGATGCCCATGAGCACGACCCCCAGCAGGAACACGCCCGTCGGCAGCGACACGATCGAGCCGCCCTCGCCGAGCTGCAGCGGCGGCGACGCGCTGCCCGTCGCGCGCACGAACCCCGAGTCGACGAAGCCGATGAAGGCGATGAAGAGGCCGACGCCGACGGCGATCGCGCTCTTCAGCTCGCCCGGGATGGCCTCGAAGATGCGTCGCCGCAGCCCCGTGACGCTCAGCAGCACGATGAGCACGCCGTTCACGACGACGAGACCCATCGCCTCCGGCCACGTGAGCTCGCCCACGAGCGAGAACGCGAGGAACGAGTTGATGCCGAGGCCGGCGGCGAGGCCGAACGGCACGTTCGCGACGACGCCCATCGCGATGGTCATGAGCCCGCCGACGAGGGCCGTGACGGCCGCGACCTGACCGTTCTGGAGCCAGCCGCCCTCGACGTCCGTCGCCGCCTGATCCGGCGAGAAGCCGCCGATGATGAGCGGGTTCAGCACGATGATGTACGCCATCGCGAAGAACGTCACGAGGCCGCCGCGGACCTCCTGCGGGATCGTCGACCCGCGCTCGCGGATGTGGAACCAGCCGTCGAGCCTCGATGCGATCGCGGTGCGTGCCATGGTCTCTCGCTCCCTGGGGCTGCCGCGATCGCGGCTACTGGATGTGGCGCTCGGAGGGTCCGACGTACAGCTGCTGCGGGCGACCGATCTTCGTCTGCGGGTCGTCGACCATCTCGCGCCAGTGCGCGATCCAGCCGGGCAGGCGACCGATGGCGAAGAGCACGGTGAACATGCGCTCCGGGAAGCCCATCGCCTTGTAGATGACGCCCGTGTAGAAGTCGACGTTCGGGTACAGCTTGCGCTCGATGAAGTACTCGTCCTCGAGCGCGACCTGCTCGAGCTCCTTCGCGATGTCGAGCAGCGGGTCGGAGACGCCGAGCGCCTCGAGGACCTCGTCGGCCGACGACTTCACGAGCTTCGCGCGCGGGTCGTAGTTCTTGTACACCCGGTGGCCGAAGCCCATGAGGCGCACGCCCTGCTCCTTGCGCTTCACGCGCTCGACGAAGCGCTGCACGCCCTCGCCCGACTCCTGGATGCCGCGGAGCATCGACAGCACGGCCTCGTTCGCGCCGCCGTGCAGCGGACCGGAGAGCGCGTGGATGCCCGCGGAGACCGACGCGAACAGGTTCGCCTCGGTCGAGCCGACGAGGCGCACGGTCGACGTCGAGGCGTTCTGCTCGTGGTCGGCGTGCAGGATGAGGAGGCGCTCGAGCGCCTTCACCATGACGGGGTTCAGCTCGTACTGCTCCGCCATGAGGCCGAAGTTCAGCTGCAGGTAGTTCTCGGTGAACGACAGCTTGTTGTCGGGGTAGAGGAACGCCTGGCCGATGGACTTCTTGTGCGCGTACGCCGCGATGACGGGCAGCTTCGCGAGCAGGCGGATGGTCTGGAGCTCGACGCGCGCCGGGTCGTGCGGGTCGTGGTCGTCCGCGTAGTACGTGGAGAGGGCGGAGACGGCGCTCGACAGGGCGCTCATCGGGTGCGCGTTGCGGGGCAGCGAGTCGAAGAAGCGGCGCAGGTCCTCGTGCAGCAGCGTGTGCCTGCGGATGCGGGTGTCGAACTCGCCGAGCTGGTCGGCGGTCGGCAGCTCGCCGTAGATGAGGAGGTAGGCGACGTCGAGGAACGACTTCTGCTCCGCGAGCTCCTCGATCGGATAGCCGCGGTAGCGCAGGATGCCCGCGTCGCCGTCGATGTACGTGATGGCGCTGCGCGTGGCGGCGGTGTTCACGAATCCGTAGTCGAGGGTGGTGTGGTCGGTCTCGCGCATCAGCTTCGACACGTCGATGCTGGACCGGCCATCCGTGGAGGCGAGGATCGGCAGCTCGATCGTGCGACCATCGACCGTCAGGGTCGCCGTCCTGGGCGTCTCGTCAGCGTGGGTCACCAGACCACCCTATGTCGTGCGCCGGAGCGGTCGGTAACCGGCGAGCCTCGTCGCCGCCTCGGCGATGCGCTCGTCGGATGCGGTGAGCGCGACGCGCACGCGACGGTCGTCGCCGTAGAAGTCCCCGGGGGCCACGAGGATGCCGTGCGCGGCGAGGTCGGCGACCTGCTCGCGCGCGCCGCGGCCGTCCGTCGCCCACAGGTAGAGGCCCGCGGCGCCGCGCACGTCGAAGCCCGCGGCCTCGAGCGCGCGGCGCAGCACGGCGCGCCGGGCGCGGTAGCGCTCGCGCTGCTCGGCGACGTGGGCGTCGTCGGGCAGGCCGACGGCCATCGCGTGCTGCACGGGCGCGGGCGGGATGAGACCGATGTGCTTGCGCACCTCGAGGACGCGTCCGACGAGCGTCGCGCAGCCGGCGAGGAACGCGGCGCGGTAGCCCGCGATCGACGACTGCTTCGACATCGAGTGCACGACGAGCAGCCCCTCGCGGCTGCCGCCCGCGACGCGCGGGTCGAGGATCGAGGGCACCTCGTCGGCGTCCCACGGCAGCAGCGCGTAGCACTCGTCGCTCGCGACGACCGCGCCGATCGCGCGCGCCCGCTCGACGATGCGGCGCAGCGTCTCGACGGAGGCGACGTCACCCGTCGGGTTCGACGGGGAGTTCACCCACACGAGGCGCGTGCCCTCCGGCCAGTCGTCGGGATCGTCCGCGGGCACGGGGGTCGCGCCGGCGACGCGCGCGCCGATGTCGTACGTGGGATAGGCGACGGACGGATGCACGACGACGTCGCCCGCGCCGAGGCCGAGCCACAGCGGCAGGCCGGCGACGGTCTCCTTCGACCCCACGGTCGGCATGACGTTCGCATGCCCGAGGCCGGGCACGCCGCGCACGCGCGCGAACCAGTCGACGATCGCGTCGCGCAGCGCGGGCGTGCCCCAGCACGTCGGATAGGTGGGCGCGTCGCTCGCGGCAGCCAGCGCATCCTGCAGGATGCGCGGCGTCGGGTCGATGGGCGAGCCGACCGACAGGTCGACGATGCCACCCGCATGCGCGGCGGCCGTGGCCTTCGCGTCGGCGAGGGAGTCCCAGGGGAAGGCGGGCAGCTGGTCCACGGCGCTCCTCGCGTCGATGGCCGACAGGCGGGTCAGGCCTGCGGCGGCAGTGCGCGGACGATCGCGTGGTCGTCGGCGATGACGCCGACCTTCGCCGCGCCGCCGGGCGATCCGTGCGTCTGGAAGAACTGCACGTTCACGTCGTAGTACTCGGCCCACTCCTCGGGGACGTCGTCCTCGTAGTAGATGGCCTCGACGGGGCAGACGGGCTCGCACGCCCCGCAGTCGACGCATTCGTCGGGGTGGATGTAGAGCATCCGCTCGCCCTCGTAGATGCAGTCGACGGGGCATTCGTCGACGCAGGCGCGGTCCTTCACGTCGACGCATGGGAGCGCGATCACGTAGGTCACGAGGGGGTCCTTCCGATCGCTCCAAGCCTACCTGCGACGCATGCGCGCCGAGGACCATCCGCGCCCGACGGGTGCGAACGTGGACGGGCTCAGCCGCGTGCGGCGTCGCGGATGCGCGCGACGCCCTCGCGCGTCGGCCAGCCGACGGCGACGAGCGCGGCCGCGGCGGGCACGAGCACCCACAGCCAGCCCGGGAGGTCGGCGGCGAGCAGCGAGGCCGACGCCGCCGTGCGGAACGGGTCGAGCGCGACGAGGCCGATGGGCAGCAGCACGCCCACGGCCGCCGCGATCGACGCGGCGCGCGACCCCAGCAGGCGCGGGCTGACGACGATGCCCACGGCGGCGGCGAGGGCGAGCACGAGGCCCCACGGCTCGACCGAGCGGTAGGCGAAGGTGCCGACGACCCCGACGACGACGGCGACGAGCCCGACGACGATCGTCGTGCCCCAGCCGATCGGCGTCGACGCGCGTACGGCGCGGTAGTGCTCGACCTGCGCGATCGGCTCGCGCTGCCCGCCGACGTGCACGACGTCGTCGCCGTCGACGACGAGCTGGCTCGCATGCGCCGCGAGCGCGGCGCGCACGCGGTCGGCGACGGGCGCGAGCGGCACCGCGACGTCGGCGGGGGCCGAGACGCGCTCGTAGACGGGGATGCCGAGGTCGCGCCCGATCGCGACGACCGCGCGGTGCACGACGCGATGGTCGGGATGCCCGTAGCCGCCGTCCTCGTCGTACGTGACGAGCGCGTTCGGGCGCAGCCGCTGCACGACGTCGAGCACGAGCAGCTCGACGTCGGTCGTCGACTGCGACGTCAGCGCCGCCGTCGTGACGTCGGCGGCGGGGCCGGCGGCGCCGTCGACCCACGCCATCCCCGAGTCCTCGAAGCGCGCGGCGGGCTCGACGCGCGTCGCCCCGAGGGCGGCGACGGCCCCGTCGAGCTCGGCGCTGCGCAGCGCCGCGACCCCGCCGGCCGCCTCGAGCGCCGCACGGCGCTCCGGCCGGACCTCGCCGCGCTCCCCCAGCGTCACCGTGAGCACCGCCGCGGCACCCGTCTGCGCGACGGTCGCGATCGCCGCGCCCGTCGAGAGCGTCTCGTCGTCGGGGTGCGCGTGCACGAAGAGCACGTGCTCGCCGAGGTCCATCGCACCATCCTCGCATCCGCGAGCGCCCACGACGTGCGCCGCCTCCGGCGCGGGCGCGACTACCAGCGGGCGGGCACCGCCGCCCGCGAGCGGTGCGCGACGAACGGCAGCGATCGCTCGACGGCGGCCTCGATCCGCTCGAGCAGCCGCGGCGACGCGACCCTGCCCTCCGCGAAGTCGCCCGACGAGCCGTACACCCCCGTCGGCAGGGTCAGCGCCTGGAAGAAGCCGAACAGCGGCCGCAGCTGATGCTCGATCGCGAGGGTGTGGCGCTCGCTGCCGCCCGTGGCGGTGAGGAGCACGGGCGTGTCGACGAGCGCGCGCTGCTCGACGAAGTCGAAGAAGTGCTTGAAGAGCCCCGTGAACGACGCCCGGTAGACGGGCGTGCCGACGACGAGCACGTCGGCCTCCTCGACCGCCGACAGCGCCTCGGCCACCTCGTACGACAGCTCGTCGCGTGCCACGGCACCGGCGAACCCCGGCGCGATGGGCGCGAGGTCGATGCGGCGCACGTCGGCGTCGACGCGGTCGCCGATGGCCGCGAGCACGGCGTCGAGCAGCGCCCCGGTCTTCGACGGAGTCTGCAGGCTGCCGTTGACGCCCACGACGCGCAGCGGTGCATGGAGGATCTCGCTCATGCAGGCAGGCTAGGTCGCCGACGCCCTCCCCCGCTGGCCCGTTGCGCCATGTGACGCGGTGCCCCAGAGGACGGAGGGTCCGCGACGGCGGGGTCAGGCCCCCTGCGACTCCCCGTCGCTCGCGAGCAGCGCCTCGCGCACCTCGCGGCGCAGCACCTTGCCGATCAGCGAGCGGGGCAGGTCGTCGACGGCGACGATGCGGCGCGGCACCTTGTACGCCGCGAGCCGCGACCGGCCGTGCTCGCGGATCGCCTCGACGTCGAGCTCGGCGCCCGGCGCGAGCACGACGGCGGCCGCGACCGTCTCGCCGCCGCTCCGGCTCGGCAGCCCCACGACCGCGGCCTCGGCGACGTCGGGATGCGCCACGAGCGCCTCCTCGACCTCGGAGGGCGCGACGTTGAAGCCACCGGTGATGATGAGCTCCTTGCGGCGATCGACGATCGTGACGAAGCCGTCGGCGTCGACGCGCACGAGGTCGCCCGTGCGCAGCCAGCCGTCGTCGAGCAGGGTCTCGCGCGTCTCCTCCGGGCGGTTCCAGTAGCCCTGGAACACCTGCGGGCCGCGCAGCAGCAGCTCGCCCTCCTCGCCCGGGCCGCGGTCGACGGTGGGCTCGTCGGGATCGACGACGCGCAGCTCGGTGCTCGGGAAGGGCACGCCGACGGCGCCCGGTCGCCGCGACGGGCCGAGCGGGTTGCCGATCGCGACCGGCGAGGTCTCGGTCATGCCGTAGCCCTCGATGAGGAGGCCGCCCGTCGCGCGCTCCCACGTCTCGACCGTCGCGACGGGCAGGCTCATGGCGCCGGAGATCGCGAAGCGGATGCTGCCGAGGCTCACGCGCCGCTCGGCGGCGGCCGCGGCGAGCCGCTCGTAGATCGGCGGCACCGCCGGCAAGAACGTCGCGGGCGCGGACCGCATCGCCTGGAGGACGAGCGCCGGGTCGAAGCGCGGGAAGAGGACGAGCCGCGCGCCCATGCTCATCGCGAACGTCGCGCACAGCGTCAGCCCGTAGGCGTGGAACATCGGGAGCACGGCGTAGACGACCTCGCGCCCGCGCTCGAGCCCGGGCACCCACGCCTCGCCCTGCGCGGCGTTCGCGCGCAGGTTGCGATGCGTGAGGATCGCCCCCTTCGGCCTGCCGGTCGTGCCGCTCGTGTACTGCAGCACGGCGACGTCGTCGACCTCGGGGCCGGCGTGCGAGCGCCGGATGGGCCGCGCGTCGGCGACGTCCGACCAGTCGACGGCGCCGGAGGCGAGGACGCCCGTCGTCAGGGCGGCGCGCGACGAGCGCGCCTTCGCGATGGGCAGGCGCAGCGCGATGCGCGTGCGCAGCGGCATCGCCCGCGTGAGGTCGACCGACACGACGCGCGCGACGCCGAGGTCGCTCGGCAGGTCGAGCACGGTCGGCACGACCTTGTCCCACACGATGGCGACGGCGGCGCCGTGGTCCTCGAACTGGTGGCGCAGCTCGCGCTCGGTGTAGAGCGGGTTGTGCTCGACGACGATCGCGCCCAGGCGCAGCACGGCGTAGAAGGCGATGACGTGCTGCGGGCAGTTCGGCAGCACGATGGCCACCCGGTCGCCCCGATCGACCCCGAGCCTCCGCAGGCCGCCCGCCACCCGCTCGATCGCCTCGCCGAGCTCGGCGTAGGTCGTCGTCTCGCCGAAGAACTCGAGCGCGACGGCCTTCCGGTGGCGGCGCACGGCGCCGTCGAGCATCTCGACGAGCGTCTCGTCGACCTCGGGGATGTCGGCGGGCACGCCGGGTGCGTAGGAGGACAGCCAGGGGCGGTCTGCGAAGGCGCTCATGCCTCGATCATGGCCCCCGACGCGCCCTGCCGGGCGCATGCGCCCGGCCACGACGCACGACGGGCAGCCGCGCCCCGGTCCGCTGTCGCGTCACGAGGCACCGCTGCCCGTCGAGCGTCGGTGGTGCAGGTCAGGACTGCGACTGCTTCTTGAGCCTCGACGCCGCGCGGGCGCGCAGCGTGTGGTCGAGCTCGACCTTGCGGATGCGCACGGCGGTCGGCGTGACCTCGACGCACTCGTCGTCGCCCGCGAACTCCAGCGACTCCTCGAGGGAGAGCTGGCGCGGCGGCGTGAGACGCTCGAGCTCCTCGCCCGTGGAGGAGCGGATGTTGTTGAGCTTCTTCTCCTTGGTGATGTTCACGTCCATGTCGTCGCTGCGCGAGCTCTCGCCGACGACCATGCCCTCGTAGACCTCGTCGCCGGGCTGGATGAAGAACTCGCCGCGGTCCTGCAGCGCCATGATCGCGAAGGGCGTCGAGACGCCCATGCGGTCGGAGACGAGCGAGCCCGAGTTGCGCGTGACGATGGGGCCCGACCACCGCTCGTAGCCGGCCGAGATCGCATTCGCGATGCCCGTGCCGCGCGTGATGGTGAGGAACTCGGTGCGGAAGCCGATGAGGCCGCGGCTCGGCACGAGGAACTCGAGGCGCACCCAGCCCGTGCCGTGGTTCGACATCGTGATCATGCGGCCCTTGCGGCCTGCGAGCAGCTGCGTCACGGCGCCGAGGTACTCCTCGGGGACGTCGATCGTGAGGTCCTCGAAGGGCTCGTGCACGACGCCGTCGACGCGGCGCGTGACGACCTGCGGCTTGCCGACCGTGAGCTCGTAGCCCTCGCGGCGCATCTGCTCGACGAGGATGGCGAGCGCGAGCTCGCCGCGGCCCTGCACCTCCCACGCGTCGGGCTGGCCGATGTCGAGCACGCGCAGCGACACGTTGCCGATGAGCTCGCGGTCGAGGCGGTCCTTGACCATGCGCGACGTGAGCTTCGAGCCCTTGACCTTGCCGACGAGCGGCGAGGTGTTCGTGCCGATCGTCATCGAGATGGCCGGCTCGTCGACCGTGATGGGCGGCAGCGGACGGACGTCGTCGGGGTCGGCGAGCGTCTCGCCGATCGTGATGTCGGAGAAGCCCGCGACCGCCACGATCTCACCGGCGGATGCGCTCTCGGCCGGCACGCGCGTGAGGGCCTTCGTCACGAGCAGCTCGGTGATGCGCGCCGACTGCACCGAGCCGTCGTGGCGCACCCACGCGACCGTCTGGCCCTTGCGCATCGTGCCGTTGAAGATGCGCAGCAGCGCGATGCGGCCGAGGAACGGCGACGCGTCGAGGTTCGTGACGTGCGCCTGCAGCGGCGCCTCGTCGTCGTACGTCGGCGCGGGGATGTGCTCGAGGATCGACGCGAACAGCGGCTCGAGGTCCTCGCTCGCGGGCAGGTTGCCGTCGCCGGGCGACTCGATCGACGCACGGCCGGCCTTGCCGGACGCGTAGACGACGGGCACGTCGAGCACGGCGTCGAGGTCGAGGTCGGCGCGCTCCTCGGCGAGGTCGGAGGCGAGGCCGAGGAGGAGGTCCTGGCTGTCGCTCACGACCTCGTCGATGCGCGCGTCGGGACGGTCGGTCTTGTTGACGAGCAGGATGACGGGCAGCGACGCCTCGAGCGCCTTGCGCAGCACGAAGCGCGTCTGGGGCAGCGGCCCCTCGGACGCGTCGACGAGCAGCACGACGCCGTCGACCATCGACAGGCCGCGCTCGACCTCGCCGCCGAAGTCGGCGTGGCCGGGGGTGTCGATGACGTTGATCGTCACGGGCGAGCCGTCGGACGACGGACCGGCGTAGCGCACGGCCGTGTTCTTGGCGAGGATCGTGATCCCCTTCTCGCGCTCCAGCTCGTTGGAGTCCATGACGCGGTCGTCGACCGTGCCGTGGGAGGCGAACGAGTCCGTCTGCCTCAGCATCGCGTCGACGAGGGTCGTCTTGCCGTGGTCGACGTGGGCGACGATCGCCACGTTGCGGATGTCAGGACGCGTGGCAGTGGCCATGCTCTAGCCTCTCGGGCTCGGATGCGGGCCGAGGCGCGCGCCGCCCGACCGGTTCGGCGGGGCAGCACCGCCGCGCTCAGCCGCTGCGTGTACGGATCTCGGGAGCGCTCGATGAGCGTCCCTGCCTTCGATCCTACCGCGTCGGACGGCGCCGCCCCCACATGGACCCTCGCGGGCCGGCGCGATCAGCCCTTCGCGCGGATGCGCTCCTCGCGACGCGCGCGCTGCGCGATGGGATCCGGCAGCGGCACCGCCGAGATGAGGCGCTGCGTGTACGGGTCCTGCGGACGGCGCAGGATCTCGTCGCGCGGGCCCTCCTCGACGATGCGCCCCTTGCGCATCACGGCGATGCGGTGGGCGAGCGAGTCGACGACCGCGAGGTCGTGCGTGACGAAGAGGCACGCGAACTGCAGCTCCTGCTGGATGCCGGTGAGCAGCTCGAGGAAGCGCGCCTGCACCGACACGTCGAGCGCGCTCGTCGGCTCGTCGGCGATGAGCAGCTCGGGCGCGAGCGCGAGCGCGCGGGCGATGCCGACGCGCTGCTTCTGGCCGCCGGAGAGCTCGTGCGGGTAGCGGTTGCGGTACGAGCGCGGCAGCTCGACGGACGCGAGCAGCTCCTCGACGCGCGTCGAGAGCGCCTTGCCCTTCAGCTCGCCCGCGAGCAGCAGCGGCTCGCCGATCGACTCGCCGATGGGCATGCGGGGGTTGAGCGACGACGACGGGTCCTGGAAGACGATGCCCGTGCGGCGGCGCAGCGGACCGAGGTCCTTCATCGTGGCGGCCGAGATGTCGACGCCCGCCGCGACGAGCCTGCCGGACGTGATCGGCAGGAGGCCGATCGCCGCGCGACCGAGCGTCGTCTTGCCCGAGCCCGACTCGCCGACGAGGCCGACGATCTCGCCGGGGTACACCTTGAGGTCGATGTCCTCGGCGGCGCGGAACGCCGGCACGCGACCGCGCTTGGGGTACTCGATCGTCACCTTGTCGAACTCGAGCACGGGCGCGACGCCCTCGACGACCTTCGACGCCTCGACCGCACGACCCGTGCGGTCCTCGTTGATGCCGAGGTACGGCACGGAGGCGAGCAGCTCCTTCGTGTACTCGTGGTTCGGGCGCTGGAAGATGTCGAGCGACGTGCCGCGGTCGACCACGGCGCCGTTGCGCATGACGATCATGTGGTCGGAGAGGTCGGCGACGACGCCCATGTCGTGCGTGATGAGGATGACGGCCGAGCCGAAGTCGTCCTTCAGCTTGCGCATGAGCTCGAGGATCTCGGCCTGCACCGTCACGTCGAGCGCCGTCGTCGGCTCGTCGGCGATGAGGAGCACGGGGTCGCACGCGAGCGACTGCGCGATCATCGCGCGCTGCCGCTGGCCGCCCGAGAGCTGGTGCGGGTACTTGTTGAAGGCGAGCGGCGGATCGGGCATCTCGACGGCCGTGATGAGCTCGATCGCCTTCTCCTTGGCCTGCGCCTGCGTGAGCTCGAAGTGGCTGCGGAGCGCCTCGACGATCTGGAAGCCGATCGTGTAGACGGGGTTGAGGGCCGTCATGGGCTCCTGGAAGATGACGGCGATCTCGTTGCCGCGCACCTTGCGGAGCTCCTTGACGTCGATGCCCTGGATCTCGCGGCCGAGCAGCTCGACGGAGCCCGAGACGCGAGCGTTGTAGGGCAGCAGGCCGAGCAGCGCCATCGCCGTCGTCGACTTGCCGGAGCCGGACTCGCCGACGATCGCGAGCACCTCGCCGCGGCGCACCTCGAAGGACACGTCCTTCACGGCCGGGTAGAAGGTGCCGTCGACCCAGAAGTCGACGTTGAGGCCCGTGGCCTCGAGCACGACCTCGGAGGTCGATGCGGGGGATGCGGTGGGGACGGACTGGGTCACAGCCGTGCTCCTTCCATGCGTGGCGATGGGGCGGTCGCGCCTCTGGGAGACTCGACGGCATGGCCTACTCGAGAGCGGTGTTCCGCTCGGTGTTCGGACGTGTCATGACGGTCGTCATGGCCGTGCTCATGGCGGCGGCGATCGGTGCGATCGTCGCGACGAACGACCTGTGGGGCGTGGCGTGCCTCGTCTGGACGCCCATCCTCGCTGCCGTCCTGACGTGGGCGATCATGTGGCGCCCGCACGTCGTGGTCGACCACGGCGGCGTCGAGGTCGCGAACCTCGTGTCGACGTGGCAGGTGCCGTGGGGCGCCATCCAGCGCATCGACACGAAGTGGGCGCTCGAGCTCACGACGGCCGAGGGCCGCGTCACGGCCTTCGCCGCGCCCGCGCCCAGCCGCTACGGCGTCGCCCGCGTCACGCGCGACGACATCCGCCTCGCTCGCGAGTCCTCGCTCGTGGGCGACGCCATCCGCCCCGGCGACTCGGTCGAGTCGATCTCCGGCGCGGCCGCGCACGTGACGCGCACCCACTGGGAGGAGCTGCGCGACTCGGGCGAGCTCGTCGAGGGCGAGCGGGCGACGCGCACCTGGCATCCAGGCGTCATCGCCGCGCTCGCCGGTCTCGGCGCGCTCGCGCTCGTCGGTCAGCTGCTCCACTGACGCGCTCCTAGCGACCCGTCGCGGGGTCGTCCCCGCGCACGATGGGCGGCTCGTCGCCGTCGGGGCCGCCCGCCTCGGCGGGCGTCTCGTCGACCACGGTGCCGTGCGCTCCCGCATGCGCGGGATCGTCCGACTCGTGACCGCGCAGCACCGCGGCGTCGGCCGCGACCTTCGCCCGGCGACGCATGGCGCGCTCGCTCGGCATGCGCTTCTGGCGCGGGTCGAACGCGTCGCGCAGGCCGTCGCCGATGAAGTTGATGCAGAGCGCGATGATGATGATGAACAGGCCGGGCCACCAGAACAGCCACGGCCGCGTCTGGAACGCGGTCTGGTTGTCGGAGATCACGAGGCCGAGCGAGGTGTCGGGCGCGCGCACGCCGTAGCCGAGGTACGACAGCGCCGTCTCGGCGAGGATCGCACCGGCCATGAGCAGCGTCGTGTTGACGATGATGACGCCGATGGCGTTCGGCAGGATGTGCTTGAAGATGATGCGGCCGTTCGAGGCGCCCGCGACGCGGGCGGCGTCGACGAACTCCCGCTCGCGCAGCGACAGGAACTCGCCGCGCACGAGCCTCGCGAGGCCCGTCCACGAGAACAGCCCGAGCACGAGGCCGAGCACGGCGGCGCCGAGGTTGCCGAACGCGGCACCGATGACGGCGCCGGCGATGATGAACGGGATCGTGATGATCACGTCGGTGAACCGCATGATGAGCGAGTCCACCCATCCGCGGAAGAAGCCCGACAGCGAGCCGAGCACGATGCCGATCGCGGCGCCGATGATGCCGACGATCACCATGATCATGAGCGACTGCTGCGTGCCGCGCATCACGACGGCGAAGATGTCGTGCCCGACGGTGTCCTGGCCGAAGGGGTGCTGCGCCGAGGGCCGCCCGCCGTCGACGACCGGCGGGATCTCGTTCCAGTTGTACTGCCACCATCCGGGGATGCGCAGGCCGAACAGCGAGATGCCGACGGACGTGAACGCCAGGAGGATGACGAGGACGAGGACGATCATCGACGTCACGGCGCCGATGTGGCGGAAGAACCGCTTGCGGACGATCTGCCCCTGGCTGAGGCCCTCGACCTCCTTCAGCTCGAGGTTCGACTCGGCGTCGGTGGCGTGGGGCTCTGAGGGCTGGGTCTGGAGGGTCATGGGTCAGCTCACCCGGATCCGGGGGTCGAGGGCCGCGTAGGCCAGGTCGGCGATGAGGTTGAACAGCAGCGCGAGCGCTCCGGTGACGATGAAGAACGCCATCACCGGATTCGGATCCGTCTGGTTCAACCCCGTCTGGAAGAGGGTGCCCATGCCGTTCCACCCGAACACGCGCTCCGTGATCACCGCGCCGCCGATGAGGCCGGCGATGTCGAAGGCGATGATCGTCGCGATCGGGATGAGCGCGTTGCGGAAGGCGTGGCGCACGACGACGGTGCGCTCGGTGAGGCCCTTGGCGCGCGCCGTGCGGATGTAGTCCTGGTTGAGCACCTCGAGCAGCGAAGCGCGCGTGTAGCGCGTGAAGCCGGCGAACGAGATGAGCAGCAGCGCGATCGACGGCAGCAGCAGGTGCGTGAGGGTGTCGAGGCTGATGACCCAGAACGAGCCCTCGATGTTCGGCGTCGAGGCGCCGATCGTCGCGATCGGGCGTCCGCGGATGCGGCCGGACTCCGAGTACGGCTGCCAGACCTGCTGGATGCGATCGACGACGATGACGAAGCCCGACAGGAACGCGACCCAGCCGCCGACCTTCATGGCCTGCGAGCGCTGCTCGCCGCCGAAGAGCCAGCCGATGCCGACGCCGACGAGCACCGTGACGACCGCGAGGAGCAGCAGGAACGGGATCGACATGACGAAGACGGACGGGTTGAGCAGCGTGTACTGCAGCGGCACGTAGAGCACGATGCCGAGCACCGCGACCGCGAGGCCGACGACGAGCGGGCGCTTGCGCTTGAAGCCGGCGAGGATCGCGGTCACGCCGAAGGCCGCCGCGAGCATGAAGCCGCCCACGAGCACGAGCGTGAGGTCGGCGCTGCCGATGCGGAAGCGCGGGTCGAGGAACCAGCCGGTCGTGCTCATGTAGAGCAGCACGCCCGCCGTCGCGACGGCGGAGATGCCGAACGTCGCGGCTCGACGCTTGAGGTCGCCGCCGATGAGCGACGCCCAGATGAGGCCGGTCACCACCGTGAAGATCGCGATGAACACCGGGGAGATCGCCCCGCCGTCCTGCAGGAAGTCGTTGAGCCCGATGGCGCCGAACTCCTTGAGGAGGACCGCGACCCAGAAGATCGGGAGCGAGAAGAACAGGAACGACACGAACGTGATGCCGTAGTCGTAGGCGCTGTACTGCCGCAGGGCCGTCGTGATGCCGATCACGATGCCGAGGATGATCGCGACGACGTTCGAGATGGTCACGAGCTGGATGGTCTGCCCCATCGCAGCCTCGAGCAGCACGACGACGGGCTGCTGCTGGATCGTGAATCCGAAGTCGCACTGGCCGATGAAGCAGCCGCCGATGCCGCTGAGCCAGATGAAGTACCGCAGCGGAGGCGGCACGTCGAGGTTGAGGAGGCGGATGCGCGCCTCGATGAGCTGCTGGATGTTCGGCGCCTGGCTCCCGCGCAGGTCCTCGAGCGGGTCGCCGGAGAAGGCGACCATGTTGTACACGAGGAAGGTCGCGGCGAGCAGGATGAGGATCGCCGCGATCAGGCGCCGGATGATGAAGGTCGCCATGGAGGCCTCTCTGTTGGAGAGATTTCTGGAAGATCACGCGAAGAGGCGCTGGGCTGCGGGGGCAGCCCAGCGCCTCCCCGTATAGGCGTCAGACCCTAGCAGGGGCCGTCACCTGTGGTGGTACGTCGAGTCAGGACTCGTCGACGTTGCTCTCCGTCGGCTCCCAGTCCCAGATGTTCCAGAAGATCGTCGGTGCGAGCGGGGCCGGGTCGAGACCCGTGATCCGGTCGCTCCAGGCCGAGACCGCCGGGAACTGGAAGATGGTGAGGCCGAAGGCGTCCTCGATGAGGATGCGGTCGATCTCCTGCTGCAGGCGGATCTGCTCGGCCGGGTCGGCCTCGCCGTTCAGCTGCGCGACGACGTCGTCCATCTCCGGGTTGGAGTAGAACGACATGTTGTTGATGCCGTCGGTCGAGAAGTTCGGGCCCGAGGACGCGACGCCGAGCGACGTGGACTGCCATCCGAAGAGCGATGCGTCGTAGGCACCGGGCGTGCCGAGGAGGCCACCCCACTCGGGGCTCGAGCAGTCGGTCAGGTTCCAGCCGGCGAGGGCTGCGGACTGCTGCATGAGCTGGAACTCCTGCACGCGGCGGGGGTTCGTCGATGCGAACAGGAGGCAGACCTCGGTGCCCTCGGCGAGACCGGCCTGCTCGCGCAGGGCGATCGCCTGGTCGATGTCGACCTCTGCGTACGCGTCGACGCCCGAGTTCGCGACCGACTCGTCGTAGCCCTCGGCGCCCGGCAGGAACACCGCGGAGTCGCGGATGGTCGCCTCGGGGTTCAGCGGCACGATGAGGGTGTCGACGATCTCCTGGCGCGGGATCGTGTACAGGAACGACTGGCGAGCCTCGAGCGACGAGAATACGCCCGGGTTGCGGCTCTGGTCGAACTGCAGGTCGACGTGCTCGTACGTCGCGTCGTCGCCGTACTGCACGGTGACGCCGTCGAGCGAGTCGAGCTGCTGGCGCACGTCGGCCGTGGCCTGCGGTGCGATGACGTCGACGTCGCCGTTCTGCAGCGCCTGGACGGCTGCGAGCGGGTCGGTGATGAAGCGCACCGTGACCTGCTCGACCTGCGGCTGGTGGTCGCCCACGTAGTTCTCGTTGGCCGAGAGCGTGATGTAGTCGTTCAGCACGAAGTCGGTGATCTGGTACGGGCCGGAGGCCACGAGGATCGACTCGTCGTCGGGCATCTCGGTGAAGTTGAAGCCCGTGTTCCAGAAGTCGGCGATCGCGGCGAGGTCGGCGGTGTCGCCGTCCTGGATGGCTGCGACGACGGCGTCCTTGGCCTCCTGCGGGTCCTCGATGCCGAGGGCCTGCTGGCCGATGACGTGCGCGGGGAGGCCGGCCTGGAAGGCGAGCTCCCAGTCGACGTAGAACGAGGAGTAGTTCAGCTGCACGCCGCGGCCGTCCTCGTTGATCTCGGGGACCTCCTGGACGAGGCCGAGGCCCTCGGTCGGCGATGCGCCGGAGTCGAAGAAGACGGTGTCCTCGGGGAACTGCGTCGTGAACTCGCCGGTCTCGGGGTCCTGGAACTCGGCGGGGTCGAAGTCCTCGGTGTTGTAGAAGCCCGAGAGCGCCGCCCAGTTGAGGAGCATGTCGGCGGAGTCGACGGCGACGCCGTCCGACCACTGCACGCCCTCGGCGACGGTGTACTGCACCTGGAGGGGGTCCTCCGAGACGAGCTCGTACGAGCCGAACGACTCGTCCTGCTGCAGCTCGGGGGTGGCGTCGTAGAAGTTGAACCCCCCGTACGTCATGTAGTTGATGTTGTTGTTCGCCGTGGCGTTGCCGAACGACGTGCTGCCGTTGGCAGAGAAGAAGGGCTGGTTCCACGCGACCGTGATCGACGAGCCCTCGACGATCTCCTCGCCCGAACCCCCGGGGGTGGGGGTGCAAGCGGAGAGCACGAGCGCGCCGGCGACGAGCGCGGCACCTCCCGCTGCGAATCGATTGATTCTCACTGTTCCTCCTGTGCAGGGTGGGCGCACGACATCGGCCGCGCATCCGTGATTGCCCCCAGCGTAGGGATGGGTGACGAACGCCTGTGACTCATGTCGCCGATCGTTACCAAGGCGTATCCGAACGACCGGCTCCGGCAGGGGGACAGCGCAGCATCGTTGCGTGCGGCGCCAGGTTCGCGCGCGTCTCGCGCGGCAGCGGCGCTCCGATGCAGCGCGATGCGCGCGTAGACTGGGGCCGTGCGCCCAGCCCTCCTCGTGTTCGACGGCGACTGCGGCTTCTGCACGACGAGCGTCGATCGCCTCCGCGCCCTCCTCCCCCGCTTCCCCGAGGCGCGACCGTGGCAGCGCGTCGACCTCGACGAGCTCGGCCTCTCGCTCGACGACGTCACCACCTTCGCGTGGCTCATCGACCGCGAGTCCGGCAGGCGCTGGCACGGAGCGCAGACCTTCGCCGCCCTGCTCTCCGGGCAGCGCGGCGCGCTCCCCCGCATGATCGGCGGCGCGCTCGCGGCCCCCGGGCTCCGGGTCGTCGCGGCGCGCGGCTACGACTGGGTGTCGGCGCATCGCCACCGGCTGCCCGGCGGCACGCCCGCCTGCGCGCTGCCGGAGCCGCCGGCGTCAGCGTCGTGACGACGACCGCGCCCGCGCGCGCGTGGCTCCCGACCGTCGACCCCCTCGAGGGATCCCGCCGCTCCCGCTGGGTCGAGATCGCCTGCGTGCTGCTCGTCTCGCTCGGCGCGAGCGCGATCTGGTCGATCATCCAGCTCGCCGACATCGCGACGCGTCCCGACCCCATCGGCGAGCAGGTCGTCTCGCTCAACCCGACGCGCAGCGACCGCGCATGGCTCGACCTGCTCTACCAGCTCACGGGCCACCTGCTCGACCTCGTGCCCGTCGTCCTCGTGTGCTGGCTCCTCTGGCGCTCCCGCCGGCCGCATCTCGCGCGCCTCGGCATCACGTTCGACCGTCCCGGTCGCGACCTCGGCGCCGCCGCGGGCCTCCTGCTCGTCGTCGGCATCCCGGGACTGGCGATCTTCGCCGCCGGCCGCGCCCTCGGCGTGACGGCCGCCCTCGCGCCGAGCCCCCTCGACGCGCAGTGGTTCACGGTGCCGATCCTCCTGCTCGCGGCGTTCCGCGCGGGCGTCACCGAGGAGGTCATCGTCATCGGCTACCTCTTCGAGCGCCTGCGGAGCCTCGGCTGGGGCCGGTACCGCATCATCGTCGCCGCCGCGGTGCTGCGCGCGAGCTACCACCTGTACCAGGGCGTGGGCGGCTTCGTCTCGAACCTGCTGCTCGGCCTGCTGTTCGGCTGGCTCTACACGCGCTTCGGCAGGCTGCTGCCGCTCGTGATCGCGCACATCCTCATCGACGTCGTCGCGTTCGTGGGGTACCCCGCCGCCGCCGCCGCGTGGCCGGCGCTCTTCGGGCTCGACTGACCCCTACTCCTCCGCCTCGGGCAGCGCCCACTGCGGCAGATCCCACGTGAGGCGGGCGAGGGGACCGTTGCGCGGCTGCACGCCCTCGACCCCGGGGGCGACGACGTCGGCCACGATGACGTTCGACAGCGGCAGCACGACGCCCTGCGACACGATCGACGTCTCGACGGCCACGAGGTCGTCGCGCACGTCGTTCGCCTCCGTCCGCACGCCCGACGAGGCGATGGCCTCGTCGCGATCGGCGGCGCCGACGCCCGTGAGGTTCGCCGATCCGCCCGTGCCCCACTGCGCCGCGACCTCCTCGGCCGTCGTCGGCAGCGCGACGGCGGCGATCACGACGTCCCACCCGCCCTCGGCGATCCGTGCGTCGACGTCGTCGGCGCCGCAGTCGGCCACGGCCCAGCCGGACTCCCCCATGCCGCCGGCGAGCGCCGCGAACGCGCGCGCGGCGTACGGCTCGTCGCGGTCGTACACGACGCACACGGCCGTGCCCGCCGGCACGCCCGCCTGCTCGCGCTCGGCGGCGGCGAGCTCGTCGTCGGACGTGCCCCACGCCGCCTGGAAGCCGGCGTCCTCCTGCACGATGCCGTAGCCGTCGCTGCCGGTGGGGAAGAGCACGGAGTCGGTCGTGCCCATGCGGTCGCCCCACGCGCCGCCCGCCGCCTCGATGACGTCGCTGCGCGGGATGGCGTGCAGGAGCGACTGGCGCGCGAGGGTCGACTGCAGCACGCCGCGGTCGCCGCGCAGCTGCAGCGTCCAGATGCTGCCGGTCTGCGTCGGCGTCAGCGTGAACTCGTCGCGCTCGAGGTCGCGGATCGTGACGAAGTTCTCCTCCGTCGGCACGACCTCCACCGCCTCGACGTCGGTGCCGACCGCGGTGAGCAGCCGATCCTCGGGGATCGCCGCGAGCTCGATCGTCTCGATCGTGGGCGTCGTGCCCGTGAAGCGACGGTTGGCCTCGAGCGTCACGCCGTCGTCGTCGATGCCCGTCACGACGTAGGGCCCGCTCGAGACGAGCAGCGCGGGATCGGTCGACGCGTCGACGTCGAAGCCGTCGTTCCACACGGCCGCGATCGCCGCGAGCCGCTCGGGGTCGGCGAGGTCGATGGCCTCGAGCACCGCCTGCTTCGCCTCCATCGGATCCTCGATGCCGAGGGCGAGCTGCCCGACGACGTGCGCGGGCACCGCGACCTGCAGCATCGTCTGCCAGTCCTGCACCGGACCCGTCAGCGGGATCTCGATCGCGCGCGCGAACTCGTCGACCTCGGGAGCGCCGTCGGCGAGCGCGAGCCCGGCCGGGTCGGCGACGTCGAACCATGCGACGTCGTCGGGCACGACGAGCTCGCCCGCCTCGTCGACGGCTGCGGCCGGGTCGAAGTCCTCCGGCGCGAGGGCGTTCGTGCCCGCCGCCCACGCCAGCAGCAGGTCGGCGGCGTCGAGCGGCACGCCGTCGGACCACGAGACGCCGTCGGCGACGTCGTAGCGGACGGCGAAGGGATCCTCGCGCGCGATCTCGACCGTGCCGAGGTCGCGGTGCTCGACGAGCGTGCCGTCGCCGCCGATCGAGGCGAACTGCGTGCGCGTCGCCGCGGCGACGTCCTGGTTCGCGGGGGTGTCGCCCGTGCGCGAGGCGACGTTGACGCTCGTGAGCTCGCCCTGCCACCCGATCGAGACCTCGGAGCCCTCGATGACGGATGCGGGCAGCGACGCGCCGCATGCCGAGAGCAGCAGGGTCGCGACGACGGCTGCTGCGAGCGGACGCGCACGGCGCATGGCCACCTCCGTGGGGGTCGAGCGGGGAACGGGTGCGCCTGCGATCCTACGGACGCACCCTGACGTCCCCTCCCAGTCGGCGATCGCGCGCCGTGCGCGCGATCAGTCGGCGAAGGCCTCCGGCGGCGGGCACGCGCACACGAGGTTGCGGTCGCCGAACGCCTGGTCGATGCGCGACACCGGCGGCCAGTACTTCGCGTGCTCGACGCCGGGCACGGGGAAGACCGCCTCCTGGCGCGAGTACGGGCGGTCCCAGTCGCGCACGATGCTGCCCGCCGTGTGCGGGGCGCGGCGCAGCGGGCTCTCCTCGAGCGTCCACTCCCCCGCGGCGACGCGCTCGGCCTCGGCCTTGATCGCGATCATCGCGTCGCAGAAGCGATCGAGCTCGGCGAGGTCCTCGGACTCCGTCGGCTCGACCATGAGCGTGCCCGCGACGGGGAACGACATCGTCGGCGCGTGGAAGCCGTAGTCGACGAGCCGCTTCGCGACGTCGTCGTTCGTGACGCCCGTCGCCTCCTTGAGCGGCCGCAGGTCGAGGATGCACTCGTGCGCCACGAGGCCGCTCGGGCCCGCGTAGAGCACCGGGAAGTGCTCGCGCAGGCGCGCGGCGACGTAGTTCGCCGCGAGGACCGCGGCGCCCGTGGCCGCCGTGAGCCCCTCGGTGCCCATCATCCGCACGTAGCTCCACGAGATCGGCAGGATCGAGGCCGAGCCCCACGGCGCCGCCGAGACCGGCAGCGCGCCCATCGTGAGGCCGTCGACCGTGATCGGCGCCGTGCGCGGATCCTGCGGCAGGAACTCGGCGAGGTGCGCCTTGGCCGCGACCGGACCGACGCCGGGCCCGCCGCCGCCGTGCGGGATGCAGAAGGTCTTGTGCAGGTTGAGGTGGCTCACGTCGCCGCCGACGTCGCCGAACGACGCGTGGCCGAGCAGCGCGTTGAGGTTGGCGCCGTCGATGTACACCTGGCCGCCCGCGCCGTGCACGACGTCGCAGACGCGGCGGATGCCCTCCTCGTAGACGCCGTGCGTCGACGGGTAGGTGATCATGAGCGCCGCGAGGCGGTCGCGGTGCGCCTCGACCTTGGCCTCGAGGTCGGCGATGTCGACGTCGCCGGACTCGTCGGTGGTCACGACGACGACCCGCATGCCCGCCAGCACGGCGGACGCGGCGTTCGTGCCGTGCGCCGAGGCGGGGATGAGGCAGACGTCGCGCGCCTCGTCGCCGCGGGAGCGGTGGTAGCCGCGGATGGCGAGGAGGCCCGCGAGCTCGCCCTGGCTGCCCGCGTTCGGCTGCAACGACACGACGTCGTAGCCCGTGAGGGCTGCGAGCCACGACGAGAGCTCGTCGATCATCGCGAGCGTGCCCGCGGCGTCGCCGACGGGCGCGTACGGGTGCAGCTCGGCGAACGCCGGCCACGTGACGGGCTCCATCTCGGTCGCGGCGTTGAGCTTCATCGTGCACGAGCCGAGCGGGATCATGCCGCGGTCGAGCGCGTAGTCCTTGTCGGCGAGCCGCTTGGCGTAGCGCATGAGCGACGTCTCGGACCGGTGCGTCGCGAAGACCTCGTGCGTGAGGAACGCGGTCGTGCGGGGCATCGCGATCGACGGCTCGACGGCACCGGCATCCGAGAGGTCGAGCGCGGCGAGGAGGTCGCCGATGCCGGTCTCCGCCCACACCTCGTCGACGCTCGCCTGCAGCGTGTCCTCGTCGACGACGTGCACGAGCACGCCGCGCGAGCGCGCCGTCTCGCCCGCCTGCCGCGCACGGCCCGGCAGTCGCAGGCGCACGGTGTCGAACACGTCGTCGTGCACGACCTCGACGCCCGCGGCGCGGGCGGCCGCCTGCAGCCGCAGCGCGGCGAGGTGGACGTCCTCTGCGATGCGGCGGATGCCGTCGGGGCCGTGGTAGACGGCGTACATGCCCGCCATGACGGCGAGCAGCACCTGCGCCGTGCAGATGTTGCTCGTCGCCTTCTCGCGGCGGATGTGCTGCTCGCGCGTCTGCAGCGTGAGACGGTACGCGGGGTAGTCGTCGGCGTCCTTCGAGACGCCCACGAGCCTGCCGGGCATCTGCCGCTCGAGGCCCGAGCGCACGGCGAGGTAGCCGGCGTGCGGCCCGCCGAAGCCCATGGGCACGCCGAAGCGCTGCGTCGAGCCGACGGCGATGTCCGCGCCGAGCTCGCCGGGCGACTCGACGAGGGCGAGCGCGAGCAGGTCGGCGCCGACGACGACGACGCCGCCGTCCGCCTTCACGGCGTCGATGACCGCGCGCGGATCCCACACGCGTCCCGACGCCCCGGGGTACTGCACGAACGCGCCGAAGACGTCGACGCCGGTGGGCGCCTCGCCCTCGCGCAGCGCCGTCTCGTGCAGCGCGATGCCGACGGCCTCGGCGCGATGCCGCAGCAGCGCCTTCGTCTGCGGCAGCGCGTCCGCATCGACGAGGAAGACGTTCGAGGAGGCCTTCGACACGCGTCGTGCCAGGAGCATGCCCTCGACGACCGCCGTCGACTCGTCGAGCATCGACGCGTTCGCGGTGTCGAGGCCCGTGAGGTCGGAGACCATCGTCTGGAAGTTGATGATCGCCTCGAGGCGACCCTGCGAGATCTCCGGCTGGTACGGCGTGTAGGCCGTGTACCAGGACGGGTTCTCGAGGATGTTCCTGCGGATCGGGGCGGGCGTGATGGTGCCGTGGTAGCCGAGGCCGAGCGCGCTGCGGCGCACGGTGTTGCGGCCGGCGAGCTCCGCGAGCCGCTCGGTCGCCTCGCGCTCGGTGAGCGCGGCGCCGATGCCCTCGGGCGTCGAGCGGATGCCCGCGGGCACCGCCGCCTCCATGAGCGCCTCGAGCGAGTCGTGGCCGAGCAGCCGCAGCATCGTCTGCTGCGCGCTCGCCCCCGTGCCGATGTGGCGGTCGCGGAACGCCCGCATCAGGAGAGCGTGGCCTGGTAGGCGGCCGCGTCGAGCAGCTCGGGCTCCGATGCGAAGCGCACCTTCACGAGCCAGCCGGCGCCCTCGGCGTCCTGGTTCACGAGGGTCGGGTCGCTCGCGACGTCGTCGTTGACCTCGACGATCTCGCCGTCGGCGGGTGCGAAGAGCTCGCCGACCGACTTCGTCGACTCGATCTCGCCGAGCGCCTCGCCCGCGGCGAAGGTGCGGCCGACGGCGGGGAGGTCGACGTACACGACGTCGCCCAGCTGCTGCTGCGCGTGGTCGGTGACGCCGATGACGTGGACGTCGCCCTCGGCGCGCACCCACTCGTGATCTGCGGTGTACTGCGTGGTCATGCTCGCTCCTGACGGCGGTAGAAGGGAAGGTCGACGATCGAGACGGGGATGCGCGTGCCGCGCACGTCGATGGCGAGCGAGCCCGAGTGGCCCGGGCGCACGAGCGCCATCGCGATGGGGTGGCCGAGGGTCGGCGACAGCGCGCCGGAGGTGACGACGCCGACCTCGGCGTCGCCGTCGACGACGGCGTAGCCGGCACGGCCGGCACGGCGGCCCTCGGCGACGAGGCCGACGAGCACGGGGGCGTCCTCGGCGGGACCGGCCTCGACGGCCTCCCGTCCGACGAACGCGCCCTTCGTCCGCAGCGCGACCGAGCGGCCGACGCCGACCTGCGCCGGCAGCGTGTCGACCGACAGCTCGTGGCCGTACAGCGGCATGCCCGCCTCGAGGCGCAGGGTGTCGCGTGCGGCGAGGCCGCACGGCACGAGGCCGAGCGGCGCGCCGACGCGCACGAGCGCATCCCACAGGTCCTCGGCGGCGTGCGCGGGCACGTAGAGCTCGAAGCCGTCCTCGCCCGTGTAGCCCGTGCGGGCGACGAGCACGTCCTCCCCCTCGAAGATCGCCTCGACGACGCGGTAGTAGCGCAGCTCGTCGAGCGGCTCCGACTCGAGGCCGATCGCCTCGACGATCGCCTGCGACGCCGGACCCTGCACCGCGACGAGCGCGATCTCCTCGGTCTCGTCGACGACCGTGGCGTCGAAGCCCGCGACGCGCTCGGCGAGCGCCGCGACGACGACGTCGCGGTTGCCGGCGTTCGCGACGACGAGCCACTCGGTCTCGCCCAGGCGGTAGACGATGAGGTCGTCGAGGATGCCGCCGGACTCGGCGAGCAGGAGGGTGTAGCGCGCCTGCCCGTGCTCGAGCGCCGACAGGCGGCCGGAGAGCGCGTGGTCGAGGAACGCCCCGGCCTCCGCGCCGCGCACGCGCAGCTCGGCCATGTGGCTGAGGTCGAAGAGCCCCGCGCGCTCGCGCACCGCGGCGTGCTCGGCGAGGTCCGAGCCGTAGCGCAGCGGCATCATCCAGCCGCCGAACTCGGTGAGCTGCGCGCCGGCGGCGACGTGTCGCGCCTCGAGCGGCGTCTGCAGCGGGGTCGCGTGGGACGGGGGCATGAGTCCTCCGGGGTCGGGACTCCCCCTCAGTCGCGGAATGCTCCTGAGCGGCCTGCGCATGCGGTCTTCGGACCTGAGAGGTTGGCGGGGAGTGCTTGCTCCTTCGGTGTCGCGCGAGGCGACTCTTCCGCATGGGCTGCGACGGCCGGGTTCTGCAGTTGTGCCTCGATCGTAGCCGACTCAGTCGGTCGTCTCGTCCTCGATGATCAGGTCGCGCCGATACTGCCGCGCGCGGTACGCGCTGCGCGCGATCATCTGGCTCGCGACGGGCGCCGTGAGCAGCTGCAGCAACGCCACGAGCAGCAGCATCCCCGTCGCGGCGGGCTGCTGCAGCTCGAGCGCGAGGCCGACGGCGAGCATCGCGATGCCGAGCGTCTGCGGCTTCGACGCCGTGTGCATGCGTCCGAGGGCGTCGGGCAGGCGCAGCACGCCGAAGGCGGCGATGGCGGTGAAGACGGCGCCGAGCAGGATGAGCACCGCGCCCGCGATGGTCATGGCGTCGGAGATCCCGCTCATCCCTGGTCCTCCTCGCTGCGCACCGTGCTCGTGCGGCCGGCGACGAAGCGCGCCATCGCGACGGTGCCGGCGAAGGCGACGAGCGAGATCGCGAGCATGACGGGCACGGTGTACGAGTGCTGCGACACCGCGGCCTCGATCGCGAGGGCGCCCACGACGACGGCGACGAGCACGTCGGTCGCGATGACGCGGTCGATGGGCGACGGTCCGCGCACGAGGCGGACGATGGCCATGACGGCGCTGGCTGCCAGCAGCACCCCCGCGGCGACGAGGACCCACATCATGCGGCCACCTCCTGCTGGTAGCGGTCGCGCTCCTCGCGGGAGGCGAACGCGCGCACGAGCAGCCGCTCGGCGTCGCGCACCTCGCGTCTGGCCTTGTCGATCGACTCCGCGCTCGCCGCGTCGAAGACGTGGAGCGTGAGCTCGCTGCGCTGCAGCTCGACGACGATCGACCCGGGGATGAGCGAGACGACCTCGACGGTCATCGCCTGCACGAACGCGCTGTCGGTGTGGAGCGGCACGCGGATGAGGGCGTGCTGCACGGGCTTGTGCACGGAGAGGACGCCGATCGACAGCTCGACGCTCGCGCGCACGAGGCCGACGCCGATCCAGGCGAGCAGCCGCACGAGCGCCACGGGACGGAAGCGCTCCATCTCGGGCACGTCCGGCAGCGGGAAGGCGAGCTGCACCGTGAGCGCGACGACGAGCCCGAGCGCGAGCGTGCCGATCGCCGCGTCGCCCCAGAGGACGGCCCAGACGAGCGTGAGGCCGATCGTCGCCGTCCAGGAGAGCCGCGCCCTGACGCGGGAGTGCATGCGTCGCATCACGGGATCGCCTCCTCGACGGCCTCGACGTACGCGCCGTCGCGCAGGTCGTGCGCCGCGTCGGTCGCGAAGCTCGACAGCGGGCCCGCGACGACCGTGATGGCGCACGTCACGGCGACGAGCGCGCCGGCCGTGACGAGCCAGCTCGCCGGCAGCCTGCGGTGCTTCGCGTCCTGCTCGCGCGCGGGCTCCCAGAACGCGCGGTGCCACACGCGGATGATGGCGAGCAGCGTCAGCAGGCTGACGGCGATGCCGCCGAACACGAGCGCGTACGCGAGCGGCGTGCCCACGTCGATGCCCGCCTGGATGAGCGCGACCTTGCCGAGGAAGCCCGAGAACGGCGGCAGGCCGGCGAGGTTGATGGCCGGCACGAAGAAGAGCACGGCCAGCACCGGGATCGACGCGAGGCCGCCGATCTTCGACATCGACGTCGAGCCGCCCGCGCGCTCGATGAGCCCGACGACGAGGAAGAGCGCCGTCTGGATGAGGATGTGATGGGCGACGTAGAAGATGGCGCCGGCCATGCCCGCCTCGGTCGCGAGCCCGATGCCGAGCACCATGTAGCCGATGTGGCTCACGAGCGTGAACGACAGCAGTCGCTTGATCTCGTTCTGCGCGAGCGCGCCGAGGATGCCGACGACCATGGTGGCGAGCGCCGCCCACAGCAGGAGGTCGGTGAGCGGGCTGTCGGGGAAGAAGAGCGTCTGCAGGCGGATGATCGCGTACACGCCGACCTTCGTCAGCAACCCGGCGAACACCGCCGTGACCGACGCGGGCGCCGTCGGATACGAGTCGGGCAGCCACGACGACAGCGGGAAGATCGCGGCCTTCACGGCGAAGACCGTGAGCAGCAGCAGCTGGATCGTCAGCTGCAGCCCCTCGCCCAGCTCGCCGAGGCGCTCGGACATCTGGGCGAAGTTCACGGTGCCGACCGCGGCGTACACGATGGCGATCGCGAGCAGGAACAGCGTCGACGAGACGATGCTCACGACGATGTACGTGCTGCCGGCGCGCACGCGCTCGCGCGGGGCGCCGAGCGTCAGGAGCACGTAGGAGGCGAAGAGGAGGATCTCGAACCCGACGAACAGGTTGAAGAGGTCGCCGGCGAGGAAGGCGTTCGCGACGCCCGCCGAGAGCACGAGGTACGTGGGGTGGAAGATCGACACCGGCGCCTCGGTGGTGCCGGCGTCCTGGTCCTGCCTCGTGGCGAAGACGAGCACCGTGATCGTGACGATGCTCGACACGAGCACCATGAGCGCCGAGAGCCGGTCGGCGACGAGCACGATGCCGAGGCCCTCGGGCCACGCGCCGACCCACAGCACCTGCGGACCGGTCGTCGAGAACGCGACGAGGAACGCCGCGACGACGAGCACGGCCGAGAGCGACGTCGCCGAGACGATGCGCTGCACGCGCGGGCTGCGCGGGAAGCACAGCGCGACGCCCGCGCCGATGAGCGGCAGCAGCACGGGCAGCGGCACGAGGTTGGCGGCGTCCATCAGCCCCTCCCGTCCGGGTCGATCGCGCCCTGGGGCTCGTCCTCGAGCAGCGGCTCGGGCAGCTCGGGCTCCTCGGTGTCCGGCACGTCGCGCGGGTCGACCTCCTCGGGCGAGAGCTCGGGCGACTGCACGCCGCCGGACTCCGTGTCGTCGTCGACGCCGGGCCGCTCGGCGAACGACGCGCTCGTGAGGTCGGCGTCGGCGCGGCGGCGCACGAGCGCGTCCTCGACGTCGTCCGCGACCTCGTCGTGCCCGTCGAGCTGGAACGAGCGGTACGACAGGGCGAGCATGAACGCGCTCGCCGCGAGCGAGATGACGATGGCCGTGAGCACGAACGCCTGCGGCAGCGGATCGGAGATCTCGGCGGCGCCCTCGCCGATGATGGGCGAGCGGCCCGCGGCGCCGCTCGCGACGAGGAACAGCAGGTTGACGCCGTTGCTCGCGAGGATGACGCCAGCGAGGATGCGCAGGATCGATCGCTCGAGGATGAGGTAGACGCCGCACGCGAGCAGCGCGCCGCCGGCGACGACGAGTGCGAGGCTCGGGATCATCGCGAGTCCCCCGTCTCGACGCGGTCGGACGACGCGATCGGCACGGGCGCGAGGCCCTGGCGGACCTGGACGTCGATGCCGGCGCCGAGGCTGCGGACGAAGTCGAGCATGGCGCCGATCACGATGAGGTACACGCCGACGTCGAACACGACGGTCGTCACGAGGTAGGACTCGCCGAGGATCGGCAGGTCGAGGTCGATGCGGTACGACTCGCCGATGCGACCGCCGACGAGCACGGGCCAGAGCATGCTCGCGACCGCCGTCGCCATGCCGACGCCGAGCAGGCGCCCGGCGTCGAACGGCGCGGCGTTCGCGAGCTCGTCGCGCCCGGCGGCGAGGTAGCGCAGCGCGAACGCGATGCCGCCGACGAGGCCGCCCGCGAAGCCGCCGCCCGGCAGGTTGTGGCCGACGAGCAGCAGGTAGAGCGACACCACGATCATCACGGGGAAGATGAGGCGCGTCATCATCTCGAGCACGGGCGCGGCGTCCTCGGCGCTGATGCCCTGCGCGCCGCGCAGGAAGGCGCCCGAGCGCTCCGTGCCGGTGTCGGGGCGGCCGCGGTCGCCGCGGAGCGTGCCGCGCGGGTCGGCGGAGCGCGTGCGGATGAAGATGAGGCTCGCGACGCCCGTCGCCGCCACGAGCAGCACGGCGATCTCGCCCAGGGTGTCCCACGCGCGGATGTCGACGAGCGTGACGTTCACGATGTTCGAGCCGTAGCCGAAGTCGTACGCGCGGTCGTAGAAGCGGTCCGAGATGGGGATGGCGACGCGGGCGCCGGCGGCCGCGACCGTGACGAGCGAGGCGACGGCGCCGACGCCGATCGCGAGGGACGCGCGCAGCCAGCGCGCGGAGCGCACCGGACGGTCGGTGAAGTACTTCGGCTGCCTGCGCAGCACGAGCACGAGCAGCACGAGCAGCACGGTCTCGCACAGCACCTGCGTGAGGGCGAGGTCGGGGGCGCCGTGCAGCAGGAACAGCACGGCGACGCCGTAGCCGACGACCGACAGGAGCATGAAGGTCTTGAGGCGGCCACGGGTGTTGGCGGCGAAGATCGCGGCGACCGTGATGGCGATCGCGACGGCGAGCTGCCCGATGCCGTCGGCGACGCGCACCTCCTGGAGGAAGGCGCCGCTCGCGACCACGACGACGCCCGGCAGGGCGACGACCGTGAGGAGGATGGCCGAGACGTGGAGCGGGAGCGAGCCCGTCTGCGTCCGGCCGGTGAGCTCGACCGCGAGCCGGTCGATGCCGCGGATCATGCCGCGGAAGCCCTGCTCGAGCGGGTCGCGGTCGTCGACGTCGCCGAGCCTGCGGCCGAACGCGAACCAGATGCCGACGCCGACGGCGAGCGCGGCGAGGGTGAGCACGAGGGGCAGGGTCACGCCGTGCCACAGCGCGAGGTGCTCGACGTCGTCGGCGGCGATCGCCGGCGCGAAGGCGGGCTCGAGCAGCGCCGTCACGGCGTCGCCGGCGAAGCCGAGCGCGAGCCCGGTGGCCGCGAGCGCCACGGGGAAGGCCACGATGGGCCAGGCGGCGGGCGACGACGTCGTCTCGGCGTCGCGGCGCGCGCCGAGGAAGAGCGACACGACGAAGCGCAGGGTGTACGCGGCCGTGAGGGCCGCGCCGGCGGCGATGGCCACGAGGCCGACGACCCCGACCCACGCGTCGACGCCCGGGTCGAGCCCGGCGAGGTGCAGCGCCTGCTCGGCCGCCGCGAGGCCCGACTCCTTCGCCACGAACGCGAGCGCGGGCGGCACGCCCGCCATGGCGGCCGCCGCGACGATCGCCGCGGCGGCGAGCACGGGATGCTCGCGCCCGATGCCGCCGAGCCTGCGCAGGTCGCGCGTGCCGTAGGTGCGGTCGACGACGCCGACGACCATGAAGAGCGCCGCCTTGAACATGGCGTGGGCCGCGAGCATCGCGAGGCCGGCGAGCATCGCCTGCGCCGTGCCGATGCCGAGGATCGTGATGAGGAGGCCGAGCTGGCTCACGGTGCCGTGCGCGAGCAGCACCTTCGCGTCGACCTGTCGCAGCGCCCGCACGGCGCCGAGCAGCATCGTCGCGGTGCCGAGCACGAGCAGCGCCGGGCGCCACCACGGCAGGTCGGCGAAGGCCGGCGTGAGCACCGCGACGAGGAAGACGCCCGCCTTGACCATCGCGGCGGCGTGCAGGAACGCCGACACGGGCGTCGGCGCCGCCATGGCGCCCGGCAGCCAGAACTGGAACGGCACGATCGCCGACTTCGCGAGCGCGCCGACGACGGCGAGCGCGATGCCGACGGACGCGACGGCCGTGTGCGGCGCATCGGCGACGACGGCCGCGAGCGAGAGGGACCCCGCCTCGTGGCCCACCATGAGCACGCCGACGAGCAGCGCGAGCCCGCCGATCGTCGTCACGACGAGGGCGGAGTGCGCCGCGATGCGGTTCTTGCGGACGTGGTGGTTGAGCCCGACGAGCAGGTAGCTGAAGACGGTCGTGAGCTCCCAGAAGACGGCGAGCAGCACGAGGTCGTCGGAGAGGACGAGGCCGAGCATGCTGCCGGCGAAGCCCGTGAGGAGGCCGACGGTGCGCGGCGCGAGCGTCGCCGAGCGGAAGTACCAGGCGCAGTACGCGAAGATCAGCGCGCCGACGCCCGTGACGACCATCGCGAGCAGCCACGCGGGCGGCGTGAGGCGGAGGTCGAGCGCGATGTCGAGCGTCGGCATCCACTCGAGGCGCTCCTGCGCGACGACGCCGGCGGCGACCGCGGGCACCTGCAGCGCGAACCACACGGCGCCGACGGCGCTGAGCGCGGCGGGGATGAGGAAGACCCATCGGCCGATGGTGCGGGAGAGCATGCTCGCGCCGATCGCCACGAGGGCGTATGCGGCGACGAGTGCAAGCACGGCGGCCTCTCTCCGCGCCCAGATGGCGCGGTGGGGTCGGAGTGTCCTCCCAGCATACCGTCAGGGCATGCGTGCCCGCGGCCTCCGGAGCGGGTGCGACCACGCCGAGGACGAACGCCCCCGACGCGTGGATGCCCCCCTCGGGGTGACGCCGAGCCGAGGTCGGGTCTGGCCTCGCGGCCTGCTGGGGCCTACGCTGCGGTCATCCTCCGAGGAAGGAGTGCGCGATGACGCACCGCAGCCCCATCCGTCGCAGCCTCGCCGTCGGCGTCGTCGCGCTCGCCGGCGCAGCCCTGGTCGGCTGCATCCAGCTGCCGCAGGCGGCGCCGGTCGCGAGCCCGCCGCCCGCCGCCTCCGAGCCCGCCCCCGCCTCGAGCGCCCCCGTCTCGGACGCCCCCGCCGAGCCGACGCAGAGCGAGGAGGCCGAGCCCACGAGCGACGGCCTCGGGCCGTTCACCGTCGACGACGGCGCGGGCGACACCTGGACGTACACGGTCACCGGCTACGAGCTGCCGACGCAGATCCAGTCCGGCACCGTGCCCGAGGGCATGGAGGCCGTCTCGCTCGTGCTCGACGCCACGCACGACGACGGCAGCGCGTCCTTCAGCACGTGCTTCGAGGTGCAGGTCGTCACGGCCTCCGGCACGTACAGCACGAGCGACCCCGCGTCGCTCGCCGTCACGGCCGTCGACGACGTGTACGCCGCGAGCGACTCGTTCACCCAGGGCCGCGCCATCGTCGTCGTCCCCGCGGGCACGACCGAGGGATCGTTCGTCGTCACGTCGCGCTTCGGCGACGACGTGCGCGAGTTCCCCTTCTCGGAGTAGCGGCGCGAGCGGGTGCCGCGGCCGTCAGGCCGCGAGCGCCCGCTCGACGTCGGCCGCGATGTCGCGGGGCTCGACCGTGGGCGCGTAGCGCTTCAGGACGGAGCCGTCGCGGCCGACGAGGAACTTCGTGAAGTTCCACTTGATCGCGTCGCCGAGGATGCCGCCCTGCTCCTTGCGGAGCCAGCGGAACAGCGGGTGCGCGTCCTTGCCGTTGACGGCGACCTTCGCCGAGAGCGGGAAGCTGACGCCGTAGTTCACCTGGCAGAACTCGGCGATCGCCGCGTCGTCGCCCGTCTCCTGCTTGAACTGGTCCGAGGGGCAGCCGAGCACGACGAGGCCCTGGTCGCCGAAGCGGCGGTGCAGCTCCTCGAGGCCCTCGTACTGCGGGGTGAAGCCGCACGACGACGCCGTGTTGACGACGAGCACGACCTTGCCCGCGTAGTCGGCGAGCGCCTGCTCGGTGCCGTCGTTCCTGGTGATGGTGAAGTCGGCGATCGTCGTCATGGCGTCAGCCTGGTCCTGCATCCTCTGCGTCCGCTATGCGTCACGACGTCGAGTCGGCGTCGACGCTCGCGGCGGGATGCGCGAGCTCGATCGGGCCGAGCGCGGCGGTCGCGACCTCCTGCGACACCGACTCGCCACCGCGCCGCGAGAAGAACGCACGGCCCTCGCCGAGGTACCACAGCACCATGAGCACGATGCCGGCGAGGAAGAGCGCGATCGCGATCGCGAGGGGGGCGCCGACGCCGAGGATGGGCGTGCCCGAGTACGACGCCTCCGGGTCGGCCTGCTCGATCACGGCGGCCACGAGCAGCACGAGCAGGGTCACGGCACCCACGGCCGGCCCGAGGCCGACGAGCAGGAAGCCGCGAACGCTGCGCGTGAGGGCGTGCCGCCAGTAGACGACGCAGGCGATGCCGGTGAGCGCGTAGTAGAAGGCCACGACGATCGACAGCGCGGTGAGCGAGTCGAAGAGGAAGTTCTCGCTCACGATCGACGCCCCGACGTACCAGACGATCGCGACGATGCCGATGACCCACGTGCCGAAGGCCGGCGTCTCGAACCGCTCGTGCACCTTCGCGAACGCCTTCGGGAACGCCCCCGCGACCGCCATCGACAGCGACGTGCGCGACGCGGGCAGGATCGTCGTCTGCGTCGAGGCGAGCCCGGACACGATGATCGACAGCACGAGGATCCAGCCGAACGGCCCCATGACCTGGCTCGCGACCGCCCCGAAGAGGCCGGCGTCGTCGTCGTAGGCCTCGACGGTCGACAGCCCGGCGACGCCGATGATCGCGATGGCCGTCGTCACGTAGGTCACGAGCAGCAGCACCGTCGAGACGATGCCCGCGAGGCCCGGCGACGTCGAGGAGTCCTTCGACTCCTCCGACAGGTTGACCGCCGACTCCCAGCCCCAGTAGATGAAGACGCCGAGCAGCATGCCCGCGATGAGGCCGCTCGGCTCGACGCCCACGGGGTTCAGCCAGTCGAGCGAGAACGTGGGCGCATCGGCCGCGACGTCCCCCGAGGCCATCGCAGCGATGCCGAGCCCCGCGAACAGCAGCACGGCGCCCACCTGCACGAGCACCATCACGCGCTGCACGGCGGCCGAGAGCTCGGTGCCGAGGACGCAGATGAGCGTCATGACCACGATGATGACGACCGCGAGCGCCACGACGATCCACCGGGTGTCGCGCAGGTCGTCGAGGCCGACGATGTCGAGCAGGTAGTAGGCGGAGACGTCGGCCTGGGCGCCGATGACGAGCACGCCCGTCGTGAAGATCGCCCAGCCGCCCATCCATCCCACCCACGGGCCCATGGCGCGCGTGACCCAGGAGAACGTCGTGCCGCAGTCCTGGTCGGCGCGGTTCATGTACGAGAAGGCGCCGGCGATGAGGAGCATGGGGACGAAGGAGACGAGCAGCACCGCGGGCGCCTTGACGCCGACGATCACGACGATCGAGCCGAGCACGGCCGCGAGCGAGTACGCCGGCGCCGTCGAGTCGAGGCCGATCGCGAGGCCGTCCCAGAAGCCGATCGCGTCGGGCTTGAGGCCCTTGTCGCGTCGCTCGGCGGGTGCGTGCCGCCCCGGCGTCGTCGCGGTGGGCTCGTCGGGTGCCGACATCGGTCTCCTTCGCTCGTGAGGCGATTCTGCACCCTCGAGCCCGGCGGCCGGCACCGGCGGCGCGGCTAGGCTCGCGCCATGCAGTCGAGCACCGGGCGCATCGTCGACGTGGACTCCCTCGCGCAGCTCGACCGGCTGCTCGCGCGCGGCGCGCGCTCGATGGACGGCTGGCGGCTGCAGGACCTCGACCTGCGCGACCGGGACGACGCGCTCGCGGGCGTGGACCCGCAGGGCGCGGTGCTGCTCGGATGCGACCTCTCCCCCGAGCTGGAGGCGCGTCTCGTCGCAGGTGGGGCGCTCGTCTTCCGCGACGTGCCCGAGACGCCGTTCAACGCCTACCGGTCGACCCTCTACTCCCCCGACGAGCTGCTCGACGTGCCGCCCGAGCACCACGAGCGCAGCCTCGACGCCCGCGTCTACGCGTGGTCGCGCCAGCGCTCGCGCGACGTCGCGCACACGCTCGCGAGCGCCATGCACGACCACGCCATCGACGACGCGCTGACCGAGTGGGTGCGCGGCCGCCGGATCGTCGGGGTGATGGGCGGCCACCGCGTGCAGCGCGACGACCCCGCCTACCTCGACGCCGCACGCCTCGGCAGGGCGCTCGCGATCGCCGGGCGCACCGTCGCCACGGGCGGCGGGCCCGGGGCGATGGAGGCCGCGAACCTCGGCGGTCGCGCAGCCGGCGTCGACGAGGGCGTGCTCGCCGCTGCGGTGCGCATCGTCGCGACCGTCCCGACCTACGCGGGCGCGATGGCGGGGTGGCTGCGCACGGGCCTCGAGGCCCGCGCGCTGCTGACCTCGCCGTCCGACACCCTCGGCGTGCCGACGTGGCACTACGGGCACGAGCCGCCGAACCTGTTCCAGACCGCCGCGGCGAAGTACTTCCAGAACTCGGTGCGCGAGGACCTGCTGCTGCGCGTCGCGACCGCCGGCATCGTCGTGCTGCCCGGCGAGGGCGGCACGGTGCAGGAGATCTTCCAGGACGCCTGCGAGGTGTCGTACGCCGACGAGGCGTCGTGGACGCCGATCGTGCTCGTCGGCCGCGCCTACTGGACCGAGCGCTACCCCGCCTGGCAGCTGCTCGAGGCCGTCATGCGCGGCCGGCCGGGCGCGCAGGGCATCGTGCTCGTCGACTCGGTCGACGAGGCCGTCGAGCGGCTGCTCGCGCTCGAGCGCTGACGAGCGCTCGACGGGCGGCGGTCAGACCGTCGCCGTGCCGCGGCCGAGCGCGCCCGCGATGCGCTGCTCGATGTCGGCGGCCGTCGCGTCCGGCAGCACGATGAGCCCGTCGAGCTCCGCCCTCGCGCGGCGGTAGGCGCTCTGCCGCTCGGCGGCGGTCGCGGCGTCGTCGACCGCGATGCCCACGAGCATCCTCGCCGTCTGCAGCCTGCGACGCTCGGCGTCGGTGAAGTCGTGCTGCGCGCGCCTGCGCGCCTCGGCGAGCGCCGCCTCGAACGAGTCCTCGAACGCCTCCACCGCCTCGCGGTACTCGCGCGCGAGCGCCGCGTCGGGCTGCTCGTCGACCTCCGGCCGCAGCGCGTCGGCACGGCGCTTCGCCCGATGGAACTCGCGCGTGAGCGGCTCGCGCATGTCGGTCATGAGCGGGTAGTCGATGACCTTCGCGGCGTCGAGCTCGTGGTCGAGCCAGCGGCGCGAGACGGCGTCGTGGGCTGCGAGCGCCCGGTCGACGTCGCGGCGCACGATGGTCGGCGACGCCTCGTCGGCACGGCCCGGGGCGCTCGCGCCACCCGTGCCGACCGCGCCGCCCGCGACGACGCCGTGCTGCAGGCGCAGCCGCTCCATGCGCATCTCGTGGCGCTGCAGCCTGCCGCGCTCGAGCGAGTGGCCGACGCCCGCGACGCCGGCCCAGACGAAGCCGCCGAACGGGAAGACGAGCCACCAGTAGTCGCCGACGAGCGCGAGGAATCCGTCCACGCGCCGACCCTAGCGCCGCATCCTCCGCGCGCGGTGGGGTCGTCAGGCGTCGACGCGCTCCTGCGTCGGGTGGTCGAGGTCGGTCACGACGTCGTCGGGTCGACGCACCGTCGTGATGAGCACGATGCCGACGACCCAGAGCACCGCGGCGCCGAGGAACGCGAGCCGCGCACCGTCGACGTACGACTGCGCGAAGGAGGCGCCGGCCTCCTGCAGCGAGGCGGAGCGCGTCGCGAGCACGGTGACGAACAGCGCGGTGCCCGCGGCGCCGGCGACCTGCTGCACCGTCGACACCATGGCCGAGCCGGAGCCGTAGAGGCTGCGGGGCACCGAGCCGAGCGCGACGGTGAAGAGCACGGGGAAGGTCGCTGCGAACCCGAGGCTCATCGTCACGTGCAGCACGAGCACGAGCCAGAACGGGCTCTCGGCCGACAGGAACGTCGCGAAGCCCACGAGCGCCGCGAGCACGACGATCGAGCCGGGCACGAGCAGCACGCGCGGGCCGTGGCGGTCGTAGAGACGACCGACGACCGGGCCGAGCACGCCCATGAGCAGGGCGCCGGGCAGCGTCACGAGGCCGACGAGCAGCGAGTCGAGGCCGAGGGCGCGCTGCAGCACGAGCGGCAGCGCGATGATCGCGCCGAACATCGCCATCATCGCGATGGCCATGACGCCGAGCGCTCGCGAGAAGAGCGGGTAGCGGAAGGTGCGCAGGTCGAGCAGCGCCTCGTCGACGCGCTGCAGCACGCGCTGCCGCAGCACGAACGCCACGAGCGACGCGACGCCCACGACCGCCGCGAGCGGCAGCTCCCACGCCGGGGCCTCGACGTCGCCGATGAGCGCGAGCGCGTACACCGAGCCGCCGAAGCCGAGCGCGGCGAGCGGCACGGACGGCCAGTCGAGGCGAGCGGGCCGCACCTCCCCCACGTCGCGCAGGCGCGACAGCCCGACGACGGCGAAGCCCACCGCGATCGGCAGCACGACGATGAAGACGAAGCGCCAGTGGAGGTGCTGCAGGATGACGCCGGAGAGCGTCGGGCCGAGGGCGGGCGCGCACGCGATGACGAGCGACACGTTGCCCATCACGAGGCCGCGGAGCCCGGGCGGCACGAGCTCCATGACGGTCTTCATCATGAGCGGGAACACGATCGCCGTGCCCGCCGCCTGCACGATGCGACCGCCGAGCAGCATCCAGAAGCCGACCGACGCCGCCGCGATGATCGTGCCGAGCACGAACAGGCCCATCGCGAGCGCGTACGTCTGCCGCGTCGTGAGCCGCTGCTGGAGCCAGCCCGTGATGGGGATGACGACGGCCATCGTGAGCAGGAAGCCCGTCGTGAGCCACTGCGCGAGACGCTCGGTGATGCCGAGGTCGTCGATGATCGCGTCGAGCGCGACGTTCATCGCCGTCTCGTTGAGGATGACGACGAACGCCGACAGCAGGAGCACCGTGATGGTGACCTTGTCGGACGGCGCGAGCCGATCGGGCGAGGCCTGGGAGGTCGTGGGCGCGTGCGTGGATGCCATGGGGTGCTCCGGGTGAGGCGACGCGGCGTCGAGCGGCGGCGGGTGCTTCGGGTCGGGCGCGGGCGCGCGTCGCGACGGGTGGGGCAACGCGGCGTCGTCGACCGGCATTCCCCTGTCGCGGGACATGCCGCGACACGATCCGCGGCGAGCCGCGGCAGGCAGGACTCCAGGATGCCAGACTGACGCCATGGAGTCGACGCCGCGCGATGCTGGATGGCGCACGCTGCCGAACCTCGTGACGGTGCTGCGCTTCCTCCTCATCGTGCCCGTGTGCGTCGTGCTGCTGCGCGGCGGCGAGGGCGACTGGCTGCCGGTCGTGCTGCTGGGCGTGTGGGCGTCGACCGACTGGATCGACGGGCAGCTCGCGCGCAGGCTCGACCAGGTCTCGGTCATCGGCGCGAAGCTCGACCCCTTCGTCGACCGCCTCGGCACCGCGATCATCGCGGTCGTGCTCGCCGTGATCGGCGCGCTGCCGCTGTGGATGCTCGCCGTGCTCATCGTCTTCGACGTCGCCTCCACCCTCTTCGGCGTCAAGGCGGCCGCCGAGGGCCGCCTGCCCGTCACGTGGGTGGGCAAGGTGCGCACCTTCGTGCTCTTCCTCGGCCTCGTCTCGCTCGTCGCGGCCGTCACCGTCGCGCCGTGGCTCCTCGTGCCCGCGTACGTGCTGCTCGTCGCCGGCCTCGTGCTCCACGTCTGGGCTGCGGTCGGCTACATCTCGTCGGCGCTGCGGCAGGCCCGCGAGCGCCGCGCCGTCCGCTAGCGGTCAGCCTTCGCCCTCGAGCGTGCGCGCCACGCGCTGCAGTCGGCGCCGCGTCGCACGACGCATGTGCCGCGCGAAGCGCGTCACGACCTGCTCGACGAGCTCCGCGTTCGGGTTCGCCGGATCCCAGCCCGCGATGAGCGGGAACGTCACGGGCTCGCGATCGGCGACGACCGGCACGGCGACGCAGCCGGGGAACGGATCGTCGGTGAGCACGGCGACGCCCTGCCCCGTCCGCACGAGCACGCGCGCGATCGACGGATGCCGCACGACCGTGTGCTCGCGGTAGGCGGCACCACGGGCGTGCACCGCCTCGTCGAGCACCCTTCGTGCGGCGCTGTTGGGCGTGAGCAGCACGAGCGGCTCGGCGAGGAGCTCGTCGACCTCGACGCCACCGCGTCGCGCGAGCGGATGCGACGCCGGCATGTGGGCGCGCACGACGCCGTCCGCGAGTCGCCTGTGGACCCATCCCGGCGCGGGGGCGCGCGTCGAGACGCCGAGGTCCGCGCCGCGCGCGCGGGCGACGTCGAACACGCGGAACGGATCCGCGGCCTCGCAGTCGAGCACGGGCAGGCCCTCCCCGTCGGCGACGAGGAACGGCACGATCGCGGAGTCGATCGTCGCGGACGGTGCGATGACGTGGAGGCTCGTGCGCTGCTGCTCCGCCTCCTGCTTCGTCCGACCGATCACGTGCTCGGCCTGCGCCAGGAGGTCGGAGACGCGATCGTAAAATCTCGCCCCGTCCCGGGTCGTGCGCAGCGCGCCCGCGCCGCGCACGAGGAGCGTGACGCCCAGCTCGTCCTCGAGCGCGCGCATCTGCCTGCTCATCGCGGGCTGCGTGATGCCCACGCGACGCGCACCGCCCGACACCGACCCCTCCTGGACGACGGCGACGAAGGAGGCGAGCACGCGCAGGTCCGGCATGCCTCCAGAGCATAGGGACCTGCAGAGGATGCATTCGACAACCTGTCGGTGCCGTCGCACGATGGGTCGCACGCATCAGCGCGTCATCGAGAGGACCCCATGACCACGACGGCAGCAGCGACCGACCCGCGCACGCGGGCTCGCAGGGCGCGCTTCGGCTCCTTCGTCGGCACCGCGATCGAGTGGTACGACTTCTACCTCTTCGGCACGGCGGCCGCGCTCGTGCTCCCGGCGGTGTTCTTCCCGGACGCGGACGCCGCCACGGGCCTGCTCGCGTCGTTCGCGACGTTCTGGGCCGGCTTCCTCGCCCGCCCGCTCGGCGGCCTCGTCTTCGGCCACTTCGGCGACCGGCTCGGCCGCAAGCACACCCTCGTCATCACGCTCATGATCATGGGCGTCGCGACCTTCTGCATGGGACTGCTCCCCGGCGCCGACTCGTGGGGCGTCGCGGCACCCGTGCTGCTCATCCTCCTGCGCGCGCTGCAGGGCATCGCCGTCGGCGGCGAGTGGGGCGGCGCCGTGCTCATGGCGTCCGAGAGCGCCCCGAAGGGCGAGGGCGTGCGCTCGGGCATGTGGGTGCAGCAGGGCTCCCCCGTCGGCAACATCCTCGCGACGGTCGCCTTCCTCGCGGTCGGGACCCTCGACATGGACGCGTTCCTCGCCTGGGGCTGGCGCATCCCGTTCCTGCTGTCGGCCGTGCTCGTCGTCGTCGGCCTCGTCATCCGCCTCAAGGTCGAGGAGTCGCCGGAGTTCGAGCAGCGCAGCGCCGAGCACGTCGTGCCGCGCCTGCCGCTCGGCGAGCTGCTGCGTCATCACTGGCGCATGCTGGTGGTCGGCACCCTCGCGTGCGGCCTCGGCATCGGCGGCGCGTACTTCACGTCGACGTTCATGCTCTCGTACACGACCACCGAGCTGGGCGTCGATCGGCAGACGATGCTCATGGTCCTGCTCGCGACGGTCGTCGTGCAGTTCGCCTGGCAGCCCGTCGCCGCGCGCCTCGCGGAGCGGTTCGGCACGACGAGGTTCATGGTCGTCGTGCTGCTCGTCGCCATCGCGATCGCCTTCCCGGCGTTCCTGCTGATCTCCAGCGGCGAGCCATGGGCGATCCTGCTCGTGCTGTGCGCCGTCATGCTGCCGACGTCCGGCTACTACGCCGTGCTCGCGGGCTTCCTCGCGCAGGCGTTCCCCGTGGAGATCCGCTACACCGGCATCTCGGCGTCGTACCAGCTGTGCGCGACGCTCATCGGCGGCACGACGCCGCTGCTCGCCCAGCTCTCGCTCACCCTCGCCGGCGGCAGCTGGGTCGGCATCGCCGCCTTCTACGTCGTGCTGATCTCGGTGACGCTCGTCGGCGTCGTCGGCGTCGGCCGGATGTCGGGCTTCTCGGCTCGCTCCGAGCGCGCCGCGCGCGAGGAGGTGGCCGCATGAGGCTCGACGCCATCCTCGAGCACGGCAGAGTCTGGACGGGCGACGCCGCACGGCCCAGCGCCTCGCGCGTCGGCGTCCTCGGCGGGCGCATCGTCGGGCTCGACGAGGAGCTCGACGGCGTGACCGCCGACGCCGTCGTCGACCTCGGCGGCGCCCCCGTCGTGCCGGGCTTCCACGACGCGCACCTGCACTTCTCCCTCTACGGGCAGAAGCTGCTGCGCCTCGACCTCTCCGCGACGGCCTGCCCCACGCTCGACGACGTCTACGCGACCGTCCGCGCAGCCGTCGACGACGCCCCTGCGGGCACCTGGATCCTCGGCCGCGGCCACGACCAGAACAAGCTCGGCGCGCATCCGACGCTCGCCGTCCTCGACAGCATCGCGCCGGAGCATCCCGTCTACCTCGAGCACACCTCCGGGCACATGGGCGTCGCGAACGGCGCCGCCCTGCGCGATGCCGGCCACGCCGACCTCCTGCGGGTCCCCGACCTGCCGGGCGGGCACGTCGAGCGCGACGCGGACGGCATGCCGACGGGACTGCTGCAGGAGCGCGCGCAGGAGCTCGTCACCCACCGCTTCCTGCCCGTCGACCTCGCGACGCATCGCGCGGGCTCCCGGCTGGCGTCCACGGCGCTGCTCGCGATGGGCATCACGTCCGTCACGGAGCCGGGCATCGGCGCACCGGGCCAGGTCGGGCAGAGCCCCGTCGAGCTGCGTGCATACCAGGACGGCATCGAGGCCGGGGACATCCGGCTGCGCATCGACGCGATGCCGTACCACCGCGTGCTGCACGACCTCGGCGGCATCGGCGGCGGCGAGACGGGCTTCGGCCTCGACCTCGGCATCCGCTCGGGCTTCGGCGGCGACCGGCTGCGCATCGCCGGCGTCAAGGTGCTGAGCGACGGCTCGCTCATCGGCCGCACGGCGGCGATGTGCTGCGACTTCGACGACGATCCCGGCAACGCCGGGTTCCTCATCGACGACGTGCAGGACCTCACGCGCACGATCGTCGCAGCGCACGCCAACGGGTGGCAGGTCGCGACGCACGCGATCGGCGATCGCGCGCTCGACGCCGTGCTCGACGCCGTCGCGGAGGCGCAGCGCGTCGCCCCGCGCCACGACCCCCGCCATCGCATCGAGCACTGCGGCGTCTCGCGCCCGGACCAGCTCGATCGCGTCGCATCGCTCGGCCTCATCCCGTCGCCGCAGGGTCGCTTCGTGTCGGAGACGGGCGACGGACTGCTCGCGGCCGTGGGGCCCGAGCGCATGGCATGGGTCTATCGGATGCGGTCGTGGCTCGATCGCGGCATCGTGCTGCCGGGCTCGACCGACGCGCCGATCGTGCACGCCGACCCGATCTGGAGCATGCAGGACATGGTGTCCCGCCGCACGGCCGCGGGCGCGCCGCTCGCGCCCGACGAGGCCGTCACCGCCGAGGAGGCGCTGCGCGCCTACACGTTCGGGTCGGCCTACGCGACGCGCGACGAGGCCAACCGCGGCTCGATCGCCCGCGGACGCCTCGCCGACCTCGTCGTGCTCTCCGACGACCTGCTGCAGGTCGACCCGTCGCGCATCGCCGACGTGCGCGTCGGCGCGACGATCGTCGGCGGCGAGGTCGTGCACGACACGGGTGCCGTCACGGTGCGGTGATCGTGCGCAGGATGCACGTGTCACCCGCGCGGGTGACGCATCGTGCGCAGGCGGCGCGTCGTCGATTGCGCGCATCGCATCGCACCGGGAGCATGGGTGCCACGCCGCGCGATCCGCGGCAGCCCATCGCGAAGGAGCGAGCCCCATGAGCGCCATCCCCGACCTCGGCCACGAGCACGTCGTCACCGCATCCGGATCGAGGTCGGGCCTGCCGATCACGGTCGCCCTGCACTCGTCCGTGCTGGGTCCCGCCCTCGGCGGCTGCCGCATGTGGACGTACCCGACCTGGGCGGACGGGCAGGCGGACGCGCTGCGGCTCTCCGCCGCGATGACGCTGAAGAACTCCGCGGCAGGGCTCGACGCGGGCGGCGGCAAGGCCGTCATCGCGGTGCCGATGGGGACGGTGCTCGGCGCCGACCTGCGACGCGCGGCGCTGCTCGACCTCGGCGACCTCGTCGAGACGCTCGGCGGCCGCTACCGCACCGCCGAGGACGTCGGCACGACCGAGCGCGACATGGTCGTCGTCCGCGAGCGGACGCGCCACGTCGTCGGCCTCCCCGCCGAGGTCGGCGGCGTCGGCGAGCCCGCCGTCGGCACCGCGCTCGGCGTCCTCGCCGCCGTCGCGCCCACGCTCGAGGAGGCCTTCGGCGACGGCGGCATCGCCGGTCGATCGTTCGTCGTCTCCGGGCTCGGCCAGGTCGGCGGCCGCCTCGCGCGCATGCTCGCCGAGGCCGGCGCCGACCTCGTCGTCACCGACGTCGTCCCTTCGAAGCGCGCGCTCGCCGACGAGCTCGGCGCGCGGTGGATCGCGCCCGAGGAGGCGCTCGTCACGCCCGCCGACGTGCTCGTGCCCGCGGGGCTCGGCGGCGTCCTCACCGCCTCCGCCATCCGCTCCCTGCCGGTGCGCGCCGTCGTCGGCCCCGCCAACAACCCGCTCGACGAGCGCGCGGGCGCCGTGCAGCTCGCCGAGCGCGGCATCGTCTACGCGCCCGACTTCGTCGTGAACGCCGGCGGCGTCATCCACCTCACGCTGCTCGCCGACGGCGCGTCCGCCTCGGAGGTCGAGGCGCGCCTGCTCGGCATCGGCGACACGACGCGTCGCGTGCTCGCATCGGCGCGCGAGCGCGGCACAACGCCCCTCGAGGCGGCCGAGGCCCTCGCGGCCGAGCGCATCGACGCCGCACGCCTCGTGCACGCCTGAGCCGCGTCGAGGCCGCCCTCGCTCAGTCGGCGGGCGCGGCCTCGGCGATCGCGCGCAGCCGCGCGACGTGCTCGGCCCACCACACGGCATCCTCCCCCGGGAGGTTCGAGACGTCGCGGCGCATGCCTGCGGCGCCGTCGACGCCCTCGCGCAGCACGTCCATGTGGCCGGCGTGCCTCGCGACCTCGGCGACGAGGTGCACGAGCACGCGGTGCAGCGTCACGGCCTCGCCCTGCTCGCCCCACCACGGCACCCGGCCGACGGCGCCGAGGTCGAGCGCCGCGACCGTCGCCTCGGCATGCGCCTGCACGCGCAGGTAGCGGTCGACGACCTCCGCCATGGGCTCGTCGGCGGCGGCCCACATGTCGGCGTTCGGCTCGGCCTCGTCGTCCATCCACGGCATGGGCTCCGGCCACGGCCGGTCGAAGCACAGCCCGAGGTACTCGGCCTCGGTCGACGCGACGTGCTTCACGATGCCGAGCAGGCTCGTGCCCGTGGGCGTGCGCGGCATCCTCGCCTCGCGCTCCGAGAGGCCCTCGAGCTTCCACAGCAGCGCGTCGCGATGCACCTGCAGGTATCGGAGCAGCGTCGCCTTCTCGTCCATGCCGACAGCATGGCGCACGCCACCGACGACCGCGCGCGCGAACGAGGCCGCTCGACGACCGCCGTGCGGTGCCGAGCGGCCTCGATCGATCGGGTCAGCCGCGCTCGCGCAGCGTCTGCTCCAGCAGCGTCACGAGCGTCTCGAGCCGCATGTCGACGCTCGTCGCATCCTGCTCGATGCCGTCGAGCGCCGCCTGCGCGAGGCCGGCCTTCGAGTCGAGCAGCTCGGCGATGCGCGTGTCGACCGTGTGCGCGGCGACGATGCGCCACACCGTGACCGGCATCGACTGGCCGATGCGGTGGATGCGGTCGATCGCCTGCGTCTGCTCGGCATCCGTCCACGAGAGCTCGGCGAGCACCATGTTCGACGCGACCTGCAGGTTGATGCCGATGCCGGCGGCCGTGAGCGAGCAGACCGCGACGGCGACCGTGGGGTCGTTCACGAACGCGTCGATCGCGGCCTGGCGGACGGCGGGCGTCTGGTCGCCGCGGATCGAGACCGTCTTCAGGCCCCGCTCGGCGAGCGTGCGCTCGGCGATGTCCATGGCATCCACGTGCTTCGCGAAGAGCACGACCTTGCCGACGCTGCGCGCGAGCTGCGCGGCGTAGTCGGCCGCGAGCGCCGCCTTCGCCGTGCCGATCTGCCGCACGAGACGGAAGACGTTCTCGCCGGAGCCCGCACCGTCGTCGCCGTCGACCTCGCTCGTCGCGATGCGACGCACGAGGGCGAGGTCGATGCCGTCGGTCGGCTCGGTGCGCGCCGCGACCGCGCGGTCGTAGCGGGCGACGAGGCGCGCGGCGAGCTCGCGCTCGGCCTCGCGGATCGACCTCGCGGCGACGGCGTCGAGCTCGACCGGCAGGTCGGCGATCGTGCGCGCCGGGATGTCGGAGGCGACGTCGACCTTGCGCCTGCGGACGATGCCCATGTCGACCACCGCGTGCCGTGCGGCACGGTAGAAGGCCGAGTCCATCGGCGTCAGGTGCGTCGCCTCGAGGGCGTCGGTGAGCTCGGCGTTCGGCTGCCGACCGTCGATCCAGCCCAGCAGCTGCCAGATCGCGCGGAAGTCCTCGATGTCGTTGATGAGCGGCGTGCCCGTGAGCGCCATGAGGAGCGGCCGACCGTGGCGCGCGCGGATGGACGCCGCGATGTCGAGCACGTGGCGCGACCGCTTCGAGGTCGTGTTCTTGATGAAGTGCGCCTCGTCGACGACGAGCCCCTGGAAGCCATGGCGACGCAGCCAGCCGACGTGGCGGTCGAGCACCTCGTAGTTGATGACGATGACGTCGGCGAAGCCGTCGAGCCTCGCGCCGTCGCCCTGGACGATCGAGACCGAGCGTCCGGGGATCCAGCGCTCCGCCTCCCGCGCCCAGTTCATCTTCACGACGCTCGGGCTCACGACGAGCAGCGGGAAGGCGCCCGCGGCCTCGGCCGCGATGAGCGCCTGCGCCGTCTTGCCGAGGCCCGGCTCGTCGGCGAGCAGGAAGCTGCGGTGACCGTCGGAGACCGCACCGACGAGCTGCGCCTGGTGGCGCATGAGCTCGAGGCCGCGGGGCGTGAAGCGGTCGACGCCCTCGGGCAGCTCCATCGTCGCCGCCGTGCCGTCGGCGCCGTACTCGAACGAGTGGAACAGCGGGTCGAGCAGGTCGAAGCCCGCGAGGCGGTCGGGCTTCGGCGCGCGACGCGGCACGTCGAGGTCGGGGGCGAGGAACGGGCTCGCGAGCTGCTGCGCCTCGACCGACGACGGCACGACCTGCCGCTCGAGCTCGATCGTCGCGACCGGGTCGGGCACGGGCTGCGGCTCGGGCTCGACCTCGATGCCCGCGGCCTGCAGCATCGTGCGACGCGCCTCCTGCGCGGCGGCCGACGGGGGCGCGCCCTCGCCGAGCAGCGGCAGCAGGGAGGGGTCGCGCGAGGCGGCCTTGCCGAGGATGAGGGCGATGCCGTCGAGGCGCTTGAGCTCCTCGGCGCGGCGCTCGTGGCCGAGCCCCGCATCCCCCTTCACGCGCGTGCGCTCCTCGCGCACGAGCATCGCGGCGGCCTGGAGCTTGGCGCGAGCGCTGCGGCTCGCGGCGCCGCGCTGCACGCTGCCCTCGACCTCGCGCGCGGCACGCGCGAGCCTCGGGATGATGCCGCCCTCGCGACGCTGCTGCTGCTGGTGACGCTGCGAGTCCGGCCGATCGGCCGTCGCAGTGCCCGCTCCCTGCGGATCTGCCACTGGTCTCCTCTCGACGCTGTCGCGTCGTCGTGTTCGCACGTCGCGTCGAGGTCGCCGTCCGCGAGCCTGGTGGATCCGCGAGCGCGGATCGGCCATGGGCCTGACGGTGGCGGGGGCGGGATCGGTCGTGCCCGAGATCAGGGCGACGACCGGCCGGACGCCGGTGCTGCACGCCATGCTACCCCGTCGCGGCGCCGAGCGCCCCTCGGGCTGCGGGGGCGTGGCGGCAGGGGTCGGACGCGAGGGCAGGACTGGTCGCTGTCGCACCTCGGATGTGGCTCGTGGGGTGCAACCGTGACCAGTCGGCGTGCAACGGTGACCAGTCAGGGTGCAACGGTGACCAGTCGGGGTGCGAGCGTGTCCGGTCGGGGGCGTCGGCGCGGACGCGTCGGGCGGGGAACCGTCAGGGCGCGCGGTGCGGGCGCTCGCGCACGGCCGCTCGGAGGGCGTCGGTCGCGAGGGCGACGACGAGCACGAGGGAGCCGACGAGGGCGAGGGTCATCGCGACGAGCATGCCCGGCAGCACCGACAGTCCGACGATCCACGGCACGACGAGCGCGAGGGCGAGCGTGATCGCCGCGACGACCGCGAGCGCGCCGGCGGCGGCGACGATCCGGAGCACGCGCCGGTCGAGGACGGCGAGCACGACGCGGTCGTGCCAGGCGTGCCAGCCGTCGACCACGTCGTCGATCGTCCGCGCGTCGCGATCGTCGATCGGCACCGTCGCGACGGCGAGCCCGAGCGAGGTCGCGACGATCGGGATGCGCGCGATGCCGCCGTCGACGCGGTCCGCGACGACGTGCACGACGTCGGCGTGGAGGACGACGAACCCGGGCGCGGCGCTCGCGGCGAGGCCGTCGCCGACGACGACGTCGACGTCGCCCGTGTCGAGGCGGGCGAGCAGCGTCGGCAGCTCGGCGGGGTCGTTGCGGCCGTGCCCGCCGAGGACCGCCACGACGTCGGCACGGCTCGCGGCGACGCGCAGCGCGTCCGCGAACGCCGTCGCGCCCTCCACGCCGGGCGCGACGGGGACGACCTCGATCCGCGCGTCGGTCGCGGCGTGATCGGCGGCGGCGACCGCGACGTCCGCGGCGGCGGGCACGACGAGGACCTCGACGTCGAGCTCGGCGCCCTCCGCCGTGCCGAGCAGCTCGGGCACGAGGACGTCGAGCACGTCGGCGTCGTGCGACGGCACGACGATCGCGATGCGCAACGGGGAGGATGCGTCGGACGCCGACGCGTCGGGCTCGTCCATGCCGCCGAGCCTACGACCGGGAGCCGAGCGCCTCCCGAGGGCGGGTCAGGACGCCTGGACGAGCATGTCGTCGGCGTTGTCGCCGATCCACGCGAGCAGCGGCAGCATGCGCTCGACGAGCTCGCGACCGCGGTCGGTGAGCCGGTAGTCGACGTGCGGCGGCACCGTCGGCAGCGACTCGCGCTCGACGAGGCCGTCGGCGACGAGGATGCGCAGCGTCTGGGCGAGCATCTTCTCGCTGATGCCGTCGACCTCGCGTCGCAGCTCGCTCCAACGATGCGTGCCCTCGCCGAGCGTGCACAGCACGAGCACGCCCCAGCGGCTCATCACGTGGTCGAGGACCGTGCGGGTCGGGCACGCGTGCGTGAACGCCCCCGGTCGATCGGCCCGGATCTGCGCAAGACTCACCATCACGTCAGTACCCTACTGGAAGGTGGGTACCCGCCGATGGGAATGCTTCCTCCGCCTCCGTCGCTGCACGTCGATGGACCGCGCGGCGACCGCGCGGCAGTCTCGGAAGGACTCCCCATGACCATCCTCGTCACCGGATCCACCGGCCACCTCGGCCGGCTCGTCGTCGAGCGCCTCGTCGCACGCGGCGCCGCCCCCGCCGACGTCGTCGCCGGCGCCCGCTCCCCCGAGCGCGTCCAGGCTCCCGAGGGCGTCCGCACGGCGCACGTCGACTACGACCGCCCCGAGACGCTCGAGCCCGCCTTCGCCGGCGTCGACACCGTCGTGCTCGTCTCCGGCTCCGAGCCCGGCCGCCGCACGCCCCAGCACCGCGCCGTGATCGACGCCGCCGTCGCCGCGGGCGTCGGCCGCATCGTCTACACGAGCATCTTCGGCGGCGACGGCTCCCCCCTGCCGCTCGCGCCCGAGCACGTCGAGACCGAGGCGGCGCTGCGCGCCTCCGGCATCCCCGCGACCATCCTCCGCAACGGCTGGTACACCGAGAACTACGCCGCCGACGTCGCACGGGCGCGCGAGACGGGCGAGATCGCCGGCTCGGCGGGCGACGGCCGCGTCGCGAGCGCGAGCCGCGTCGACTTCGCCGACGCCGCCGCGGTCGTCGCGCTCGACGACGCGCACGCCGGCCGCACGTACGAGCTCGCCGGCGACGTCGCCTGGTCGTACGACGACCTCGCCGCCGCGATCGGCGAGGTCGTCGGCCGCGAGGTGCGCTTCGTGCGCCTGACGACCGACGAGCACGTCGCCGCGCTGCAGGGCGCCGGCCTCGACGCGGGCACCGCGGGCTTCGTGGCCGCGCTCGACGGCGGCATCTCCGCCGGCGCGCTCGACACGTCCGACCGCACGCTCTCGCGCCTCATCGGTCGCCCGACGACGCCGCTCGTCGACGGGCTGCGCGCCACCGCCTGATCCGCGAGCGGATGCGGGATGCGCGTCGCCCAGGCGATGCGCATCTCGCACCGCCGTCCCCGGCCGACGGTGCCTGCGGTGTCGATGGTGCCGCCTACGCTCGCCGCCATGACGCTGCGACCCGTGGAGTGGGAGATCCGCCACCCCCTCTCGGGCGAGCTCGTCGCCATCGTGCGGGTCGTCGCGCTCGGCGCGCGGCACGAGTGGTACGCCCGTGCCGTCACCCCCGAGGACGACCGCGCGAGGCGCACCCTCATCGGCTACTGGGGCAGCCCCGACGAGGCGCATCAGGGCGTCCTCGCCCTGCACGAGCGCCGCACGGGTCGCTCGCTCGCGCCCGGCGGCGAGGGCGCGCCCTCGGTGCCGCTCGTGCCGATGAAGCCCCCGCCCGACGAGCAGCGGCAGCGCGGCATGGCGGCTCGCCCGCGGCGCCACGCGGCGCGCGCCTGAATGGTATGCACCACGACACGCGCCGCGCCGGGCTGGTAGCGGGCCTCTCACCCGTCGGCTCGTACCATCGGATCCGCTGCGCGCGTGCGACGCGCGCGGACGATGACTCAGGAGGCACCGTGTCGACTGCCAAGAGGCTGCAGGCGATCCGCGACGAGACGACGGCGCGCGCCATGCGCGCCGACATGCCCGCGGAGATGACCGAGGCGATGCTGGGCATCTGGGCCGCGCTCGAGGAGATCGCGACCGCCGTGGACTCGCGCGGACGCGCATCGTCCGGCGACGGCATCACCCCTCGCGAGCTGAGCCGCGAGATCGGCCAGCCCGACCGTCGCATCCGCGCGTTCCTGCGCGAGCCCGACGACGGCGGTCCCGCCTTCTCGCACACGAAGCACAAGCACTGGAGCCTCGACCCCGACGAGGCCGAGCGCGTCCGCAGGCGCTTCGCAGCCTGACGCGTCACCCGCTCCGCGGCATCCGCGGAGCCCTCGCGGCCGCACCGTCCGTGGGCCGACGGATCCTGAGCGCGCGCCGAGTGCGCCGCGCCGGCGATGGCCTACGATCGTGGCACGGAAAACCCTATGTCGCAGGAGGATTCCGATGAGCACGTCAGGAGCCGTACGAGCGATCCGCGAGCGCGCGATGGGGCGCATGCGCGCCGAGCAGGACCCGGCCAAGGCCGTCGCGTACGCGCTCGCCGGGCTGTGGGATGCGGTGGAGGTGCTCTCGCTCGCGCTGGACGACGTCGAGCACGTGGACGCCGAGGCGCGTGCCGAGCTCGAGCATCTCGTGCGCTCGCTCCCCGCACGCCTCGCGAGCGTCGACGACGAGGGGCTCGCGACCGCTGCGGTCGCCGAGCACCTCGCGGAGGTGCTCTCGCTGCGCACGCGCGCGCACCGCGTCGAGGCGACCCCCCCCGACCAGCCCGGTCGTCGGCGCTGCGGCGCCTGAGCGCGGCGCGACCCGCTCGACCACGCGGAGGAGGGCCCGGCATGCCGCCGGGCCCTCCTGCGTGCTGCGCCCGGTCGACCCGGGCATGCGATCAGCCCTTCGCGCTGCGGCGGCGGACCACGACGATCGCGACGACCGCGATGGCCGCGAGCGCCGCGACGATCGCGACGACGATGCCGACGGGTGCGCCCGCCTCGTCGTCGTCGGCTGCCGCGGCCGGGGCGGCCTCCGCGGGCTCCGAGGCTGCCGGGGCCTGCGACGCCGACTCGGCCTCGACGGCCTCGAGCTGGCCGCGCACGACGCCGGGCAGGAAGTCGGCCGTGTGCGAGTCGCCCGTGAAGGCGGCCGGGTCGGCCTCGAGCTGCGCGAGCGAGAAGCCCGTGCCGGTGTCGACGCCGTCGGCGCTCAGGATGCCGGTGGCGAACGGCCCCTGGAGGCAGCCCTCGCTCCTGCGCTCGTCGCCGGTGCCCTCGGGGTTCGGGAACGCGATGCGCGGCGGTCCCGCAGCACCCGCGGCGGCCTCGTGGACGTGCGTCGCCGTGATGGCGGGGCTCTGGTACTCGCCCGTCACGCCCGTGAGGGTGATGGCGTAGCAGACGATCTCCTCGTCGGCGTTGATGCGCAGCTGGAAGTCGCCCGTCGCGCCCTCCTCGCCCGGAGCGGCCGAGCCGTCGCTCGCGATGACCTGGTCGGCCGTCGCGGCGACCGCGAGGGTGCTCGTGAACGTGTCGGGCTCGTCGACCTCGAGGGCGCCCTGGGCGAGCTGGCCCCGCACGACGCCGGCGGTGAAGTCGACGGTGTGCGCGTCGCTCGTGAAGCCCGCGGGGTTCGCCTCGAGCTCGGCGAGCGAGAAGCCCTCGCCGGTGTCGACCCCCTGCGCGTCGAGCACGCCGGTCGTGAACGGGCCCTGGAGGCATCCCTCGCTCACGCGCACGCCCGAGCCGTCGTCGACGGGGTTCGGGAAGGCGATGCGCGGCGGCCCGGGCTGCCCCGCCGCCGCCTCGTGGATGTGCGTCGCGGTCTCGGCGGGGCTCTGGTAGTCGCCGGTCACGCCCGTGAGGCGGATGGCGAAGCAGATGATCTCCTCGTCGGCGTTCACGCGGTACTCGAAGCGGCCGGTCGCGCCCTCCTGGCCGGGGGTCGCGACGCCGTCGTTCGACACGACCTGGTCGGCCGTCGCGGTGACGACGAACGCGCTCGTGAACTCGGCGGGCTCGGAGACGTCGGTCGCGGCGTGCGCGACGACGGGTGCGGTCATCGCGAGCGCGGCGGCTGCGACGCCGCCGATCGCGATCGCGCGGATGGATCTGCGGTCGGACATGCTGTGCTCCCTCTCGGTGGGTGCCCGCTCGGTGCGGCCTCATGAGGGGGTACGCCCGGATCGCCCCGTCCGTTCATCGAGGGCGAGGATCCGCATCCATCACGAGGATCCGCATCGGCGGATCGGATCCGTCGCGTCGGCGAACGCGGCGCCCTGCTCCGACGTACACCCTCGTGGGAGGACCGCACGGCGCGGCTACCCTGGGGAGGCGACGGTGACGATCGCGATGCCGAGGTCTGCGGCGGGACGGGGGCGCATGCGCGAGCACCGGGACGACGCCGCCGCGGGCGTCCACGCCGCTGCGAGCGACGCGCGCTTCGACGTGCGTGCGGCGTTCGCCGAGCACGGGCCTGCGCTGCTGGGCTTCGCCGTCAACGCCCTGCACGACCGTGCGCTCGCCGAGGACTGCGTGCAGGAGACCTTCCTGCGCGCCTGGCGCGCTCGCGCGTCGTTCGATCCCGCCCGAGGCAGCCTGCGGACGTGGCTGTTCGCGATCGAGCGCCGGATCGTGCTCGACGTGCACCGTGCCCACGCGCGCAGGCCGAGGCTCGTGCCTCAGGGCGAGCATCCCGAGCCCGTCGCCGACGTGCGCGATCCCCTCGAGCGGCTCGGCATGGTCGAGGCGCTCGCGCGGCTCAGCGCGCCGCAGCGCGAGGCGATCGTCGCCGTGCACCTGCACGGCCTCTCCTACGCCGAGCACGCGGCGGCGACGGGCGTGCCCGCCGCGACGCTGCGCACGCGCGTCTTCGCGGGGCTGCGAGCCCTGCGCACCACCCTCGACGAGATGGACGCCACCGATGCATGACGACACCCCGGACCGGCACGCCGAGCTCTCCGCAGCGGCGCTCGCCGGCGAGCTCACCGCGGCCGAGGAGGCCGAGCTCGCCGCGCTCGACGCCGCGAGGCCGGACGCGGAGGCGGAGCGTGCCGAGCTCGCGGCGCTCGTCGCACGGCTCGAGGGCGTCGAGGCGTGGGACGACGCCGAGCCGTCCGACCCGCTCGCGGCGCGCATCGCCGCGATCGACGACGCGGCGGACGTCGCGGCGCCCGCGCCCGCGATCGCACCCGCTCCCCCGACCGCGCCCGTGGCCGCACCGGTCTCGCTCGACGCCCGACGGCGGCGCCGACGTCGGCTGCTGCCGCTCGTCGCGGCGGCCGCGGCGTGCCTCGCGATCGGCGTCGGCATCGGGGCCGCTGCGTTCGGCGAGCGCGGCGGCGAGGACGTCGCCGGTGCGCCCGGGGCGCTCGGCGCGATCGAGGAGGTCGACTTCGTCGGCGCCCCCGCGAGCATCGCGATCGACGGCGCGGTCGTCGCCCACACCTGGGGCACCGAGACCGTCCTGACGATCGAGGGCCTCGCCGCAGGCGAGACCTACACGGTCGTCGTCGTGGGCGAGGACGGCACGGAGCACGCCTCCGGCGCCATGCTCGGCTCCGAGGTCCCCGTCGACTGCCGCCTGAACGCCGCCGTGCTGCGCGAGGACGTCGCGAGCGTCGAGATCCGCACGTCGTCGGGCGACGAGCTCGCGCACGCCGACGTCGTCGACGTGTGAGACGTCGGTGGCTCGTGCTGGACTGGATGACATGGACGAGGGCTCGCACGCATCGCGCATCGCGGCGGAGCGCGTCGTCGCGCAGGAGCGGATGACGCGGCTCGAGCAGCAGCTCGTCGAGCTGCGGGCGCTGCGGCGCGGCGAGTCGGACGACGACGAGCACGACCCGGACGGCGTGCCGCTGTCGGAGGAGTGGTCGCGGCTCGAGGGGCTGCGGGAGGCGGCGGCGCGGGCGATCGTCGAGCTCGACGCCGCGGCCGATGCCGTCGCGCGCGGCGAGGCGCCGCGCTGCGTGCGCTGCGGGGCGCCGATCCCGGCCGGCAGGCTCGCAGTGCGGCCGCAGGCGCGCACGTGCGTGGCGTGCGCGGCATGAGCGCCGAGCACGGCCGCCGGGTCGATGTCCACCCCGCGCGCTCGCGCGGGCGCATGCCTAGCGTGGTCGCATGAGCGACGAGCGCCCCACCGACCCCGACCGCGATGCCGACGACGCCCTGCTGGGCGGCACGGAGGACGCCGCGGTCGACGAGCGTGCGGAGGCGCTGCGCGACGAGGGCATCATGCCCGACGTCGCGTCCATCCGCGCCGACGAGCGCGAGCGTCCGGGCGCCTGAGGTCGGCGAGCCGGGTCAGCGCAGGTAGCGCTCGGCCTTGCGTCGCAGCGCCTCGCCGCGCGTGGGGTCGAACGTCCAGCCGGCGGTGCGTGCCGGACGACGCGTGTCCTCGCGGAGCACGTCCGTCTCGAGCGCCGCGACGTCGAGCCTGGTGGTGGAGAAGCCGAGGCGAGCGAGCTGCGTGTGGAGCGCCTCGACTGCCTGATCGCGTGTGTCGTAGTGGTCGCCCATCCTCGCAGTCTGACAGGTCGGTGGCCCGCCGCGCGCCGCGAGCGAGCGCCAGCGGGCGCGATGGCGCCGGCCGCCGCCTATGCGGAGCTTGCGATCGCGAGCTGCGAGGTCTCCTCGTTCGCGGGCACGCCGGAGCCGCGGATCGTCCAGGGCAGCCCCGCGGCACGCGCCGGGCTCGCGACGTCCTGCCGCTGGCAGTGCACGTGCGGCTCCGTCGAGTTGCCTGTGTTGCCGCACTCCCCCAGCAGGGCTCCCGCGACCACCGCGTCGCCCACGCGCACGTCGACGCTGCCGTGACGCAGATGGGCGATCGCGAAGTGCGAGCCGTCGCCGAGGCGCAGCACGACGTGGTTGCCGAGCATGCCGCGCACGCCGCGCAGCTCGCGCGGGATCGACGCGAGCACGAACCACGCCAAGCCGAGCCACGACGAGCGGCTGCGGTGGTCGCGGATGCCGTCGACGACGCGCACGACCGTCGCGTCTGCGGGGGCGTGCACGGGCCTGCCGAACGCGGGGAACCGCTCGGGCGGCAGGAACGCGGCGCCGGCCTCGCCGAACCTCGGACGCTCGACGCCCTCGGGCGCGTAGACGAGGTCGACGGCGTACGCCTGCCCGTAGCCGTGCGTGCCGTGGCTCGGCACCTTCGTCGTCGGCGAGTTGAGCGCCATCCACGGCCCGTCCACGGGGCTGTCGAGCTCGAGCGGCTCGCCACCGACGACGGGCGCGGCGAGCGACAGCATCGACGAGGCGACCATGAGCACGACGCCCGCGACGACGAGCATCGCGCCCACGATCCCCATCTCGACGACGCCGGCGACGTCGAGCGCGATGAGCGCGAGCGCCGCGAGCACGACGAGCACGCCGATCGTCTGGATGGGCATCCGAAGCCTCGCGCACAGCACCGCCATGCGCCGAGCATCCCAGCCCAGCCTGACCGCGGGCGTGGAGGTCAGCTGGCCCGCGCGACGCGTCGCCGCAGCGCCGCGGCGAGGAACGGCGCCGTCGCGCTCGCCTCCGACGCCGCGACCTCCTCGGGCGTGCCCTCGGCGACGACCATGCCACCGGCCTCGCCCGCACCCGGACCGAGGTCGACGACCCAGTCGGCCTCGGCGACGACGCGCATGTCGTGCTCGACGAGGATGACGGTGCTGCCGCCGTCGACGAGCCGCTGCAGATGGCCGAGGAGCCGATCGGCGTCGGCCGGGTGGAGGCCGGACGTGGGCTCGTCGAGCAGGTACAGGGTGTCGCCGCTGCGGGCGCGACGCAGCTCGGAGGCGAGCTTGACGCGCTGCGCCTCGCCGCCGGAGAGCTCGGGCGCGGGCTGTCCGAGCGCGACGTAGCCGAGCCCGACGTCGAGCAGCGCGTCGAGATGCCGCACGACCTCGGCGTCGTCGAAGGCCTCGCGGGCGTCGGCGACGCTCAGCGCGAGGACGTCGGCGATCGAGCGGCCGTCGAGCTCGATCTCGAGCGTCTCGGGCGAGTAGCGGGCGCCGCCGCATGCGGCGCACGGCGCCTGCACGGTCGGCAGGAAGAGCAGCTCGACCTCCATCGTGCCCTCGCCCTTGCACGTCGGGCAGCGGCCGCTCGGCTGGTTGAACGAGAAGCGACCGGCGCCGTAGCGGCGGCGACGCGCCTCGGGCGTCGCGGCGAAGAGGGTGCGCACACGATCGAAGAGGCCCGTGTAGGTCGCGACGTTCGAGCGCGACGTGCGCCCGATGGGGCGCTGGCTCACCTGCACGACGCGACGCAGCCGATCGCGCGGCCCGACGACGCGCCCCGTCGTCGGCGCCGGTCCGGGCGCGAGCAGCAGCTCGTCCGCCGCCGGCGCGGCCGTCGGCTCGTCGGCGTCCGTCCCGTCGTCCTCCGCGCCGAGCAGGTCCGGGATCGCCTGCGTCACGAGCGACGACTTGCCGGACCCCGACACGCCCGTGACGGCCGTGAGCGCGCCGATGGGGAAGCCGACGGTCAGGCCGCGGACCGTGTTGCGCGTGAGGTCGACCACCTCGAACCGCTCGTCGACCGGCCGCCGCTCGCGCAGCGGCGCTGCGGGACCGTCGACGTCGTCGAAGAGGTAGCGGCGCGTCACCGACTCCTGCGCGTCCCGCAGCCCGTCGAGCGGGCCCGAGTAGACGACGGTGCCGCCCGTGGTGCCGGCGCCCGGACCGATGTCGACGATCCAGTCCGCCGCGCGGATGACGTCGAGCGCGTGCTCGACGAAGAAGACCGAGTTGCCGGCGGCCCGCATGGCGCGCAGGATGCCGAGCAGCGCCTCGGTGTCGGCGGGATGCAAGCCCGCGGACGGCTCGTCGAGCACGAACACGACGCCGAAGAGCTGCGAGAGCACCTGCGTCGCGAGCCGCATCCGCTGCAGCTCGCCCGACGACAGCGTCGGCGTCGCGCGGTCGAGCGACAGGTAGCCGAGGCCGAGGTCGGCGAGCGGCCGGATACGCCCGAGCGCCTCCCCCGCCAGCCGCTGGGCTGCGAGGCGGCGCTCCGCCGCCATCGGCGCGGTCTCGTCCTGCGGCGACCAGTCCGGCGCGAGCGCGCGCTCGAGCAGCGCCGCGACGTCGTCGATCGGCATCGCCGAGAGCTCGGTGACGTCGCGACCCTCGAAGGTCACGGCGAGCGCCTCCGCCTTCAGCCGCCTGCCGTCGCACGCGGCGCACACGACGCTCACCATCGACTCCGCCGCGCGCTGCCGCATGCGGGCGCTCTTCGAGCCGGCGAAGGTGTCGAGCACGTAGCGCCGCACGCCGACGAACGAGCTCATGTACGACGGCTCGTCGCCCGCCTCGACGGCTGCCCAGACCTGCCGCGGCGTCAGCCCGCGATAGACGGGCACCTGCGGCGTCTCCCACGTCTGCAGCGCCCACTCGCGGCGCTCCTCGGGGATGTCGCGCCACGGCACGTCGGGGTCGTAGCCGAGCGAGACGAGGCTGTCGCGCAGCTGCTGCCCGTGCCATGCGGTCGGCCAGGCGGCGAGCGCGCCCTCGGCGATGCTCAGCGCGTCGTCGGGCACCATGCGCTCGACGGGCACGTCGTAGACGCGGCCGATGCCGTGGCAGACGGGGCACGCCCCCTCGACCGTGTTCGCCGAGAAGTCCTCCGCGAGCAGCATCGGCGCGCCCGCCGGGTACGTGCCGACGCGGGAGAGCAGCATGCGCAGCACGTTCGCGATCGTCGTCGCGCTGCCGACGGTCGAGCGCGCGCTGCCGCCGGATCGCTGCTGCGGCAGGGCGACCGCGGGCGGCAGGCCGTCGATGGCGTCGACGTCGGGCGTGCTCACCTGGCTCATGAGCCTGCGCGCGTAGGGCGCGACCGACTCGAAGTAGCGGCGCTGCGACTCGGCGTAGATCGTGCCGAACGCCAGCGAGCTCTTGCCGGACCCCGAGATGCCGGTGAACGCGACGAGCGCGTCGCGCGGGATGTCGACGTCGACCGCGCGCAGGTTGTGCGTCCTCGCTCCGCGGACGGCGACGCCGTCCGCGCCGGTGGCTCGCTCGCGCTGCGACTGCTCCACGGATCCCTCTCGTCGACGACGTCCGCCACGGCTCGGTGCACGCGGCGGTCGCATCCAGCCTGGCAGCCTCCTGAGCCCACGCCCGGCGGATGCGCTCGCGGCGTAGGCTGCGCCCAGGAGCTGCACCCGGTTCCCCGACGATGGGAACCCGATGACCGCCCCGGCTCGCACGACCGCCGACCTGCTCACCCTCGGCCTGCTCGCAGGCTCGTCGATGGAGAACGAGCAGCGGCTCCCCATCCATCCGCACCATCTCGACCGCATCGACGACGACGTGCGCGCGGCGATGATCGTCGAGCACGGCTACGGCGCCGACCTGCTGCTCGCACCCGGCTACGTCGAGTCCCGCGTGGGCAGGATGGGCACGCGCGAGGAGGTGCTCGCCGCCGCCGAGGTGCTGCTGCTGCCGAAGCCGCAGCACGACGACGTCGCCGCGATCCCCGAGGGGCGCGTGCTGTGGGGCTGGCCGCACTGCGTGCAGGACGTGGGGATGACGCAGGCCGCGATCGACCGGCGGCTCACGCTCATCGCGTTCGAGGCCATGCACCACCGCAACCGTCGCGGCGAGTACAGCCTGCACGTCTTCCACAAGAACAACGAGCTCGCCGGCTACTGCTCCGTCCTGCACGCCCTGCGCCTCGTCGGCTCGACGGGCGACTACGGCCCGCGGCTCAGCGCCGTCGTCATCGGCTTCGGCGCCACGGCGCGCGGCGCCGTCACCGCGCTGAAGGCGCACGGCGTCCACGACGTGCAGGTGCTGACGCAGCGCGACGTCGCGGCCGTGAGCGCGCCCATCCACTCGGCGAACATCGTGCAGCTCTCGACCGACGGCGGCGAGGACGGCGCGACGCACCTGAGCGAGGTGCTCACCCCCGACGGCGAGGTGCTGCTGCCCGACTTCCTCGCCTCGCACGACATCGTCGTGAACTGCACGCTGCAGGACGTCGCGGCGCCGCTGACCTACCTGCGCACCGAGGACCTCGCCGGGTTCGCGCCCGGGAGCCTCATCGTCGACGTCTCGTGCGACGAGGGCATGGGCTTCGAGTGGGCGACGCCGACGACGTTCGAAGACCCGATGCTCGTCGTCGGCGAGGGCGTGCACTACTACGCCGTCGACCACAGCCCGTCGTACCTCTGGAACTCGGCGTCCTGGGAGATCAGCGAGGCGCTGCTGCCGTTCCTGCGCACCGTGCTCGAGGGGCCGGCGTCGTGGGCCGAGGATGCGACGATCGCGCACGCGATCGAGATCCGCGACGGCGTGGTCGAGAACCCGAGCATCCTCGACTTCCAGGGCCGCGCGGCCGAGCACCCGCACGCGCGCATCGCGTCGTAGCGACCGGGAGCGCGGGGTCGGCTAGCCGTCGACGCGCGAGGGCTGCAGCCGCGCGAGGCGGGTGCGGGCGAGCAGGAAGACGCCGAACACGCCGAGGCCGACGGCGATGAGGAGCAGCAGGACCGTGCCGAGCGGCAGCTCGACGATCCAGCGCAGCGCTCCGTCGAGGCCCGTGGCACGGTGGGCGTCGCCCGTGACGACCGCCGTGACGACGACGACGCCGACGATGCCGAGCGCGACGCCCTTCGCGACGTAGCCGATGGTGCCGAGCAGCAGCACGACGCCGCGCATCCGGCCGCCGGGCAGCCGGATGAGCCTCGCGAAGGTGCCCCGCACGCCGATGCTCGCGAACCCGATGCCCACGCCGAGGAAGGCGCAGCCGACGCCGAGCAGGATGACGACGCCGGGCTCGCTGCGCAGCAGCGCGTCCGCGAGGCGCGCGACGTCGGCCGAGCTCGGACCGGAGGCGCCGAGGGCGACGAGCAGGGCGCTCGAGCCGAGCACGAGGTAGACGACGCCCTTGGCGGCCTCGACGACGCGCTGCCCCCAGCGCCGCAGGCGATGCGGCTCCTCGACGAGCACGAGCGCCTGCGTCACCTGCCACAGGCCGAGGGCGAGGAGTCCGACGACCGCCGCCCACAGCAGCACGACGCCGAGCGGCGTGCTCGCGAGCTGATGCAGCACGCCCGACTGGTCGACGGAGGCGTCGTCGGCGTCGCCGAGCGCGAGGCGGATCGCGATGCCGGCGAGCAGCAGGTGGAGGAGGCCGTTGAGCGCGAAGCCCGAGCGTGCGACGCGGCGGAAGCGGCGGATGCTCGTGCGCGGCAGCGGCGAGGCGGTGCGCGCAGGCGTCATCCCTCGTCCCTCCCGTCGGCGTGGCGCCGCGCCGATGGGTTCGCGGCGGGCTCCGGCAGAGACTACGCGTCGCAGCAGCCACGAGGCGCGAGCGCGCGAGGCGTGCGGCATGCTCGAGGGATGGACGACCTCGTCGTGGCTCCGGGCCCGGGTGCGCCGCGCGGCCTGCGCATCCCGGCGACCGAGCTCGACGAGCAGTTCTCCCGCTCCTCCGGTCCCGGCGGCCAGGGCGTGAACACGGCCGACTCGCGCGTGCAGCTGCGCATCGACCTCGCCACGACGACGGCACTGAGCGACGTGCAGCGCGCGCGGGTGCTCGATCGGCTCGCGCCGCGGCTGGCCGGGACGGTGCTGACGATCGCGGCCGAGGAGCATCGCTCGCAGCGGCAGAACCGCGTCGCCGCGCGGCAGCGCCTCGCGACCCTGCTGCGCGACGCCGTCGCACCGCCCGTCCCCCGCCGGGCGACGCGACCCACGCTCGGCTCGCGCCGTCGACGGCTCGACGAGAAGCGCAGGCGGGGCGAGACGAAGCGCCACCGCGGCCGGCCCGGATCCGACGGCTGAGCGTCGACCGGACGCGCCGCGCGGTCGGCGCAACGGGTCGCGCACGATCGAGCGACGGAGGATCGTGTCCGTCATGAGCGACACCATCAGCGGCAGCATCGGCGATCCCACCGAGTCCGACCCCGACTTCGCGACGGACCCCGCGACCGAGGAGCCCGTCGCCGACGGCCCCGAGGGTGCGCCCGGCACCGACGAGATCGAGCCCGAGGAGTACGCCTCGCCGACGGCGTAGTCGCGGGCGAGCCGCGGTCGAGCCGCGGTCGTCAGGCCGCCGGCGAGCGGGCGTCGAACCGGCGCCGGTAGCTCGACGGGGTGCTGCCGAACGCGGCGACGAAGCGCTGGCGGAGGGTCACGGGGCTGCCGAAGCCGCATGACGCCGCGATCTCGTCGATCGGCAGGTCGGTCGTCTCGAGCAGGCGCCGCGCCTCGTCGAGCCGTCGCGACCGCACCCACGCCGCGGGCGTCCCGCCCGTCGCGACGCGGAAGGCGCGCACGAACGTCCGCCGGCTCATGTGCGCGGCGGCGGCGAGCCGCTCGACGCTCAGGTCGTCGGCCAGGTGCTCGAGCGCCCACGCCGACGCGACGGCGACGGGATCGGTCGTGGGGCGCTCAGGCGCCATCGGTCGCTCGACGAACTGCGCCTGCCCGCCCTCGCGGTGCGGTGCGACGACGAGGCTGCGCGCGACGCGGTTCGCGGCCTCCGCCCCCAGCCGCGTGCGCACGACGTGCAGGCAGGCGTCGAGCCCCGACGCCGTGCCCGCCGAGGTCAGCACGTCGCCATGGTCGACGTACAGGGCGGACGGATCGACCTCGACCAGCGGATGCCGCTCGCCCAGCGCGTCGGCGGCGAGCCAGTGCGTCACGGCGCGGCGGCCCTGCAGCACGCCGAGGTCGGCGATCGCGATCGCGCCGAGGCACAGGCCCGCGAGCGTCGCGCCGCGCGCGCGCGCAGCGAGGAGCGCACGGCGCAGCCCGGGGCCGGGCGGCGGCCCGTCGACGGCCCACGAGGGCACGACCACGAGGTCCGCGTCGGCGGCGGCGGCGAGCCCCGCGACCCTGCCGATCGCGTAGCCCTCGTCCGTGCGCACCGAGCCCGCGCGATCCGAGAACAGCGTCGTGCTCCAGTCGGCGAGCCCGAGCCGGGCCACCTCGTCGAAGACCATCTGGGGCACCGCGAGGTGGAACGTCGTGATGCCGTCGAAGGCGTAGATCGCGATCCGCATGCCTGCCTCCCGTGGCCTGGTCGCAGCGTGGGTCTGCTCGTCGCAGCGTGGGTCAGGCCGCGGCTGCCGCGCCCTGCATCGCCGAGGTCACGAGGTCGCTGCCGGCGATCGGCGAGGACGCGGCCACGGCCTCAGACCACGCCGACGTCGTCGAGACGGCCGCGAAGTTCGAGTGCAGCAGCACCATGAGCGTCTCGTGCACCTGCCTGGCGGAGACGGTCCCCGCCTCGTTCGAGAGGTGGATCGCCCCGGTCGCGTCCGAGAGCACCTCGACGGCGAGGCCGAGGGGCTCGGCGGCCGCGGCGGAGCCGAGGACGCAGTTGTTCGTCATGAAGCCCACGAGGGCGACGGTGTCGACCTCGCGCTCGCGCAGCCACGCGACGAGGGCCTCGTCGGCGAAGACGCTCGCGACGGTCTTCGTGCTGCGCAGCCACTCGGGCCGCTCGCGCTCGGCGACGCCCGGGTGCAGGCGCCAGCCGTCGGAGCCCTCGGCGAAGATCGGCGCGCCCGCGGGCAGCTGGTGCTGCACGGCGACGATCGGCAGACCGGCAGCCTCGGCCGCGTCGATCGCGGCGGCGACGTTGGCCGCCGCGACGTCGCGATCGGGATGCTGGACGGCGAGCGGGCCGTCGAAGTAGTCCTGCTGCACGTCGATGACGACGAGTGCGCGGCGGGGCTGGGTCATGGCGATCCTCCTTCGATGCCGCCGAGCGGCGACCCCCTCAGCCTCGCGCGTCGCCGCGCTCGTCGCGAGGGGCACGTGCGACGTCGACCGATGGGATCGGGCCACGCTCGCGGGTTCCCTACGAGCGGCCGGCCACGGCGACCTCGCGCTGCTCGGCCACCTCGTCGGGGTCGGGCGGCAGCGGCACGGTCACGGCCCACGCATCCATCGCCTGCAGCACGGGCTCGAGGCTGCGCCCGAGGTCCGTCAGCTCGTAGACGACGCGCGGCGGGATCTCGGCGTGGACCGTGCGAGTGACGATGCCGTGCGTCTCGAACGTCCGCAGGCGGCGCGTGAGGGTGTGGGCGCTGATGCCCTCGAGGCCCTCGCGCAGCTCGGTGAAGCGCGCGGGACCGAGCAGGAGGTTGCGGACGATGAGCGTCGCCCACGGACCCTCGAGCAGCGAGAGGAAGCGTGCGACGCCGCAGTCCGGCCAGGGTGCGCAGGAGAACGACATGGCAGCAGGCTACCGAGTCGGTGCAGTTGATGTAACCGATGCATCGCATGCACCATCGGAGCATGACCTCACTCATCCACGGCGCCAACGGCGCTCAGGGCGGCCCTGTCGCCGCCGTCCTCCGCGCATCCGGCACCACCGTCCACGCCGCCGTGCGCGACGCCGCCGCCTACCGCGGCGACCACCACCCCGTCCAGGTCGACCTCGCCTCGGCCGACTCGCTCGAGCAGGCCTACCGCGGCGTCGACGGCGTCTTCGTGCACCTGCCCGTCGGCGCACCCGACGTGCAGCTCGCGCACGCGCACGCCATCGTCGCCGCCGTCGCGGCCGCACGCCCCGGTCGCGTCGTCGTCTCCACGAGCGGCTACGCCACGACCGCGGGCACGCCGGTCGGCGAGCTCGTCGAGGGCATCGAGCGCACGGGCGTCTCGCTCGCCGTCGTCGCGCCGCGGCTCTTCCTCGAGAACCTGCTGCTGCCGACGGTCGTCGCCCCCGTGCGCGCCGACGGCGTCCTCCGCTACCCCATCCGAGCCGACTACCGCGTCTCGTGGGCGTCGCACCTCGACGTCGCGGACGTCGTCGCGCGCCTCCTGACCGACCACGCCGTGACGGGCGTCGTGGGCGTCGGCGCCCTGCCCGGCCTGCTCGGCACCGACCTCGCCGCCGGCTTCGCCGCCCACCTGCGCCACGACGTGACGTTCGAGCCGCAGGACGTCGACGCCTTCGGCGCCTCGATCGAGCCGATGTTCGGCGCCGAGGGCGCCGCCCCCGTCGTCGACTCGTACCGCTGGCGCGCCGAGCAGCCCGACGAGCTCGTCGACGAGGCCACGAGCGCGCAGCGCCTGCTCGGCCTCGAGCCGCGCACCGTCGAGGCCTGGCTGGGCGACCTGGGCGTCTGACGCCCCGGGCCCGCGCGACGCGCCGGGTCAGGCGAGCAGCACCTCGACCTGCCCGGCGACGTCGCGCACCAGCGCCTCGTTCGAGGCCCCGGCGTTCGCGGTGGATGCGAGGGTGACGAGCATGATCGCCGAGACGATGTGCGCGAGCGCCGCCGCGCGGACCGCGGCGTGCCCGTGCCGTTCGAGCACGGCCGCGATGGCCGCCTCGGTCGCCGCCGTGTGGCCGAGCGCGGCGCGGTGGTGCGGCTCGGTGGGATCGCCGAAGACGATCTCGCGCAGGTAGGTGCGCCCGTTGTCGACCTGCGTGCGATTGCACGCGACGATCGGGCGCACGATGGCGAGGATCGCGCCCAGCGCGTCGTCGACGTCGGCGGCCGCCGCGATGCCGCGCTCGAGGGCGAGCTCGTAGGCGGAGTTCTGCACGAGCAGCAGGAGCTCGCCCTTCGTCCTCGCGTAGAGGAAGAGGGTGCCCGCACCGATGTCGGCGCGCTCGGCGATCTCCTGGGTCGTGACGTCGTCGATCCCGCGATCGGCGAGGAGCTCGCTCGCGGCCTCGACGATGCGCCGCAGCTTCTCCTGCTTGCCCCGCTCCCGCCGACCGGGCGCCGAGGAGACGGATGCCATCGCCTGCCCTTCCTGCCGAGGTGAACGGACTCGCAAGCGACTCTAGCCATCGTGCCGTGCGGGCTCGACGCCATCGTCCAGGCGCGCGCCGCATGATCGGGCGGCTCAGCGCGGCACGTCCGACAGCGTCTCGGCGAGCTGCGCCTGCAACGTCGCTCGCGCGCGGGCGTGCCTGCTGCGCACGGTCGCGGCGTTGAGCCCGAGCAGCCGCGCCGCCTCGGCGAGCGTGAAGCCGTCCCAGTAGACGAGGCGAATGATCTCGCGATCTCCCTCCCGCAGCGTCTCGATCGCCGCCCGCAGCTCCTCGAAGTCGTCCGCGGGAGCCTGCACGATCGCCTCGCGCACCTCGAGCGCGAGCCGCTCCCCCAGGCTGCGGCTGCGCCGCACCGACCGTCGATGCTGCGAGAGCACCTTGCGGGCGACGCCGAACATCCACATCCGCGCCTCGGTGGGATCGAGCGGCACCGCGCCCTCCCGACGCCAGACGACGACGAGCGTCTCGCCCAGCAGGTCGGCGGCGTCCTCGGGCGATGCGACGCGACGCAGCAGGTAGTCGAGCACGCGCGGCGCCTCGCGCGCCACGAGCGCGGCGATGCGCGCCGAGCCCGGCGCGCCGTCGACATCCGTCGGCCGGCTGCGAGCGCTCAATGCAGCGCTCCCGTGCACGTCGACGTCATGCCCATGCCGCCGTCCGTGAAGATGTCGGGCGCGCCCGCGAGGAGGACGTCGTTCTCGGCCTGCGCCCACGGCGACACGCGCCCCTCGTCCTCGTACCGCAGCGCGAGGTCGTAGACGCGCTGGCCGACGCCCGACCAGTCCTGCGCGGCGAAGTACGCGACGGCCTCGAGGTTCGTCTCGACGTAGTCGGTCTCGCCGTTGAACAGGTCGACCTCGCACGCGATCGACGTGCCGGTGTCGGTCACGTACGTCATGGGGATCGTGAGGTCGGGCACCTGGCGCACGTCCGTGCCGCCGGTGAAGACGAGGGCGCCGGGGATGATCGCGAGCGCCGGCAGCGCCACGATCGCGACGCGTCGCCGCGCACGTCGCCTGCCGTGCGCGACGGCTCGCGCCCGCTCGGCCATCCGATCGATCTCGATGCGCACGGCGGCGTCCGCCGCGACCGTGGTGGGTGCGCTGCTGCGCAGCAGCCGGGTGATGCTCGCGTCGTCCATCGTGGACCCCTTCGTTCGCTCTACCCCGTACGTGGCCGGCTGCGACCGAAGCGTTGCACGCCGGCGGTCGTCCGCGTGGGCGTGTCGTCGTGCTCGCGTCGACGCGGCGGCCCGCCGACCGCCGTGTCCCCCGCGTCCCGCACCGACTGCGCGCCCCTCGGCGCGTTTGCTATCCTGGGTGCAGCAAGGGGAGTACTCCCGTCTGCGGCGAACCCGTCATTCCGAGCGCTTGCGCTCCGGGTCGTCGGTCCCGCGTCGACGTCGTCGATGCGGGGCGGAGGAGACCTTGGTGTCCGATACGCACACCAACCCCTGGAGCATCTCCATGCAGGTCACACCCATGGTCTGGGTCATCACGATCGCGGTCACGATCGCGTTCTTCGTCTACGAGTTCTTCGCGCACGTGCGCAAGCCGCACGAGCCGACGATCGGCGAGTCCGCGCGCTGGTCGGCGTTCTACGTCGGGCTGGCGCTGCTGTTCGGCGTCGGCATCGGCGTGACGAACGGCTGGACGTTCGGTGGCGAGTACTTCGCCGGCTACCTGACCGAGAAGGCGCTGTCGCTCGACAACCTCTTCCTCTTCATCGTCATCATGACCGGCTTCGCCGTGCCGAGGATCTACCAGCAGAAGGTGCTGATGATCGGCATCGTCATCGCGCTCATCATGCGCGGCGGGTTCATCGCGGTCGGTGCGGCGCTCATCGAGAGCTTCTCGTGGGTGTTCTACCTCTTCGGCGCGCTCCTCTTCGTGCTCGCCTGGCAGCAGCTGAAGGGCGATCACGGCGACCCGGCCGACAACGCCTTCATGCGCCTCGTCCGCCGCATCCTCCCCGTCACCGACGAGTACCACGAGGATCGCCTCGTCGTCCGGAAGGACGGCCGGCGCTTCGTCACGCCGATGCTGCTCACGATCCTCGCGATCGGATTCATCGACCTGCTGTTCGCGCTCGACTCGATCCCCGCCATCTACGGCCTGACCGAGGAGGCCTACATCGTCTTCACGGCCAACGCGTTCGCGCTCATGGGCCTGCGGCAGCTGTACTTCCTCATCGGCGGGCTGCTCGAGCGACTCATCTACCTCGGCCAGGGGCTCGCGGCGATCCTCGGCTTCATCGCCGTGAAGCTCGTGCTCCACGCGCTCCACGTCAACGAGGTGCCGTTCATCAACGGCGGCCAGCCCGTCGAGTGGGCGCCGGAGATCCCGATCTGGCTGTCGCTCGCCTTCATCGGCACGACGATCGCGGTCGCGACGGTCGCGAGCCTCGTCGCGACCCGCGGCGGGCGCGCCCCCGGCGGTCACGCACGCGAGGTCGAGGAGCATTCCGACGCGAGCGCCTGACGCCCGAGGGCGAGGTGCGGCACGGCGCAGGCGGGACACCCGCCTGCGCCGTGCCCGTTCCGTGAGTACACTCATTCCTGAGCACGATCACCGAGCAGGGAGTGCAGCATGCGAGCGTTCGCCGTCACGCGCTACGGGCAGCCGATGACCGAGATCGACGCGGCCGAGCCCGTCGTCGGCGAGGACGACGTGCTCATCCGCGTCGAGGCCGCAGGTCTCAACCACATCGACGAGCGGATCCGCAGCGGCGACTTCCGGCAGATCCTCCCCTACCGGCTGCCGCAGGTGCTCGGCGCGGACGTCGCGGGCACCGTCGTGCGCGTCGGCGCCCGCGTGCGCGACCTGCAGCCGGGCGACGCAGTGTTCGCGAGCCCGGCCTCGGCACGCATCGGCGCCTTCGCCGAGCGCATCGCCGTGCGCGCGAGCGAGGTCGCTCCCCGCCCCGCATCCGTCGACGTCGTCGAGGCCGGATCGCTGCCGCTCGTCGCCCTCACGGCCTGGCAGGCGCTCGTCGAGCGCGGCCGGGTGCAGCCGGGCCAGCGCGTGCTCGTGCACGCGGGCGCCGGCGGCGTCGGCACCATCGCCATCCAGCTCGCGAAGCATCTCGGCGCGACGGTGGCGACGACCGCGAGCGCCGCGAACGCCGACCTCGTGCGTTCGCTGGGCGCCGACGTCGTCATCGACTACCGCTCGGAGGACTTCGGCGCCATCCTCCACGACTACGACCTCGTCCTCGACAGCCTCGGCGGCGAGAACCTCGAGCGCTCGCTGCGCGTGCTCCGGCCCGGCGGCATCGCGATCGGCATCGCGGGACCGCCCGATCCCGCCTTCGCGCGCAGCCAGGGGCTTCCGCTGCCCGTGCGGCTCGTCATCCGCGTGCTGAGCGCTCGGATCCGCAGGCTCGCGCGACGCCTGGGCGTGCGCTACGAGTTCCTCTTCATGCGTGCCGACGGCGCGCAGCTGCGCGAGATCGCGGCGCTCGTGGATGCCGGCGTCATCCGCCCGATCGTCGACCGGGTCGTCGACCTCGACGACGTCCCGAGCGCCGTCGAGGGACTCGGATCGGGCGGCGGGCGCGGCAAGCGCGTCGTACGCGTGGCGGGCTGAGGCCGAGATCCCGGCGAGGGTGAGGGCGGACGGCCCGACGCAACCCGGTTGCCTGCAGGCGTGCACGCGACGAGCCTCGAGCGCATGACGGACTCGACGCACGACGACCTCCCGAACGACCCCGCCGCACCGGGCGACGACGAGACCCTGCTGCCGGACTCGGCGCCGCGCAGCGGCCCGCTCGCACCCTCCGACGACCCCGACGGCGACGACGACGAGTCGACGGTCGGCAGCCCTCCGTGAGGATCGCGCGACGCTCGTAGGGTGGCCTCGGGGCCCGACGCCGGGCCCCGACCGCCGCCCACGACCGTCAGGACCCCGATGCCGCTCGACGTCGCCTCCCTCCGCGCCCGCTTCCCGTCCCTCGGCTCGGGCATCGCCCACTTCGACGGACCCGGCGGCACGCAGACGCCCGCGATCGTCGGCCAGGCGATCGCTGGCGTGCTGTCGCGGCCGCTGTCGATCCGCGGCACGGGCATCGAGAGCGAGCAGAACGCCGAGGATGCCGTCGTCGGCTTCCGCAGCGCGGTCGCGGACCTCGTCGGCGGCGACCCGCGCGGCATCGTGTTCGGACGGTCGGCGACGCAGATCACCTACGACTTCTCGCGACACCTCGCGAAGACGTGGGGCCCCGGCGACGAGATCGTCGTGTCGCAGCTCGACCACGACGCCAACGTCCGGCCGTGGGTGCAGGCCGCCGAGGCCGTCGGCGCGACAGTGCGCTGGCTCGCGCTCGATCCCGCGACCGCCGACCTGCGGCTCGACGAGCTCGACGAGGTCGTCACCGAGCGCACGCGCCTCGTCGCCGTGACGGCAGCGTCGAACCTGCTGGGCACGCGCCCGCAGGTCGCGCGCATCGCCGAGCGCGCCCATGCGGTCGGCGCGCTCGTCCACGTCGACGGCGTGCACCACGCCGCGCACGCGAGCATCGACGTCGACGCGCTCGGCGCCGACCTCTACGTCTGCTCGGCGTACAAGCTCTTCGGGCCGCACTGCGCCGCGCTCGCCGCCTCGCCCGCGCTGCTCGAGACGATCGTGCCCGACAAGCTCGTGCCGTCGACCGACGTCGTGCCCGAGCGCTTCGAGCTCGGCACGCTGCCCTACGAGATCCTCGCGGGCGTCACGGCCGCCGTCGACTTCACGGCGTCGATCTCGTCGGCCGAGGGATCGCGCCGTGCGCGCCTCGCCGACGCGCACGCGCTCGTCGACGCGCACGAGCTGCGGATGCGCGACCGGCTCGAGGCGGGCCTCGCCCACCTGGGCGACCGCGTCACGGTGCACTCCATCGCCCGAGACCGCACGCCCACGATCTTCCTGACGCCCCACGGCATCCCCGCCGACGCGCTGTCGCGCACGCTGCGCACGCGCGGCATCCTCGCCCCAGCCGGCTCCTTCTACGCGCACGAGACCTTCCGCGCGCTCGCCACGGGCGCGGAGGGCGGGCTGCGCGTCGGCATCGCCGCCTACACCGACGACGAGGACGTCGACCGACTGCTCACCGCGCTCGACGAGCTCGTCTGACCCGGGGTCGCCTCCGGGCGACGCACCCGGGTCGGCGCGGCCGGCGTCGGCGCAGCCGGGGTCAGCGCGGCCGGGGCGGCTGCCGCCGCTGCAGCGACAGCTCGCCGCCCTGCCTGCCGCCGTACGGCCTCCCGTGGTCGGCGAACTCCTCGCGGTAGTACGCGAGTCGCCACCCACCGAGCTCGATGCGCGCGCCCGTGCGCAGGATGCGCTCCTGCATGAGCGCGTCGGGACCCGTGCCGCTGCCGCCGCCGGTGGGGGCGATCGGATGCAGCACGTACTCGTCGTCGCCGCGGTGCCGGATCTCGGCGTGGACGCCCTCGAGACCCTCGAGCCGCAGGTCGACGTCCGGCCCCGATCCGATGCGCGTGATCTCGGGCAGGAGGTCGAACACGCGCGGCGGCCCGCCGTCCCATCCGCCGTCCCCGCCGGCGAAGATGAGCCTCGGCCTGCCGGCGCCCGGCTGCGCATGCGTCGTCGTGGCGTGCCAGCGGCGTGCGGAGCGGCCGAGCGTCGGCGCGATGGGCAGCAGCGTGGCAGGCGGCAGCGCGACGCCCGCGAGCGGCGCTCCCCTGCCGACGTGCGCGAGCGCGCCGAGGCTGCCGAGGCGGACGTGCGGCGAGCGCGTGACGAGCCGCTGCACCGCGGTGGCGTGCACGTCGCCGACCGCGACGAGGAGGCCGTCCGGCCCCTCGACGCGCACCGACACGCCGCGGCTCGCGAGCCCGTCGGCGAGCGGCAGCAGCTCGCCCAGCATGCGGCGACCGCTGCGCGGCAGCCGGGTCGCGTCGCTGACGGTCACGACGACCTCGGTGCCCGATGCCGTCACCGTGGCCGAGAACGGCGCCTGCCCGTCCTCGGCGTCGGCCTCCTCGATCGAGAGGGCGATGTCGAAGCGGATCATCGCCGGGCGATCAGCGCTCGGGCTGCGCGGGCGCGCCGTCGGACGCGTGGTCGCTCGTCGTCACGCGCAGGGTGCCGTCGATGCGCCACGTCGCCCGCGGCGAGTCCGGCCCGATGTCGCGCGGCACCTCGATCGTCATGTCGACGAAGGTGTAGTCGATGGCGGCGCCGCGGCCGGTGAGGTACGACCACATCTCGCGGCCGAGATCGGTCCAGTCGGCGATCGTCGCGCCCTCGGGTCCGGATGCGGAGCCGGGCTGCTCCTCGTGCTCGCGTGCGTCGGACATGGCGTGCTCGCTCTCGTCGGGACGACGTCGTCGTCGTGTGCGCCGAGCATGCACCGACGGGCGGTGGATCTCCTATGGATCCGAGCGCCTGCCGCGCGCGATGTCGGATCGGACGACGTCGTCGCTCGGACGTGGTGGGATCGGCCAAGCAGCGACGACCTCCGGCCTCGTACGGTCATGCCATGTCGACCACCACCGCCTCCGCGCACGAGCTGCGCGACTGGCTCGCGAGCGAGCTCCCCCGGCTGATCGAGGCGCACGGGGTGCCCGCCGCCTCCGCCGCCGTCCTCGTCGGCGACGAGATCGTCGACGCCGCCGCCGGCATCCTGCACGTCGGCACGGGCGTCGAGGCCACGACGGACGCGCTCTTCCAGATCGGCTCGCTCACGAAGGTGTGGACGGCGACGCTCGTGCTGCAGCTCGTCGACGACGGGCTGCTCGACCTCGACGAGCCCATCCGCACCCACCTGCCGGACTTCGCGATCGCCGACGACGCGGCGGCCGCCACGATCACCGCCCGCCACCTGCTCTCGCACCGCGCGGGCTTCGAGGGCGACGTCTTCACCGACACCGGGCGCGGCGACGACTGCGTCGAGCGCTACGTCGCGTCGCTCGGCGACATCCCGCAGCTCTTCGCGCCCGGCACCGAGTTCTCGTACAGCAACGCCGGCTTCATCGTGCTCGGCCGGCTCGTCGAGGTGCTGCGGGGCGTGCACTTCGAGCAGGCGCTGACCGAGCGCATCATCCAGCCGCTCGGCCTGACGCATGCGGCGCCCGGGCCCTACGAGGCGATCGTGCACCGCGTGGCCCAGGGGCACGTGCCGACGCCCGACGGCCCCGTGCCCGCCCCGATGTGGGCGCTCGCGCGCTCGAACGGCCCCGCGGGCTCGAGCCTCGCGATGCGACCTGCCGACCTGCTGGCCTTCGCGCGCATGCACGTCGCCGGCGGCGTCGCGGCCGACGGCACGCGCCTGCTGAGCGAGGCATCGGTCGCCGCGATGCAGGACGTGCAGGGCGTCATCCCCGACATCGGCATCATGGGCGATGCGTGGGGACTCGGCTGGGACCTCACCGAGACGCCGCACGGCCGCATGGTGTCGCACGACGGCGGCACGTTCGGCCAGAGCGCCTTCCTGCGCGTCATCCCGAGCGCCGGCGTCGCGATCGCGCTCTGCGTCAACGGCGGCGACGCGATGGGGATGGCCCGCGCGCTGCTCGGCCCTGCGCTCGAGCGGCTCGTCGGCGCCGACGTCCTGAAGCCCCTCCCCGTGCCGCAGGACGTCGACGCGGTCGTCGACGAGGCGACCGCGGAGCGCTTCCTCGGCACCTATGCGACGTCGATCATGGAGACGACCCTGTCGCGCGACGAGGACGGCCGCCTGTGGGCGGACGAGGTGCCCCAGGGCATCCTCGCCGCCATGGGGCAGCCGGCCAGCCGGCTTCGCGTCGTCCCGCACGGCGCGGGCCTCGTGGCGACCGAGCCGCGCGCGGGCATGCACACGCTGTACGCCTTCACGGGCGGCGAGGGCCCGGCTGCGTTCCTGCACGCCGGAAGGGCGATGCCGCGGCGGGCGTAGTCGCGCGGAGGGCATCGTCGCGCGGCACGTCGTCGCGCGGCACGCACGGCATGCCGAAGCCCCGACGCTGTCGCGAGACGTCGGGGCTTCGGGGTCCGTGGCCGGGCGGTGAGCCCGGCGCGATCCTCAGTCGACGAGCAGCGCGAGCACCTCGTCGGTCGTCGTCGCCGTGCGCAGCCGCTCGACCGCCGCATCGTCGAGCAGGCGCTCGGCGATGGCGCTCAGGATCGGCAGGTGCTCGCCGTCGAGTCCTGCGATGCCGATGACGACGTACGCGGTCCCGCCGTCGAAGTCGACGCCGTCCGGCACCTGCACGACGGACACGCCCGAGCGCACGATCTCGGACTCGGAGCCGCCCTCCCCGTGGGGGATCGCGACGTGGTTGCCCAGGTAGACCGACGTCCGAGCGTCGCGCTCGTGCATCGACGCGACGTAGCGATCGGTCACGTAGCCCTCGCGGACGAGGATGGCTCCCGCGGCGTCGATCGCCTCGGACTTCGACGCGAACGACGCGCCGAGGATCACGTTCGCTGCGACGAGCACGTCACCGTCGCGCTGCCCGCCGGCGGGCGCGCCCGCGGTCGACGTCGTCGCCACGGGCACGGCGCTCTCCGACGCTGGACCGACCGTCACGGGCGTCCGCTCGAGGAGCCGGACGATGTCGTCGTACTGCTCGCTGTGCATGAAGTTCGTGATCGTCATGAAGCGCTTCGTGCCGTCGTCGTGCAGCTGCCGTGCGCGATCGACGAGCTGCGTGTGCGTGACGATGAGGTCGGCGTCCGCGGGGATCTCCTCGATCTTCGCGTTGCTGACCTCGACGTCGAGCATGCGCTTGCGCACCTTCGACTTCAGGATCGACGCACCCATGGCGCTCGAGCCCATGCCCGCGTCGCAAGCGACGACGACCTTCCGGATGCGGCCGCCCGCCCCGCCCTCGAACGCAGCGAGGTTGTGACGGTCGCGCTCCTCCGCGCTGCCGTCCGAGAGCTCGACGTCGTCGTCGTGGCGCTTCCGCTCGCCGCGCAGCAGCGCCCATCCGATCACGAACGACACCGCCATGCCGCCGAAGAAGCCGGCCAGGTTGCCGAGGATCGCGCCGGCGGGCGACAGCGCCATCATCGCGAAGAAGCTGCCGGGCGACGGCGTCGCGACCGTGCCGCCACCGAGCAGCTGCAGCAGGAAGAGCGACGTCGCCATCCCACCCATCGTCGCGAAGACGAGCTTCGGCTTCATGAGGACGAACGGGAAGTACACCTCGCCGATGCCGCCGACGCCGGCGATGAGCGCGGCCATCGGGGCGGTGCGCTTCGCCATGCCGACGCCGAACAGGCTGATCGCCAGCAGCGTGCCCACCGACGGCCCCGGGTTCGCGTCGACCAGGAAGAGGATCGACCGGCCCTGCTCCGCGACCTGCTCGATGCCGAGCGGGCCCATGATGCCGTGGTTGATGGCGTTGTTGAGGAACAGGACCTGCGCGGGAGCCACCAGGATCGACACGAGCGGCAGGAGTCCGAGCTCGAGGATCCAGTCCACGCCGGCGGACAGGCCGGTCAGCACGACGCCGAAGACCGGGCCGATGCCGAGGTAGCCGGCGACCGCGAGGATCAGGCCGAGGATGCCCATCGAGAAGTTGCTGATGAGCATCTCGAAGCCCGGCTTGACCTTGCCCTCGAACAGGCGATCCACCTGCTTCATGAGCCATGCGGCGACCGGACCCATCACCATCGCTCCGATGAGCATCGTCACGTCGGCGCCGACGACGACGCCCATGGTGGCGAGGACGCCGATCGCCCCGCCACGTGCACCGTGGACCATGCTCCCGCCCGTGAAGCCGATGAGCATCGGCAGCGCGTAGGTCATGATCGGGCTGACGAGCTCTGCGAGGCTCTCGTTCGGGAACCATCCCGTCGGGATGAACAGCGCGGTCAGCAGTCCCCACGCCACGAAGGCGCCGAGGTTCGGCATGACCATGCCGCTCAGGAAGTTGCCGAACCGCTGCACGCGCACGAGCGCGCCTCTGCGTCGCGGCGACGCGGGCTCGGGCCCGCTCGGATCCGTCATCGTCGGAGCGTGCTTCGTCGCATCGTCCATGTGCTGTCCTTCGTCGAGGTGGGTCGTCGCGTCAGCGCGACTTGCCGCCGGTGATGTTGATGGTGGTGCCGGTGATGTAGCTGGATCGGTCCGAGACGAGGTAGCCGACGAGGTCCGCGACCTCGTCATGCTCCCCGACGCGGCCGAGCGGGATCGTGCGCGCGTACGCGGCGTCGATGACCTCGAGCTCGTCGACGTCCATGCCGCGCGTGTAGGCGAGGGCGCGATAGTTCTCGTCGCTGTTCATGTTCGTGCGCTTGTTGATGCCGGGGGCGATGCCCACGACGCGGATGCCGTTCGGGCCCAGCTCCTTCGCCCACGATCGGGTGAAGCCGTTGAGCGCCGCCTTCGTCGCGGAGTAGATGCTCTGCCCCTTCGACCCCTCGACGCCCGCCTCGGACGAGACGTTGACGATGACGCCGCCGCCTTGCTCGACCATGCGACGCGCGACCGCCTGGGCGCAGAGGAACGGTCCCTTCTGGTTCACGGCCGTGATGAAGTCGAAGTCCGCCTCGGTCGCCTCGTAGCCCGGCTGCTCGCCACGCACGTCGACGAGCAGGCGCGGCCGATTGACGCCGGCGTTGTTCACGAGCGCGTCGACGCGCCCGTGGGTCGCGATCGTCTCCGCGACCATCGCCTCGACGCTCGCGGCGTCGGTCGTGTCGCACGCGATCGCCGTCGCGGCGAGCCCGTCGGCAGCGTCGCCGGGTCGGAGGTCGGCCACGACGACCGTCGCACCGTTCCCGGTCAGCGAGCGAGCGATCTCCGCGCCGATCCCGGAGGCGCCGCCGGTGACGACGACGACCTTCCCGGAGAGGTCGATCCAGCCTGTGCTCGTGGTGATGGTCATGGGGGTCACTCCAGGTTCGCGTGGTGGCGCCACAGGTCGTGCAGCGGCGTGCCGGATCGGTCGACGAGCATGAGCGCGATGGCGTCGCCGAGCAGCAGCAGGCACTGCTCGAAGAGGCTCGTCATGGGCTGGGCCGACGGGATCTCGCCGGGCAGCCCCAGCTTCGTCTGGACGGGCAGGCGCACGAAGAGGTCGGCGTGCTGCCCCATCGCGCTCGCCGGGTTGGCGCCGACGTGCGCGACGGTCGCCCCGTGCTGCTTCGCCTTCGCGGCGATCGCGAGCGGGAAGAGGCTCTCGCCGCTGCCGGAGCCTACGACGAGCAGATCGCTGCTCGTGATCGCGGGCTCGGTGATCTGGCCGACGACGACGGCGTCGATGCCGAGATGCGCGAGGCGCTTCGCGATGCCCTCGAGAGCGAGCTTCACGCGTCCGACGCCGACGAAGAACACGCGGTCCGCCGCGAGGATGCCCTCGAGGAGCGCGTCGACCTGCGCGGTGTCGATCGCCGACATCGCCTCCGAGATCTCGGTGACGATGCGCTGCTGCGCGATCGCGAAGCTCATCGGGTGCCACCGCCGGCTGCGACGCACGCGTCGAGTCGCGCACGGTTCTCGGCGAGGGAGCCGTCCTTCGAGAAGAGGCTCGTGCTGCCGAGCACGAGGCTCGTCGCCCCCGCGCGCACGAGCCCGGGCACGGTCGCGAACGAGACGCGTCCATCGACCTGCACCGCGGTGGCCAGGCCCTGCTCGTCGACGAGACCACGAAGCCGTGACACCTTCTCGGCCGCGTACGGCACCTGCTGCTCGGAGGCGTTCGTGGCGTAGCCGGGGTTGATGAGCATGAGGCACACCGAGTCGACGAGCGGGAGCACGAACTCGAGCACCGACAGCGAGGTCGCGGGGTTGAGGGCGACGCCGACCTTGGCGCCGGCCGACCGAGCGAGGCCGATGAGGCGGTCGACGTGCAGGGTCGTCTCCACGTGGAACGTGACGGACTCCGCGCCGAGCTCGAGCATCTCCGTGACGAAGAGCTCGTTGTCGGTCGTCATGACGTGGGCGTCGAACGGCAGGCTCGTGACGTCGCGCATGCGCCGGATCGTCTCGAGCCCGAGCGGCATGCTGGGGCTGAAGCGCCCGTCGAGCACGTCCACGTGGAGGACGTCGGCGCCCGCCGCCTCGACCTCCGCGATCGACCCCTCGAGGTTCGCGAGGTCCGCGCACATGATCGATGCCGCGTACTGGATGCGTGCCACTGCAGCGTGTCCCATCGTCGTCGTCGACGTGCCGCGAAGATGCGAGCACGTGTCGTGGAGCGACGCTAGGCGACCCCTTAGTGCCTCTTCAACGACAGACTTCTGCTCGCCTGTGGCAGTATTCGGTCATGGTCAGCACGCTCCCCGACCTTCGATGGCCCGTCGTCCCCGACGGCGGCGTCGCACCCGAGCATGCCGCCAGCAGCATCGCGACGCGCATCGCCTGCATGGGGTCGACGAGCAAGGCGGAGCTCGTTCGCGCCTCCGGCATGCCGCGTTCCTCCGTCAGCGCGCAGGTGGACTGGCTGCTGCACCACGGCGTCCTCGCGCGAGCGCAGCAGCGGCCGCACGTCGGCCGAGGACGACCGGCCGAGACCGTGGAGCTGCGTGGCGATGCTGCGCACGTCTACGCGGTGGAGATGGGTGCGACGGCGACGACCGCCGCGATCGTCGACCTTCGAGGACGCGTCCTCGCGCGCAGCCGCATCTACCTGCCGACGTCCGGGCCGCCGTCCCTCGCCCTCGAGCGGCTGGGAGCGATGCTGCACGGGCTCCGCGACGAGGTCGCGTCCTCGAGCGCGCGATCGTCGGAGCCCCGACGCGTCGCGGCCATCGCCTTCCCCGCGCGCATCGACTCGCGCACGCACGCGCCGCTGCGACCCACGGTCCTCCCCTCGTGGGACGGACACGACGTCGTCGGCGAGCTCGAGGCGGTGCTCGGCTGCCCCGTGCTGCTCGAGAACGACTGCGCCGTCCGCGCGATCGCCGAGGCGGGCCTGCTCGGCCCCGACTCGCTGCCGCTGCTGTCGGTGCAGGTCGGGACGGGCGTCGGTGCGGGCATCGTCGACGGTGCCGGCGAGATCTACCGCGGCGCGAACGGATCCGCGGGCGACGTCGGGCACATCCCCTGCTCGGCGGGCGGCGAGACGCTCTGCGCCTGCGGGTCGCGCGGATGCGTCGAGGCCGTCGCGGCCGTGCCCGCGATGCTCGCGAGGCTGCGCGCGCTCGGCATCGTCGACGACGAGAGCGAGCTCGAGGGCTCCGACCTCCTCGCGCATCTGCTGCGGCAGCAGGACCCGAGGGCGACGCAGGTCGTCCGAGAGAGCGCGGAGATGGTCGGCGAGGTGGTCTCGGCGCTCTGCAACGCGCTCAATCCTCGTCGCGTCGTCATCACGAGCGGGCTCTCGAGCGTGACCCATGACCTCCTCGCGGGCGTCCGCAGCGTCGTCTACGCCCGGACGCGAGCGCTCGCGACGAAGGATCTCGTCGTGGACTACAGCAGCATGGCGCCCGACCTCGGCATCGCCGGCGCATACCTCCTCGGTCGGCGCCTCCTGCTCCAGCCCGAGCAGCTCAAGCGGTTCCGGGCCCCGGCGGTGCGCTGACCCGCGACGCACGTGCGGCGCGGCCGCGTTCGTCGCCGTGAGAGGCTGACCGCACCGATGTCGACGTCACGCACGCCCCCCAGCGACTCCCCCGGACCGGCTCGCCCACCCCTCCTGCGCGCGCTCCACGACGCCCTCCTCGCCCGCATGGGCCCGCAGGGCTGGTGGCCCGCCGAGGGGCGCTTCGAGATGATGCTCGGCGCGATCCTCGTGCAGCACACCCGGTGGGAGAACGCCGTCATCAGCCTCGCAAGGCTGCAGGAGGCAGGCCTGCTCGATCCGCCCGCCCTCGCCGAGACCACGCCCGAGCGCCTCGTGCCGCTGCTGAACCGCAGCGGCTTCATGATGGCGAAGGGCCGGGCGTGCATCGCGCTCGCGCGGTGGACGGTGGACGTCGGCGGCGAGACCGGCATGCTCGAGCACCTCGGCGACGCCGCGCTGCGCGCATCCCTGCTGCAGGTCACGGGCGTCGGACCCGAGACGGCCGACGTCATCGCCCTCTACGCCTTCGACCGCGGCGTCTTCGTCGCCGACGCCTACGCGTGGCGGCTGCTCACCGCGCTCGGGCTGGAGGCGCCGCGGCCGTACGAGGCGCTGCGGCGCCACCTCGCCCCGCTCGTCGCCGAGGCGGACCTGACGGTGCCCGAGCAGCAGGAGCTGCACGGCCTCATCGACGAGTTCGGCAGGCTCGCCGCGCGCGACCCTGCGCTCGTCGCGGCGCTGCGCGCCGACCTCGGCGATGCGCTGCGCGTCGGCCCGCCCGCTCGCTGAGCCCGGACCGGGCGATACGGCGGAGGTCGCGACCGGTCAGCGCCCCAGGCGATCCGCGATCGCGCGCGCCATCGCCTCGGGCGACTCGAGCGGCACGAAGTGGCCGCCCGGCACCACGCGCAGCGCGACGTCCGTGAACCACGTCTCGAGCTCGTCCGCCCAGGCGATCGGGAAGAGCGGGTCCCGCTCTGGCCAGAGCATCGTCGTGGGGATGCTCGTCGGCCGGCCGCCGGCGTAGCCGACGGTGTCGCGGTACCAGGCGATGCTCGCGGCGAACGCGCCCGGTCGCGCATAGGCCGCCACGACCTCGTCGAACCGCGGCGTGCGCACCGGCTCGTCGGAGGCGGCCCACGACTCGACCAGGAAGCCGAGGTAGTCGCGCACCGCGTCCTCCCGGCCGTCGACGAGCCGCGCGGCCACGGGCGTGCGATGGAAGTGCTGGTACCAGAATCGCGACGCGAGGTCGCCCGCGGCGGCCCGCGCGCCGATCCCCGGATAGCCCGGCGTCAGCACGGCGCCGACGATCCTCGACGCATCCGCGCGCATCATCGCCTGCGCGATGCGGCTGCCGATGTCGTACCCGACGAGCAGCAGCGGGACGCCGCCCGGCAGCGCCGCGAGCAGCCGCTGCGCGTGCGCGTCGGCCGACGCGGAGCCGGTCGGCATCGCGCCCTCGAAGCCCTCGCCGATCCCGGCGAGCGCGGGAGCGACGCACCGGACCCCGGGCAGGAGGGCCCTGACCCGGTCGTAGTCGGAGGGCAGCCCCGGCCACCCGTGGAGGAGGACGACGAGCGGTTCGGTCATGACAGCCCATCCTGCGGCATCCGATGCAGCGGCGGCCCGGGAAGCGGTGCGCTGCGCGACGTCGGCGTCGCTGGCGTCAGGCCCGATGGCGTAGGAACCTCCATCGTCGGGAGACCTCGACGTCTATCTGCGGACCGACTCGGCGGGGCGCGATCGTCTCGTGCGTTGGCGGACTAAGGGAGCTTGGACGCGAGAACGTCGGCCGCCAGGATCTCGGGTGCTGCGCCGAGGAGGTGCTGGTTGGCCATCAGGGCTGCGACGATGGCGCCGTTGGCGTGGGCGTCGCGAGCGGCCTCGTCGGGGAATGCATCGAAGATCCAGAAGGTGTCGGCGTGGGTCCTGACCGCGAACCAGACAATCGTTCCTGCTTCTTCGTTGGCGAGTGCGACAGCGCCGGCGAGCAGATCAGCGAGCGCGTCGTACTGTCCATCGGCCGCGACGATCTTGGCGACGAAGGCATACGGAAGTGATGCGGGTGTGGACATGAGGGGGTTCTCCTTGAAGTCGGGGTTCTTCGTGGGACGAGTTCAGCGTATGACGAGCGAGGGCCGGTGGGGAGTGGCGTATACGGCAGTATTGCTATTGTTCACGCCATGCGTATCGGACTGATCGCGATCGACGGCTGCTTCGGTTCGGCTATCGCGTCGATCATCGACATCGTGCGGGTGGCCGACGGAGCCCGCGGCGATGTCGACCCGCGGATCGACCCGATCGAACTCGCCATCCTCGGACCGAAACGGCGAGTGACCACGACGGCATCGATGACCCTGTCGGTGGACCACCCGCTGTCGGAGTCCGGAGAGTTCGACGTGGTCGTCGTCCCTGCGCTTGGAACCCTCACGGCCGCCGCGACCCACGACGCCCTCCAGAGCCGAGATGCTCGTGCGGTCATCGCCTCACTCGGGCGCCTCGACGACGCGACCACCCGGATCGCCGCGGCGTGCACCGGCGTGTTCGCCGTCGCCGAGACCGGACGGATGCATCATCGGCGGGCGACGACCAGCTGGTTCCTGGGGCCGGAGTTCCTGAAGCGCTATCCGACCGTCGCCCTCGATCTCGACACCATGGTCGTGGTCGACGGGAACCTCGTCACCGCCGGCGCCGCCTTCGCCCACATCGACCTCGCGCTCTCACTCGTGCGATCGATCAGCCCCGACCTGGCCCAACATGTCGCCAAGCTCCTCATCATCGACGAGCGCCCGTCGCAGGCGGCGTTCGTCGCCTACGAACATCTCCGGCACGAGGACCCGATCGTCGTCGAGTTCGAACGCTTCGTGCGCGCCCGCCTGGACGAACCGTTCAACGTCGCCTTCGTCGCGCAGTCGCTCGGCACCAGCCGGCGCACCCTCGAACGACGAGTCCGTGCGGCGCTCAACCTCACTCCGCTCGGCTTCGTCCAACGGCTTCGCACCGAACGAGCTCGGCACCTCTCAGCAACCACGGACCTCACCTCCGCCGAGATCGCGCTACGGGTCGGCTACGCGAACGCCGAGACTCTGCGCTCCCTCCTGCGCAGGGAGCGACGCCGTTCCTGACCTATCGCCATGCCTGTAGCTTGTGTCCTAGCACTCGGCTGGAACCACCTCTCAGCACGTCGCGTCGACGCTCCTGCGTCGCCCCTGGACTACCCACTCGACACGCCCGCAGCACAGCCCATGTGACGTGCCCCGGCTCGGCCTCCGTGGCATCGACGCCGGCTCGATCGCGCGTGCACACGAGCTCGAGGCGATCGGCTTCCTGCAGCTCACGCTCGCAGTCGGCGAGCAGATCGCCTGGACCGGCGGCTTCGCCGTGGCTGCCTGACGAACCGAAGCTGAAACGCGGGGCGGGCACACGCCCGCCCCGTCGCCCGCACCGAGAGAGGAGCGGCCGTGCCCGCTGCAGATCATCCGCCTGAGCGAGGCGTCCTGGCCGACGTGCGCGCCGCCCACTCCTTCGAGGGAGCCCAGCGCGTCACGCTGCTGCTGCATGGCTTCGGGTCGCACGAGCACGACCTCGTCGCCCTCGGCCCTGCCGTCGGCGGCGCGGCGCCGTGGGCGTCTTTGCGCGCACCCCTGCGCGCTGGCGCTGGCGCCGCCTGGTTCCCCATCGCCACTCCCGGGAACCCGGCGCGCGAACCCGTGGAGTCGGCGACAGCCGCGATCTGGGCGTGGGTCGACGAGCACGTCGACCAGGCGACCGACATCGTGGCGGTCGGCTTCTCGCAGGGCGGCCTGATGGCGACGCAGCTCCTGCGCAGCCGGCCAGAACGGGTCGTCGCGACCGTCGCGCTCGGCGGGTTCGTGCTCGATGCTCCCCAGTCGGGCGACGAGGCGCTCGCTGCAGCGCGGCCTCCAGTCTTCTGGGGACGCGGCGCCGACGATCTCGTGATCGCCGGGCCGGCCGTCGCGAGGACGGCGTCCTGGCTCCCCCCGCGCTCGACGCTCGACGAGCGCGTCTACCCGGGCCTCGCCCACGGCATCCACGCGGCGGAGATCGCGGACGCACGCGCCTTCGTCGACGCCGTGGCTCCGACGAGCTGAGCACGCGCGACCGCCGGCCTCCCCGACGGCGTCTCAGCGCGCGCGCGCTGCGAGCTCCGCCCGGTTCCGCGCCCCGATCTTCTGCAGCAGGTTCGACACGTGGAACTTCACGGTGTTGACGCTGATGCCGAGCGTGCCGCCGATCTCCTGGTTCGTGCGACCGTCGACGACGAGCCTGAGCACGTCGCGCTCGCGTGCGCTGATGCCCGCCTGATCCTCGAGCGGCTCGTCGAGGCTCGGCGGGTCGAGCGGCAGGGTGATGCGCACCTCCGAGCCCCAGCCGGGGGTCGACGCCACCTCGACGTCGCCGTCGAGCGCAGCCACGCGCTCGCCGATGGGCCGCATCGCGTCGTCGTGCACTGAGAGATCGCCGCGGCCATCGTCGCGGATGCGCACGAGCAGGTTGAGCCCGTCGCAGTCCCACTGGATCCGCACGCGACGCGCCTCGCCCGCGTCGACGAAGGCCAGCACGGCCGTGCGCACGATCGCGCGAGCGGCATGCGCGACTTCGCCAGGCAGCGCACGGCCCGTCGCGGGCGGCTCGACGAACTGCACGTCGAGCTCGCCGAAGCGCACGAGCGGCCGCAGGTCGGAGCGGAGCCGCGCGAAGGCGCCGACGACGGGCTCGAGGATCGCGTTCCGCTGCTCGTCGGTCTGCGTGCGGAGCCCGACGAGCGCTGACGCTGCGACGTCGATCGCCATCGACCGCGCCGCCTGGTCGGTGAGCTGCGGCGAGCGCAGGATCGCGAGCACCGACTCGAGCGTGACCGAATGCCGGTCGGCGAACTCGGCGCCGAGACTCGCGAGGTCGGCGGCGAGCCGCCTCGACGCGGGCGAGGGATGGTCGGTCGTCGTGGCCATGCGGCCAACCTACCCACCACCCATCCGGGTAGGCATGCCACTCCTCGCGCAGGGTGCAGGACGCGGCCTGCGGCGCGGACCATGGAGGCATGGCATCCGCAGACGTCTCCGCGTCGATCCGATCGATCTCCGACGAACTCGAGCGAGCGAGCACAACGGTCGCCGAGGCCGACCTGTCGGCGTTCGCAGCGCTCCTCGACGACGCCGAGCGGGTCTTCGTGCACGGCGCAGGACGCTCGGGGCTCGCGCTGCGGATGACGGCGATGCGGCTCATGCACCTCGGCAAGCGCGTCCACGTCGTCGGCGAGACGACCGCTCCTGCGATCGGCGATGGCGACGTGCTGCTGACCGCGAGCGGGTCGGGGTCGACCGGCGCTGTCGTGACTGCCGCGCGCACCGCCGCGGAGGCAGGCGCAGGCATCGCCGCGATCACCGCGGTCGCCGACTCGCCGCTCGGCGAGCTCGCGGATGCCGTCGTCGTCGTCCCGGCCGCGGCGAAGCTCGACCGCACGGGTGCCGCGAGCGCCCAGTACGCGGGCAGCCTCTTCGAGCAGACGGTCGTCGTCGTCGGCGACGCGGTCTTCGACGCCCTCTGGCACGCGTCCGGCGCGACGGCGGACGATCTCTGGCCGCGGCACGCCAACCTCGAATGACCCGGCACGCGCACCCACCCAAGGACCACCACGAAGGGAACACCATGCAGCTGCAGTTCGCCATGGACACGCTCACCACCGAGGCCGCCCTCGAGCTCGCCGCCGCGGCCGCGCCGCACGTCGACATCCTCGAGCTCGGCACGCCGCTCATCAAGAGCGCCGGGCTGTCGGCGGTGACCGCCATCAAGCAGGCGCACCCCGACAAGATCGTCTTCGCCGACCTGAAGACGATGGATGCGGGCGAGCTCGAGGCCGACATCGCGTTCGCAGCGGGCGCCGACCTCGTCACCGTGCTGGGCACGGCGGGCGACAGCACCATCGCGGGCGCCGTGAAGGCGGCCGAGAAGCACGGCAAGGGCATCGTCGTCGACCTCATCGGCGTGCCCGACAAGGCAGCGCGCGCGAAGCAGGTCGTCGCGCTCGGCGCCGCGTTCGTCGAGATGCACGCCGGCCTCGACGAGCAGGCCGAGGAGGGCTTCACCTTCTCGACGCTCCTCGACGACGGCAAGGCCTCGGGCGTGCCGTTCTCGGTCGCTGGCGGCATCAGCGTCGCCACGATCGCATCGGTGCAGGACGCGGGCGCCACGATCGCGGTCGCGGGCAGCGCGATCTACAGCGCGCCCGACGTGGGCGAGGCTGCCGCGGCGCTGCGCGCTGCGATTCGCGAGGGCTGAGCGCTCTCATCGGGTGACGAAGGCGGGTGCGGCGGGGGCCACGCCCGCCTTCTGGCGCGACCGCGAACCGATCTCTGGACGCGTCCACGAGCTCAGAGCGCAGAGACGGTCGCTCGTGTCCCGTCGGCGCGGTGCGCAGCCGACGAGCCACCTAACGCACCGGACCTCCCTCGCGCATGATGTGCGCGAGCAGACGCGGGTCGCAGGCGATGGCCTTGGTCGACGAGATGGCCAGCGCCAGTGGACGCTCACCGGCATCGAGCGCCTTCGCGAGAGCGCGGGCCTTCTGCTTGTTGACGTAGCCGCAGTGGCGCCTCGGCGAGGCGTCGGCGGTGCAGGTGGGCGACGTCGACTTCCTGCGTCGCCAGATCCACGTGCAGCGCCAGGTGCAGCGTGCCGACGGCGGCAGCGTGCGCATCACGCCGCCCAGGTACGGCAGCGAGCGCGTCGTCTTCGTGCCCGACGAGCTCATCGAGATGATCGCTCGTCACATCGAGCAGATCGGCGTGCACGGCGACGAGCAGTGGCTCTTCGGCAACGGCCGCGGTGAGCCGCCCCATCAGAACACCGTCGGCCACTGGTGGCGATCGCTCTTCCGACGCTCGGGGCTCGAGCCGTTCCGTCTCCACGATCTGCGGCACTTCTCCGCATCGGGGCTGATCGCCGCCGGCTGCGACGTCGTCACGGTGCAGCGCGCCCTCGGGCACGCGAAGGCCACCACCACCCTGTCGACCTACAGCCACCTCTGGCCGACCGCCGAGGACCGCACGCGCGCAGCCGCTTCTGACCTCATGCGTTCGATCGCGCCTTCCAGAGAAGCCGAAGCGGATGCCGGCTGAGGTCAGCGGCGGCGAACGCCAGCGTGAGGTTCTGGAGCTGGTTCAACTGCTGAACCAGTTTCCGTCCGCCTCGTCGAACTTGTGGTTGAAGCAATTCCCGATCGGCTCGTGTTCGATCACGAGCTATGCCATCGGGACGGTGCTCCACCGTCGCCACGACGAGGACTGGATCCTTCTGTCACACTCAGCGAGCGAGGACCAAGTGACCGGCGATCAGGTTCCGTACACGCACACATGGCTTTGCCTCGATCCAAGCGGCCGAGGGCCGACGGTTGACGCGACCGCGCATCAGTTCCCGCAACTCGCGCTCACTGGACCCTACGTTGGCAATTCCGCAACGCCCTACCTCGCGCGCTTCGCGGCGCCGAATGACCACATCCAGGCTGTCTCGGTCGCACACGTAGAGCCATGGTGGCACCACGGCTACACTGCGGAGGTCTACGACTGGTTCTTCGCCGAGTTGGGGCTCGACACCACAAGAGATCTGTGCAAACGGAGCCGCTGCGGACCATCTGCGGACCGCACAGCGATCGAGGCCGCAACTCCCCCGCGATTCCGCGGGAAGAGCGCCCGGATCACACGTTGAAGCGGAACTCCACCACGTCGCCGTCGACCATCGTGTAGTCCTTGCCCTCGATGCGCACGCGGCCCTTGGCCTTCGCGTCGGCCATCGAGCCGGCGGCGTCGAGGTCGTCGAACGACACGACCTCGGCCTTGATGAAGCCCTTCTCGAAGTCCGTGTGGATGACGCCGGCGGCCTGCGGGGCCGTCCAGCCCTTCCGGATCGTCCAGGCGCGCGACTCCTTCGGGCCCGCCGTGAGGTAGGTCTGCAGGCCGAGGGTGTCGAAGCCGATGCGAGCGAGCTGGTCGAGGCCCGACTCGTCCTGGCCGAGCGACTGCAGCAGCTCGAGCGCCTCGTCGGGCTCGAGGTCGACGAGCTCCGACTCGACCTTCGCGTCCAGGAAGACGGCCTGGGCGGGGGCGACGAGCGCGGCGAGCTCCGCCGTGCGGGCATCGTCGGTGAGCACGGCCTCGTCGACGTTGAAGACGAACAGCATGGGCTTCGCCGTCATGAGGCCGAGCTCCCGGAGGAGGGCAAGGTCGACCTTGGAGGAGGAGAGCAGGTCGCCCGCGTCGAGCACGGCCTTCGCCTCCTCGGCGGCGGCGAGCACGGCGGGGTCCGCCTTCTTGCCGCGCACCTCCTTCTCGAGGCGCGTGATCGCCTTCTCGAGCGTCTGCATGTCGGCGAGCGCGAGCTCGGTGTTGATGGTCTCGAGGTCGCTCGCCGGGTTCACGGCGCCTGCGACGTGCACGACGTCGCCGTCGGCGAAGCCGCGCACGACCTGCGCGATCGCGTCGGCCTCGCGGATGTTCGCGAGGAACTGGTTGCCGAGCCCCTCGCCCTCGCTCGCACCGGCGACGATGCCGGCGATGTCGACGAACGACACCGTCGCGGGCAGGATCTTGGCGCTGCCGTGGATCTCGGCGAGGCGCGTGAGCCGCGGGTCCGGCAGCTCGACCATGCCCACGTTGGGCTCGATGGTCGCGAACGGGTAGTTCGCCGCCAGCACCGAGTTCTTGGTGAGCGCGTTGAAGAGGGTGGACTTGCCCACGTTGGGGAGTCCGACGATGCCGATGGTGAGTGCCACGAGGGTCGAGCCTACCGGCGGTGCCGCTGCGGCCGATCCAGGCCGCACCGGCCGACCGGGCCTGCAGCACGCTGCGAGAGGATGTCGGCATGACGGCCGCACCCGGTTCCCCGAACCTGCCAGACGGCTGGAGCGCCCGCGCCCCCGAGCCGGACGACGTGGACGCGCTCGTGCGCCTGCACGTCGACGCGCTCGCCGCCGCCGGCCGCCCGGCGCCCGGCGACCTCGCCCACGAGGCCGCGCGCATCGAGGAGCTCGTCGCAGGAGCGAGCTCGTGGACGCGCCGCCAGCTCGTCGCCTCCCCGGTCGGCGAGGCACCCGCCGCGTGGGCGACGGTGCACGATCGCGCCGCCGGTCGCACGATCGTCGGCGTCGAGGTCGCGGGCCCCGACCGCATCTCCGAGCCCGTCGCCGACGAGGTCGCCGCGGCGATGCTCGCGTGGGCGGCGCAGGCGGCGAGCGGCATCGCACGTCTGCGCGGCCTCGACGCGGCGCAGCTCGACGCGAGCGCCCACAGCGCCGACGCGCGCCTGCACCGATGGCTCGCGCGCGCCGGCTATCGGCACGTGCGCACCTGGCTGCAGATGGCACGCCTCGTGACCGCCGACGATGCGCCCGCTCCGGCGCCGCGCGCGGGCGTGACGGTGCGCCGCGTCCGCACGTCCGCCACCGGCATCCCCGTCGCCGCCGACCTGCAGGCCGTGCATCTCGTGCTCGAGCGGTCGTTCGCCGACCACTTCAACTCCTACCGCGAGTCCTTCCCGGAGTTCATCGCGCGGCTGCGGGAGGACCCGGGACACCGCTGGGACCACTGGTGGCTCGCCGAGGCGACGATGGAGGACGGCTCGGTGCTGCCCGGCGGCGCGCTCGTCGCCTCCGCGATGCCCGCCGACGCCTCCGGGGCGCGCGGCACGTACGTCGAGTACATCGGCGTGCACCGCCGCGCGCGCGGACGGGGCGTCGCGAAGGCACTGCTCGCGGCCGTGCTCGCCGACGCGGCCGACCGCGGCATCCCGCAGGTCGCGCTCGAGGTCGACCGCGACTCCCCCACGGGCGCCGACGGCCTCTACCGCGCGCTCGGCTGGGCCACGGCGTACGAGACGCAGTCGTGGCACGCGCAGCTCGTCGTGGAGGCGGACGACCACGACTCGGATCGGTGACGCGCGCCGGGTGACGTCTCAGATGCGACATCAGATCGCCAGGAATGCGCACCGGTGACGCGAGGTTGACCCACGGCATGCAGATCGAGATCTGGTCCGACATCGCGTGCCCGTGGTGCTACATCGGCAAGCGTCGCTTCGAGGCGGCGCTCGCGCAGTTCGCCCACCGCGACGCCGTCGCCGTCACGTACCGCTCGTACCAGCTCGACCCCACGCTCCCCGAGCACTACGACGGCACGGAGGCCGAGTACCTCGCGAGCCGCAAGGGCATCCCGGTCGAGCAGGCCGAGCAGATGTTCGCGCACGTCGCGCAGCAGGCCCGCACCGTCGGCCTCGCGTACGACTTCGACGCGCTCGTCGTCGCCAACAGCATGCGCGCGCACCAGATCCTGCACCTCGCCCACGAGCACGGTGTGCAGTCGGAGGTGAAGGAGGCGCTGCTGGCCGCCCACTTCGAGCAGGGCCGCGACATCGGCGACCCCGGCCTCCTCGCATGCATCGCCTCGGCCGAGGGCGTGCCCGTCGACGCCGTGCAGCACGAGCTCGCGACCGGATCCCGGATCCCCGCCGTGCAGCAGGACGTCGCCGACGCCCGCGCCCTCGGCATCCAGGGCGTGCCGTGCGTCGTCATCGACCGGCAGTACGCCGTGTCGGGCGCGCAGCCGACCGAGACCTTCCTCGGCGCGCTCGAGCAGGCGTGGGCCGCCCGCTCGCCGCTGCAGCCCGTCGGCGCCGCCGACGGCGAGGTCTGCGGCCCCGACGGCTGCTGACGCGACCGCGCACCGCCGGATCGACGCGTGAGCGGCACGCCGGGCGCGATGCGCAGGCGACGCTCCGCTCACGCGTGATCGCGGCGGCTCCGAGCCGCTAGCCCACCCGCACGCGCGTGGGCGTGAGCCTCGCGATCATGCGCAGGTGCCCCTCGTCGTCGGGCGGCAGCGGCTCGCCGTCGTACTTCACGGCGAGATGCGTCGCGAGCGACGACGTCGGGTCGTCGGAGAGCTCGACGGTGCCACGCACCTCGAGGAAGTGCTCGGGATCGACGCGCGAGGTGATGAGCACGCTGACGCGGTTGTCGCGCTGGATGTTGCGCGTCTTCCGCAGGTGCCGCTTCATCGGCATGAGCAGCGTGTCGCCATCGCGACCGACCCACACCGCCGTCACCTGCGGCGAGCCGTCGGGCTCGATGGTCGCGAGCGCCGCGACGTTCGGCTCGTCGAGGAGGTCCGCCGCCTGGTCGGGGATGCGTGGCCCGCTCATGCGGCGCCCTCCACGGGCTCCGGCCGCTCCATGAGGGCGATGACGGTGCCTGCCGGGTCGGTCGTCCACGCGATGTCGGGACCGTGCCCGCCGCGCACGATGCCGCGCTCGTCGTGGCGGAAGCCGTCGTAGCGCACCATCTCGGCGCCGCGCGAGACGATGTCGTCCACGGCCTTCGCCAGGTCGGGCACCGCGAGGTTGAGGATGGTGAAGGCCGCGGGCGTCGTGCCGGGTCGCGGGTAGACGAGCACGCCGGCGCCGCCGGGCAGCTCGAGGAAGAGCATGCCGGCGTCCTCCTTGACGACGAGGCCGAGCACCTCCCGGTAGAACGTCGCAGCGGCGTCGATGTCGGGCACGGCGAAGCCGCTGAACCCCTCGATGTAGTCGGGCATGTGCCACCTCCTGTCCCGAGCCTGCCACGCGCGACGCGGCTGCGACAGGGCGGGCACGATGCGGCGCACGGGGGTGGGACGATGGCAGGGTGCAGCATCCCGCACCCGTCGGCGTGAGCGTCGAGGCCCCACCGCTCGGCGGCCCGCGCATCCTGAGCCAGCGCTGGAGCGACGTCGTCTTCGTGCACTGGCGCGTCGACCCGGCGCTCGTCGTGCCGCACCTGCCGGAGGGATGCACGCCCGACACGTTCGACGGCAGCGCGTGGGTGGGGCTCATCGCCTTCCGCATGTCGCGCAGCGCCTTCCTCGGCGGGCCGCCCGTGCCGTGGCTCGGCGAGTTCCCCGAGGTCAACGTGCGGCTCTACGCCGTCGACGGCGAGGGCAGGCGCAGCGTCGTCTTCGCGAGCCTCGACGCCGAGCACCTCGTGCCGGTGCTCGTGGCGCAGGCGGCGTTCGGCCTGCCCTACCGCTGGGCGTCGATGCGGCACGGGCGGCGCCACGACCTCGTGGCGTACCGCACCCGGCGCCACGGCGACCACGATGCCCGCTCGCATCTCGTCGTGCGCGTGCCCGGCGGGCCGGACGTCGCGACGCCGCCCACGCCCGATCCGCTCGCGACCTTCCTCACCGGCAGGTGGGGCTTCCACGAGCGGCACCTGGGCCGCACGATCTTCTGCCGCAACGAGCACGAGCCGTGGCCGCTGCAGCCCGCGCAGCTCGTGCACCTGCGCGATGGGCTGCTCGCCCGGGCGGGCTTCCCGGGCATCGCGAGCCGCGAGCCCGACAGCGTGCTGTACGCCGCGGGCGTGTCGACGTCGTTCTCGGTGCCACGGCGCTGAGCCGGGCGGCGCGCGCCGTCGCGACGGCCTGGCCGCTGGTCGGCGGCTGGCCGTAGGGTCGGGGCATGGCGATCCGCAAGGTGGTGTCGATCCACGGCTCGGTGCAGGGCGTGGGGTTCCGGTGGGCTGCGCAGGCCGAGGCCGAGCGGCTCGGGGTCGCCGGCAGCGCCCGCAACCTGCTCGACGGCTCGGTCGAGGTCGTCGTCGAGGGCGAGCCCGAGGCGGTCGAGTCGATGCTCGGCTGGCTGCAGCAGGGTCCGTCGTCCGCGAGCGTCGCGGGCGCCGAGGTCGTCGACCACGAGCCCGAGGGCATCACGGGCTTCACGATCCACTGACGCGCGTGCCGACGGCGCGCGCAGCGAGGAGCACGATGGACGCGTGGCGCACGCTCGACGGCAGGCCGCACGCATGGTTCGCCTCCCCCTCCCATGCGGCCGGCGCCGCGCTCCTGGCACGCATCGTGGAGACGGCGGGACGCGTCGTCGACGTCGACGTCCGCAGCCGCGGCGTGCGGGTGCGGCTGCTCCCCGGCGACGCCGGCCTCTCCCCCGCGATCGACGCGGCGGCCGCCGGGCTCGGGCTCATCCCCGAGCCGCACCGCCTGCAGACGCTGCGCCTCGTGCTCGAGACGCCCGATCCCGAGCGCGTCGCGCCGTTCTGGCTGCAGGCGCTCGGCTACGAGCGCTCCGGCGACGACCTCGTCGACCCGTGGCAGCGCGACCTGCCGATCCGCCTCGTGCGCGATCGTGACGAGCGACCGCTGCGCGAGCGCCTCCACGTCGACGTCGTGCGCCCCGCGGCCGCGCTCGCCGCAGCCGCCGAGACGCTCGGTGCGGCCGCCGGCCCCTGGGGCGTGCGGCATGCCGACGCCGACGGCATCGAGCTCGACGCCGTCCCGGGCGACACGCTCGCGGGCGCGCCCGACTGGTGGACGCTCTTCGCCGCCGTCGCCCGCTTCGCGGTGCCCTCGCCCGCCGTCGCCGTCGCGCTCGCGGCCGAG
>NZ_BAAAQT010000005.1:222300-310604 GCF_039531815.1 Agrococcus versicolor | reverse complement strand
CGGCGGCGCCGTCACGCTCGACGGCGGCAAGGATGCGTGGGAGGCGGACGGCGAGGCGCGGGGCGCCTTCGTCGCCGTCGCGGCCGCGATCGCCGACGCCGCGAGGGCGCTCGGCGCGACGTCCGAGCCCAGCGGCCTCCGCTTCGTGCAGCTCGGGCTCGACGCGGTCGACGTGCCCGCGGCGCGTGCGACATGGCGTGCGATCCTCGCCGCCGAGGACGACCCGCGCGAGGGCGTCACCGACGTCGTCGACCCGCTCGGCATCGGCCACGTGCTGCTCCTGCAGGGCATGGACGCCGGCGAGCACGAGCGTCGCGCCCAGCGTCCCCGCGTGCGGCTCGACGTCCACGTGCCGCCCGAGGCGCTCGAGGCGCGGCTCGACGCGATCGTGGCAGCGGGCGGCCGCGTGCTCGAGCAGCACGGCGACCGCACGATCGTCGCCGACCAGGGCGGCGCGATCGTCACCTTCGTCACCGCCTGATCGCGCAGCCGCGGAGGCGGATCCGAGGAGGCCGCCCGCAGGGGGCCCCGAGGCGGGCCCGCGTCAGGCTGCGGCAGCCGCCCGCGCGGCCCGACGACGCTGCGCCACGCGGAACATGACGAGCCAGATCGCGGCGGTGACGACGGACGCCCCTGCCACGACGAGCGACGCACCGCCGGTGTGGTCGACGCCGGCCAGCAGCACGAGGCCGACCGACACGATGGCCTGCACGACGCCCGCGGTGATCCACCGCTGCCACCACGAGCCGTTGCCGAGGTAGCCGAGCAGCACCGAGAGCGCGATCGACGTGACGATCGTGCCGAGGAGCGTCGACGTCTCGTCGACCTCGAGCCGCCATGCCGCCCAGACCACCCCGACGCCGACGCTCGCCCAGAGCCTGCCGATGCGCGACTCGACGAGCGGCTGCAGCACGCCGCGCCAGCCGAGCTCGAACGCGACCGCGAGCGGCACGGCGGCGAGCAGGATGGGGACGACGGCCGACGGCGCATCGCGGTGCGGCACGAACGCGAGCCCGATGGCGACGAGCACGAGCAGCACGATCGCGGCGCCCACGCCGAGGATCGTGTGCGCGACGAGCTGCCTGCGCGAGACGGGGCCCGGCAGCATGATGGCGAGCGCCCTGCGGCCGATGAGCCACGTGACGCCTGCGGCGAGCGCGGGCGCGAGCCACAGCAGCGACGGCGCGTCGGATGCGGCGGCCGGGTCGAGGAGGCGTACGAGGCCGCCCGCCGTGAACACGGTCACGACGTACGTCGCGACCGCCCACCAGGGGCTCATCGCTCCTCCACGCGTCCCAGCTCGACGAGCTCGGTGATGAGGTCGCCGTAGCCGATGCCCGTCGCGCCCCACGCGAGCGGGAACATCGAGATGGTCGTGAAGCCCGGCATGGTGTTGATCTCGTTCACGATCACGCCGTGCTCGTCGGAGACGAAGAAGTCCACGCGCGCGAGGCCCGAGCCCTCGATGGCCTCGAAGGCGCGGATGGCCGTCTGCTGCAGCGCGCGCAGCGTCGCGTCGTCGACGTCGGCAGGGCACACGACCTGCGCGCGGTCGGGGTCGACGTACTTCGCGTCGAAGTCGTAGAACTCGCCGGGCCGCAGCACGATCTCGCCCGGCATGGAGGCGCGCGGCAGGTCGCCGTCGCGTCCCTGCAGCACCGCCACCTCGACCTCGCGCCCGGGGCAGCCGGCCTCGATGAGCACGCGCGAGTCCTCGGCGAACGCCTCGCGCATCGCGCCGTCGAGGTCCATGAGCGACGTCACACGGCTCACGCCGACGCTCGAGCCCGCACGCGCCGGCTTCACGAACAGCGGCATCGTGAGGTCGCCGAGCCGGGTGCGGATGGCCTGCGGGTCGGCCTCCCACTCGCGGCGCTGCACCGTGATCCACGGGGCGACGGCGATGCCCGCGTGCGCGAGCACGGTCTTCGTGAAGTGCTTGTCCATGCCGACGGCGCTCGAGAGCACGCCGTTGCCGACGTACGGCAGCCCGGCGAGCTCGAGCAGGCCCTGCACGGTGCCGTCCTCGCCGAACCGCCCGTGGAGGATGGGGAAGACGACGTCGACGACGCCGAGCGAGCGCGCGACGCCAGCGGCGTCGATCGCGGTCAGCTCGCGCGAGTCGGTCGTCGTCGGCAGCAGCACGCGGTCGCCGCCGGCGACCTCCGGCATGTTCGCGAGCGCGAGCGCCTCGGGATCGTCGTCCTGCAGCACGAGCGCGCCCGAGCGCGTGATGCCGATGGGCACGACCTCGTAGCGGTCGCGGTCGATGTGGGCGAGCACGCTGCCTGCGGTGGCGCAGGAGATCGAGTGCTCGCTCGAACGGCCGCCGAAGAGCAGGGCGACGCGGATGCGGTCGGTCACGAGAGCATCTCCAGGGTGGGCTCGGCGTCGTCGGTCGTGAGGTGCGGGGCGATGTCCCTCGGGTCCATCGCCTCGTCGATCACGAGCCGCACCTGCTCGAGGATGGGCATCGGGATGCCGCGCGCGGCGGCGAGCTCGGCGACGGGGGCGATCGACGACAGCCCCTCCGCCACCTGGTTCATGCGGGCCACGACGTCCTGTCGCGAGTACCCGAGGCCGAGCAGGCGCCCGGCGGTGAAGTTGCGCGACAGCGGCGACGAGCACGTCGCGATGAGGTCGCCGAGGCCGGCGAGGCCCTGCATCGTCTCGCGCTGCGCGCCATGGGCGACCGCGAAGGCCGTCAGCTCGGCGAGGCCGCGCGTGATGATCGACGCCTTCGTGTTCTCGCCGTAGCCGACGCCGTCGACGATGCCGATCGCGACGGCGACGAGGTTCTTCAGCACGCCGCCGAACTCGGTGCCGATGACGTCGTCGTTGACGAACGAGTGGAAGTAGTCGTTGCGGGCGACGCGGGCGACGGCCTTCGCGACCTCGATGTCGACGCACGAGACGACGGCGGCGGTCGGATGCTCCTGCGCGATCTCGAGCGCGAGGTTCGGGCCCGACACGACGGCGACGCGCGACGCGGGCACGCCGGCGGCCTCGGCGATGACCTCGCTCATGCGCAGGCGCGTGCCCGCCTCGACGCCCTTCATGAGGCTCACGAGCGGCGCATCCGGCGGCAGCACCGGCAGCAGCGAGGCGAGGGTCGCGCGCAGCTGCTGGCTCGGCACCGCGAGGTACACCTGCTCGGCACCCGCGACGGCCTCCGCGGCATCCGCCGTCGCCGTGAGCGTCGCGGGCAGCGTGATGCCGGGCAGGTACCGGGTGTTGCGACGCGACTCGGCGATCTCGCGCGCCGCCTCGGGCCTGCGCGCCCACATCGTCACGCGCGCGCCGCCGTCCGCGAGCACCTTGCCGAACGTCGTGCCCCACGAGCCCGCGCCCAGCACCGCCACGTCAACCATCGAACCGTCCCGTCTCGCTCTGGCCGCGCTTCGACGGATCCCACCGCTCGGCGGGCGCGGGCTCGCCGCGCAGCTCCACGAGCAGGTCGGTGATGGCGCGCATGACCTCGTCGGTCGCGCGCAGCAGCGTCGCCTGGTCGAGCGGGCCGCCGCGGTAGGCGTCGAGGTCCACCGGCTCGCCGAACAGCACGTCGATGCGCTTGCGCGGGAAGGGCCGGATGCCGCGTCCGTAGCGCGGCATGAGGCGCTGGGCGCCCCAGTGCGCGACGGGCACGATCGGCACGCTCGCCTGCAGCGCCATGCGCACGGCGCCCGTCTTGCCGCGCATGGGCCACAGGTCGGGGTCGCGCGTGAGCGTGCCCTCCGGGTAGATGATGATCGACCGCTCCTGCTCGGCGAGCGCGCGGGCCGCGGCCATGGGATCCGCGTCGCGCGTGATGCCGGTGCGGTCGACGGGCACCTGGCCCGTCGCGCGCATGATCGCGCCGAGCCCAGGCACGCCGAACAGGCTCTCCTTCGCGAGGAAGCGCGGCGCGCGCCCCGCCTTCCACAGAGCGGCGCCCACGACGATGGGGTCGATCTCGCTCATGTGGTTCGGCGCGAGCACGAACGCACCCGTCTGCGGCACGCGCTCGGCGTGATGCAGGCGGATGTCGGCCATCGCCGACAGCGGCGGCACGACGACTCCCGCGAGAGCACGGAACGTCGGCGTGCGCTCGCTGCGGCGCGGCATGGTCATCCGTCGACGTCGAAGTCGGCCCCGAGGACCGACAGCTTCTCGATGAACCGCTCGTAGCCGCGCGCGATGATGCCGACGTTCGAGATCCGCGAGGAGCCCTCGGCCGTGAGCGCCGCCACGAGGTGGCTGAAGCCGCCGCGCAGGTCGGGCACGACGATGTCGGTGCCGTGCAGCATGACGGGCCCGGCGATGACGGCCGAGTGCTCGTAGTTGCGCTGGCCGAAGCGGCACGCGTGGCTGCCGAGGCACTCGGTGTGGATCTGGATCGTCGCGCCCATGTCACGCAGCGCGTCGGTGAAGCCGAACCGCTGCTCGTACACCGTCTCGTGCACGATCGAGATGCCCTTGGCCTTCGCGAGCGCGACGACGAGCGGCTGCTGCCAGTCGGTCATGAAGCCGGGGTGCACGTCGGTCTCGACGACGACGGGCTTGAGGTCGCCGCCGGGGTGCCAGAAGCGGATGCCGTCGTCCTCGATCTCGAAGCGGCCGCCCACCTTGCGGTACACGTTGAGGAACGTCGTCATCTCGGGCTGGCGTGCGCCGCCGACGAAGATGTCGCCGCCGGTCGCGAGCGCCGCGCAGGCCCAGGACGCGGCCTCGTTGCGGTCGAAGAGCGCCGTGTGGCTGTAGCCGACGAGGCGGTCGACGCCCTCGATGCGGATGGTGCGGTCGGTGTCGACCTGGATCTCGGCGCCCATCTTCTGCAGGATCGCGATGAGGTCCATGATCTCGGGCTCGACGGCGGCGTTCTGCAGCTCGGTGCGGCCCTTCGCGAGCGTCGCCGTGAGCAGCACCTGCTCGGTCGCGCCGACCGACGGGTAGGGCAGCTCGACCTTCGCGCCGTGCAGGCCGCCCGGCGCCGTCATGCGGATGCCGGTGGGCAACTTCTCGACGACGGCGCCGAAGTTGCGCAGCACGTCGAGGTGGTAGTCGATGGGGCGGTCGCCGATGTGGCAGCCGCCGAGGTCGGGGATGAACGCCTCGCCCAGGCGGTGCAGCAGCGGCCCGCAGAACAGGATCGGGATGCGGCTCGAGCCCGCGTGCGCGTTGATCGACGTCTCGTGCGCGCTCTCGACGTTCGCCGGGTCGAGGCGCATGGTGTCGCCGAGCGTCTCGACGGCGACGCCGTGGATCTCGAGCAGGCCGCGCACGACGCGGACGTCGCTGATCGCGGGCACCGAGCGCAGCTCGGAGGGCGTGTCGGCGAGCAGGGCGGCGACCATCGCCTTCGTGACGAGGTTCTTCGCGCCCTTCATCTCGATGCGGCCCTGCAGCGGCTTGCCGCCTCGGATGGTCAGCGCGTCGACGTCGAGGCCGATGGCCCTCGCCGAGGTCGCGGAGAGCTGGTCAGCGTTCACCGGGTTCCCGTCTGCACCGGCAGCGTCCTCGGCATCCACGACGGGCGGGTGGCCTCGAAGGCCGTGATCCGCTCCTCCTCGCGCAGCGTGAGCGCGATGTCGTCGAGGCCCTCGAGGAGGCGCCAGCGCGTGTAGTCGTCGATCTGGAAGTCGATCGTCTCGTCGCCGATCGTCACGGTACGGGCAACGAGATCGACCGTGGTCTGCATTCCCGGGCTCGCGTCTGCGGCGGCCCAGAGGCGCTCGACGGCCTCCTCCGGGATCACGCCCGTGAGGAGTCCCTGCTTGCCCGAGTTGCCGCGGAAGATCTCGCCGAAGCGCGGGCTGAGCACCGCGGTGATGCCGAAGTCGCGCAGCGCCCACACGGCGTGCTCGCGGCTCGAGCCCGTGCCGAAGTCGGGGCCGGTGACGAGGATGCCGCCGTGGCGGTACGGCTCCTGGTTCAGCACGAACGCCGGATCCTGCCGCCAGTGGTGGAAGAGGGCGTCGTCGTAGCCCGTCTTCGTGACGCGCTTGAGGAAGACGGCCGGGATGATCTGGTCGGTGTCGGTGTTCGACGACCGCAGCGGGATGATCGGGCCGGTCAGGGTCGAGATCGCATCCATCAGGCCATCGCCTCCTGCTCGGTGCGCGCATCCATCTCGAGGTCCCACGGGCTCGAGAGCGTGCCGCGGATCGCCGTCGCGGCGGCCACGAGCGGCGAGACGAGGTGCGTGCGGCCGCCCTTGCCCTGCCTGCCCTCGAAGTTGCGGTTCGAGGTCGACGCGCAGCGCTCGCCGGGGGCGAGCTGGTCGGGGTTCATGCCGAGGCACATCGAGCAGCCCGCGAACCGCCACTCGGCGCCGAAGTCGAGGAAGACCTGGTCGAGGCCCTCGGCCTCGGCCTCGAGGCGCACGCGCGCGCTGCCGGGCACGACGAGCACGCGCAGCCCCTCGGCCTTCCGCTTGCCCTTGATGATCTCGGCGGCGGCCCGCAGGTCCTCCATGCGCGAGTTCGTGCACGAGCCGATGAAGACGGTGTCGACGCGGATGTCCTTGAGCGGCGTGCCGGGCGCGAGGTCCATGTAGGCGAGCGCCTTCTCGGCCGCCGCACGGTCCTGCGGGTCCGAGAACGAGGCCGGGTCGGGCACCGACTCCGACAGCGGCGAGCCCTGGCCCGGGTTCGTGCCCCACGTGACGAAGGGCTCGAGCGCGTCGGCGTCGATGAAGATCTCGGCGTCGAAGACGGCGTCGTCGTCGGTCGGGAGGGTGGACCAGTACTCGACCGCCGCATCCCAGTCGGCACCCGTCGGCGCGTGGTCGCGGCCCTGGATGTAGTCGAACGTCGTCTGGTCGGGGGCGACCATGCCCGCGCGGGCGCCGGCCTCGATCGACATGTTGCAGATCGTCATGCGGCCCTCGATCGAGAGGGCGCGGATGGCGCTGCCGCGGTACTCGAAGACGTAGCCGGCGCCGCCGCCCGTGCCGATCTGCGCGATGACGGCCAGGATGATGTCCTTCGCCGTGACGCCTGGTCGCAGCGTGCCCTCGACCGTGACGGCCATCGTCCTGAACGGCTTGAGCGGCAGGGTCTGCGTCGCCATGACGTGCTCGACCTCGCTCGTGCCGATGCCGAACGCCATCGCGCCGAACGCGCCGTGCGTCGAGGTGTGCGAGTCGCCGCACACGACGGTGATGCCCGGCATCGTCAGGCCCAGCTGCGGGCCGACGATGTGGACGATGCCCTGCTCCTTGTCGCCGAGCGAGTGGATGCGCACGCCGAACTCGGCGGCGTTGTCGCGCAGCGTCGAGATCTGCTTCGCGCTCGTCGGGTCCTCGATCGGCCTGTCGATCGCGATCGTCGGGGTGTTGTGGTCCTCCGTGGCGATCGTGAGGTCGACGCGGCGGAGGGGCCGGTCGGCCTGGCGGAGGCCGTCGAACGCCTGCGGGCTCGTCACCTCGTGCACGAGGTGGAGGTCGATGTAGACGAGGTCGGGCGAGCCGTCCTCACCCTTGACGACGACGTGGTCGTCCCACACCTTCTCGGCCAGCGTCCTGCCCATCGAACACACTCCCTCGGCTCAAGGACGCAAGTCTACGCCCGGCGCCCATGGCGACCATGCGGGCGCGCAGGCGGCCGGGGCGCGCCGCGGCACGGGCGCGCCGGCATGCGACGCCGGGCGACGGCGCACCCTGGCGCCCGCCCCGTCGCCGATGCGAGGCTGGCCGGGATGACCGAGATCCTCACGACCCACGCGGGCTCGCTCCCGCGCACGCCCGCCCTCCTCGCCGCGAACGCCGCACGCCGCGTCGCCGACGACGGCTTCACGCTCGAGCGCTCCGACGAGCACGACGCCCTCGTGGCCGCCGCGGTCGCCGACGTCGTCGAGCGGCAGCGCGACGCGGGCATCCGCATCGTGAACGACGGCGAGTACGGCAAGGCCATGTCGACGGCCGTCGACTACGGCGCGTGGTGGTCGTACGCGTTCCAGCGCGTCGCGGGGCTCGAGCTGACGGACGACGACGTCTACCGCTCGGCGCACGTCGCGAGCGAGCCGGGCGCCATCCGTCTCACGTCCTTCCCGCATCGGCGCGACCGCGTCGCGTTCCCCGGCGCGTACGGCGACCCCGACGGCGTGCTCGCGGGGCGGCGCGCCGTGCGCTTCCCGGCGACCACGGGGCCGCTGTCGTACGTCGGGCAGGACGCCGTGGCCGCCGACGCGCGGGCGCTGCGCGCGGCGATCGACGCGGCGGGCGTCGAGGAGGGCTTCCTCACGGCGCTCTCCCCCGGCTCCGGCGCCCGCGTCGCGAACGACCACTACGCGACCGACGAGGAGCACGTGTGGGCATGGGCCGACGTGCTGCGCGAGGAGTACCTCGCGATCGTCGACGCCGGGCTCACGGTGCAGGTCGACGACCCCTCGCTCGCCGAGAGCTGGGACCAGATCTCCCCCGAGCCGACGGTCGCCGACTACCGCTCGTGGCTGCAGGTGCGCGTCGACGCCCTGCGGCACGCGCTGCGCGGCATCCCGCCCGAGCGCATCCGCCTGCACGTGTGCTGGGGCTCGTGGCACGGTCCGCACGTCACCGACCTCGGGCTCGAGCACATCGTCGACCAGGTGCTGGAGATCGGCGCGGGCGCCATCTCGTTCGAGGCCGCGAACGTGCGGCACGAGCACGAGTGGCGCGTGTGGGAGCGCGTGTCGCTGCCGGGCCACGTGCGGCTGCTGCCCGGCGTCGTGAGCCACGCGACGAACGTCGTCGAGCATCCGCGCCTCGTCGCCGACCGCATCGAGCGCCTCGCCGCGATCGTGGGGCCCGAGCGCGTCGTCGCCTCGACCGACTGCGGCCTCGGCGGCCGCGTGCATCCCGAGATCGCGTGGGCGAAGCTCGCGGCGATCGGCGAGGGCGCGGCGCTGGCGCGGGCGTAGCGCTCGTCGTGGGCGCAAGGACCGCGGTTCTTCCGCTGGGATCGACGGCGGGTCGGATGCGCTCGCGTGGCACGGTGGAGGGGAGCCAGGGAGGTCGCATGGTCACGTCCGTCGCCATCACGGGAGCCGCAGGAGCCATCGGGTACGCGCTCGCGTTCCGCATCGCGAGCGGGGCGCTGCTCGGGCCGGACGAGCAGGTGCGGCTGCGGCTGCTCGAGCTGCCGAGCGCGATGGGCGCGCTCGAGGGCGTCGCGATGGAGCTCGAGGACTGCGCGTTCGGCACGCTCGCGGGCGTCGACCTCGCCGACGACGCACGCGTCGCGTTCGACGGCGTCTCGCACGCCCTGCTCGTCGGCGCCCGCCCGCGCGGCCCCGGCATGGAGCGCGGCGACCTGCTCGCGGCGAACGGCGCGATCTTCCGCGACCAGGGCGCGGCGCTCGAGGCCGTCGCCGCCGACGACGTGCGCATCACCGTCACCGGCAACCCCGCGAACACGAACGCGCTCGTCGCCGCGCACCACGCGCCGTCGATCCCGCGCTCGCGCATCAGCGCCCTCACGCGCCTCGACCACAACCGCGCCGTCGCACGGCTCGCGGCGAAGGTGGGCGCGGGCGTCGCCGACGTGCGACGCATGACGATCTGGGGCAACCACTCCGCGACGCAGGTGCCCGACGTCGCCCACGCGCTCGTCGGCGGCCGGCCGGCGCCGGACCTCGTCGACGCCGCGTGGATCGCCGACGACCTCGTGCCGACGGTCGCGCAGCGCGGCGCGGCCATCATCGCCGCGCGCGGCGCGTCCTCGGCGGCGAGCGCCGCATCCGCGACGATCGACCACGCCCGCACGTGGGTGCACGGCACGGCCGAGGGCGACTGGACGTCGATGGCCGTCGTCTCCGACGGCTCCTACGGCGTGCCCGAGGGGCTCGTGTCGTCGTTCCCCGTCACGGTCGTCGACGGCGAGTGGCGCATCGTGCCCGGCCTCGCGATCGACGACGTCGTGCGCGCGCGCATCGACGCGTCGATCGCCGAGCTCGTCGACGAGCGCGAGCAGGTTCGGGCGCTCGGGCTGCTCTGAGCGCGCGGGCGGCCGGGTGCCCGCTCGCGGCGTGCGCCGGCGACCGGCCGGCGCGGGAAGCGGTCGGGCGCCGGCGCGACCGATCAGCGCAGGATGTCGCCGAGCCAGCTGCGACGGCCCTGCTGCTGGCCGTAGCCCTGCTGGCCGTGGCCCTGCTGCTGGCCACCGGCGCGCTTCTGCACCTGCTTGATGACCTGGTCGGCGATCTTGCCGGCGGTGCCGGACATGCCGCTCGCACCCTGGCCGCCCTGCCCGTAGCCCTGACCCTGGCCGTAGCCCTGACCGGGAGCCGCCTGTCCACCTTGGCCGTGCATCGGCGCACCGCCGGCCTGCTGGCCCTGCGCATCCCACTGCTGCTGGCCCTGGCGCTGCTGCCACGAGTCGGCGGGAGCCTGCGGCATCGGCTCGCCGTACGAGCGGTCGATGAGCTTGTCGAGCTCGCCGCGGTCGAGCCAGATGCCTCGGCAGTCGGGGCAGTAGTCGATCTCGATGCCGCTGCGCTCGCTCATGACGAGGGTCGCGCCGTCGGTGGGGCACTGCATGGGAGGTCTCCTCTCGGCGGCCGATGGGCCGAGCGCCATCGTCCCGTCGCGGCCTCTGCATCGCCTATGCCCTGCGCAGCATCCGTGACCGATGCAGACCGGGGCATCACCCGGGGCATCCATGCGGCGCACACGACGAAGGCCCGGACATGACGTCCGGGCCTTCGTGTCGTGCTGGTGACCCCAGCGGGATTCGAACCCGCGTTACCGCCGTGAGAGGGCAGCGTACTAGGCCGCTATACGATGGGGCCGCATTGCAACCTGACAAGGATGCCACACCCCTGGGCCTCGATGCAAAACGAGGCATGCACGCCCCCCTCCGACGGCGTGTCGAGGCCGATCGCGGCCGTGATCCCCCGGCCCGAGCCGCCGCCGGCGAGCCGTCAGCGCGGCGACCCGAAGACGCGCAGCGCGCCGATCGCGATGCTGCACGCGATCGGCAGCCTGCCGACGATCTCGCCGTCGGCGCACGCGAGCACCGTCTCGTCGTCGCTCGCGATCTCGACGGTGCCGATGTCGACGACGTGCACCCGCGGGTCGTCGAGGTGCCTGCCCCGAAGCGCCTTCACGAGCAGCGCGAGGAACTGGGGCCGCGAGAGCTCGTCGGCGAGGATGCCGGTGAGCCGACCGTCGGTGATCGACGCCGTCGGCGCGATGGGGATGCCGCCGCCGAAGACGCGATGGTTCGCGACCGCGGCGATGACGGTGCGCCATGTGCGCTCCTCGCCGCCGTCGACGCGGATGCGGAACGTGCGATGCCGCAGGCCCGCGAGCGTCGCGACGATCGCGGCCTGGTATCGCAGCCTCGCCGGCACGCGCGTCATGCGGAACGAGCGCACGTTGACGTCGGCGTCGAACCCGACCGACACGATGCCGGCCGCGAAGGTCTCGCCGTCGGGGTGGCGGATGCGGATGAGGTCGCAGCGCTGCGGCTCCGTCTCGAGCAGGGCGGGCAGGCCGGCGATCGCCTCCTCCACGCCGGGCATCCCGATCTCGGTCGCGAAGTCGTTGCCGCTGCCGGCCGGCACGATCGCGAGCGGCGTCGACGTGCCGCCGACGGCGTTGACGCCCAGGTGCACCATGCCGTCGCCGCCGACGACGACGAGCACGTCGGCGCGGCTCGCGGCGGCGCGGGCGGCGCGCTGCAGCGCCGCGAAGTCGGGGGCCGTGCGGTGCACGACCTCGTGGCCGGCGGCGCGCAGCACCTGCACGACCCGCTCCCCCACGGGACCGGATCGACCGAACCTCGCCTGCGGGTTCGATGCGACGACGACGAGCACGCCTGGAGCCTATGCGCGGAACCACACCACGTGGCGACACGTGGCGCACGTCGCCATGTCGAGCTCGAGCGTCTCGGACAGCACGCCCCAGAACGTGCTCGAGACGCCGTCGCGGAACGGCGTGATGCGCTCCCACGCGAAGGACGCCCCGCCGCACATCGGGCAGCGCATCCGCTCGCGGTCGAACGGCCGGGGCGGAGCGTCGGTCATGCCGTGCAGCATGGCGCGACGGGCTGGATGCGGCCCGAGCGCGGGCGTAGCGTGCAGGCATGGAGATCACGAAGCTCGTGCACGCCTGCCTCGCCATCCGCAAGGGCGACGAGCTGCTCGTCGTCGATCCCGGCGTCCTCACCCCGCCCTTCGACGCGGCGGGGCTCGTGGGCATCGTGCTGACGCACGAGCACGCCGACCACTGGACGCCCGAGCACCTCCAGCGGCTGCAGGACGCGTCGGGCGGCGTGCCCATCCTCGCGCCGGCGGGCGTCGTGGACGCCGCGACGGGCTTCGACGTCGACGTCGTCGCCGCGGGCGACGAGCGGGCGGTCGGATCCTTCGCCCTGCGGTTCTTCGGCGGCACGCACGCCGAGATCCACTCGTCGATCCCCCGCGTCGACAACGTCGGCGTGCTCGTCGACGACGCCCTCTACTACCCGGGCGACTCGTACGCGGTGCCGGATCGGCCCGTCGAGCTGCTCGCGACGCCGTGCGGCGCACCATGGCTCAAGATCGGCGAGGCGATGGACTTCGTGCTCGAGGTTGCGCCGCGCCGCACCTTCGCGACGCACGAGCAGTCGATCTCGTCGTTCGGCCTGCAGATGGCCAACGACCGCATCCGCTGGGCGGTCGAGCAGGGCGGCGGCATCCACCACGAGGTCGAGGCGGGCACGCGCCTCACGATCTGAGACGTCGGGCAGCGCGCGCGACGGGATCGCCGCGTTCGATACGTGAACGCCCTGACCTATGCTTGCCACGCGAGGTCGCCGCACCGCGTCGCCCGCCGATGGAGGATCGATGCCGGAGCAGACGAGCGGGCAGCTGCCCGGCGCCCAGACCCTCTCGCGGGGCCTGCGGGCGCTCGAGCTGCTCGCCGAGCACAGCCCGCTGAGCATCCAGGAGCTCGCCGACCACCTCGGCGTCCACCGCTCGATCGCCTACCGGATCGTGCGCACGCTCGAGGCGCACCGGCTCGTCGTGCGCGACGCCGGCGGCAGGCTCGAGCTCGGTGCGCAGCTCGCGGTGCTCGCGCAGTCCGTCGACCGCGACCTGCGCGCCGCGGCGCTCCCCCACCTCACGACCCTCGCGACGACGACGGGCTGCACGGCGTTCGTCGCGGTGCAGGACGGCGACGACGTCGTGACGCTCGTGAGCGTCGAGTCGCGCTCCGCCCGCGCCTCCGTCGCCCAGCGGCCCGGGTCGCGGCATCCGCTCGCCCTCGGCGCCCCGGGCATCGCGATCCAGACGCTGCTGACGACGCGCGAGTGGGCGGCGCTCGGCCACGACGACGCCATGCGCGCCGAGGTCGCCGTCGCGGCCGAGCGCGGGTACGCGACGAGCAGCGACGAGGTCGTGCCCGGCCTCTCGGGCGTCGCGGCCCCCATCCGGCATCCGCTGCCACCGCGCGCGGCCGTCGGCGTCGTCACCGTCGGCGCCGCCGACCTCGACGCGCTCGGCGCCGCCTCGGTCGACGCCGCCCGCGCCATCGCGGCGGATCTCGCCTGATGGACTGGTCGTTCGTCGTCGCCCTCGTCGCGCTCGCCGTCGGCGCGATCGCGCAGCGCACCGTCGGCATGGGCTTCGGCCTCGTCGTGACGCCGACGATGGTGCTCGCCGTCGGGCCGCTCGAGGCCGTGCTCGTCGTCAACGTCTTCGGCGTGGTCGCGTGCGCCATGATCATCGGCCGCGTCTGGCGGGACATCGACTGGCGGGGGCTGGCCTGGCTCGTGGTGCCGGCCATCGCGCTCACGATCCCCGGCATCCTGCTGGCGCGCGCCGCCGACGCCGACGTGCTGAAGATCGCCGTCGGCGTGCTCGCGCTCGTCGGCGTCGCGGTCTCGGCGGGCTTCACGCGATCGGAGCGCTCGTTCGACGGGCCGGGCCTGCGCGTGCCGACCGGCGCGCTCGTCGGCGTGCTGAACTCGAGCGTGGGCCTCGGTGCGCCGGTCATCGGCATGTTCGCGATCCTGTCGCGCTGGGAGCACCGCGTCTTCGCCGCGACGATGCAGCCGTTCTGGATCCTGCTGAGCCTCTCGACCGTGGTGTCGCGACAGCTCGTCGCCCCGGGCGGTGCCCCGCCGTGGCAGTGGTGGATGTGGCTCCTCGCCGTCGCCCCCATCCTCGTCGGCGTCGTCGCGGGCGACCGGATCGCCGCCCGCATCGACCAGGCCGTCGCGCGTCGCGCCGTCATCGTCTTCTCGCTGCTGTCGGGCATCGCGGTGCTCGTCACGGGCATCGTCGGGCTCGCGACCGCCTGACCCGCCGCGCGGGACCGCCTAGGCGCGGTCGTGCAGCGTGATGCGGTACCCGTCCGGATCGGCGAACGTGCACTGCAGGCCGAACGGCCCTTCGGTGGGCGCCGCGACGATCTCGACCCCGGCCGCGACGAGCCCGTCGTGGATCGCCTGCACGTCGGTCGCGTGCATCCACAGGCTCACGCCGTGGCCGAGGAGCGGCACCGCGTCGAGGTCGATGCCCGGCATGGGCGGGCGCACCGCGAACGCCGCGGGCTTCGTGTCGAACACCGCGGCGCTCGGCGGTCCGGCCTGTCGGACGAGGCCGAGGTGCCGCTCGTAGAAGGCTGCCGAGGCAGCGACGTCGCGCACCTGCAGCGCGATGAAGTCGGGTCCGGTGGTGGTCATGGTGCTCCTCTGCTCGGCGGCCGCGCCGCATGTCAGTCTTCTGACATGAGCAACACTATGTCAGACTCCTGACATGGAGCGGACCGAGCAGGGCGTGGATCTGCCGACCTCGGTCGGCTACCTCCTCAAGGAGGTCGCGACCGCGCTGCGCGCCGAGATGGAGCGCGTGCTGCGACCGCTGTCGATGACCGTCACCCACTACTCGTGCCTCGAGCTGCTCGCGCAGCGGCCCGGGGCCTCGAGCTCCCAGCTCGCACGCGGCACCTTCGTCACGCGGCAGTCGATGCACGTCCTGCTGCAGACGCTCGAGCGCGAGGGGCACGTCGTGCGCGCCACCGAGCCCGGCGGAGGGCGCGCGATGCCCGTCGAGATCACCGCGGAGGGCAGGCGACGCCTCGCGGTCGCGAGCGCCGCGGTGCGCTCGGTCGAGGCACGGATGCTCGACGGCCTCGGCGACGACGAGGCGACGCTGCGCGCGCTGCTGCAGCGGTGCCGCGCCTCCCTGCGCGGCTGACGCGACGCGCGTCGTCGCCGGACGCGCGGCGCACGCCCAGCCAGCGGGGGCGCACCCGCTGCTACCGTCGGCGCCGTGGGCGTGAACGTGGCGGTGGTGGTGGTGCGCGGTGCGCGCGTCGCCGAGCTCGCGCCGCTCGGCTACCGCCCGACGGGCATGCCGATCCCGGGCGACGTCGCCGCCTCCTCCCGCGCCGAGCTCTCGGCGATGCAGCACGGTGCGAACGTCGTGCTGCTCGACGCCGGCTTCGCCTGGATCGACCTCGCCGAGCGCGCCGCGCAGGCGCTCGCCCGGCCGGTCGCGACGGCGCTCTTCGGCAGCGTGAGCGACACGTGGCTCTTCCAGCTCGACGTGCCGGGCCGGGCGACGCGGCGCATCGCGTGGAGCCAGGGCGCGCTCGCCGACGACACGGGCGCACGCCTGCCCGAGGAGCCGACCGGCCCGCTCGACGAGGAGCGCCTCGGCACGCTGCTCGCCCGCGTGACGGGCTTCCCCGGCGACACGGACTGGCTCGCGGCATCGTGGCAGCCGCTCACCTTCCCCGACCCGGCGTGACGAGCGCGCCGACGGGCACGAGCATCCGCTGGCTGCCCGCCGCCGTCGCCACGGTCGACGCCCTGCGCGCCATGGGTGCGGATGCCGCCGGGCACGCGTGCCCGCGCTGCGGCTCGGATGCGCACGGCATCCCGTGGGCGCGCAGCGGCGACATGCGGCTCGCCGCCTCCGCGTCGCGGCACGGCGACCTGCTGCTCGTCGCGACCCGGCCGCTGACGCAGGGCGCGCTCGGCGTCGACGTCGAGTCGGCGGACGCCGTCGTCGACGCCGCCGTCGTGCTGCACCCCGACGAGCGCGGCGTCGACCCGGCGTGGGCGTGGGTCGCGAAGGAGGCGATCGTCAAGCGGCTGGGCACCGGCCTGCGCACCGATCCCGCGAGCCTGCGCCTGGCGGACTTCGCCGTGCATCGCCTCGAGGCGCCCGCGGGCCTCGTGGCCGCGCTGTGCCTCGGGCCGGCGTCCGAGCACCCCTAGGCGGGCCGCACCGCCGGCAGCTCGGGCAGCGCGGGGTCGTCGAGCCACTCGGCGAGCAACGGCGCGACGTCGCGCCCCGACACGCGCACCGCGAGCGCCACGAGATCCGCCGTCTCGACGACGCCGCCCGCATGCTCGTCGATCCACGCGTGCAGGAGCGTGCGCATCGCCGTCGCGCCGATCGTGCGGCGCAGCGCGACGAGCGCGAGGGCGCCGCGCTTGTAGACGCGGTCGTCGAACATGTCGGCGGCGCCGGGATCCGACAGCACGAGATCCTGCGGCAGACCCGTGAGGCGCGCGTGGTGGAGCGCGGCCTGCTCGTCGATCGTCAGGCCGCCCGATGCCTCCGACCACACCCACTCGCTGTAGCAGGCGAAGCCCTCGTGCAGCCAGATGTCGCGCCACGTGCGGGCGGTGACGGCGTTGCCGAACCACTGATGCGAGAGCTCGTGGGCGATGAGGCGCACGGCGTCCCAGTCGGTCGAGCAGTGGTTGCGACCGAACGTCGACAGGCTCTGCGACTCCAGCGGGATCTCGAGGACGTCGTCGGTGACGACCGTCGTGTAGCCCTCGAACGGATACGGCCCGAACTCGGCCTCGAAGCACGCGAGCATCTGCGGCTGCAGCCCGAACGACGCGTCGAACGTCGCCTTCGGCAGCCCCGACGGTCGCAGCACCCGCATGGGCACCGACGCCCGCTGGCGCACCTCCTGGTACCGGCCGATCTGCACCGTCGCGAGGTACGGCGCCATCGGGGCGCGCTGCGCGAAGCGCCACGTGCGCGTCGAGCCGTGCCGCTCGACGGCCGTCTGCTCGCCGCTGCACGCGACGGCGTACTCGGAGGGCACGCGCACGACGAGGTCGTACGTCGCCTTCGACGACGCGCGATCGTTGCACGGCATCCACGACGGCGCACCGTGCGGCTGCGCGGCGACGATGACGCCGTCGGCCAGCTCCTCCCACCCCGCCTCGCCGAACGCCCGCATCCGCAGCGGCCGCGGCGTGCCGCGGTAGTCGACGTGCACGAGCATGCGCGTGCCGGCGGGCACCTCCTCGGCGAGCGTCACGGCGACGCGCGTGCCCGTGTGCGCGTGACGGACGCGGAGGCCGTCGACGAGCACGCGCGACACCCGCAGGTGCGCGAGGTCGAGCTGCAGCCTGCGCACGGGCTCGGCGGCGACGACCGTGAGCGTCGCGGTGCCCTCGAGCAGGTTCGACGACGGTCGGTAGTCGAGCTCGACCGTGGCGTGCTCGACGTCGTAGGCGAGGTCGCCGTGGCCGGGCACGTAGGGATCCGGGTGGCTGTGCTGCATCAGTCCTCCCACGGGCCGATCGGGTTGCCGAGCCACCGGGTGCGGCTGGGCACGAGCTCGCCGCGCATCACGAGGGATGCCGGGCCGACGGTCGCATGGCGTCCGAGGGTCGCGGCGGGCAGGATGACGGAGTTCGGGCCGAGCGTCGCGCCGGCCTCGAGGGTGACGGTGCCGAGCGACAGCACGCGGTCGTGGAAGAGGTGCGTCTGCACGACGCAGCCCGCGTTGACGGTCGCGCCGTCGCCGAGCGACACGAGGTCGGCCTCGGGCAGCCAGTACGTGTCGCACCAGACGCCGCGGCCCACGCGCACGCCGAGCATGCGCAGCCAGACGACCATGGCGTACGTGCCCGACGCGGGGCCTGCGAACCAGCGCGCGGCGAGCAGCTCGAGGAACGCGTCGGCGAGCTCGTTGCGCCAGACGAACCCGCTCCACAGCGGATGCTCGCCCACCCGGATGCGCCCGACGAGCACCCACTTGGCCGCGACGGCGACGAGCGCGGCGACGACGCCCACGGCGATGAGCGCGAGCGGTGCGACGAGCAGCGCGAGCACGAGGCCGCCCCACGAGAATGCGCCGCCGAGCAGCGCGAGGAGGGCCGCGACGGCCGCGACGGGCAGGCACACCGCGAGCAGCATCGGCAGGACGCGTGCGGTCTCGACGACGCCGCGCAGCACCTTGAGTCGCGTCGGCGGCGCGTAGGTGCGCGAGGCGTCGACCTCGTCGGCCGTGCGGCGCAGCTGCGTCGGCGGGCTGCCGATCCACGACGAGCCGGCCTTCGCCGTGCCGCGCTGCGGGGCTGCCGAGAGCACGGCGACGAGCGACGCCTTGGGGATGCGGCGGCCGGGCGCCGCCATGCCCGAGTTGCCGAGGAAGGCGCGCTTGCCGACCTTCACGCGCTCGGCGCGCAGCCAGCCGCTCGTGAGCTCGTAGCCGCCCACGAGCGTGTCGTCGGCGAGGAAGACCTCGTCGCCGATCTCGGTGAGCGACGGGATCATGACGACGGTCGACGCCTCGACGCCGCGGCCGACCTTCGCGCCGAGCGCCCGCAGCCACAGCGGCGTGAGCGCGCCGGCGTACAGCGGGTAGAGCCAGGCGCGCGCGTCGTCGAGCACGCGCATCGTGAGCCACGCGGCGAGGCCGGCGCCGGAGCGCACGGGCACGGGACCGGTGCGGATCGCGAGCGCCGCGAGCCGCACGATCGCGAGCACGAGCCCCATGAGGGCGACGTAGCCGACGAGCGCCGCGAGCGGCAGCCACGGTGCGGCGACGGCGAGGGCGTCGCCGAGCGTGGCGCCGCCGACGAGCGCGGGGGCGACGACGAGCGCCCCGATCGCCGCCGCCAGCCACGGCAGGGCGGCGACGAGCACGCCGGCGGCGGCGTAGATCGCCGACCAGCGGCGCTGGCCCGGTGCGTGCCTGCCCTCCCACGCCCCGCGCGACGCCCCGACGCGCTGCGCGGGCGATCCGGACACGAGGTCGCCCGGGTGCACGCGGCCGCCGACGAACGAGCCGGGCGCGACCTCGGCGCCGGCGGCGACGCGCGCACCCGGCCCGAGGGTCGAGCGGGCGCCGATGCGCGCATCCCGCCCGATGCGCACCGCGCCGACGTGCACGACGTCCCCGTCGATCCACGTGCCCGAGAGGTCGACCTCCGACTCGACGGACGCGCCTCGCGCGAGCCGCAGGAAGCCGGTGACGGGCGGCAGCGCATGCAGCTGCACGTCGCGCCCGACGCTCGAGCCCAGCAGGCGCGCGTACCAGGGCATGAGGGCGGCGCCGGCGATCGACGTCGCGGCGAGCTGCTGCTGCACCTGCTCGGCGAGCCAGATGCGCAGGTGCACGCGGCCGCCGCGCGGATGCTCGCCGGGCCGCACGCCCCGCAGCACGAGCCGGATGAGGGAGGCGGCGAGCAGCATGCGGCCCGGCGGCAGCAGCAGCAGCGCCGTCGTGACGACGACGAGCGCGACGGGCGGGCCGGGCAGCCAGGGCACGACGGGATGCAGGAGCGCGCTCGCGAGCAGCAGCCATGCGATCCACCGGGCGCCGGCGAGCAGGTGGAGCGGGTACGCCGCGATCGCCTGCGCGACCTGCGTGCGCCTGCGGATGGGCTCCGCCTCGTCGTTCGACCGCGCGAGGGAGGCGCCGAGCCCGTCGAGGTGGCCGGCGAGCGCCCCGACCGACGAGTGCTGGTAGAGGTCGGCGACGACGACCTCGGGATGCCGCTCGCGGATGCGGCCGACGGCCTGCGCCGCCGTGAGCGAGCCGCCGCCGAGGTCGAAGAAGTCGCTCGCGAGCCGCTCGGGGTCGGCGGCGAGCACGTCGCGCCAGATGCCGGCGATCCACGTCTGCGTCTCGCTCCAGCCCTCGTGCGCAGCCTCCGCGCTCGGCAGCGGCCACGGGAGGGCGTCGCGATCGACCTTGCCGGACGTGCGCGTCGGCAGGTCGTCGACGATCGCGAGGCGCGGCACGAGCGCCGCCGGCATGCGCTCGCGCAGCAGCGTCATCGCGACGGCGCCGTCGTAGGTGGCGTCGACCGTGAGGTAGCCGACGAGCACGCTGCTGCCCGCAGCCGTGCCGCGCACGGCGGCCGCGGCGCCGACGACGCCCGGCACGCGCAGCAGCTGGCCGTCGATCTCGCCGAGCTCGATGCGGCGGCCGCCGAGCTTGATCTGGTCGTCGGCGCGACCGGCGAAGACGATGCCCGCGGGATCGTTGCGCACGACGTCGCCCGATCGGTACGCGCGATCCCAGCCGAGCGACGGCATCGGGGCGTACTTCGCGGCATCCTTCTCGGCGTCGAGGTAGCGTGCGAGGCCCACGCCCCCGATGACGAGCTCGCCGCTCTCGCCCACCTCGACGGGCTCGCCCTCGGCGTCGACGACCGCGAGGTCCCAGCCGTCGAGCGGCAGGCCGATGCGCACGGGATCGGTGCCGTCGAGGAGCGCCGCGCACGCGACGACCGTCGCCTCCGTCGGCCCGTACGTGTTCCACACCTCGCGGCCGGCGCGCTGCAGCCGCACGCCGAGCTCGGGCGGCACGGCCTCGCCGCCGAGGATGACCATGCGCACGGCGTCGAGCGACGCGATGGGCCACAGCGACACGAGCGTCGGCACCGTCGAGACGATCGAGATCGCGTTCGCGACGAGCCACGGCGCGACGTCGACGCCCGAGCGCACGAGCGACCTCGGCGCCGGCACGAGGCACGCGCCATGCGCCCATGCGAGCCACATCTCCTCGCACGACGCGTCGAACGCGACCGAGAGGCCCGCCATGACGCGGTCGGCGGGCCCGATGGGGTCGTGCTGCAGGAAGAGGCGCGCCTCGGCATCGACGAACGCGGCGGCCGACCGGTGGGTCACGGCGACGCCCTTGGGCGTGCCGGTCGAGCCGGAGGTGAAGATGATCCACGCGTCGTCGCTCGGCGCGGGCGGCTCCACCTCGCGCGGGGCGCGGCCGAGGCCGTGCTCGGTGACGGCGATGCCGAGCCCTGTCGCGGCGACCGCGTGCACCGCGGCCTCGCCGAAGACCGTCGCGGCGCGCTCGTCGGGGTCGTCGGCGTCGACGGGCACGTAGGCGGCGCCGCCGAGGAGCGTGCCGAGGATCGCGACGTACAGGTCGGTCGTGCCCGACGAGATGCGGATGCCCACGCGGTCGCCGCGGCCGACGCCGACCTCGGCGAGGCGGTCGGCGAACGCCTGCGCCGCGTCGACGAGCTCGGCGTACGTGAGCTGCTCGGAGCCGTTGTCGAGCGCGAGCGCGTCGGGATGCCGCTGGGCCGTCTCGGCGACGACGTCGGCGAGCGTCCGCTCGGGGGTCGCACGCTGCGACGCGAGGAACGCGTCGGGGATCCTCGAGGCGGTCACGCTGCCATCCTTCCCCACCCGCGGGGCCGTCTCCGCCCGTCCATCCGCCGGCCACCTCCCGGCCATCCCGCCGGTGGGCGGCGAGCTGCGCACGTCAGCGACGAGCCGAGGACGCATGGTGGCTGCCTGCGCGCTCCGAGGCGCATCTCGACGGCGCTCGTAGACTCGACCGTCATGGCGACCCCTGCGAGCGACGACGACGGCATGACGCGTCGTCACGCGGCGACGCTCGTGCTCGACGTCGTGCTGACGATCGTCGGCGCGCTCCTCCTGCTCACCGCGTGGCACGCCGTCGTGCTCGGCGACCGGCTCGCCGGGCTCGCCGAGGGCGCGCGACTGCTCTTCCTCTTCATGGACGTCGGGCTCGTCGGATGGGCGGTCGCCCTCGTGGCGCTCGGGCTGCGGGCACGACGGGGCCACCGCCGCCCGGAGGCGGTCGCGGTGCTCGTCGCCTGCGCCGCGGGCGTCGCGCTCAACGCCGCCGCCGTCGCCGTCATCGGGCTCGCGCAGGGCGTCGTGCACCTCGACCACGCGCTGCTCGCGGGCGCCGCGACGCTGCTCGCGGCCGTCGCGGTCGTCCCGGCGCTGCACCGCGCTCGCGCCGCACGGACGCGCGCCGCCGGCATCGCGCGCGACGCCTCGTAGACTCGTCGACCATGGCGATGCTCCCCGTGGTGACCGGCAAGCTGGCCCTCGGCGCCCTCCGGCTCCTGGGTCGCAGCGGCAACGCGCTGCCGGGTCTCGTGGTCGAGCGGCTGTTCCCCCGATACCTCGCGAGGACTCTCGCCGCGCTCCCCCACGGCGTCGTCGTCGTGTCGGGCACGAACGGCAAGACGACCACGACGAAGATGCTCGCGGCGATCCTCTCCGAGCGCTTCCGGGTGCTCACGAACGACACCGGCTCGAACTTCGTGCGGGGCACGATCGGCGCGGCCATCTCGTCCTCGTCCTGGGCCGGCCGGCTCGACGCCGACGTCGCCGTCTTCGAGCTCGACGAGGCCCACGCCGTCCGCTTCGTCGAGCGCTACCGGCCCGAGCGCGTGCTGCTGCTCAACGTCATGCGCGACCAGCTCGACCGCTTCGGCGAGATCGACCACACGGCTCGCCTGCTCCGCACGGTCGCCGAGCACGCGACGGTCGCCGTGGGCCTCAACCGCGACGACGCGCGCATCGCCGCGATCGCGGACGGCATCGAGGCCGAGCCCGTCTGGTACCAGGTCGCCGACGACCTCCGGCACCTCTTCCCCACCGACGAGGAGCTGTACGGCGGCGCCTCGCGCGCGGCGCGCGCCTCCGACGGCGCGTCGGCCGAGCTCGTCGCCTGGGGCACCGAGGGCACGACCATCCGCATCGGCAACGAGCAGCAGACCTTCCCGCTGCGCGCATCCGGCGCCCACAACGCGCAGAACGCGACCGCCGCCGCGGCGATGGCGGCGACCTTCGACCTCTCGCCCGACGTGATCTTCGCGGGCCTGCGCGCCGTCGAGCCCGCGTTCGGTCGCGGGCAGTCGTTCGTCGTCGACGGCCGCGACGTGTCGCTGCACCTCGTGAAGAACCCGGCGGGCTTCCGCCAGTCGCTCGCCGCGGCGCGCGTCGAGGACCCCTCGCGCATCTGCATCGTCATCAACGACGACGACGCCGACGGTCGGGACGTCTCGTGGCTGTGGGACGTCGACTTCACCGGCCTCGACGGCGGCGCCCCCGTGTCGACCGCCGGCACGCGCGCCGCCGACATGGCCGTGCGCCTGCGCTACGACGGCGTCGAGGTCGGGCACGTCGACCCCGCCCTCGCACCCGCGATCGACCGCGCGATCGCCGCGACCGCGACGGGCGAGCGCCTCCTCGTCTTCTCGACCTACACGGCGATGTGGGGCCTCCACCGCCATCTCGTCGCCCGCGCGAAGGAGGTGCGCGCATGACCCCGCTGCGCATCGTGCACCTGTACCCGCACGAGATGAACATCTACGGCGACACCGGCAACGTCGTCGTGCTGCGCAGGCGCCTCGAGTGGCGCGACCTGCCGGTCGAGATCGTGCCCGTCGGCATCGGCGACGCGCTGCCGAGCGACGTCGACCTCATCCTCGGCGGTGGCGGCCAGGATGCGACGCAGGGCGAGATCGGCGAGGACTTCCAGCGCCGCGGCCCCGACCTGCGCGCCGCCGCCGACGACGGCGTCGTCATGCTCGCGATCTGCGGCGCGTACCAGCTGCTCGGGCACGAGTTCCTCACGCATCAGGGCACGCGCATCGCGGGCGTCGGCGTGCTCGACGTCGTGACGAACGGCTCCGACACGCGCCTCATCGGCAACCACGCCGTCGACTCCGCCTGGGGCCGCCTCGTCGGCTACGAGAACCACTCGGGCCTCACGACCCTCGGCGCCGCGGCGACGCCGCTCGCCCGCACCGTGCCCGGCCGCGGCAACGACGGCAGGGACTCGACCGAGGGATGCGTGCAGGGCAACGTGTTCGGCACGTACCTCCACGGCCCCGTGCTCGCGAAGAGCCCGCGCTTCGCCGACGAGCTGCTGCGCCGCGCGCTCGAGCGCCGCGGCGACTCGGGTGAGCTCGCGCCCCTCGACGACGCGCTCGCGCTCCAGGCCGCGGACGTCGCGGCCCGCCGCCCGCGCTGACGCGGCAGCGCGCGGCGACCGCTCCTCAGCGCTCGACGACCGGGAAGTCGAGCACGATCGCCCCGCCCGTCGCGTAGCGCGGCACGTCCGCGGCGACCGCCTGCCCCTCCGGCGACGCCATCGCCGCCTGCATCGCCCCCGCGTCGGCGAAGTCCGCCTCGAAGACCGCGAAGTACCCGCCGACCTCGTCGTGCACGTCGAGGGAGTACCGCGACGCGAGCATCCCGGGCAGCCGGTCGGCGAGCGGCAGGTGGCGCGCGACGTAGTGCTCGCGGAACGCGGCGGGATCGACGGGCGTCGGGTACAGCACGAGGAGCCGGTGCATCACGCCTCCCCGACGATGGTGCGGTGCAGGCTGTCGATCGTCATGGCATCCCTCTCGACGTGCGTCCTCCCCGCGGCGGGGAGCGCCGGCGCGCGCCGACGTGCAGCATCATGCCGGACGGGCGACCGGCGGCACCAGACGCCGGTCGCGCTCGTGCGCGCGCGGTCACGTCCCGTGCGCCGACGAGCACGGCGACTTGTCGCTCTGCGCTGCCGTCTTGACCGCCCGCGCCAGCCTCGCCTCGGCCCCTGATGCGCGACGGGTGCGCACGGCTAGGTTGCCGAGCGAGGGCGCCGCCGAGGCGCCGCACCCGTTCGATGGAGAGGTGGGCGCGATGACCATGGAGACGACCACGACCGATGGCTCGCTCGAGACGTACGAGGGGCTGCTCGCCGCGATCTCGGCGTCCGAGGGCACGCCCGTGCTCGATCCGGCGACGGGCGAGGTGCTCGCCCACGCGCCCGCGTCGACCCCCGCCGACCTCGACGCCGCCGTCGAGGCCGCGCGTGCGGCGCAGCCAGCATGGGAGGCGCTCGGCCACGAGCGTCGCAGCGCGATCCTCGTCGAGGCCGCCGACGCCGTCGACCGCTCGGCAGCCGCGCTCGCCGAGCTCATCTCGCGCGAGCAGGGGAAGCCGCTCAACGGGCCCGGGTCGCGCTTCGAGGCGGGCGGCGTCTCCGCGTGGCTCCGCACGGCGGCAGCGACCGAGCTGCCCGACGAGACCCTGCTCGAGGAGCCGCGCGCGACGATCGCGTATCGCGCCGTCGGCCTCGTCGGCGCGATCGGACCGTGGAACTGGCCCGCCCTCATCGCCTCGTGGCAGCTCGCGCCCGCCCTCCGCATGGGCAACGCCGTCATCATGAAGCCCAGCGAGCACACGCCCCTGTCGGTGCTCGCGCTCGGCGCGATCCTCGGCCAGGTGCTGCCGGAGGGCGTGCTGACGGTGCTCGCCGGCGACCGCGACCTCGGGGCGGCGCTCACGACGCATCCCGCGTTCGGCAAGATCATGTTCACGGGCTCGACGGCCACCGGCAAGGCCATCGTCGCCGCGAGCGCGGACAACCTGCCGCGGCTCACCCTCGAGCTCGGCGGCAACGATCCGGGCATCGTGCTGCCGGACGTCGACCCGGCGGCCATCGCGCAGGACCTCTTCTGGGGCGCCTTCATCAACACGGGCCAGACCTGCGCCGCGCTGAAGCGCCTCTACGTGCACGAGGACGTCTACGACGCCGTCGTCGAGGCGCTGCGCGCGGTCGCGTCGCAGGTGCCGATGGGACCGGGCATCGAGGAGGCGAGCGCGCTCGGGCCGTTGACGACGTCGGACCAGTTCGCGATCGTCGACAGGCTGGTCGAGGACGCCAGGGCCTCCGGCGGGCGCATCGTGCTCGGCGGCGACCCCGACCGCGACGCTCCGGGCAACTTCTACCCCGCGACGCTCGTCGCCGACATCGACGCCCACGCGGCGCTCGTCGTCGAGGAGCAGTTCGGCCCCGCGCTCCCGATCGTGCGCTACCGCGACCTCGACGAGGCCATCGCGCTCGCCAACGGGCTCGACGTGGGCCTCGGCGCCTCCGTCTGGTCGGCGGACGCCGCCGCGGCGCGGACGGTCGCCGCGCGCGTGCAGGCCGGCACCGTGTGGATCAACTCGCACGGCGGCGTGCACCCGATGATCCCGTTCGGCGGCATCAAGGGCTCGGGCTACGGCCTCGAGTTCGGCGTGGAGGGGCTCAAGGCCGTCGCGGTGCCGCACGTCATCAACGGCTAGATGTCGACCCTGCAGCACCTCGCCCCGGCGAGGCGACGCTCGTATGATCGGCAGCACATGCCGCAGCCGACGACGTCGCCTCGCCGCGACCAGCTCGACATCGCACAGTGGCGAAGGCTCGTGCGACGCTCGTTCGTGCCGCTCGACATCGAGCCGCTGCTCGTGGAGTTCCGCGGTGCGATCTCGTCGCGCGTCGTCGACGAGGTCGCGGTGTTCGACATCGCCGCGACGCCGCACGTCGTGCGGCGCACGCCCGCGCTCATCGCCGAGGGCGACGAGCCGTACTTCAAGCTGAGCCTGCAGCTCGAGGGCGACGCACGCCTGCACCAGGACGGCCGCACCGCCGACATCCGGCCGGGCGACCTCGCGATCTACGACACGACGCGCCCGTACGAGCTCGTCTTCGAGGGCGACAACCGGGCGCTCGTCATCATGTTCCCGCAGCGCGTCGTCGACCTGCCGGCCGCCTCGGTCGCCGAGATCACCGCCGTCGTCTTCAGCCGCGAGTCGGCGCTCGGCCGCGTCATCATCCCGTTCCTCACCGAGCTCGGCACGAGCATCGAGCGCCTGCAGGGGCCCGACGGCATCCGCCTCGTGCACAGCGCCCTCGACCTGCTCGTCACGCTGCTCTCGAGCCGCCTGCACGTCGAGACGGATCCGCGCAGACGGCTCACGCAGGACATCCGCACGTACGTCGACGCGCGCCTGGGCGACACGAGCCTCACGCCCGCGACCATCGCGCAGGCGCACTTCATCTCGGTGCGGCACCTCCACGCGGCGTTCTCCGCCGACGGCGTCACGCTCGCCGCCTGGATCCGCGAGCGTCGCCTCGAGCGCATCCGGCGCGACCTCGCCGATCCCGCACGTGCGGGCGAGCCGCTGCAGCAGGTCGCGACGCGCTGGGGGCTGCCCGACGCCGCCCACTTCTCGCGCCTGTTCCGCAGCCGCTACGGCGAGACGCCGCGCGACCATCGACGTCGCGCGCTGGCGGACAAGCAGTCCGCGTCCGCGTCCTAGCCCGCTCGGGCATCCGCTTCCTAGCGTTGCGTCATCGCGACGAAGGGATCCGGCGACATGCACACCCACGGCAGTCGAGTCAGCGGGCTCACCGACCTGCGGCATCCGCTCGACCCCCTCACGCCCGACGAGATCGCCGCGACGCGTGCCGCGCTCGTCGCCGCCGGCCGGCTCGGCGGCACCGTCCGCGTCGCCGGCCAGCTGCACGTCGAGCCGACGAAGGCCGACCTCGCAGCCTGGCGGGACGGCGATCCGATCCCCCGCCGCGTGCAGTCGACGCTCGTCGACGTCGCCGACGGCACCGCACGCGACGTCGTCGTGCTGCTGCCGGAGGGCACGGTCGAGCACGACGCCGTCGTCCCCACGGGCGACGCGCCCTACGGCCAGCCGCAGTACCTGTTCGAGGAGTACGAGGCCGTCGACGGCATCGTGAAGGCCGATGCCCGGTGGCGCGCCGCGATGGCGGCACGCGGCATCGAGCCCGCGCACGTCGAGTCGGCCTTCTGCGCGCCGCTCGCACCCGGCGCGTTCGGGATCGCGGAGGAGGTCGGCCGACGCGTCATCCGCTCGCTGACCTTCCTGCAGCCGACGCCGCAGGACTCGCCGTGGGCGCACCCCGTCGAGGGGCTCGTCGTGACGATCGACCTCGGCGACCGGTCGGTGCTCTCGGTCGTCGACGAGCGGCAGGTCGCCGTGCCCGCCGAGCACGGCCGCTACGACGTCGAGGCGATCGGCCCGGCGCGCACGACGCTGCGACCGATCGAGATCACGCAGCCCGAGGGTCCGAGCTTCACGGTCGACGGCGCGCACGTGCGCTGGGAGCAGTGGTCGTTCCGCGTCGGCTTCTCGATGCGCGAGGGCCTCGTGCTGCACGACCTGCGGTGGCACGACGGCGACGAGGCGCGTCGCGTCCTGCATCGCGCGAGCGTGCCCGAGATGGTCGTGCCGTACGGCGACCAGAGCGCCACGCGCTCCTGGATCTCGTACTTCGACGCCGGCGAGTACCACCTGGGCAAGAACGCCAACCCGCTCGAGCTCGGCTGCGACTGCCTCGGGGTCATCCACTACTTCGACGCGCACGTCGCCGCCGACTCCGGCGATCCCGTGACGATCCCGCAGGCGATCTGCATGCACGAGGAGGACGACGGCATCCTCTGGAAGCACACCGAGCCCGGCGGCGCGCCCGACTCGCGGCGCGGTCGTCGCCTCGTCATCTCGTCGACCTCGACGATCGGCAACTACGACTACGGCTTCTTCTGGTACCTCCACCTCGACGGCACGATCCAGCTCGAGGCGAAGGCGACCGGCATCGTGTTCTGCGGCGCCGACGAGCCGGGCACGCAGCACCCGCACATGACCGAGCTCGCCCCGGGCCTCTTCGCGCCCGTGCACCAGCACCTCTTCTGCGCGCGGCTCGACGTCGCGATCGACGGCGACGACAACGTCGTCGACGAGGTCGACCTCGTGCGCATCCCCATGGGCGATGCCAACCCGCGCGGCAACGCCTTCACCTGGCGCTCGACGCGGATCGCCGAGGCCGGTGGGCGCGACGCGGACCCCGCGGCGGGGCGCACGTGGCACATCGGCTCGGCGTCGCGCACGAACCGCCTCGGCCACCCCACGCAGTACCAGCTCATCCCGCAGGGCGGCGCGACGCTGCTGGCCGACCCGGCCTCGTCGGTCGCCGCCCGCGCGGCGTTCGCGACCCGTGCCCTCTGGGTCACGGCGGCCGGCAGCGACGACGACGTCTTCCCGAGCGGCATCTACCCGAACCAGCACGCCGGCGGCGCGGGCATCCCCGCCTCCGTCGCACGAGGCGGCGACGTCGACGGCGCGGACGTCGTCGTCTGGCACACGTTCGGGCCGACGCACATCCCGAGGCCGGAGGACTGGCCCGTCATGCCCGTCGACCGCTCGGGCTTCCTGCTCAAGCCCTACGGCTTCCTCGACCGCAACCCCGCCCTCGACCTGCCGACCGGCATGTCGACCGGCGCGTGCGGAGGATGCGGCGACGACTGCCGATGCGACCACGCCCCCACCCCCTCCTCGAAGGACGCAGCATGACCTCCACCTTCATCCCCGTCGGCGCCCTCGGCGACGGATTCGCGCACGCCTCGCGCAGCCTCGACGTGGTCGACCACCTCGAGGGTCGCGCGTTCGCCCTCGACCTCGACGGCGCGGACACCCTGTCGATCGGTCGCGGCGTCGCCAGCTGGGGCGATGCGGTCGACGTGCCCGTCCGCGTGACCTCGATCCGACCCGGCATCTTCCTCGTCGGCGGCATCGCGGGTTCCGTGTCGACGGCATTCGTGCTCGACCTCGACGCGGGGCTCGTGACGCTCGTCGAGGGCACGCTGCCCGACGAGGCGACCCGCGCCGAGTCCGCCTTCACGCGCGTGCAGCGCGGCGACGAGGCGACCGGCGTCGCCGCGACCCTGCGACACGGTCGCATCGACGGCTCCGTCGCCGAGCCGCACGCTGCGACCGACGACCTCGTCGGCCTGCGCAATCGCTACGACTACTCGACCACCGAGGTGTACGAGCACATCTACCTCACGCCCACCCTCTACGCCTGGCACTGCATCGAGGGCGTCGAGCGCGGTCTCGCCGACGTCGACGCCTGCCACCACGTGCGCATCCGCGACGGCCTGACGCTGTTCGTCTGGCGCGAGAAGATCGTGCCCACCCTCGGCCTCATCCTCATCGACCTCGACGCCATGCGCACCGACGGCTCGATCTTCGGCAACGCCGGGTTCGACGCGTCGACGCTCGTGACCTTCCCCGTCGGTGCGACCGCCGAGATCCTCACCGTCACCGCGCACGCGCGCTGACCCCACCCCACCTGCGCAGCACGCGAAGAGAGCGGACGCCGATGTCCTCCACCACCCAGCACACCCGACTCCAGGGGCGCCTCGGCGTGCCGGGGATCGTCTTCCTCGTCCTCGCGGCCGTCGCGCCGCTGACCGGCATCATCGTCGTGGCCGGCATCGGCATCGCCGTGGGCACCGGCGGCGGCACCCCGGTGATGTTCCTGCTCGCGACCGTCGTGCTGCTGCTGTTCGCGGTCGGCTACGCCCAGATGGCGAAGCAGCTCACGAACGCGGGCGGGTTCTACGCCTTCGTCGTCCGCGGGCTCGGTCGCACGGCCGGGCTCGTCGCCGCGCTCATCGCCGTCGTCGGCTACAACTGCTTCGTCGCCGGCGCCGTCGGCACGAGCGGCTTCTTCACCGCCATCGTGCTCGAGGGAGTCTTCGGCATCGCCACCCCGTGGTGGCTGTGGAGCCTCGTGTCGGTCGCGCTCGTCTGGCTGCTCACGCGCAGCGGCATCGACCTGTCCGCGAAGATCCTCGGCGTCGCACTCGTGCTCGAGGTCGCGATCCTCGTCGTGCTCGACGTCGCGATCCTCGTGCGCACCGGGTACTCGTTCGAGGCGTTCCTGCCGGAGGTGTTCCTCACCGGCTCCGTGGGCCTCGGGCTGCTGTTCGCCGCCAACGCATTCGTGGGCTTCGAGGCGACCGGCCTGTTCGGCGAGGAGGCCCGCGACCCCAAGCGCACGATCCCCCGCGCCACCTACATCGCCATCGCCTTCATCGGCGTCTTCGCGGCGATCACGACGTGGGCGATCGTCTCGGCGCTCGGCGTCCGCCAGGCCGGCGAGGAGGGGCTCGCGCACCTCGCGGCCGGCGACCTCATCTTCTCGGTGTCGGAGGAGTACCTCGGCAGCGCGCTCACGGTGGTGATGCAGCTGCTGCTCATCGTGAGCCTCTTCGCCGCCCTGCTGGCACTGCACAACTCGGCGACGCGCTACCTCTACGCGCTCGGCCGCGTCGGCGTGCTGCCGCGGGCGCTCGCGCGCACGCGCGCCAACGGCTCGCCCGTGGTGGCGTCCACGGTGCAGCTCGTCTTCGCGACCGCCGTCGCGATGGCGTTCGCGATCGCGGGCGCCGACCCCATCACGGCACTCGTCGCGTCGTTCACCGGCATCGGCACGCTCGGCATCATCGTGCTGCAGGCGATCGCCGCGACCGCGATCGTCGTGCACTTCCGCCGCGTCCGCGATCCGCGGTGGCTGTCGACCCTCGTGCTGCCGGGCCTCGGCGGGCTCGGGCTCTGGGCGATCACGTCGCTCGCGTTCGCGAACTTCCCCGCGCTCGCCGGCAGCGACAGCCCCGTCGTCGCGCTGCTGCCCTGGCTGCTGCCGGCCGCCGCCGTCGTCGCGCTCGTCGTCGCGCAGCGCCTGCGCGCGTCGCGTCCCGAGGTGTGGGACGGGCTCGCACGCGACCTCGACCGCGTCGACCCGCTGCAGCCGACCTCCGCCGTGCCGATCGTCGACCGCGCCGCATGAGCGTGCACCTCGTGACCGGAGGCGGCACGGGCATCGGCGCGGCGATCGCCCGCAGGCTCGCGGCCGACGGGCACGACGTGGTCGTCGCCGGTCGTCGCGCCGGCCCGCTCGAGGCGGTCGCCGCCGAGTCGCCCCGCATCGTCGCGATGGTGGCGGACGCGGCCGACGGCGCGGCGATGCGCGCGCTCGTCGGCGAGGTGCGCGACCGGCACGGAAACCTCGACGGCGTCGTCGCCAACGCGGGCGGGCACGGCTACGACGCCGTCGGAGACACGAGCGACGATGCGTGGCACGCCAGCCTCGAGGCCAACCTCACGACGGCGTTCGTGACCGCGCGCGAGTCGCTGCCGCTGCTGGAGGCGGACGGCGGTGGCAGCCTCGTCGTCGTCTCGTCGCTCGCGGGACTGCGCGCGGCGCCCGACACCGCCGGCTACACGGTGGGCAAGCACGCGCTGCTCGGGCTCGTGCGTTCGATCGCGCGCGACTACGGCAGGCGCGGCGTGCGGGCGAACGCCATCTGCCCTGGCTGGGTGCGCACCCCGATGGCCGACGACGAGATGCGCGTGCTCGTGGAGGACGGTGGCGCCGCCGACGTCGAGGGCGCCTACGCGCGCGTCACGCGCGACGTGCCGCTCGGTCGCCCCGCCGCGCCCGCAGAGATCGCGGGCGTCGCCGCGTTCCTGCTCGGCGCCGACGCCTCCTACGTGCACGGCGCGACGATCGTCGTCGACGGCGGCGCCCACGTCGTCGACGTGCCGACCCTGGCGTTCGGATGACGGGGCGCGGCCTCGGGCTCGACGGGGCCGTCGTGCTCGTGACGGGCGCCGCGAGCGGCATCGGCGCGGCCGTCGCCGCTGCGGCCGCGGGACATGGCGCGACGCCCGTGCTCGTCGACCGCGACGGCGGCGCCGTGGCCGCGGCCGCCGCCCGCATCGACGGCGCGCTCGCGCTCGAGGCCGACGTCACGGACGAGGATGCCGTGCGCGAGGCGATCCGCGCCGCCCTGGCAGCCACCGGGCGCATCGACGCCCTCGTGACGTGCGCCGGCGTGTCCGGGCCGTTCGGCACGCCCCTCGAGGCGACGTCCCTCGCCGACTGGCGGCACGTGCTCGAGGTCAACGTCACGGGCACCTTCCTCCCGCTCAAGCACGCCATGCCGGCGCTGCGCGCCTCCGCGCACGGCGCCGCCGTGCTGCTCGCGAGCGACTCCGCGCACGTGGCCGCGCCGGGCATGGTGCCCTACGGCGTCTCGAAGGCGGCGGTCGTGCAGCTCGCGAGGGCCGTCTCGGTCGAGGTGGCGGGTGCCGTGCGCGTCACCGCACTGTGCCCCTCGATCGTCGACACCCCGATGAGCCGCCGCGACCTCGGCGACGCTGCGTTCGACGGCGCTGGCCTCGGGGACCCGACGGCGCCCGTGCACCGCGCGGAGGACGTCGCCGAGCACGTCCTCTTCCTCGCGAGCCCGCGTGCCGTCGGCATCCACGGGACGGCCATCACCGCCGACTTCGGGTTCGGCGCGCGCTCGAGCCTGCCCGCCTGAGTCCCTTGGCCGCCAGCGCCGCCGCCCGTGTCGTCAGAACAGGAACGGCGCATGCTCCGGGGGGAGCTGGGCGAGGATCACGCTCGTGACCGAGCTCCGTCGCGTGCTGCCGATGTCGACATCCGAGAAGTCCAGGACGACGAAGCGATCCCATTCCGCGTCCGACGCCGCGTCGACGTACGACTCCGCGTCATCGACGGTGTCGAAGCGAAGGAACACGCCGACGTCCGACGACCATGCCTCCACGCAGGGCACGGCGATGGTGCACAGCTCGCTCGTGACGGATCGCAGCGTCGCGACTGCGCCGTCCGGCAGCGGCATCTCGGGATTCGTCAGCGGTCCCGCGAGCTCGAAGTCCTGCGAGGTCGGCGGCGGGCTGCATCCCGTGAGGAGCGCGACGGCGAGCAGCATGGCGCCTACGGAGGCCTTTGGAGCGCGCACTGATCAGACTCCGCCGTTCGAACGATTCCAGTTGCAGCGATGCTGCAGCACGTTGTTGGCCCAGTGCACCGACAACGCTGGCCGGTCGCGCTCCAAATTCCACTCCCAGGCTCTGTAGTCAGCGATCCAACCCAGGGCATGACACGAGAACTGCTGCTGCACGGACGTGCGGTTGAACATCCTCTTCGCGTTCGCACCCATCCGACCCAGCATCTCGGACCAACCGTACTGATTGATGATCGCCTGCCCTTGGAAGATGGCGATGGGAGTAGGCAGCAAAGTGGTGGACTTGCCGCCACGGATCCACACGGTCATGCCCCACGTGCTCAGACGCATGGACGCAACCGTCAGCGCTGCATCCGTTCGCACGTACGAGAACAGGTTCGTTCCGAGGTACGGGTCGGCGGTGACCGGGTACTGCACCCCGTCGGTGGCGTGGTCCACGACCTGGATGACGGTCGTGCCCTCGACCTCGAAGTGCGTGGAGAGCTCCATGCCAGCGGCGTCGACGGCCCACGCCGGCGCGATGCCCGCGATCAGCGCGCCCTCGCTGTCAGCGACGATGACGCCCTCGCTCGCTTCGTCCAGTGCGACGGCCGCGCCCTCGGGGACGTTCAGGTCGTACGAGAACGTGCTCGGTGCTGCAGGCCCATCGATGACGGTGAGCAGTTGCACGGCGTCCTCCTGCGGCAAGACGGCCGTCGTCGCCTCGACGCCCGTCTCGGCCACGGCGAAGCCCTGACTGGAAACCTCGGCGGGTCGCTCCGCGTCAGCGATGACGATGCCCAGCGACGCCTCGCCATCACCCAACGTGATGGTCGAAGCCTCGGTGTCCACGACCACCTGGCTTGCCCCGGCATCGAGGGTCACGACATCACCGGAGACCGCGCCGGGGAGAGCCTCCTCAAGCGGAGCGACACCCGACGTCGCCTCGATCGATTCGGACGCTGACTCGATCGCCGCGATCGTCTCGTCTGCGGGGGTGCTTGCAACTGCTGGTTGGGTCACGCTCAGCACCATCGCGCCAGCGGCGGCGAAGGCGGCGAAGATCCGTCCGTGTTGCATCCTCGACATGGGTCATCCTCACTGGTCGACGCGGCACGCCGCCGCTGTAGCAACCACCATGAGGCCGCCCTGAGCCGAATGTCGTAGAAGAGGGCAAAACTTCGACTTTGAGCGACAAGGAGCCTCTCGAGGCGACACCGACGACTCGTCGCGGGGACGAGGTCGTGCGCATTCGAGCCGGCGCGCCTGATCCGAGAGGACGTCGGGCTACGAGCCCACTCGCCGCCGCCACGGGCGGATCGCCACGACCGCCAGCGATCCCACGACGACGCCCAGCACGGTCTCGAGCAGCCGCGAGGTCAGCAGCGCATCGACGGGGATCGGTGCGGCGAGGTGCACGAGCAGCATCGCCAGCGGCGTGATGGCGACGAGGCCGATGCCGTAGTTCCAGCCGATGACGAGCTCGACGACCGCCTGCAGCGCGACGGCGACGAGGATCGTCGGCAACGGAGGGAGATCCGCGGCGAGCAGCAGCCACGCCACCCCGAGGCCGAGCACCGTGCCCACGACGCGCTGCACGCCGCGCGCGAGCTGCCCGTGCGCGTGCGAGACCGCGAACGGCACGACGGCCGCGAGCATCGCCCAGTACGGGTGGTCGCCGCCGATGGCGGTCGCGAGCGAGCCGGCGACCGCGACCGCGACGACGGCCCGCACGACCTGCCAGCGGATGCGGGGATCGCGCGGCGGATGCGGCGGCGCGGGCTTGCGCGTGGGCAGCACCACCTGCTCGAGGGCGCCGAGCAGCACCGCGGTCGCCGCGGTCGCCGCGGCGACGAGCGGCACGAGCGGCACGTCGGCCGGCGCGAACGGCACCGAGGCGCACGCGCCGGCGGCGAAGACGAGGAAGAACGGCCCCGGAGGACGCCAGCCCTGACGATCCGACGCCCAGGTGGCGAGGCCCGCGACGGCGGCGACGAGCGGGATCGCGAGCCACGCGCGCCACGGCGTCGCACCGACCACCGCGCCGACGGCGGCGCACGACGCGAGCAGCGCGCCCATCCACGCCTGCGTCCGCCACCGGCCGGGCGCGGGCCTGCGCCCGCCGTACAGCGACGCGAACGCGCCGAACGCCGCCGCGATGGCGAGGTCGAGCCGGTCGAGCACGAGGAGCGTCGAGAGGGCGACGAGCAGCACGAGGGAGCCGCGGATCGCGACGCGATGCGCCCCGGGCGCCGGGCCGACGCGCACGCTCTCGCCGAGCACCCCGCGCACGTGATGCAGCGGTCCGGGCCCGCCCGCCATCACGCGCCGTCGGTCGCGACGTGCACGAGCGCGTCGCCCGCGTGCACGATGGGCGCGCGCGTGAGGCCGATGACGATGCCGCTGCGGTCGGCGCGCACGATGCGACCGTTGTCGCCGAACGCGTCGGCGATGCGGCCGAGCCGCTGGCCGTCCTCGACCTGCGCGCCGAGGTCGACCTCGAGGTGCAGGATGCCGGAGGCCCGTGCGCGCATCCAGCCGCTCGCGAACGCCGCGACGGGCGGCTCGTCGTCGTTCGCCTCGACGTCGAGCATGTCGAGCGCGGCGAGCACGCGCAGCACGCCGGCGACGCCCACGGCGATCGGCTCCTCCTCGAAGCGCATCGCCTCCCCCGCCTCGTACAGCAGCACGGTGCCGCCGGCCTCGCGCGCCGCCTGGCGCAGGGAGCCGTCGCGCAGCCGCGCGTGCAGCATGACGGGCGCGCCGAACGCCTCCGCGAGCCTGCGGGTCTCGGGGTCGTCGAGGTCGGCGCGGATCTGCGGCAGGTTGCTGCGCCGCGCGGCGGCGGTGTGCAGGTCGATGCCGACGTCGCACTTCGAGACGACCTCCGTCATGAGCAGGTGCGCGATGCGGCTCGCGAGCGATCCGCGCGCTGAGCCGGGGAAGGATCGGTTGAGGTCGCGACCGTCGGGCAGGTAGCGGTCGCCGGTCATGAACCCGAGCACGTTCACCACCGGCACGGCCAGCAGCGTGCCGCGCAGGGTGCGCGCCGACACGGCGGCGAGCACCTGGCGGATGATCTCGACGCCGAGCACCTCGTCGCCGTGGATCGCGGCGTCGACCCACACCGTCGGGCCGGGCTCGCGGCCGTGCACGACGCGGACGGGCAGCGTGGCGTCGCCGCCGGTCACGAGGCGCGTGATCGGCAGCTCGACGTCCTGCTGCTGCCCGGCCCGCACGCGCACGGAGCCGATCGCGAACGACTCACGCATCGCGACCGCGGTTCCGGATGCGCACCTCGCGCGACGGACGTCCGCCGAGGTACGAGGCGGCGGCGTCGACGAGGAACCCCTGCCGCAGCGCCTCGCGGCCCACGAGCATGCGGAAGCCCATCTCGTCGCGCCTGGACAGCGTCATCTCGGTCTCGATCGTGCGACCGAGGAGCGCGACGGTCGTCAGCACGACGATGCGCTCCTGCTCGGTGCCGTTCGACGAGCGCACGACGCGGCGGTCGTGCACCGGGCAGTCGACGACGACGGCGTCGGCCGTCGAGCGCTGCCACGGATGCACGGCGAAGCGCACCCAGTCGACGCCGTCGCGCACGTGCTCCTCGACGTCGAACGCGTGCACGGCGCTCGAGCGCGCACCCGTGTCGAGCTTCGCCTTGACGTGCTCGACGCCGAACCCCGGCAGCGCCACCCACTCGCGCCAGCCGGCGATCGCGGGGCTGGCAGGATGGTCGGCGGTCATGCATCCATCCAACCAGGGAAGCAGGTTCCGACACCCATGAGGCTCGCGATCCTCTCCCGCGCTCCGCGCTCGTACAGCACGCGCCGACTGCGGGCCGCCGCCGCCGACCGCGGCCACGACGTCAAGGTGCTCAACACCCTGCGCTTCTCGATCGACCTGTCGGGCGAGTCGCCCGACCTGCAGTTCCGCGGCCTGCAGCTGCGCGACTACGACGCGATCCTGCCGCGCATCGGCAACTCGATCACGTACTTCGGCACCGCCGTCGTGCGGCAGTTCGAGCAGATGGACGTCTACACGCCCAACACCGCCAACGGCATCACGAACTCGCGCGACAAGCTGCGCGCGACGCAGATCCTCGCCCGCCACGACATCGGGATGCCCGCGACGACGTTCGTGCGCGACCGCAAGGACGTGATCCCCGCGATCGAGCGCGTCGGCGGCGCGCCGGTCGTGCTGAAGCTCCTCGAGGGCACGCAGGGCATCGGCGTCATCCTCGCGCCGACGATCAAGGTCGCCGAGGCGATCATCGAGACGCTGCAGTCGACGCGCCAGCAGGTGCTCATCCAGCGGTTCGTGACGGAGTCGCGCGGCCGCGACATCCGCGCGCTCGTCGTCGGCGACCGCGTGGTCGCCGCGATGCGCCGCGTCGCGCAGGGCGACGAGTTCCGCTCGAACGTGCACCGCGGCGGCAGCGTCGAGGCCGTCTCGCTCGACCCCGAGTACGAGCGCGTCGCCGTGCGGGCCGCGCAGATCATGGGCCTCAAGGTCGCGGGCGTCGACATGCTCGAGGGCAACGACGGCCCGCTCGTCATGGAGGTGAACTCCTCCCCCGGCCTCGAGGGCATCGAGACGGCGACGAACCTCGACGTCGCGGGCGCGATCATCGACTACATCGGCGACCAGGTCGCCTTCCCGCAGATCGACGTGCGCGAGCGCCTCAGCATCTCGACCGGCTACGGCGTCGCCGAGCTCGTCGTGCACGGCGATGCCGAGCTCGTCGGCTCGACCCTCAAGGAGTCGGGCCTGTGGGAGCGCGACATCACGGTGCTCACGGTGCACCGGGGCACGTCCGTCATCCCGAACCCGAAGGGCCGCGAGGTGCTGGAGGCCGAGGATCGGCTGCTGTGCTTCGGCAGGCTCGAGGAGATGCGCTCGATGATCCCCGCGCGTCCGAAGCGCCGCAAGCGCGTGAAGGCGCTGCCGAAGGACGCGATGCAGGAGGACTGAGCGCCGACGCGACGACGCCCCGCGGACCGAGCGGTCCGCGGGGCGTCGTCGTGCGTGCGGCTAGCGCCGCGCAGCCGCCTCGGCGGCCGCGATCGCCTCGCGGTCGACGTCGGAGAGCACCGACGCGTCGACGGAGTCGCCGCGCTTCCAGTCGGCCCAGCGGCCCGACCGCTCGAACTCGACCGAGAGCGGGATGCCCGTGCGGTCCTTCGTGAGCAGCGTGCCCACGATCGAGATGACGACGGTCACGAGCAGGTAGGCGACGATCGCCCACGTCGTGCCGGTCGACTGCAGCAGCGCCTGCGCGATCGTCGGAGCGAACGCGCCACCGATGATGGCGCCGAACGCGTAGGCGATCGAGACGCCCGAGAAGCGCACCGACGCGGGGAACGACTCGGCGTACCACGCGGCCTGCGCGCCGTACGTGAGGCCGAGGCCGATGCCGAGCAGCACCGTCGCGAGCGCGACGCCCGCGACGCCCGTGTAGACGAGCTGGAACAGCGGGATGATGCCGAGCGCGAGCACGACCCAGCCGATGAGGTAGACGCGCTTGCGCCCGATCCGGTCGGAGAGGAAGCCCGCGAGGAACGTGAAGATGAGCCACGTGAACGAGCCGGCGAACGCCGCGAGCTGCACGCCCACGGGGTCGAAGCCGAGCCCCGGCGGCACGCCGTCGACGGGACGCGAGGCGAGGCCCTGCACGTAGCCGCCGGTCGTCATGTAGCCGGCCGCGTTGTTGGCCATGAAGATCATGGCGCACGTGATGACGACGAGTCCGTACTTCTTGAAGACCTGGATGATCGGGGCCGACTGCTCCTGCGCCGTCTCCTTGATCTCCTGGAACACGGGCGACTCGTCGACCGAGCGACGCACGACGAAGCCGATGACGACGAGCACGATCGAGACGAAGAACGGGATGCGCCAGCCGACCTCGAGGAACGCGTCGCCGGGGAAGAGCGCGCGGATGGCGGCGAGGACGCCGGTCGCGAGCATGAGGCCGAGCGGCACGCCGGCCTGCACGAACGAGCCGTAGAGGCCGCGACGGTTGGCGGGCGCGTGCTCGATGGCCATGAGCACGGCGCCACCCCACTCGCCACCGGCCGAGAGGCCCTGGAGGATGCGCAGCAGCATGAGGAGGATCGGTGCGAGGACGCCCGCCTGCTCGTACGTGGGCAGCGCGCCCACGAGCGTCGTCGCGAGGCCCATGAGGAGCAGCGTGATGACGAGCATGGGACGGCGGCCGATGCGGTCGCCGAAGTGCCCGGCGAGGAACGCGCCGAGCGGCCGGAAGAGGAACGAGATGCCGATCGTCACGAGCGAGAGGATCGAGGCGAGCCCCGGGCCGGCGGGCCCGAAGAAGAGCTCGGCGAACACGAGGTTCGCCATGAAGGCGTAGATGAAGAAGTCGTACCACTCGATGGTGGTGCCGACCACGACTGCGCCGAGGACCTTGTTGCGCTCACGCGCTGCGGTGCGCGCGTGGGAAGTGCTGGACACGTGGACTCCTTCGTCCGTGAGGGATCGTCATCGACCGGTCGGGAGCCTATCCCATTTCCCGAACGATCGGTCAGGAATGCCGCGCGTCTCTCGCGAGGCGGCGCTGCCCGACGTGCCGTGAGCATATACGATCGCATGCACGATCGGTCAAGTCCCCCGCACCCGATGGAGGTCGCGACGCACGCGACGCGACCGCCCGGAGACCGGGCGGCCGCGACGAGAGCGATCCGATCAGCGCGTCGCGAACGCCTCCACGCACGACGACGTCGCGTCGACGTACTCGAGTTCCGCGTGCTCGTCGAGCGACGCCTCGTACGCGTCGAGCAGCGAGTCGGGGTCCTCGAGGCCGAAGTCGGCCGCGACGGTCGTCCACGCCTCGCGGGCGGAGTCGCCGACCTGGTCGATCCACTCCTCGGTGGCATCCTCGCTCCACGCCGTGAGGTCGTCGACGGTCGTCGCCTCGAGCATCGCGTCGCACTGCGTCGCCGCCTGGTCGTTGAACGCCTCCACGGCGGCACCCTCGTTGAACTCCTCCTCGACGGCCGTGACCGCCTCCTGCTGCTCGGCGCTCAGCCGCTCCCAGGCGTCGGCCGAGAACCACATGCCGAAGGTCGAGTACTGACCGATGCCCGGGTCGGTCCAGTACGGCAGCAGCTCCATGATGCGGTAGTTGACGGCGAAGTCGATGGCGCCGCCGACGCCGTCGATGACGCCGCGCTCGACGGCCTCGTACGACTCGCTCGCCGTGACGGCCGTGATGCTCATGCCCGCGTCGGACAGCACCTGCTGCACGACGGGGCCCGACGCCCGCGCCGAGATGCCCTGCAGGTCGGCGATGGACTCGACGGGTGCGTCGGTGCCGAGCAGCAGCCTGCCCACGGGCCAGGCGCTCACGTAGTGCAGGCCGTTGCGCTCCATGAGCGCCACCGCCTGCTCGTCCTGGGTGTGGAGGTCGTAGAGGCTCGCCGTGATCGCCGCCGAGTTCTGGCCGACGAACGGGATGCCGACGACGCTCACGGTCGGGAAGTACTGCGGGGTGTAGTCGGGGATCGTCACGCCGACGTCGGCGCGGCCGTCGCGCAGGCACTCGACGATCTCGGCGGCGGTGCAGATCGACTCCGGCGCCGTGCGGTCGAACGTGACGGAGCCGTCGGTGGCCTCCTCGACCGCGTCGAGGAACCAGTCCTGCGCCGCGGCGTTCGGCGTGCCTGCGATCGCCGAGGTCGCGAGCGTGAGCTCGATCGCGTCGTCGCCGGCTGCCGATCCGCCACCGCCGCTCGAGCAGGCACCGAGTGCGAGGGCGCCGACGAGCGCGACGCCGAGGACCGCGCGGCGCGCGCCGCGGGGTGTGGTGGTGGTGAACGTCATCGTTCGTCCTTCCGGTGGAGCGGGTGGGTGAGGGTGGGCGGATGGGTCATTGGCGCACGAGGGATGGCAGCCACAGCACGAGGGCAGGCGCGAGGAACAGCACGGTCGTCACGACGAGGTCGACGCCGAAGAGCGGCGCGACGCCCTTGAAGACCGTCTCCGGCCGCTCGCCGGTCGTGCCCGCGACGACGAAGCAGTTGATGCCGACGGGCGGGGTCACCATGCCGATCTCGATGAGCTTGACGATGAGCACGCCGAGCCAGATCGCGTCGAAGCCGAAGGCCTCGGCGATCGGCAGCAGGATCGGCACGGTGATGACGAGGATCGACAGCGACTCGAGCACCATCCCGAGCGGGATGAGGCACACGAGCAGCAGCGCCATCGTCACCATCGGCGGCAGCGAGAGCGCCGTGACGGCGTCGGTGATGGCGTCGGGCACGCGCGCGACGACGAAGAACGCCGAGAGGATCGCCGAGCCGACGATGATGAGGAACACCATCGCGGTCGTGGAGCCCGCGTCGGTCAGCGCGCCGCGCAGGTGCACGAGGATCGCACGCCCGCCATCCCGTCGGCGCTCGAGCACGAGCATCGCGAGCGCTGCGACCGCCCCGATGGCGGCCGACTCCGTCGAGGTGAAGATGCCGGAGTACATGCCGCCGATGACGATCGCGAAGAGGATGACGACGCGCACGAGGCCCCGCCACGGCAGGCTCGGCCGCGCCGCACCGGTCGCGGCATCCGCGACGGCGTCCTCGAGCGTCTCCGGCGTGCGCACCTGCCGCGAGCCGATCAGCATGATGTACGCCATGTAGGCCGCGGCGGACATCAGCCCGGGGACGATGCCCGCTGCCAGCATCTGCGCCACGGACTGGCTCGCCATGATCGCGTAGAGCACGAGGAACGTCGACGGCGGGATCATGACGCCGAGCGTCCCGGCGACGGCGACGAGCGCCGTCGCGAGCGAGGCCGGGTAGCCGGCCTTGCGCATCTCCCCCACCGAGAGCCTCGCCATGGTCGCGGCGGTGCCGATGCTCGATCCCGAGACCGCCGAGAAGCCCGCGCACGCCATGACGGTCGCGACGCCGAGGCCGCCGGGCAGGCGGCGCACGACGCGGTTCGCGATGGCGAACACGTGCTCGGCGATGCGGGCGCGCACGGCGAACATGCCCATGAGGATGAACATCGGCACGATGGTGAGCGAGAAGCTCGCCGTCGTGGTGAACGGGGCGGCGCCCAGGACGCTCGTCGCATACTCGGCGTCGCGCAGCATCACGAGGCCGACGAGCCCCGCACCGCCGAGCGCGAACGCGACGGGGATGCGGATCGCGAGCGCCGCGATGAGCACGACGACCACGACGGCGGTCGCGACTGCGGCGTCAGGCGTCACGCTGCACCTCCTCGCGGTGCGGCAGGCGTCCGCGCACGGCGTCGACGAGCTGCACGAGCGCGACGACGAGCGTGACGGCGAAGCCGACGACGATCGCCCAGCGCAGCGGCCACAGCGGCCAGCGCACGAGGCCGAATCGCTCCTCGCCGACACGGGTCGCCTCGGCGGCGCGCTCGAACGTCGCGACGGTGGCCCATGCGAGCAGCACGACCACGACGATGCCCGCGACGATCGCGAGCACGTGGCTCGCGCGATGGCCGAGCCGGTCGGTGAGCAGCGTCACCACGACGTGCTCGCCGCGCACGAGCCCCCATGCGATGGCGAGGTACACGGCGACGACGAGCGACGACTCGGCGAGCTCGACCATGCCGGGCAGGCTCGCTCCCGTGGCGGTGCGCACGACGACGTCGGCGCAGATCGCGAGCATGAGCACGACGATCGCGAGTGCTGCGAGCACGGCGAGCACGCCCGCGATCGTGCGCACGCCGCGGTCGACCGGCCGCACGACGCGATCGAGGGTCGAGTCGGTCATCGCCGGTCCCAGAACTCGTACGCGCGGGTGTGGTCGACGGCGCCGAGCGCGTCGAGGGCGTCGCCGAGCGCGCCGGCGACCGCGTCGCACACGGGCGACTCGTGGCCGACGGCACGCTGCACCTGCTGAGCGATGCGCACGTCCTTCGTCATGAGCGGCAGCGCGAAGCCCGACGCGAACCCGCCGTCGAGGATCTGCGGTCCCGTCACGTGCTGCGTGACCCAGCTCATGCCGGTCGAGACGTTGAGGATGTCGAGCATCGTGCGGCGGTCGAGTCCGAAGCGCTCCCCCGCGACGAGCGCCTCCGACGACGCGGCGTAGGCGGCGGCGGCCACGAAGTTGTTGAGCGCCTTCATGGCGTGACCGGTGCCGAGCGGTCCCGTGCGGGTGATCGTCGAGCTCATCGACTCGACGACGGGCACGGCCGCGGCGATCGCGGCGTCGTCGTCGCCGCCCATCATGATCGCGAGGGTGCCGGCGACGGCGCGCTCGCGGGCGCCGGAGACCGGGGCGTCGACGAGGGCGACGCCGAGCGCCGCGAGCGCTCGGCCGGTCTCGACGGTCTCGCTCGGGTCCGAGGACGACATGTCGACGACGACGGCGCCGGGCCGCAGCGGCGTGGTCGAGCCGTCGGCGTCCACCAGCACCGAGCGCACGATGGCGCTCGTCGGCAGCATGCACACGACGACGTCGCACGCCGCGAGACCGTCGCGGTCGACGACCGTCGCGCCGATGCGCTCGGCGAGCGCGCTCGCCACCGCGGGATCGGCGTCGTGCAGCCGCAGGTCGAAGCCGGCCTTCGCGACGTTGCTCGACATCGGGTCGCCCATGACGCCGAGCCCGATGAACCCCACGACGGTCATGCGCGTGCCATCCGCGTGGCGGCCGCGACGCCGCCGTCGACGTCGAGGTCGACGTCGCGCTCGGCGAGCACCTCCTTGAGCGCGCGCATGCCCTCGACCGCCGAGGGGATGCCCGCGTACAGGAAGGCGTGGAGCACGATCTCGCGCAGCTCGACCGGTGAGACGCCGTTCGCGAGGGCACCGCGCAGGTGGACGCGGATCTCGTGGGCTCGCCCGAGCGCCACGAGCATCGCGACCGTGATCTTCGATCGGTCGACGATCGGCAGCCCCTCGCGCTGCCAGATGTCGCCGAAGCACACGCGCGTGACGACCTCCTGCAGCTTGTCGTCGAGGTCGGTCGTCGCATCGGTCTGCCCCTCGGCACCCTCGGGGCCGAACATGTGGCGGCGCTGCGCGATGCCGACGTCGTACAGGTCGTCGTAGAGCACGGGTCCTCCTCCTGATGCGGCACCACGTCGGGCCGCTCGTCCATCCTCGCCACGGATGCCTCGGTCCGTCTTGACCGTCGGCGCATGCGAGCGAGCGCTCGGCGCAGCCTCCTGCGCAGCACCTCCCGGCGTGCGCGAGGGCGCTGCTACGCTCGCCGCACCGCCGGCTCGACGACGACCGACGGCAGCGACGGGAGGTCGGCGACGATGCCCACCACGAGCCTGCGCCGCGAGCCCTCCGGCTCCGGCACCCTCGAGCTCGGCGAGGCCAGCACGTTCGAGCAGTGGCGGCAGCTCGTGAGCAACCGCTTCGTGCCGCTAGACATCTCCTCGCCCGCCGGCGCCTTCCACGGCACGCTGCGCGCGCTCCACGTCGGCGACTCGTGCGTCACCGAGATCGTCGCCGATCCCCACCGGGTCGAGCGCGAGGCGGCGCGCATCAGCCCCGACGATCCGCACCACCTCAAGCTCACGCTGCAGCTCGAGGGCACGGGCATCGTCGCGCAGGACGGCAGGCAGGCGGTGCTGCTGCCCGGCGACGTCGCCATCTACGACACGTCGCGGCCCTACACGCTCGAGTTCGTCGAGGGCACGCGGTCGCTCGTGATGATGTTCCCGCACCGCATGCTCGGCCTCTCGGCGCAGCACATCCATCGCATGACGGCCGTGCGACTCCCGGGCGACGAGGGCATCGGCACCGTCATCTGCCCGTTCATGCGGCACATGGCGGCGAACCTCGACGAGCTGCGCGGTGCGACGGGCGTGCGCATCCTGCGCAGCGCCCTCGACCTCGTCACGGCGCTCATCAGCGCCGAGCTCGATCGGCAGGTCGCGGGCACGCGCCGCGACTTCGAGCGCTGCGTCGCGTTCATCGAGGAGCACCTGGGCGATGCGGGCCTCACGACGACGCAGGTCGCGAGCGCCTGCTTCCTGTCGTCGCGCACGGTGCAGTACCTCTTCAGCGAGGAGGGCACGACCGTGACGGCGTGGGTGCGCGAGCGCAGGCTCGAGCGGTGCCGCACGGACCTGCTCGATGCCTCGCAGCAGGCGACGTCGGTGCTCGAGATCGCGCACCGCTGGGGCTTCACCGACGCCGCGCACTTCAGCCGCGTGTGCAAGACGGCCTTCGGCGTCTCGCCGCGCGAGCTGCGCCGGCTCGCGTCGTCCTGACGACCGGATCGCCGCGGGAGGTCGACGAGGTTGCAATCGCATCGAGATCGTATACGATGACGGACATGACGCACTCGACGACGAGCGCCGGGGCCGCCCGCGCCGCATGGGACCTGCTGGGCGGTCGACCCGGCAAGGTCGTGGCGATGCACATCGGCTACGCCGCACGCGCCGCGCAGAAGGATCGCACGCCCGAGGCGCCCGGCTACTTCCTCAAGCCCGCGACCTCGCTGTCGCTCGGCGGCGACGTCGAGCTGCCCGCCGGCTGCGAGATCCTGGGCTTCGAGGGCGAGATCGCGCTCGTCGTCGGCCGCGAGGTGCGCCGCGTCTCCCCCGAGGAGGCATGGGCCGCCGTCGCGTGGGTCACGGCCGCGAACGACCTCGGCGTCTTCGACCTGCGCTGGGCCGACAAGGGCGCCAACGTGCGCTCGAAGGGCGGCGACGGCTTCACGCCCGTCGGCCCCGCCCTCCTGCCCGCCGCCGAGCTCGACCCGACGGCCATCGAGATCCGCGTCTGGCGCGACGGCGAGCTCGTGCAGGCCGACGACACCTCGACGCTGCTCTTCCCGCTCGCGCAGATCGTCTCCGACCTGTCGCAGCTCATGACGCTCGAGCCCGGCGACGTCATCCTCACGGGCACCCCCGCCGGCGCCTCGACGTTCGCGCCCGGCCAGACGATCGAGGTCGAGGTGTCGTCGAACGGCCGCTCGACCGGTCGCCTCGTCACGGGCGCCGTGCAGGGCACCGAGGCGCTGCCGGCCTTCAGCGCCCAGCCGAGGCCGACGCCCGAGCAGTGGGCCGACGCCTCCGGCAGGCCCGTCGCCGACTTCCAGGACCCCGCGGCCCCCGTGCTCGACGACGCGCTCGTCGCACGCATCGAGCGCGTCGCGACCGCCACCCTCTCGTCGCTGCTGCGCAAGCGCGGCATCGCGAACGCGACGATCGACGGCCTGCACCCCTCGCAGCCCGGCACGCGCATGACCGGGCTCGCGCGCACGCTGCGCTACGTGCCCAACCGCGAGGATCTCTTCCGCACGCACGGCGGCGGCTACAACGCGCAGAAGCGCGCGGTCGACGGCCTCCACGCGGGCGAGGTGCTCGTGATGGATGCGCGCGGCGAGACCCGCTCGGGCACCCTCGGCGACATCATCGCCCTGCGCGCCCGCACGCTCGGCGCCGCCGGCATCGTCACCGACGGCGGCGTGCGCGACCTCGCCGCCGTCACCGAGATCGGCATCCCCACCTACCACTCCGGCGCGCACCCGAGCGTGCTGGGCCGCTGGCACGTGCCGTGGGGCGTCGACGAGACCATCGCGTGCGGCGGCACGACCGTGCAGCCCGGCGACGTCATCGTCGGCGACGACGACGGCATCGTCGTCATCCCGCCCGGCATCGTGCGCGAGCTCGTCGACGAGGCCGAGGTGCAGGAGGCCGAGGAGGCGTTCATCGCGCGCATGGTCGAGGAGGGGCATCCGGTCGACGGGCTCTTCCCCATGGATGCGACGTGGCGGGCGCGCTTCGACGCCGAGCGGCAGGAGCGGGCGTGACGGCGACGACGAGCAAGTCGCAGCGCGCCTACGACCACCTCCACGAGCGCATCGAGCGCGGCGTCTACGGCCCCGGCTACCGCCTCGTGCTCGACGCGATCGCCCGCGACCTCGACATGTCGGTCGTGCCCGTGCGGGAGGCGCTGCGGCGCCTCGAGGCCGAGGGCGTCGTGACGTTCGAGCGCAACGTCGGCGCGCGCGTCACCGAGATCGACCCCGACGACCTGCACGAGACGACCGAGACCCTCGCGATGGTCGAGGGTGCCGCGATCGGCCTCGCCGTGCCCTCGCTCACGGAGGCCGACGTCGCCGAGGCGCGACGCCTCAACGAGCAGATGCGCGAGAGCCTCGCCGCCTTCGACCCCGTGCGCCTCACCCGACTCAACGAGGCGTTCCACCGCACGCTCACCGACCCGTGCCCCAACGAGCAGCTCAAGGGGCTCGTCGACGACGGCTGGCGACGGCTCGCGAGGCTCCGGCAGTCGACGTTCGGCTTCGTGCCCGGCCGCGCCCACGACTCCGTCGAGGAGCACGAGCGCATCCTCCGCCTGCTCGAGGCCGGCGCTCCCGCGCACGACGTCGAGCTCGCCGTGCGCGACCACCGGCTCGCGAGCCTCCACGCCTACCTCGATCGCGCGGGCGACGACGCCCACGCGACCGAGTCCCACTGACCCGCCTTCGGAAGAGGAGCCATGACCACGCGCCCCGCGAACCTGCCCACCCACCTCCGGCACCACATCGGCGGCAAGGACGTCGACTCGATCGGCGGCGAGACCTTCGAGGTCATCGACCCCGTGTCGAACCAGCCGTACGCGACGGCCGCCGCCGGCCAGCAGGCCGACGTGGACGCCGCGGTCGCCGCCGCGACGCTCGCGTTCGAGGAGGGCCCGTGGCCCCGGATGAAGGCCCGCGAGCGCGCCCGCATCCTCATGCGCGTCGCCGACGTCGTCGCCTCGCGCGACGACGAGCTGAGCGCCCTCGAGTCCTTCGACTCCGGCCTCCCCATCACGCAGGCGAAGGGCCAGGCGCAGCGCGCCGCCGAGAACTTCCGCTTCTTCGCCGACCTGATCGTCGCCCAGCGCGACGACGCCTACAAGGTGCCCGGCACGCAGATCAACTACGTCAACCGCAAGCCCAAGGGCGTCGCCGGCCTCATCACGCCGTGGAACACGCCCTTCATGCTCGAGTCGTGGAAGCTGGGCCCCGCGCTCGCCTCCGGCTGCACCGTCGTGCTGAAGCCCGCCGAGTTCACGCCGCTGTCCGCGTCGCTGTGGGCGGGCATCTTCGCCGAGGCGGGGCTGCCCGAGGGCGTCTTCAACCTCGTCAACGGCATCGGCGAGGAGGCGGGCGACGCGCTCGTCAAGCACCCGGACGTGCCGCTCATCTCGTTCACGGGCGAGTCGTCCACCGGCAAGCTCATCTTCCGCAACTGCGCCGAGCACCTCAAGGCGATGTCGATGGAGCTCGGCGGCAAGAGCCCTGCGGTCGTCTTCGCCGACGCCGACCTCGACGCGGCGATCGACTCGACGCTCTTCGGCGTCTTCTCGCTGAACGGCGAGCGCTGCACCGCCGGCTCGCGCATCCTCGTCGAGCGCGGCATCTACGACGAGTTCGTCGAGCGCTACGCCGAGCGGGCGAGCCGCATCGTCGTGGGCGACCCCTCCGACCCGGCGACCGAGGTCGGCGCGCTCGTGCACCCCGAGCACTACGACAAGGTCATGTCGTACGTCGAGATCGGCAAGGGCGAAGGCAGGCTCGTCGCCGGCGGCGGCCGCCCCGAGGGGCTCGACACGGGCAACTACGTCGCGCCGACGGTGTTCGTCGACGTGCCGCCGACCGCGCGCATCTTCCAGGAGGAGATCTTCGGACCGGTCGTCGCGATCACGCCGTTCGACTCCGACGAGGAGGCGCTCGCGCTCGCGAACGACACCCGCTACGGCCTCGCCGCCTACGTGTGGACGAACGACCTCACGCGGGCGCACACGTTCTCCCAGTCGATCGAGGCGGGGATGGTGTGGCTCAACAGCCACAACGTGCGCGACCTGCGCAGCCCGTTCGGCGGCGTGAAGGCCTCGGGCCTCGGCCACGAGGGCGGGTACCGCAGCCTCGACTTCTACTCCGACCAGCAGGCCGTGCACATCACGCTCGGCGACGTCCACACCGCCCGCTTCGGCGCCCACTGAGCTCGACGAGGAGCACACCCATGACCGACATCCGCACCATCACGCCCATCCCCCGCCCGTCCGTGCCCGCGCCCGACATCGTGCGCTGCGCGTACCTCGAGCTCGTCGTCACCGACCTCGCCGCGAGCCGCGCGTTCTACGTCGACCTGCTCGGCCTGCACGTGACGAAGGAGGACGACGAGGCGATCTACCTGCGGTCGTTCGAGGAGTTCATCCACCACAACCTCGTGCTGCGCAAGGGACCGGTCGCCGCGGCCGCCGCCTTCGCGTACCGGGTGCGCACGCCGGAGGACGTCGACCGGGCAGAGGCCTGGTACCGCGAGCTCGGCTGCCGCGTCGAGCGCCGCAGCGGCGGCTTCGTCGACGGCATCGGCGACGCGGTGCGCGTCGAGGACCCGCTGGGCTTCCCGTACGAGTTCTTCCACGAGGTCGAGCACGTCGAGCGCCTCACGCAGCGCTACGACCTGTACTCGGCGGGCGAGCTCGTGCGCCTCGACCACTTCAACCAGGTCACGCCCGACGTGCCCCGCGGCCGCACGTACCTCGAGCACCTGGGCTTCCGCGTCTCGGAGGACATCCAGGACTCCGACGGCGTCACGTACGCCGCATGGATGCACCGCAAGCAGACCGTGCACGACACGGCGCTCACCGGCGGCGACGGCCCGCGCCTGCACCACATCGCGTTCTCGACGCACGAGAAGCACAACATCATCCAGATCTGCGACAAGATGGGCGCCCTGCGCATCTCGGACCGCATCGAGCGCGGCCCCGGCCGGCACGGCGTCTCCAACGCGTTCTACCTCTACATCCTCGATCCCGACGGGCACCGCGTCGAGATCTACACGCAGGACTACTACACGGGCGACCCCGACAACCCGACGGTCACGTGGGACGTCCACGACAACCAGCGCCGCGACTGGTGGGGCAACGCCGTCGTGCCGAGCTGGTACACCGAGGCGAGCCTCGTGCTCGACCTCGACGGCGAGCCGCAGCCCGTCGTCGCCCGCACGGACTCGAGCGAGATGGCCGTGACGGTCGGCGCCGACGGGTTCTCGTACACCCGCTCCCCCGGCGACGGCGAGGAGGAGCAGGGCTCGGAGGTCGGGTTCAAGCTCGGCAGCCAGCTCTGATGGCGTCCGCATCGCAGCGCGGGCTCGACGACGCGACCGTCGAGGCGCTCGCCGACGAGCTCGCCGAGGCCACGCGCACGCGCGGCATCGTCGAGCGGCCGAGCGCGCGGCATCCGGCGATGACCGTCGACGACTCGTACGCCGTGCAGCGCATCTGGCGGTCGCGGCGCGAGGCGGACGGGCATCGCATCGTCGGCAGGAAGATCGGTCTGACGAGCAGGGTCATGCAGGTCGCGACCGGCATCACCGAGCCCGACTACGGCGTCATCTTCGACGACCAGGTCTTCGCGTCGGGCTCGACGCTCGAGCATGGCCGCTACGCGAACGTGCGTGTCGAGGTCGAGCTCGCGTTCGTGCTCGGCGCCCCGCTGGGCGCGGGTGCGACGGAGGACGACGTGCTCGCGGCGACCGAGTGGGTCGTGCCGGCGCTCGAGGTGCTCGACTCGCACATCCGCCTCGAGGGCCGCACGATCGTCGACACGATCAGCGACAACGCGGCGCTCGGCGCCATGGTGCTCGGCGAGACGCGCGTGCGCCCGGCCGACGTCGACCTGCGGTGGATCGGCGCGATGCTGTCGCGCAACGGCGAGATCGAGGACTCCGGCGTCTCGGGGGCCGTGCTCGGGCATCCGGCGCGCGGCGTCGCCTGGCTCGCCGGCAAGCTCGGCGCGCACGGCGATCGGCTCGAGGCCGGCGAGATCGTGCTGGCAGGATCGTTCACGAAGCCCATGTGGGTCGAGCGCGGCGACGAGATCTCGTGCGACTACCGGGAGCTGGGAGCCGTGACGTGCCGATTCGACTGAAGCCGACGTTCGCCGATCGCCTCGCGAGCGCCGACCGCCCGCTCGTGGGCGTGTGGGCGGCCTCGGCGAGCCCGCTGGTGGCGGAGATCATGGCCGGCTCGGGCGCCGATCTCGTGCTCGTCGACGGCGAGCACACGCCCGTCGGCGTCGACGGGCTCGTGCCGATGCTGCAGGCGATCGAGGCGTACGACGCGACGGCCATCGTGCGCGTGCCCTGGAACGACGCGGTCGTCATCAAGCAGATGCTCGACGCGGGCGCGCAGAGCCTCGTCGTGCCGATGGTGTCGACGCAGGAGGAGGCGGTCGCGGCCGTGCAGGCCATGCGGTACCCGCCGCGCGGCATCCGGGGCATCGGATCCGCCCTCGCCCGCGCCTCGCGATGGACGGCCGTGCCCGACTACGTCGCGCGCGCCCACGAGCTCGTGGCGCTGACCGTGCAGGTCGAGACCGCCGAGGGCGTCGCGAACGCCGCGGCGATCGCCGCCGTCGAGGGCGTCGACGCGATCTTCGTCGGTCTCGCCGACCTCGCCGGGTCGCTTGGCTTCCCGAGCGCCGACGAGGTGCGCGCGGCGGTCGTCTCGGTCATCGAGGCGGGCCTCGCGGCGGGCACGCCCGTGGGCGTCAACGCGTTCGCGCCGGCGGATGCCGACCACTACCTCGCGGCGGGCGCGTCGTTCGTCGTCGTGGCCGCCGACGTCACGCTGCTCGCCTCGAGCGCGCGTGCCGCGGTCGGACGACTCCTGCCGACCGACGACGCCTCCGGCGCGTACTGACGGATCAGCGCTCGACGCGGTTGCGCACCGGCTCGCCGGCGGCGAGCGCGTCGAGGTTCTGCTGCACGAGCGCAGCCGCACCGCGCGGCCGGCCACCGGCGACGTGGGGCGTGATGATGAGGTGCGGTGCCGACCACAGCCGGTCGCCGGCCGGCAGGGGCTCGACGCGGGTGACGTCGATCGCCGCGGCGCGCAGCGTGCCCCGCTCGAGCGCCTCGCGCAGCGCATCCTCGTCGACCACGGTGCCGCGGCCGACGTTCACGAAGAGGGCGTGGTCCGGCAGCGCCGCGAGCACCCCCGCGTCGACGACGCGATCGGTCGCATCGGTGGCGGGCAGGATCGAGATGAGCACGTCGACGCGCGGCAGCAGCTCGGGCAGGAGGTCGGCGGCGACCACCTGGTGGCCGTGGCGCTCGCCGGTCGATCGCGCGATGCCGGTGACGCGGGCGCCGAGCGCCTCGAGCAGCGGGGCGAGGCGCTGCGCGATGGAGCCGAAGCCCCAGATCGCGACGTGCGCGCCCTCGAGCGTGTAGAGGCCCTCCGTCTCGGGCGCGTGCTGGTCGCGGCGGTAGGCGTCGTCCCACGTGCCGGCGGCCTGCGCCTCGGCGAGGCGCGGGAGGTCGCGCACGAGCGCGAGCAGCATCGCGAGGGTGTGCTCGGCGACGGTCGCATCGTGCAGCGAGCGGCCGGAGGCGAGCGCCACGCCCTCGCCGAATCCCGCGCGCGCGATCGCGTCGGGTCCGGCGGAGAGCGTCTGCACGAGCCGCAGGCCCGTGAGGTCGCGCGCCGCCTCGGCGAGCCGGTCAGCGGGCATGACCCACTCGACGAGCACCTCGGCGTCGCGATGCTCGGCCGGGATGGGCTCGGCCGCGTCGAAGACCACGACGTCGTGACCGGGCAGGTCGAGGCGGACGGACGACGGCACCAGCACCTTCATGCGTCGATCCTCGCAGACCCGGGACGCGTGCGCCCAGGGTCCGAGGACCTGGCTGCAGCGGCGTCGGTCAGCGCTGCATCAGCACGTCGACGGCGACGGCGAGCGATGCTGCGACGCGCCAGTCGAGGCGCGCGCCGTTCGGCGCGGCCGGCATCGTGACGTCGTAGTTGTCGCGCACGGCCCACGCGCGCTCGATGGAGAGGATCGGCGTGCCGTCCTTCGCCGTGAAGTCGAAGTGGATGGGCCAGCCGATGTCGGAGAAGCGGCGCAGGATCGCGAGCACCTGGTTGCGCTCGTGCCCGGATCCCTCGAGGCCCTGCGACGGCACGCCAACGTTGAACGTCGAGCGCAGGAGGCTCTTGCCGAAGTCCTTCTGGAACCAGCCGAGCTGCTGTCCCTGCGGGTCGAGGATGTCGTACGTCGCGCCGAGGTCGATGGCTTGGCGTGCCTTGAAGGAGAAGACCGGCTGCGTGCGCGCCTCGTCGGCGAAGAACGTCACCTGCTCCTTGAGCGCGAGGCGCTTCTGCTGGGCGACGCCGAGGATGGGGCCGTCCTTGCCGCCGGCGCGGATCTCGAAGCGGTTCACCGTGAGGCTCAGCTTCTGGCGGACGGTGATGCGGTCGTAGCTCTGCGTGTCGGTCACGGACGTGAGCGTATGCCCCGCCCGGGATCGGATGCTGTGCGTCGACTGTCAGCCTGTGGACAGCCGTCCGAGCCGGTCAGGGCGCGGCGATCGCCGCCTCGGCGTCGCCGAGGGTGCGCAGCAGCGGCTGCACGTACGGCCGGTACGCGTCGATCGCGTCGATGGGCGCGTCGCATGCCAGGCGCCACCATGCCTCCCAGCGCTGCACGCCCGAGAGCGCGATCGCCGCGTCGGCCGCGTCCTCGAGGGCCGGCCGGTCGGCGTGCGACGACCACGCATCGAGCAGGCCGGCACGGATCCGCGCACGATCGGCGACGTCCACGCCATGCGCGCGTGCGGTGCCGAGCAGCACGCGGAGGGTGCCGAGGGGATGCGCGACGACCGCGTCGCCGAGGTCGCCGATGCGGATGCGGCCGTCGACGAGGAAGGCGTTGCCGAGATGCAGGTCGCCGTGCTCGAGCGTGGACGGCAGCGCGGTCTCGTCGAGCACGTCGAGGAGTCGACGCAGGCGAGGCAGGAGGGCGAGCACGTCGGCACGGGCGTCGTCGTGCAGGTGCATCGGGTGCGCGGCCGGCAGCGCACCGGCCTGGGCGACCCGCTGGCGCACGTGGTCGACGAGGCGATGCGGGCGCAGGTCGGGCACGCCCGCGGCGACGAGCTCCTCGGCGTGCGGCGCGAGCGCGAGCTGCAGCGCCCCGGCCGCCTCGGCGAGGGCGACGCGCGTGTCGAGGGGCGCCTTGCCGTCCTCGTGCAGCACCTGCGCGTCCGCCGTCAGCAGCCGAGCGCTCGCGACGTCGATCGCGAGCGGTGCGAGCACCAGGTCGGGGGCGACGCGGTGGGCGATGCGCGTGGCGGCCATCTCGCTCGCGGCGGCGGGATGATCCTCCTTCGCCCAGCGGACGCCCGCATCCGTCTCGATGCGCAGCACCGCCGACCAGATCCGCACGCGATGCTCGGCGATGCTCGTCACGCGCTCGCCGCGGGCGGCGAGCGCCTCGCGGATCCACGCGTGCATGTCGACGCGCCAGGCGTCGCTCGACCAGCGGATCCGGTGATCGATCGGCACGGTCGCTCGCGGACCGCGTCAGCCGGCGAGCGTCGCGATCGCGAGCGCCACGAGCCCGAGCACGGGGAAGATGCCCTGCACCGTCGCGGCGCGCGCCTTCGAGCGATCCGTGGCGATGAGGTACGCGGCCGCGACCGTCATCGAGCCGAGGCCCGCGACGAGCAGCGCGTCGCCCGCCGCACGCTCCCCCGACGTCGGGTCGGCGACGAGCACGAGCACGACGCCCACCGCCGTGACGATCGCGAGCAGCAGGTTGTAGACGCCCTGGTTCGCCGCGAGCGACCGGGTGATCGCTGCGGTCTCCGCCGTCGTGCCGAACACGCGGCGCGTCGCAGGCGCCTCCCACCGCAGCGTCTCCAGCACGAAGATGTAGACGTGCACGAGCGCCGCGAGCGCGGCGAGGATGGCGGCGACGACGATCATGGGATGAGCGTAGCCCCGCCCCGGACACGAGAAAGGCGCCACCCTCACGGGCGACGCCTTGCTTGCTGGGGTACCTGGACTCGAACCAAGAACAACGGAACCAGAAACCGCCGTGTTGCCAATTACACCATACCCCAATGGCCCTCGGGCCAGTGATCGAGCATAGCCGACGCCGAGGCGCCGCGCGAATCGGCACGCGGGCTCGCGGGTCGCGATCAGCCGACGTCGAGCACCGTCGTGAGGGTGCACGCACCCGTCGACGAGCACGCGATGCTGCCGTGCGTCGACACGCCGAGGCCGTCGCCGCCCGCGATCGCGACCTCGATGGGCACGCCGTCGCGCACGCCTGCGGCGACGGCGTCGGTCGCCTGGTCGGCGAGCCGATCGGACCACTGCCAGTCGAGCAGCTCGGCGAGCACGTCGACGCGCTGCATGAGCCGCGTGAAGTCGCCGAAGCCCAGGGCGTCCTCGGTGATCTCGAGGCGCACCCAGTCGCCGCGCTCGGTCGTCGCCTCGATGCGCGACGCCCACGACTCCAGGCCGCCGGACGGCGCGACGATCGTCGTCTGGATGCCACCGGCGGTGGGCTCGATCGTCGCGGTCGCGTCCTCGTCCATGCCGAGCGCCTCGGCCGGCTGCGGCAGGTGCAGGAGGTTGAACGCCGCCTCCTGGTGCAGCGAGGCGTAGGCGATGCCCGCGTCGCTCATCTGCGTCTGGCCGAGCCTGGACACCTCCTCGAGCGACGGCAGCGCCGTCGCCTCCTGCAGCGCATGGCTCGCGAGGATGCTCGTCACGATCGGCGTCGCGGCGATGATGGAGAGTCCGACGGCGATCGACGTCCACCGCACGATCCTCCGCCGACGCGCGAGCCGCTCCGGCGCGGTGAGGATCGCGGGCGCAGGCGCCTGGCGGTCCTCGACGGCGATCATGACGCCGGCGCCGCCTCGACCGGCTGGAAGCCGTAGGTGAGGCTGCAGATCCCCTCGCCGTCGCACGCCACCTCGGCGCCGACGGGGATGCCCATCGCCGTGCCGGGCGCGATCGTCATGCTGCTCGACTCGCCCTCGCGCACGGCCGCGCCGACCTCGTCCTCGAGCTGCGCGCGCATCTCGTCCGAGAAGGTCCACCCGAACTGGGTGGTGCCCGCCTCGAGCGCGCGCACGATCGTCGGGAACTCGGCCCAGCCGAAGGTGTCGAGCTCGGCGTCGATGCGCGTGACGACGCCGCCCTCGGTCGTGACGGCGATCTGCCGCATGAGCGTGCGCAGGTAGCCCTCGCCGTCGATGCCACCGCCCGCGCCGACGTAGAGCGTGGTCGTGATGAGGCCGATCGAGCTCGTCGCCACGCGCGTCTCGTCGTCGGCCATGCCGACGTCGGCGGCCGTGAGCGGCAGGGTCGACAGGTTGAAGGAGGCCGACTGGCGCTGCGCGACGTAGGCGAGGCCCGCGTCGGTCATCTGCGTCGTGTTGCTCGACGACACCTCGTCGGGCGTCGGGCCGCGGTCGTCGGTGATGCCGCTGCCCATGAGGAGCACCGTCGTGACGACGACGCCCGCGATGACGGCGAGCGCGAGCAGCGGGAAGATCCATCGCTGGATGCGCGCACGGCGAGCCTTGCGCTCCTGCGGCGACATGCCGCCGCGCGGGGCCTCGTGCGCCTCGCGCTCGTCCAGCAGGGTCATCGCCGCTCCTCCACCTGTGCCCCAGATCGTACCAGCGGGCCCTCACGGTGAGCGGTGCTCGGTGCCGTAGCATTCGGTGGGCGAACGCGCCCCCTTCCGGATCCCTGGGAACGACGCGATGCCAGCAGTGCGACCGCCCACCCGCCGTCGTGCGGACGTGCAGGGGCTCCGTGCGATCGCGTGCCTCCTCGTCGCGGCGTACCACGTGTGGCCCGGCCGCATCTCGGGCGGCGTCGACGTGTTCTTCGTCATCACGGGCTTCCTGGTCATCCCCGGGATCGTGCAGGCGATCGACGACCGCGGCGTGCCCGCCGCGTGGAGGGCGATCGGCAGGGCCATCGCACGCCAGCTGCCCATGGCGGGCCTCGTGCTCGCCGTCGTCGGCCTCGGCGTCCTCACGCTGTGGCCGACCTTCTCGCGCGGCACCATCGCGCTCGAGGTGCTGGCGTCGGCGACGTGGTGGCAGAACTGGCTGCTCGTCGACCGTGCGACCGACTACCTCGCGACGGGGACGACCCCCTCGCCGCTCCAGCACTTCTGGGCGACCTCCGTGCACGTCCAGGTCGTCGTCGCGCTCGTCGCGCTCGTGCTCGCCACGACCCTCGTCGCGCGGCGCATGGGACGGCCGACGGGCGCCGCCGTCGTCGCCGTGCTGTCCGTGGCGTCGCTCCTGTCGTTCTGGTGGGCGCAGCTGCACGTGCTCGCCGAGCCCAGCGCCGCCTACTTCGACAGCGTCGCGAGGCTCTGGGAGTTCGGCGTCGGTGCCCTCGTCGGCCTCGGCGCCTCCCGTGCACGCCTCACGTCGCGCGCGCGCACGGCGCTCGGGCTCCTCGGCCTCCTGCTCGTCCTCCTCGCCGGGCGCCTCTCGCACCTCGGCGACCAGCCCGGCGCCATCACGCTCGTGCCCGTCGCAGGTGCCCTCGCCATCCTGCTCGCGGGCACGGCACCGGGCGGGCTGGCCGGTCGCCTGCTGTCGTGGCGACCGCTCGTCGCGCTCGGCGGCCTCTCGTGGGGCCTGTACCTGTGGTGCTGGCCCATCCTCGTCGGCTACCGCCTCCTCGCGCCCGAGCGCGCCTCGACGCAGCCGCTCCTCGACGGCATCCTGCTCATCGTCGCCGCGGGCGTCGCGTCGTGGGCGTCGACGCGGCTCATCGCGCGCATCGACCGCCTCGGCCGGTGGCGGCCGTCGCGCGTCTCGACGCCGCTCGTCGCGATGGCCGCCGTCGTGCTCGTCGCCACCGGCGGCAGCCTCGCGTCGCCCGCACCGGCCGTCGCGGGCGTCGCGAGCGTGCAGGATGCGCAGGCGCGCATCGAGGCGACGATCGCGGAGGGCGAGTACCCGGGCACCGAGTGGCTCGGCGCCGACGCGCAGGCGCCCGAGTGGGTCGTCGACGACTGCCTCGACGTCGATCGGGAGCGCGCCGACCGCTGCACGTACGGCCCGGAGGACGCGAGCCTGCACGTCGCCGTCGTCGGCGACTCCCATGCGATCTCCTACCTGCCGGGGCTGCGCGCGGCGCTGCCCGACGCGCGCGTCGAGGTGCTCACGCGCGGCATGTGCGCCTTCTCGACCGTGTCGTCCCGCGGCGGCGAGGACCACTGGGCCACGTGCCAGGCGCATGCCGACTGGGCGACCCAGCGCGTCCTCGACGGCCCGATCGACCTCGTCGTGCTGGCGAACGGGCTGCAGAACCTCGACGACGCCACCGACGACGGCGTCGAGGCGATCGAGCCGTCGGAGGCGCTCGCACGCATGGCTGAGGGCACCGTGGAGCGTCTCGCGCCCCTCGTCGACGCCGGGCTGCCCGTGCTGTGGCTCGACGGCGCTCCCCCGAACTCCGCGTACGCGTCGTGCGCGCTGCCCGCGTCGACCGAGTCGGTCGCGCAGCGGTGCACCGTCGCGCGCCTCGACCACATGGCGGCGAGGGCGCACGCCTTCTCGGCCGCCGCGGCGTTCGAGCCGTCGATCACCGTCGTCGACCAGAGCGGATGGTGGTGCTCGATCGAGCGCGGCCTGTGCCCCGTGACGATCGACGGCATGCCCGTCACCGCCGACGGCAACCATCTGACGTGGATGCTGTCGACCGCCTACGCGCCGCTGCTCGCCCGCGAGGTCGAGGTCGCGCTGCGGCCGTGAGCCGCCGCGACCGTGCGGGCGCTAGCGGCCGACGGCGATGAGGTCGCGGTTGATGACCGACGACGCGATGGTGCCCTCGCCCGCCGCGACGGCGAGCTGCCGGAAGCCGGGCGTGAGGTCGCCGGCGGCGTAGACGCCCGGCACGCTCGTGCGCTGGGCGCCGTCGACGACGACGAGCCCCTCGTCGTCGCGCTCGAGCCCGAGCAGGTCGGCGAAGCCGAGGCTCGCATGCCACACGGGCCGCACGAAGCCGCCGGTGCGCTGCGACCGGCGACCGTCGGCGAGCACGACCTCGCGCATGCCCTCGCGGTCGCCCTCGAGCGCCACGATGGGCGTGCGGTCGACGACGACGCCGAGGTCGCGCAGGCGCGACTCGTCGTCGTCCGTGATCGTGCCGACGCCGTTCGTGAACACGACGAGGTCGTCGGTGTGCCTGCGGATGACGAGGGCGCGCTCGGCGAGGTCGTCGGTCTCGCCGATGAGGGCGAGCGGCTCGCCGCGCTTGTCGTAGCCGTCGCAGTCCATGCAGGAGTGCAGGCTCGTGCCGTACCAGGTGCGCACCATCGACGGCAGCGGCAGCGCCTCGGTCAGGCCGGTCGCGAGGAGCACGGCGGGGCTGTGCACCTCCGTCTGCGCCTCGGTGCCCGGGCGCTTCGCGACGGTGACGAAGCCGCCGTCGACGGGCGAGATGGAGTGGACGATCGTGCGCTCGTACGTGACGGTCGGGTACGAGAGCACCTCCTCGCGTCCCATGGTGCGCAGCTCGAGCGGCGAGATGCCGTCGCGGCTGAGGAAGCCGTGGCTGCGCAGCGTCGCGGCATGCCGCGGGCGGTTCGAGTCGAGGAGCGCCACCGTCCGCTGCGCGCGGGCGAGGTTGAGCGAGGCGGCGAGCCCCGCAGGCCCCGCGCCGACGACGACGACGTCGACCTCCACGCTCAGATGCGTCCCATGAGGCGCCCGAGGCGGGCGACCGTCTCGTCGCGGCCCAGGAGGACCATCGACTCGAACAGCGGCGGCGACACGCGACGGCCGCTGATCGCGACGCGCAGCGGCGTGAACGCGAGACGGGGCTTGAGCCCCAGCCGCTCGATGAGCACCTCGCGCAGCACGCGCTCGACGTCGTCGATCGTGAACGGCACCGTCTCGTCGGCGAGGGCTGCGGAGGCGGCGGCCAGCGTGGCGTGCGCGTCGTCGCGGAGCGCGCCGAGCGCATCCTCCTCGTAGTGCACCTCGTCGGCCGTGAGGAAGAGGAAGCGCAGCATGCCGTGCGCCTCGCCGAGCAGCTGCATGCGCTCCTGCACGAGCGGGGCGGCCTTCGACAGCAGCGCCAGCTCCTCGACCGTGGGCGGCGACGACAGCGCGTCGCCCAGGTACGGCACGAGGCGCGTCGCGAAGTCGACGGGCTGCAGCGCGCGCACGTGGTCGCCGTTCAGCGACTCGGCCTTCTTCGCGTCGAAGCGCGACGGGTTCGGGTTGACGTCCTCGACGTCGAACGCCGCCGCGAGCTCGTCGCGCGTGAAGACGTCGCGGTCGGGCGCGATCGACCAGCCGAGCAGCGCCAGGTAGTTGAGCAGGCCCTCGGGGATGAAGCCGGCCTCGCGCAGCAGGAACAGGTTCGACTGCGGGTCGCGCTTCGAGAGCTTCTTGCTGCCCTCGCCCATGACGTACGGCAGGTGGCCGAAGCGCGGGATGGCCTCGACGACGCCGACGTCGGCGAGCGCGCGGTAGAGCGCGATCTGGCGCGGGGTCGACGACAGGAGGTCCTCGCCGCGCAGCACGTGCGTGATGCCCATGAGCGCGTCGTCGACGGGGTTCACGAACGTGTACAGCGGCTGCCCGTTGGGGCGCACGACGACGAAGTCGGGCGACGAGCCCGCGGGGAACGTGATGGGGCCGCGCACGAGGTCGTCGAACGAGAGGTCCTCGTCGGGCACGCGCAGGCGCAGGCTCGGCTGGCGACCCTCGGCGCGGAACGCGGCGCGCTGCTCGTCCGTGAGGTCGCGCTCGTGGTTGTCGTAGCCCTGTCGCGGGTCGCGGCCGGCGGCGCGATTGCGCTCCTCCATCTCCTCGGCGGTCGCGAACGACTCGTAGAGGTGGCCGGACTCGCGCAGCCGCTCGATGACGTCGCGGTAGATGGCACCGCGCTGCGACTGCCGGTACGGCGCGTGCGGGCCACCGGTCTCGACGCCCTCGTCCCAGTCGATGCCGAGCCAGCCGAGCGCATCGAGCAGCTGGTGGTACGACTCCTCGGAGTCGCGGGCTGCGTCGGTGTCCTCGATGCGGAAGACGAGGCGACCGCCGGTGTGGCGCGCGTAGGCCCAGTTGAACAGGGCCGTGCGGATGAGACCGACATGCGGGGTGCCGGTGGGAGACGGGCAGAAGCGGACGCGCACGTCGGCGCCCGTCGCGGAGGAGAAGGGGACGCTCATGGCGCCTCCCATCCTAGGCGTCGGGCGCGGGTCGAGCGTCTGCCATCATCACGACATGACGCATGCTCGGTTCGGGTCGCGACGCGACGTGCTGCGCAAGGACGGGGCCGGCGACGCCGACCGCGTGACCTTCATCGAGCTGTTCTTCGACCTGGTCTTCGTGTTCGCGCTGACGCAGCTCTCCGCATACCTGTACGAGCATCAGGACCTGCTCGGCGCGTTCGAGGGCGCGATCCTGGTCTGCGCGCTGTGGTGGCTGTGGATCTCCACCACCTGGGTGACGAACTGGCTCGATCCCGAGCATCTGCCGGTGCGGGGCGCCGTCGTCGCGCTGGCGTTCGTCGCGTTCGTCGTCAGCGTGTCGATCGCGGAGTCGTTCGGCGACCGGGCGTGGGCGTTCGCGATCGCCTACGTGGTGCTGCAGGTGGGGCGCTCGGCATTCATGGCGTGGGCGGCATGGCGCCACGACCGCGAGCTCGCCGAGCTCGTGCTGCGGCTGCTCTTCTGGAACGGGATCGGCGCGGCGCTCTGGATCGGTGGCGCACTGCTGCCGCTGCCCGCCCAGCTGCCGCTGTGGTGCGCGGCGCTCGTCGTCGACTACGTCTCGGCGAGCACGGGGTTCCGCACCCCCGGGCTCGGCACGGCGCCGGTCGAGCGCTGGGACCTCAGCGGTCCGCACATCGCCGAGCGCGCGGCCCTGTTCGTGCTGATCGCGCTCGGCGAGTCGTTCCTCGTGACCGGCTTCGCCTTCGTGGCGAAGGAGACGAGCGCCGCATCCGTCGTCACGATGATCAGCGCCTTCGTCGCGGCCGCCGCGATGTGGTGGATCTACTTCGACCACGGCGAGCGCATGGGGTCGGAGGCGATCGCGCGATCGCGGACCCCGGGGCGGCTCGCGCGCACCGCATACACCTACGTGCACCTCGCCGTGATCGGCGGCATCGTCGTGATGAGCGTCGCCGACAAGGAGATGCTGTCGCATCCCGACGAGGCGGGCCTCGCGGGCACGCTCGCCATCCTGGGCGGCCCGGCGCTCTTCCTCGTCGGCACCCTGCTGTTCCGCCTCGTGCTCGACCACCGCTGGATGCCGACGCAGCTCGCGGGGATCGGCGCGCTGGCGGCGGCCGGCGCGCTCGCCCCGATCGTGCCCCCGGTCGGGCTCGGCGTGGTCGCGACCCTCATCCTCGTCGCGGTCGGCGCCGCCGAGTCGATCGTGCGCATCCGAGAGGGCAGGCGAGGAGGCGGATGAGCCCCGGCGGCGCCGGACGCTAGCGGCGTCCGCCGCCGAGGAGGCCGCCCAGGAGGTCGCCGACGATGCCGCCGCCGGATCCCCCGCCCGCGCCGCCGCCGAGGATGCCGCCGAGCAGGTCGCCCAGCCCGCCGCCGGACGGCTCGCGCGGCTGCTCCCGGGAACCACCGGATCGCGGCGCGCTCGGCCGTGATCCTCCGGGCGCTCGCAGCGCGCCGTCGCCCGCGCCGCCGCCGCTGCGCGCGAAGGGGTTCTCCCCTCCGGTGCGCTCAGGCGCCGCACGGCCGCCCGCGGCGGGGCGCGATGCGCCTGCACCGCCGCCACCGCCGCCCCCGAGGACGCGCTCGGCGAGCCACGCGAGCACCATGGGCGCGACGATCGGCAGCACCTTGCGGACGACGTCGCCGAGCGCACCGCCGCCCGCGCCGCCGAGCGCGGTCGCGACGTCGTCGGCGCGGCCGCCGAACACGTTGCGCACGATGCGCCGGCCGTCGTCGGGGTCGACGTCCCCGCCGAGCCGCGCGTCGAGCGCGCCGCGGTGCTGCGCGAGCGCACGCTCGAGGGATGCCGCCCCGGCCCCGTCCTGCGCGTTCGCCTGCATCCCGCCGACGAGCGCGGGCAGCACCGCCTCGATGGCGCGCCGGGCGTCGGCCTCGTCGACGCCCGCCTGCGTCGCGATGCGCGCGACGGGCATGCGGTCGAGGAGCTGCTGGATCTCGGACATCGTCGTCCCTCCGTGCAGGCGCGGCCGCCCGCTCGCGGCCAGGATAGCGGCGCGCGGGCGGCCGCGGTCGACCGGTGGCGCGGCGTGCGTGGTGCAGGCTGGGTCGGTGCGCTCCCCCCTCCCCGACTACCTGTCCGAGGTCCTCCAGGCCTGCTCCGACGAGGACGGGGGCGAGCTGGCCGCCTACATCCCCGAGCTCGCCGACGCGGATCCGGATCGCCTCGCCCTCGCCCTCAGCACCCCGAGCGGCACGCGGTACGCCGTGGGCGACGCCGACGTGCGCTTCACGATCCAGTCGATCTCGAAGCCGTTCGCCTACGCCCTCGCGCTCGTCGACCACGGCCTCGACGCCGTGCTCGAGCGCGTCGGCGTCGAGCCCTCCGGCGACGCGTTCAACGAGATCTCGCTCGATCCCGCGACGGGCCGCCCGCTCAACCCGATGATCAACGCGGGCGCCATCACGGTGCACTCGATGCTCGACGCCGACCGCGTGCAGGCGGGCTTCGCCGCCTTCGCCGGTCGCGACCTCGAGGTCGACGAGGAGGTCCACGCCTCCGAGCTCGAGTCGGCCGACCGCAACCACGCCATCGCGTACATGCTCCGCAACCACGGCATCATCGAGGCGAAGCCCACCGAGGTCGTCGACGGCTACACGCGGCAGTGCTCGCTGCTCGTCGACGTCGGCGACCTCGCCGTCATGGCGGCGACGCTCGCGAACGCCGGCGTGCATCCCGAGACGGGCGAGCGCGTCGTGCCCCGCTGGGTCGCGCGGCAGGTGCTGTCGGTCATGACGACGTGCGGCATGTACGACGCCGCGGGCGACTGGTTCACGCTCGTCGGGATCCCCGCGAAGTCGGGCGTCTCGGGTGGCGTCATCGGCGCGCTGCCCGGCAAGGGCGGCTTCGCGGCCTTCTCGCCGCGGCTCGACGAGCACGGCAACTCCACGCGCGGCGTGCGCATCTTCGAGCGCCTCTCGCGCGACATGGGGATGCACCTGATGGAGGTGCCGCCCGCGGCGCGGCCCCTCACCCACGGCCACGCCGCCGAGGACGGCGACGGGGACGGCGACCTCGACTCGACGTACGAGCTGCAGGGCGCCGTCGACTTCGTCGGCATGGAGCGGCTGCTCGTCGAGCTCGAGCGCGAGGAGGAGGGCGCCCGCGAGATCGTGCTCGACCTCACGCGCGTGCACGAGGTGCGCGACGTCGGTCGGCGCATGCTGCTCGAGGCCGCGCGACGCCTCGCGCTCGACGGGCACGGCGTGACGTTCGTCGACCCCGAGGACATGCTCGAGGTCGGCGACGCCGGATCGATCGACGTCGGCGACGGCCCCGCGGCGACGGTGGTGCGCGAGCGCTGAGCGCGCGGCGGGTCAGCGCAGCAGCAGGAGCGCGAGCGCGAGCGCCGCGATGCACGTCGAGGCGCCGACGGCGACGAGCACGCCGCGCCAGTCCTGACGCACGAGGTCCAGCAGGCGCACGCGCGACAGCAGCCCCACGAGCGCCGAGGCCAGCAGCAGCTGCTGCGCGAACGCCGCGACGTCGAGCACGGGCTGCGGCAGCGGCACGAGCGCGCGCACCGCGACGGCGACGAGGAAGCCGACGACGAAGAGCGGCACGAGCGGAGGCCGCGCGCCGGCACCCTCGGACGTCCGCCGACGGCGGGCGGCGACGAGCGCCGTCATGGGCGCGAGGCACACGACGCGCACGAGCTTGACGACGACCGCGAGCGCGAGCGCGCCGGGGCCGGCGATCGCGGCGGTCGCGACGACCTGGCCGACGTCGTGCACGCTCGCCCCCGTCCACACGCCGAACGCGGCCTCGTCGAGGCCGAGCGGCACGCGCAGCAGGGGCAGGACGCCGATCGCAGCGGTGCCGCACAGCGTCACGAGCGCGACGGGCGTCGCCTGGTCGCGCTCGGAGGCGCCGCGCGCCTGTGCGACGGCGCCGACGGCGCTCGCCCCGCAGATCGAGAAGCCGGCCGCCATGAGCACGCGCTGGTCGGCGGACATCCCCGCCAGCCACGCCAGCGTCCACGTGATCGCGAACGCGAGCCCGACGAGGGCGACGACGGCGGCGATGAGCACGGGCCCGAGCGCGACGACGTCGGCGAGCACGATCTGCAGGCCGAGCAGCACGATCCCGGCGCGCATGAGCGTGCGCCCGGCGACCTTCGTGCCGGGGACGAGGCGCGGATGCGCCGCGAGCGGCGTCTGCCCGAGCACGAGCCCCACGAGCACCGCCAGCGTGAGCCACGGCACGTCGACGCCCATGGTGACGAGCACCTGGTGGATGCCGAGGGCGACGACCGCGCCCCCGATGCAGGCGGCGACGCCGGGCATCGCGGCGCGCCCGGCGGCCATGCGGGTCATCCCTGGACGACCGGGTTGCGCAGCGTGCCGAGCCCCGGGATCGAGACCTCGACGACCTGCCCGGCCGTCATCGGCCCGACGCCCGCGGGCGTGCCCGTGAGGATGACGTCGCCCGGCAGCAGGGTCATGGCGGCCGAGACGTGCTCGACGATCGTCGGGATGTCGAAGATGAGGTCGCGCGTCGAGCCCGACTGCATGGTCTCGCCGTCGAGCCGCGTCTCGACGAGCAGGTCGGCGACGTCGAGGTCGGTCTCGATGCCCGGCCCGAGGGGGCAGAACGTGTCGAACCCCTTCGCGCGCCACCACTGACCGTCGGACTGCTGCAGGTCGCGCGCCGTGACGTCGTTCGCGATCGTCCAGCCGAAGACGTGGTCGAGGGCGTCGGCCTTCGACACACGCCGCGTCACGCGACCCACGACGAGCGCGAGCTCGCCCTCGAAGTGCACGTTCGACGACTCGGGCGGGAGCACGATCGGGTCGCCCGGGCCGATGACCGACGTGTTGGGCTTCAGGAAGATGAGCGGCGCCGTCGGCACGTCGTTGCCGAGCTCGGCGGCGTGCGCGGCGTAGTTGCGCCCGACGCCGATGACCTTCGAGCGCGGGATGACGGGCGCGAGCAGCTGCGCCTTCGACAGCGGGATGCGCTCCCCCGTCGTGTCGAAGCCGGCGAAGAGCGGGTCGCCGGCGAGCACGACGACGTCGGTCTCGTCGACGACGCCGAAGACGATGCGGCCCTCGTGCGAGGCGCGGACGATGCGCATCAGCGTGCCTCGACGAGCTGCGTCATCCAGCCGTGCGCATCGTCGGCGCGGCCGTGCTGGATGTCGGTGAGCGCCGTGCGCAGCGCCATCGTGACCTCGCCCGCGGGCGCGTCGGGATCGCCGAACGCATCCGCCTCGTCCTTCGCCTTGATGGCGACGATCGGCGTGATGACGGCGGCGGTGCCGCACGCGAACGACTCGACGATCTCGCCGGAGGCGACGCCGTCGCGCCACTCGTCGAGCGTGACGGGACGGTGCTCGACCGCGTGGCCCATGTCCTGCGCGAGCTCGAGCAGCGAGTTGCGCGTGATGCCGTCGAGGATCGACTCCGATCGCGGCGTCACGAGCGTGCCGTCGGCCTTCACGAGCACGACGTTCATGCCGCCGAGCTCCTCGAGGTTCGCGTCGCCCGACTCGTCGAGGAAGAGCACCTGCGCGCAGCCGTTCGCGAACGCCTCCTGCGTCGGCAGCAGGCTCGCGGCGTAGTTGCCGCCGCACTTGGCCGCGCCCGTGCCGCCCTTGCCCGCACGGGCGTACTCGCGCGAGAGCCAGATGGAGACGGGCTTCACGCCTGCGGGGAAGTACGGGCCCGCCGGGCTCGCGATGACCGAGAACAGCACGGTCTGCGCCGCGCGCACGCCGAGGAAGACCTCGTTCGCGATCATGAACGGCCGCAGGTAGAGCGAGTCCTCGCCACCGGCGGGCACCCACTGCTCGTCGACCTCGACGAGCCTGCGCAGCGACTCCACGAAGTCCTCCGTCGGCAGCTGCGGCAGCGCGAGGCGCTGCGCCGAGCGCTGCATGCGGGCGGCGTTCTGGTCCGGGCGGAACGTCCAGACGGAGCCGTCCTCGCGCCGGTAGGCCTTGAGCCCCTCGAAGATCTCCTGGCCGTAGTGCAGCACGGCGGAGGCCGGGTCGACCGTGAAGGGGCCGTACGGCTCGACGCGCGCGTCGTGCCAGCCGTCCTCGACCGTCCAGTCGATGAGGACCATGTGGTCGGTGAAGTGCCTGCCGAAGCCGGGGTCGGCGAGCACGGCCTCGCGCTCGGCCTGCGCCTTGCGGGCGGTGGAGGGCGTGGAGGTGAACTGGAGGGCCATCGGGGCTCCTTACGCTGCTGCGACGAGCGCGACGATGCGGTCGCCGGTCTCGGAGGTGGTCGTGGGTGCCGGGCGCTGGGCGACGTCCTGGTCGACGGCGTCGCGGATGCGGCGCGCGGCGTCGGCGTGGCCGAGGTGCTCCGCGAGCAGGGCTGCCGAGAGGATCGCCGCGGTGGGATCGGCCGTGCCGGTGCCCGCGATGTCGGGCGCGGATCCGTGCACGGGCTCGAACATGCTCGGGAAGGTGCCGTCGGGGTTGATGTTCCCCGACGCCGCGAGCCCGATGCCGCCGGCGATCGCGCCGGCGAGATCGGTGAGGATGTCGCCGAAGAGGTTGTCGGTGACGATGACGTCGAAGCGGCTCGGGCGGTCGACGAGGAAGATCGTCGCGGCGTCGACGTGCAGGTAGTCGACCGTCACGTCGGGGTGCTCGGCGGCGACCGCGTCGGTGATGCGACGCCAGAGGCCGCCCGCGTGGACGAGGACGTTCGTCTTGTGCACGAGCGTCAGGCGCTTCGAGCGCGTCTCGGCCAGGTCGAAGGCGTAGCGCACGACGCGCTCGACGCCGAAGGCGGTGTTGACGCTCGTCTCGTTCGCGATCTCGTGCGGCGTGCCGGTGCGGAGGCTGCCGCCGTTGCCGACGTACGGGCCCTCGGTGCCCTCGCGCACGACGACGAAGTCGACCTCGCCGGGGTCGCGCAGCGGCGACGTCACGGCCGGGTGCAGCGCGGTGGGCCGCAGGTTGACGTAGTGGTCGAACGCGAAGCGCAGGCGCAGCAGCAGGCCGCGCTCGATGATGCCGCCCGCGAGGCGAGGGTCCCGCGGGTCGCCGCCGACGGCGCCGAGCAGGATCGCGTCGTGCTCGGCGATCGCGTCGATGGTCTCGTCGGTGAGGATGTCGCCGGTCTCGAGGTAGTGGGTCGCACCGAGCGCGAACTCCGTCTCGACGAGGTCGACCGTGCCGTCGAGGGCGGCGCGCAGCACCTTCCTCGCCTCGCTCGTGACCTCGGGTCCGATCCCATCGCCGCCGATGATGGCGAGTCGCAGCTGCTCCACGCGTACCTCCTGCGGGCGAGCCTACCGGCGGCGCCCGCGCGGGCGAGCACGCCGCCCGGGGCCGAGTGGCGGTGAGGGATGCACAGCGATGACGCGCTGTCCAGCGCTGCCCCCATCGCTCCGGGCCCGACTAGGGTCGGCCGGGATCCGGCGCGATCGTCGCGCCCGCGATCGAAAGGAGAGCGCCATGCTCGGATTCGGGATCTTCCTCCTCGCCCTCGGCGCCATCGTCACGTTCGCGGTGCCCGGACTGTGGTCCGTGCCCGGCGTCGACTGGATGCTCATCGGCTACATCGTCATGGGCGCCGGCCTCCTCGTCACGATCGCCGGCGCGGTGCAGCTCGCCCGCGGCGGTCGCTCGCGCACCGTCCGCTCGACGAACGTCGACCCGGCGACGGGCCAGCGCGTCGAGCGCGTGGAGCACCGCGACGACCTCGTCTGATGCCGACGATCTCCGGCGTGCACCACGTCGCGATCACGGTGCGCGACCTCGACGCGAGCGTCGCGTTCTACGAGCGGCTGCTCGGTGCGCCGCCCGTGGCGGAGCTCGCGGGCGACGGCCTGCAGCGCCGCCTCTTCGCGCTGCCCGGCGGCACGAACCTCGGGCTGACGCAGCATGAGCGCACGAGCGCGGACGGGTTCAGCCCGTTCCGGCCGGGGCTCGACCACCTCGGCCTGGGCGTCGCCTCGCGCGACGAGCTCGTGGCATGGGCCGAGCACCTCGATGCCGTCGGCATCGACCACGACGGCGTGGTCGACGTCGACTACGGCAGCGCGCTGAGCCTCAAGGATCCCGACGGGATCGCGCTCGAGCTGTACGTCGGACGCTGACCGGTCGCCGTCGACGACGGCGACCGGCAGGCGTCAGCGCTCGCTGGCGGCGATGGCGAGCGCCGCCGTCGTCGGGCCGCCGCGGCGGCCGCGCACGAGTCGCCACCAGGTGACGAGCGCGGCCGTCGCGATGAGCGCGGCGCCGACGCCCGACGTCCAGACGACGCCCGCGTCGAACGCGTGGCGCGCAGCCTCGGCGAGCGCCGCGCCCGCCTCCCCGCCGGTGGTCTCGGACACGTGGATCGCGCCGCTCAGCGTCTCGCCGGCGCGCATCGCGTCGGCCGCGCCGATGCCGTCGGGCACGACGAGGCGCGCCTGGTAGACGGCGGTGAGGATGCCGCCGAGCACGGCGGTGCCGAGCACGGCTCCGAGCTCGTACGCGGTCTCCGAGACGCCCGCGGCGGCGCCGGCCTTGTCGACGGGTGCGCTCGCGAGCACGAGGTCGTTCGACAGCGTCTCGGCGGCGCCGATGCCCGCGCCGAGCAGCGCGAAGGCCGTCGCGATGGCGGCGACCGAGATGTCGGCCCCGAGCACGGCGACGAGCAGGTACGCGACGGTCGACAGGGCGAGCGCGCCCACCATGACGACCTCCTGCCGCACGCGCCGCACGAGCCGCACGGATCCGAGGCCCGCGAGGATCATGGCCGCGGTGCCTGGCAGCAGCACGAGGGCGGCCTCGAGCGTCGACATGCCGACGACGAGCTGCAGGTGCTGCGTGAGGAAGAACAGGAAGCCCACGAGCGCGACGACCGACAGCAGGTTGACGAGCACGCCGGTCGAGAAGGCGCGATCGCGCAGCAGCGCGAGGTCGAGCATCGGGTGCTCCGCGCGCTCCATGCGGCGCACGAAGAGCACGCCGGATGCGATGGCGAGCGCTGCCAGCCCGATGGCGACGAGGTCGACGCCGTCGGTCGCGACGTGCTTCACGGCCGCGGCGAACGGGGCGAGCGCGAGCATCGCGAGCACGATGCCGATCATGTCGACGCGCGGCGCGGTCGCGTCGCGGCTCTCGCGCACGAGCAGCGGCACGAGCACGAGCAGCGGCACGAGCAGCGGCACGGCGAGCAGGAAGATGCTGCCCCACCAGAAGTGCGCGAGCAGCAGCCCGCCCACGGAGGGGCCGACGGCGGATCCGACCGAGAAGCCCGTGGCCCAGATCGCGATGGCGAGGCGGCGCTGGACGCGGTCGCGGAACAGGCTGCGCAGCAGCGACATCGTCGACGGCATGAGCGTCGCCCCGAAGAGCCCCTGCAGCGCGCGGCCGGCGATGAGCCACTCGGCGCTGGGCGCGAAGGCGCAGAGCACCGAGACGACGCCGAAGCCGATCGCGCCGATCATGAGCAGCCGGCGACGCCCGAACCGGTCGCCGAGCACGCCCATCGGCACGAGGAGACCCGCGAGCACGAGCGGGTAGACGTCCACGATCCACAGCTGCTGGGAGCCCGTGGGCTCGAGCGCGCCGGCGATCTGCGGCAGCGCGAAGGCGAGCACCGTGTTGTCGATGGCGACGAGCAGCACGGGCAGCATGAGGACGGCGAGGGCGATCCACTCGCGAGCGCCTGCTCGCGAGGTCGGGGTCAGGGTCGTGGACATGCTGCTCACTGTACCGTCTGGACGGTGCAGTTGTCACGCTAGGATGGAGGCATGTCCGAGCGACCCACCGCCCGCGAGACCATCCTCGACGCGTTCGAGGAGGTGGTCGTCGAGCAGGGCGAGCGCGCCGCGACGCTGCAGGCGGTCGCCGAGCACGCCGGCGTCTCGAAGGGCGGCCTGCTCTACCACTTCGGGTCGCGCGAGGCGCTCGTGCTGGGCCTCGCCGAACGGCTCGACGCGCTCGGCGCGCAGGACGCCGCCGACCTGCGGCTCGACCCCGAGCCCGTCGCACGCTTCATCCGCGGATCCATCGTGCGCGAGACGGCGATCGACCGCACGTTCGTCGCCGCGTTCCGCCTCATGCAGTCGGGGCAGCATCCCGCGCTGCGCGAGGCGCTGCAGCGCGTCGACGACGGCTATCGCGCCGTCGTGACCGACGCGATCGGCGCCGAGCTCGCCCCCGTCGTCACCCTCATGAGCGACGGCATCTACCTGCGCTCGGGCCTCGACCCCGCGTGGGCGCCGAGCGCCGACGACATCGAGCGCATCGTCGAGGCCGTCGACGCGATCGTGCGCCGCGCCCGCGCCTGAGCCCTACGCCGCGCGCTCGGCGACGAGCGCCGCGAGCTCGGCCGGCCTCGACCACATGGGCCAGTGGCCGGTGGGCAGCTCGACGATCGTGAGCGCCCGCTGCTCGGCGAGCCCGGCGAGGAACGACGCGCCCTGCCCGGCGTAGGCACGGTACTCGTCGGCCGAGAAGGCGGTGGCGACGAGCGTCTGCGGCACGTCGAGCCTGCGGTCGTCGCGCAGGACGGCCGGCTCGCGCAGGATCGCCGCGGGCTCGAGCACGGCGCGCTCGCGGAACGTCGCGAGCTGCGCGTCGGTGAGGCCGCGCATCGAGCCGCCCTCGAGCTCGTCGTCCCATGCCGACTCGAGCGCGAGGCCGTCGCCCTCGAGCCCGGCATCCATCGCGGCGCCGTCGACCACGGGGCACGTGTCGACCCAGATCGCGTGCACGACCGCGTCGGGGGCGCGATCGATCGCGATCGTCGCGGCGCCCGCCGAGCCAGAATGGGCCACGAGCACGGCGGGGCCCTCGCCGATGGCGTCGCGGATGGCGGCGACGTGCTGCTCGAGCGTGACCGCGGCGGGATCGGCGCCGGGCTCGAGGCCGGGCAGCGTGAGCGCGACGACGTCGTGGCCGCCCTCGCGCAGCCGCGCCGCCACCTCGTCCCACGCCCATGCCCCGAGCCAGAAGCCGGGGACGAGCACGATGCGTGCCTGTCGGGGATGCGTCGTCGCGTCGCTCATGGCGGCGACGCTAGTGCCGACGTGCGACAGCGCGCCAGGTGCTACGCCTCGACGATGTCGATCTCGCGGATCGAGTCAGCCTGGATGGCGTCGCCGATCTCGGCGAGCAGCGCCTCGGGGGCGGCCTGGTCGACCGTGAGGATCGACAGCGCCTTGCCGCCGGCGGTCGTGCGCGCGATCTGCATGCCCGCGATGTTGATGTCCGCCTCGCCGAACGCGCGACCGTAGATCGCGACGATGCCCGGGCGGTCCTCGTACGTCATCACGACGTGGTGCGCCGCGAACGGCACCTCGACGTCGTGGCCGTTGATCGAGACGATCTTCGCCGTCTGCTTCGGACCGGTGAGCGTGCCCGTGACCGAGACGCGCTGGCCGTCGCTCGTGGCCGCGATCACCGAGACCGTGTTGCGGTACTCGTCGCTGCGCTCGTCGACCGTGAGCTCGCTCGTGACGCCGCGCTCCTGCGCGATGACGGGCGCGTTGACGAACGTGACGCCCTGCTCGCTCACGATGCGCGAGAAGAAGCCCTTGAGCGCGCCGAGGCGCAGCACCTTCACGTCGTACTGCGCGAGGTCGCCGTGCACCTCGACGTCGACCGACTCGACCGGACCCGCGGCGAGGCCGGCGGCGAACTGGCCGAGGCGCTCGGCGAGGCCGATGCCGGGGCGCACGTACGGGTCGATGACGCCGCCTGCGACGTTGACGGCGTCGGGCACGAGGTCGCCGGCGAGCGCGAGGCGGACCGAGCGCGCGACCGCGACGCCCGCCTTCTCCTGCGCCTCGTCGGTCGAGGCGCCGAGGTGCGGCGTGACCTGGATGGTCGGCAGCGACGTGAGCGCGTCGTCCTTCGGCGGCTCCGAGACGAAGACGTCGAGGCCGGCGCCGGCGATGCGCCCCTCGCGCAGCGCGTCGGCGAGGGCGGCCTCGTCGACGATGCCGCCGCGGCTCGCGTTGACGATGCGCAGGCTCGGCTTCGCGAGCGCGAGCTGCGGCGCGGCGATGAGGCCCGTCGTCTCGGGGGTGCGCGGGATGTGGATCGTGATGAAGTCCGACTCGGCCATGAGCTCGTCGAGCGAGCGGAGCTCGACGCCGAGCTGGGCGGCGCGCGCCGGGCTCACGTACGGGTCGAAGGCGATGAGGCGCACGCCGAAGCCCGCGAGGCGCTCGGCGACGAGCACGCCGATGCGGCCGAGGCCGACGATGCCGATCGTCTTCTCGTAGAGCTCGACGCCCGTGAACTGGCTGCGCTTCCACTCCCCCGCCTTCAGGGACGCGTGCGCCTCCGGCAGGTGGCGGGCGAGGCCGAGGATGTGGGCGATCGCGAGCTCGGCCGCCGAGATGATGTTCGACGTCGGCGCGTTGACGACCATGACGCCGGCCTTGGTCGCGGCGGGCACGTCGACGTTGTCGAGGCCGACGCCCGCGCGGGCGACGACCTGCAGGCTCGGCGCGGCGGCGAGCGCCTCGGCGTCGACCTGCGTCGCGCTGCGCACGAGCAGCGCCTGCGCGTCGGCGAGCGCGGCGAGCAGCGCGGGGCGGTCGGTGCCGTCGACGTGCCGGACCTCGAAGTCGGGTCCGAGGGCGTCGATGGTGGCGCTCGAGAGGGTCTCGGCGATGAGGACGACGGGCTTGGACACGCGGGGACCTCGCTGGGGGTGCGGACGGACTGCAGGGCAGGCACGCCGGCGTGCCTGGACCATGCTAGCCATCGGCATGCGCATCGGGCGGGTGCGGATGACGTCCGACGACGCACGCGCGCCCGATCCGGCCCCGGACGACGGCCGGACGCACGCGCGAACATCACGAACGTGCATCGATCCGAGACCCTTCGGCGGCCGGATCGACGCCGCGACGGCGTGCAACGCGCGTGCTGATACACGTCCTTCCACCGTGTCGCAACCGCGGATCGCGGTTGCAGGGCCGCACGCCTCGTGGAACCGTGGACGAGCCCCGCCGATGGGGCGCAACCCGACCAGTCCGCGGTCGCCGGCGACGCCCCAGCGCCTCGCACCGGCGAGCGTACGGTCGGCGGCCCGGAGCCGATCCGACATCGCCTCCCGCTGCGTCGTCACCGACGCGCCACCCGTGGCCGCCCACCCGGGCGCGACCGATGCAGCCGCATGCGCTGCCGGAGACATCGTGACCATCTCACCTGCCATCGAGGCCAAGGGCCTCTACAAGGTGTTCGGCAAGCACCCCAGGAGCGTCGTCGAGCGCCTCCGCGCCGGAGCGACCCGCGAGGACGTCGCCGACGCCGGCACCGCCGCGGTCGTGGACGCGACCTTCTCCGTCCAGCCGGGCGAGATCTTCGTCGTCATGGGCCTGTCCGGCTCCGGCAAGTCGACCCTCATCCGCATGCTGAACGGCCTCCACGACGCGACGGGCGGCGAGGTGCTCGTGCAGGGCGACACCATCACGGGCATCCCCGACGCCCGGCTGCGCCGCATCCGCCGCGACGGCATCGCCATGGTCTTCCAGCACTTCGCGCTCCTGCCGCACCGCACGGTCGCCGCCAACGTCGCCTACCCGCTCGAGCTGCGGGGCGTGCCGAAGGCCGAGCGCCTCGCGAAGGCCGAGGAGGTGCTCGCGCTCGTCGGCCTCGACGGATGGGGCGCGAGGCTGCCGTCCGAGCTCTCCGGCGGCATGCAGCAGCGCGTCGGCATCGCGAGGGCGCTCGCGGCCGACACCGAGATCCTGCTCATGGACGAGGCGTTCAGCGCCCTCGATCCGCTGATCCGCCGCGAGATGCAGGAGCAGCTGCTCGAATTGCAGGCGCGCCTGCGCAAGACGATCGTCTTCATCACCCACGACCTCAACGAGGCCATGTTCCTCGGCGACCGCATCGCCGTGATGCGCGACGGCCGCATCGTGCAGGTCGGCAGCCCCGAGGACATCCTCACCGACCCCGCGAACGACTACGTCGAGCAGTTCGTGCAGGACGTCGACCGGGCGCGCGTGCTCACGGCCGCCAACGTCATGGAGCGCCCGCGCTCCGTCGTGGCGGAGTCGGCGGGCCCGCGCACGGCGCTGCGCCAGATGCGCGACGCCGGCGCCTCCGCCGCCTACGTCGTCGACCGCGAGCGCACGCTCGTCGGCATCGTCACCGACCGCGACGCCGTCGCCCACGTCCGCCAGGGCGCGACGACGCTCGCGGGCATCGTGCGACCGGCGCCGGCGAGCGTCGCCCACGACGAGGTGCTCGTGAACCTCTTCGTGCCCTCCGCGGAGTCGCCGCTGCCCCTCGCCGTCACCGATGGCGACGGCAGGCTCGCCGGCATCATCCCCCGCGTCACCCTGCTCGCCGCGCTCGGCCCGGCGGCCAACGCCACCGGTCCGCTCATGGTGCTGCCGCAGCCCGTGTCGCACGACCTCATCGACGAGGTGCTCGCCGATGCCGACGATGCGCACGGCCCGCTGGTCGCCGACGCCGAGGAGGTGCGCTGATGGATGGCTTCCGACTCCCCGTCGGCCTGTGGGCCGAGACGGGCGTCCGCTGGATGCGCGACAACCTCGACGGGCTCCTCGGTGCGGTCTCGACCGCGATGGGCTGGCTCGTGCGCTCGCTCACCGACGTGCTCGTGGGCTCCCCCATCGTCGTCGTCGTGCTCGTCGCCGTGCTGCTCGCGTGGCTGCTGCGCTCCTGGCGGTTCGCGATCGCCACGGGCATCGGCTTCGCGCTCGTGCTCGCGATGGGCGTGTGGGTCTCGGCGCTGCAGACGCTCGCGCTCGTGATCGTCGCGACGGTCATCGCCGTCGCGATCGCCGTGCCGCTCGGCATCCTCGCGGCGCGCAGCGACCGCGCGAGCGCGATCGTGCGGCCGATCCTCGACCTCATGCAGGCCATGCCGGCGTTCGTCTACCTGATCCCGGCGATCGTGTTCTTCAGCATCGGCGTCGTGCCCGGGCTCGTCGCGACGATCATCTTCTCGCTGCCGCCCGGCGTGCGCCTCACCGAGCTCGGCATCCGCGGCGTCGACGCCGAGACGGTCGAGGCCGGCTACGCCTTCGGCGCTCGCCCCGGCCAGATCCTGCGCGGCGTGCAGCTGCCGCTGGCGATGCCGACGATCATGGCCGGCGTCAACCAGGTCATCATGCTCGCGCTCTCGATGGCCGTCATCGCGGGCATCGCCGGCGCACCTGGCCTCGGCCAGGACATCGTGCAGGCGATGTCGACCGTCGACATCGCCACGGGCGTCGAGGCGGGCATCGGCGTCGTCGTCATCGCGGTCTTCCTCGATCGGCTCACCGGCGCCCTCGGCGCCGCTCGCCAGCACCGCTCCTCGCTGCTCGGCCTGCTCGCCCGTCGCCGCGAGACGGCGGCGAGCGCTCGCGGCCTCGCGCAGGCCGCCTGACCCTCCCGGCATCTCCCGCACCACCCCCGAACCCCATACGACACCGAAGTGAACGAAAGGTCCCTGATGCACACGCGACACCTCACCGGCATGCTGGCCATCGGCGCAGCATCCGCACTCGTCCTCGGCGGCTGCGCGAGCGGCGCCCAGACCGAGGGCGGCTCGGGCGACGGCGCCGAGGACAGCCTCGGCACCATCACGCTCGGCTTCCTCCCTTCGTGGACGGACGGCCTGAGCACCGCCTACCTCCTCGAGAACCAGCTCGAGCAGCTCGGCTACACCGTCGAGATGCAGGAGCTCACCGAGGCGGGCCCGCTCTACACGGGCCTCGCGCAGGGCGACGTCGACATGTACCCGTCGGCATGGCCCGAGCTCACCCACGCCTCCTACATGGAGGAGTACGGCGACCGCATCGAGGACCTCGGCACCTACTACGAGGGCGCCGCCCTGACGATCGCGGTGCCCGACTACGTCGACATCACCTCGATCGACGAGCTCGCCGAGAACGCCGACCGCTTCGGCGGCCGGATCTTCGGGATCGAGCCCGGCGCAGGCCTCACGGCCCAGACGCAGGACTCGATGCTGCCCGCGTACGAGCTCGACGGCACGTACGAGCTCGTCACCTCCTCGACCGCGGCGATGCTCGCAGAGCTCGACACGGCCACGAGCCAGGAGCGTGACATCGTCGTGACCTCCTGGACGCCGTTCTGGGCCAACGAGGCCTACGACCTGCGCGCGCTCGAGGACCCCGAGGGCGCCATGGGCGAGTCCGAGGGCCTGCACTTCCTCGGCACCGACGGCTTCGCCGAGGAGTTCCCCGAGGCGGCCGAGTACGTCGCGGGCATCCAGCTGACCGACGAGCAGTACGCGTCGCTCGAGGACATGGTCGTGAACGAGTACGGCGACGGCCGCGAGGCCGAGGCCGTCCAGGCATGGATCGACGCCAACCCCGAGGCGTTCGACACGCTCGTCTCCGAGTAGCGAGCCCGGCAGCCCGGGTCGACGGCATCGTCGACCCGGGCTTCGTCATGGCAGCCCCCACCCAGGTCAGCGGGCACCCAGTGGCGAGGTGGAGACTCGGCCCATGATCATCGTCACGACGAACGACCTGCCCGGCTTCCGCATCCTCGCGGTGCACGGCGAGGTCATGGGCCTCACGGTGCGCAGCCGCGACGCCGCGACGAGCTGGGTCGCCGGCTGGCGCGCGATCGGCGGCGGCGAGATCCCCGAGTTCACGCAGATGCTCATCGAGTCGCGCATGCAGGTCATGGGGCGCATGGTCGAGGAGGCGCAGCGCCGCGGCGCCAACGCCATCGTCGCGATGCGCTTCGACGCGAACGAGATCGCGCAGGCGTGGACGGAGATCTGCGCGTACGGCACGGCCGTGACGGTCGAGCCGATCGCCGACGGCCCGGGAGCCACGGCGCAGTCCAGGCAGCTCGCGTCGCAGCCCGTGCCGACCCTGCAGCCGCAGGCCCCGGCGCAGGGCTACGCGCCGCCGCAGATGGTGCCGCCCATGCGCGGCGAGGTGCCCTGGCCCCCGCCGCCCGGGCCGGGCGGTCCGCCGCAGCGCTGACCCCTCTCGAGGGCGGCGTGCGCGACCGCGCCGCGCACGTGCGGGAGGATGGAGGCGATGGATGCCTTCCTCGTCGCCCAGTGGGTGCTCCGCGTCGTGCTCGCGATCGTCTTCGTCGCGATGGGCGTGCTGCACTTCGTGCCCCGCGTGCAGCGCGGCATGCAGGCCATGGTGCCGCCCGCGATGCGCGGCACGGGCCTGCGCTCGCCGCGCACGATCGTCGTCGTGTCGGGCGTCGCCGAGATCCTCGGCGGGCTCGGCCTGCTCGCGCCGTGGCCGACCGTGCGCTTCGCCGCCGGCATCGGCCTCATCGCGCTGCTCGTCGCCGTCTTCCCGGCGAACGCCTACGCCTCCCGTCACCCCGAGCGCTTCGGCGCGACGGCCGTGCCGCTCGTGCCGCGTCTCGTGGCGCAGATCGTGCTCGGCGCGCTCGTGCTCGTCGCCGCGATCTGACGCGCGGCGCCCCGGCCCGCGGCGTCAGCCCCCGAAGGCCGTGACGGCCGCCTGGCGCGCGAGCTCCTCGAGCAGCAGCGACAGCTGGGCGCTCACGGCGAGGCCGAGCACGAGGATCGCGCCGCGGGCGGCGAGCCGGCGTCCGCGAGCGACGGCGGATGCGGCGGCGAACAGCACCGGCGGCACCGCGACGCCGGCGTAGAGGACGGGCCACGGCACGGCGTCGGCGAGGCCGATCTCGGCGTAGATCTGCGGCAGGGCGACGAGGTTCGCGACCGCCGAGTAGAGCTGGTAGGCGAAGAGCACCACGAACACGAGGGTCACGATGACGACGTCGCTGCGACGCTCGGCGCGCTCCTCGCCCTCGTCGAGCTCGTCGTCCTCGGGCTCGCGCTCCTCGGGCTCGAACTCGTCCGCCGCCTCGTCGACGGGCACGTCGTCCGGCTCGAGCGCATCCTGGCGGTCGGTCATGCGAGCACCCCCACGAGCAGCGGCCACGGCGCGGTGACGACGACGCCGGCGATCCACCACGGCACGGGCTGCGGCGCGAGCCTGCGAGCGGCGAGCCACCAGCCGACGGGCGCGAGCACGGCGAGCAGCTCGCCGAGCTGGTACATCGCGAGCGCGAGGATCGTCTGCTGCTGCGCGGGGTTCGCGAGCATGACGGCGATCCAGCCGACGCTCGAGGCGACGGCGAGGAGCAGGAAGAGCACGGCGACGATGCGGGTGCCGGGCACGCGCTCGCTCGGAGCGTCGGCGGCCGTCGCCTGCGTCGCAGCACCGGCGACGGGCGCCTGGGCGTCCTGCGTGACGAGGGTCTCGTCGGCGTCGTCGCCCTCCCACGTCAGGGCATCGCGATCGTCGTCTGGCACCCGGGCACCCTACCGTCCGGCCCTATGCGGCGCCGTCGCCCGCCGTCGCGTTCAGCATGCGCACCCAGGCGCCGTGCGCGTCGGCGAGCGCGACCGGCCGCTCGTCGACCGCGATGCAGAAGTCGGCCTCCCCCGGGCTCGCGTCGAGGGCGTCGAGCCTCGCGCGCACCTCGGGCAGCACGCCGAGGCCCTCGTTCGAGATCCACGTCGCGCCCCTCGCGCGCATCGTCTCGGCGAACGCCTCCCGCCCGCCTGCGGGCACGTAGGCGAGGACGGCGGTATGGAAGACGACGGCCGTCGCAGCCCTCCCCCGCGCGACCTCCGCGAGCGCCTCGTCGACGAGCGCCGCCGCGTCGGTCACGAGGTCCCCCGCGCGCACGACGGGCCCGTGCGCGCGGGCGATCGCGACGGCGGCGTGCAGACGGTCGAGCCGCGCCGCATCCACCTCGCCCTCGCCGACGGGCCACAGCAGCGTCTCGAGCCAGCGCACGTCGTCGTCGCTCGCGGCCGAGAGCGGATGCAGGTCGAGGCCGGCGCTCCACGCGACCTCGGGCATGCGCGGCATCGCACCGTCGAGGCGCGCGGCGAGCCGCGGCGCGCTCGGATCGCCGAGCACATGCGGGGCGGCATCCCCGCCACCCCCGTCGTAGGCGTACGACCACCGCGTCGGCTGCAGGCACAGACCCATGGACGCCCCGACCTCGACGATCGCGAGCGGCTGCGGCAGCGCGGCGAAGGCGGGCAGGAGCGTCGCGAGCCTGCGCGCCTCGTTCGTCTGCGTGCGACGCGTGCGCACGCACCGCTCGATCGCATCCCAGCGCTCGTGCACGAGCGGCGCGACGCCGCGCCACGGTCGCAGCGGTACGCCCGCGAATCGGATGGCGGCGAGCACGAGGTTCGGCTGCTGCTCGATGCGCGTCAGCGGCGCGAGGCGGGCGAGCAGCGCGTCGTCGGCGGCGAGGCCGCGCGCCCAGTCGGCGTATCGCGGGCTGCGCACGTCGGCCTCGACGGCCGCGAACCGCAGCCACCGCGTCGCGACGGCGCCCTCGGCGGTCTCGTCCTCCATGCGCAGACCTCCCCTGGACCCGCGGCTACTGGTTCGAGAAGGCCGCGTCGAACGATGCGGTCGGCAGGCGCCACAGCAGCTCGCGGATGCGGGTCACGGCCTCGGCCGCGCCGTGCAGGCGATCCATGCCCGCATCCTCCCACTCGATCGAGATCGGGCCGTCGTAGCCGATGGCCGCGAGCGCGCGGAAGGCGTCCTCCCACGCCATGTCGCCGTGGCCGGTCGACACGAAGTCCCAGCCGCGTCGCGGGTCGCCCCACGGCAGGTGCGAGCCGAGCACCCCGGCGCGGCCGTTCGCGGGCCGCAGCCGCGTGTCCTTGCAGTCGACGTGGTAGATCCGGTCCTGGAAGTCCCAGATGAACGCGACGGGATCCACCTGCTGCCACAGCATGTGCGACGGATCCCAGTTGAAGCCGAACGCGGTGCGGTGGTCGATGGCCTCGAGCGTGCGCACGCTCGTCCAGTAGTCGTAGGCGATCTCGCTCGGGTGCACCTCGTGGGCGAAGCGCACGCCCTCGCCGTCGAACACGTCGAGGATGGGGTTCCAGCGGCGGGCGAAGTCCTCGTAGCCGGCGTCGATGCGCTCCGCGGGCACGGGCGGGAACATCGCGACGTACTGCCAGATCGACGAGCCCGTGAAGCCGACGACGGTGTCGACGCCCAGCTTGCGGGCGACCCGCGCGGCGCGCTGCATGTCCTCCGCCGCGCGCTGCCGCACGCCCTCCGCCTCGCCGTCGCCCCACACGGACGGGCGCAGGATGGCCTCGTGGCGGAAGTCGATCGGGTCGTCGCACACGGCCTGGCCGGCGAGGTGGTTCGAGATCGCGAAGACCTGCAGGCCGTGGCGGTCGAGGATGTCGAGCCGCGACCGCACGTACGCGTCGTCCTCGTCGGCGCGCGCGAGGTCGAGGTGGTCGCCGGAGGCGGCGATCTCGAGCCCGTCGTAGCCCCACTCGGCCGCGAGCCGTGCGACCTCCTCGAGCGGGAGGTCTGCCCACTGGCCGGTGAACAGGGTCACGGGGTGCCGCGCCTGCTGCCTCGTCGGATCGGTCATGCCGCCACGCTCCGGGCTCGTGCGGTCGTCTCGATCCACTCGCCGGAGGCCGCCGACCGCAGCACCGCATCCGTGAGCACGGCGGCGCGCAGGCCGTCGTGGAAGGTGGGGAGCCCGTCGGGCGCCTCGCCTGCGATCGCAGCGTACGCGTCCGCGACGAACGCGTCGAAGGCGTCCTGGTAGCCCATGGGGTGGCCGCCGGGCACGCGCGACAGGCGTGCGGCGTCGGGCGAGAGGATCTCGGGATCGCGCTGCAGCAGGCGCGATCCGGCGCGCTCGCCGATCCACAGCTCGTCGGGACGCTCCTGCTCGAAGCGGTAGCTCGCGTCGGCGGCGTGCCACTCGATCGCGAGCGCGTTCTTGCGACCGGGCGCCATCTGCGTCACGAGCGCCGTGCCCACCGCGCCGCCGCCGAGGCGGAAGAGCACGCCGGCGATGTCCTCGTTCGCCACCGCGGCGTCGCCCCGGTGCGCGTGCACCGTGCGCGTCGTGGCGGCGAGCGCGACGATGCGCTCCCCGGCGACGAACTCGACGAGGTCGAGCAGGTGCGAGCCGATGTCGGCGAAGGCGCGCGACGGGCCGCCGAGCGCGGCGCCCGCACGCCAGTTGTCGTCGCCCGGCAGCAGCATCCAGTCCTGCAGGTACGCGGCGTCGACCGACAGCAGCGCCTGCCCGCTCGCCGCGAGCCGGGCGCGCGCCTCGCGCACCATGGGGTGGTAGCGGTACACGAACGGCACGGCGCCGACGAGCCCCGAGGCGTCGAGCGCGTCGACGAGCGCCTGCGCGTCCTCGACCGTCGTCGCGAGCGGCTTCTCGCACACGACGTGCCTGCCCGCCGCGATCGCCTCGGCGGCGAGGCCCGCGTGCGTCGTGTTGGGCGTGCAGACGTGCACGACGTCGACGTCGGCGGCGATGAGCGCGGCCGCGTCGGGCAGCGCGGTGCCGACGCCGAGCGCCGCCGCGGCCTCGGCGGCGCGGGGAAGGCTCGAGGATGCGATCGCGACGAGCTCGGCGCGCGCCGAGCGGGCGGCGTGCGCGTGGACGCGGGCCATGAACCCGCCGCCGAGGATGCCGACGCGCGGCGCCGCGGCGGTCATGCGCGCACCGCGTGGGCGAGCGTGGGGTCGAAGTCGGCCTCGACGGGCACCATGGCGGCGACGGACGAGTCGAGCGTCTGCGGCTCGCCCGTGCGGATGGACGTCTCGATCGCGAGCATCGCCTCGAGCACGTGCAGCGCGAGCTCGCCCGACGCGCGGTGCGGGCGCCCCTCGCGGATGGCCCGGACCATGTCGACGATGCCGATCCCGCGACCGCCGACGGCGCCCTCGGCCGGCACGGCCTCCCACACGCTCTCGGCGTCGACGTCGAGGCCGACGCGCGTCACCTCGAGCGGCCCCTCGAACATGTTCGGGTCCGGGATGCGCAGGGTGCCGGCCGTGCCCGAGATCTCGACGACGCCCGTGCGGCGCAGCGCGGAGTCCCACGAGAACGTCGACTGCGCGACGCCGCGCTCGAGCTCGACGATCGCGTGCACGTGCGTCGGCACGCCGACGGGGAAGGACTCCCCCACCCGCTCGCCCACCTGGATCGTGCGGGTCGGCTGCGGCGTGCGGCCGACGGCGGTGACGCGACGGATGGCGCCGAGCGCGCTCACGAGGGTCGTGAGGTAGTACGGCCCCATGTCGAGCACGGGCCCGCCGCCGGGTGCGAAGAGGAACTCGGGGTTCGGATGGAAGCGGTCGGGGCCCGCGTACTGCATGACGGTCGTCGCGCCGATCGGCTCGCCGACGACGCCGGCGGCGATGGCCCGCAGGCCGCTCTGCACGCCCTGGCCGAGCACGGTGTCGGGCGCGATGCCCACGCGCAGGCCGAGCTCGTCGGCGCGTGCGAGCAGCGCGCGCCCGGAGGCGAGGTCGACGCTGATGGGCTTCTCGCTCCACACGTGCATGCCGGCCTCGAGCGCCCGCATCGACACCTCGGCGTGCACGGCGGGGATCGTGAGGTTGACGACGAGCCGCGCGTCCGGGTGGGCGAGCACGTCGTCGGGCGTGCCCGAGTCGGGCACGCCGTGGCGCTCGGCCTGCGCACGCGCCCGCGCGACGTCGAGGTCGCCGACGACGACGACGCGCACGTCGGGGTACTGCGCGAGGTTCGCGAGGTACTGCTCGCTGATCATGCCGGCGCCGATGACGCCGATGCCGACGGGGGTCTGCAGCGTCACGCCGCCTCCTCGTTCCATGGACGGGCTCACGCGACGAGCGCGTCGATGGCGGCGAGGCTCGCGGCCGCCCCCTCGAGCACGTCGCCGCGGTACTGGTCGAACTCGACGACGAGCAGCTCGGCCGTCGGCGCCGCCGCGAGGATCGCGCGCCAGTCGAGGGCGCCCTGCCCGACGGGCAGCTGGTCGTGCGGGTCGTGCGAGAGGGAGCCGTCGACGAGCGGCGCGTCCTTGAGGTGCAGCGCGCGCACGCGGTCGCCCAGGCGCGCGAGCAGCGCGGGCACGTCGGCCCCGCCGACCGCGGCCCAGTAGGCGTCGACCTCGAGCACGACGGCCGGGTCGAGCGCGTCCGCGAGCACGTCGAGGCCCGTGGCGTCGCCGTCGACGACCTGCGCCTCCCACGCGTGGTTGTGGTAGCCGAGCACGAGCCCGTGGGCGGCGGCGCGCACCGCCGCGGCGTTCAGGTCGTCGGCGACGCGCAGCACGTCGTCGCGCGTGCGCCAGCGCTCGGCCTCCGTCATGGGGTCGACGATCGTCGCGACCCCGAGGCTCGCGGCCGCGGCCAGCACGGCCTCCTGGTCGTCGCCGAGCAGGCGCGCGTGGGCCGTCGGCGCCGTGAGGCCCGCGGCGGGCATCGCGGTGCGCAGCTCGTCGGCGAGCCGCAGGAGGTCGTACGGCTCGATGCGCGAGAAGCCGGCGGCGGCGATGCGCTCGAGCGCGGGCGCGAGCCCCTCGTCGAGCCGCTCGCGGACCGAGTAGAGCTGCAGCGCGGTGGCGCGGTGGGTCATGCGTCCTCGGTCCCTCGTCGTCGAGTCGTGGCACCCCGACGCTAGCACCGCTTTCGTGCAGACTGCGAGAAACGTGAGGGCGGGTCATGCATCACGAAGCGCGGCGCAGATGCTGCGCCCATCGCCGAACGTCGGCAGGAGCGAGACTGCGTGCGCGACGAAGGGCACGACCCAGATCGCCGGGGCGGAGCCGATCGCGAGAGCGCAACCCACGGTGATGCAGAGCCCCGGTCCCGCGAGCGCGCCTAGGATGACACGTCCTCGGGACAACGGATGCAACGGGCGCACCGAGCACCGCAGCAGACGGATCTCGACGTCGAACCTCGGGCTGGTCACGCCCCACGCTGCGACGACGACGTGCGCGAGCTCGTGCATGAGACACGCGCCGACGAAGGCCACCGCGACGTACGCGAGCGCGAGCTGCGAGATCGCCCATGGACCCTCGGCCCCCGTCAGCACCTCCACCACCAGCCCGGCGATCGCCGCGCACGTCATCGGCACCCACGCGAGCGCGGTCTGCATGAGCACGCCTACGGAGATGCCGAGTGCGGCCCCGGCCGCACCGACCCCCCTATGCGTCGTCGGCATGTCCAGCGTCCGCGCGCAACGCCAGCTGCCGAGCTCGGAGCAGATGGAAGAAGCCGATGCTGAGCATGATGACGCCGAAGGCGACGACGACGAACACGACGAGCGGCATCGGGTCGTCGAGACCGACCGTCACGGTCGTCGCTCCGGACGCGTCGGTCACAGCCTCGAAGAACAGCGCTCCGAAGAGCGCCTCGCGTCTACCATCGCCCCGACCTGCGGAGAACATCGTGGCGAGGAGCGCGCACACTGCCACGACCGCGGTGACCACGCCGGCTCCGATGACGCCGAGCAGGATGTCTCTCATGGTGCGCATGTCGGCGCCTCTACCTTCTCGATGACGTGGATGCCGAGGACCGTCAGCCCGACCAGGACGACGGTGAGCGCGACGACGCAGCTCATGAGCACCAGGGGCGTGGCGTTCAGGACGCCGAGCAGCAGCGCCATGCCGGCGAGAGCGAACGAGCAGACCGTGCCGCCGATGAGCACCGAGAACGGGTTCGCATCGTCGGCAGGAAATGCGACGCCGATCGCTGTGACGAGCACGATGCCCACGACGCTGGCGCCGACGTGGCCGCCGACCTCGCCGACGGACGCGGGTCGGGTAGCCAGAAGCACGAGCACCGCGATGATCGTCCCGAGGGCGAGCAGTGCCATCTGAGGGAGCGCGAGCGCGAGGTATTGCCACCACGCCGGCCGGCGATGACCTTGCAGCCGATGCAGGCGACGTGACGCGGCGTACTGATAGAGCCCGGGCAGCGAGAGGAGCGTCAGCGCGAGGCCCGGGTGCACGATCGGTCGAACGGTCAGCGCCGCGAATGCTGCGACGGAGATGACGATCGCGAGCATCGTCTGCTGCGAGCGCGCATGCTGCAACATGTAGGCGCCCAGCAAGCCGCGCCCGAGGCGCCCGATCCGGACGCGCGAGTAGGCAGCCGCGGGTACATGCTCTCTCGGCGCGGCGACCAGAGCGACCGCGACGGCGATGGCGACGACGACGAGCGCGCCGGTTCCGAGCGCAAGCGGCCATGGTCGTGCCGTCTCCCGCAGCCACTCGACGAGGCCCGCGTACGGACTCACCGGCCCGCCCTCGGATGCGCCGACGAGGAACCTGCTGGACACCTCGACGCTCCCGGCGAGCAGGGCGACGAGCAGGGCGACGAGGACGATGCGGCGCAGGCGTCCGACCGGCAGCGCCGCGCACGCGAGCGCGACCACGGTTGCACCAGCCTGCAGCACCGAGTAGGTCACGAGCACGGGGATGAGCAGGTAGGTCGCGATGAGCACGAGACCTGGCGGCCCAAGCACCACGATCGCCGAGATGCCGAACACCGCGAGCCCGGCGGCGCATCCGACGAGCACCATCAGCGCCTCGAGCAGGACGAAGCCCGCTTGGCGCTCGCGTGCGCCCAGCGGGAGGTGGAAGGCGAGGAGATGCAGGTCGTCAGCGGCAAGGAACAGGATGCGTATCAGGAGGAAGCCAGCCTGCGTCCAGACGATGGCGGAGCTGGACGCGAGCCCGAAGAGGTACTCCCAGTCGCTTCTACCGAGCGGAGCCTCGACGAAGAGGGACAGCCCTAGGCCCACGGATGCCAGCATCACGACGGCGACCACGACCGCAGCGGCGACCCGCGCGAGCCGAGAGCGGAGGACGCCTCGTCGAAGGACTCGTCGCCGGACGTATCGAAGCAGCAGTCCGAGGAACGCCGCGATCCGACGACGGGAGGCGCCGAGCTCAGCGATCGAGCGCATGCTCGTCGAGCACCCCCGCGAGCCCGCCGTCGCCGTCCAGCACGTGCGACATCGGCAGATCTGCGACGATGCGGCCACCATCGAGCACGACGACGCGCGTCGCGACGCGTTCGAGCATGGGGAGCTCATGAGAGCAGAGGATGACGGCACCGCCGTCCGTCAGCCCGGCGAGATCCTCTTCGGCGAGCACGAGTGCCTCGCGATCGATGCCGTTGAGCGTCTCGTCGACGACCGTCAGCGGGCGTCGGAGCAGGAGTGCGGCGACGAGCTGCGTCTTCTTGCGCATCCCGTGGGAGTAGTCCTCGATGAGGTCGTCCTGCCGACCCGCCATGCCATAGAGCGCGAACAGCTCGTCGATGCGGGGCTCGTCGACCTGGACGGCGTACATCGTGGCGAGCAGCTGGATCAGCTCGCGTCCGGAGAGGAACGTCGGCAGCTGCTCGTTGCCAGCGAGGAGCAATGCGTGCGGTCGCGCCTCCGCCCTCCGGCTCTGCACCCCGCGCAGCGCGATCGAGCCCGATCGCAACGGCACGAGGTCGAACGCGGCCCGCATCAGCGTGGACTTGCCCGAGCCGTTGTGTCCGAGGAGGGCGACGAGCTCGCCGGCGTCGACGCTCAGATCGATTCCGTCGACCACCATCTGGTCGTGACGGTAGGAGATCCTCGCGCCCCGGACCTCGAGCAGGACAGCGCTGGGCACGCTCATGATCGCGCCACGATCGAGCCTGGATGGGGTCGCCCACCCTCGACGAGCGACCCCTGCGTTGCCGTCATCGTCGCTCGACGCTCAGCGGCATTCGACGCTGATCGAGACACCGCCGCGCGCGAAGGCGAACCGTCCGGTGAAGGTGCCCCTACCCGTGACGAGGCACCACACCGCGAGACCGATGAGCACGGTCGCGCCGAGAGCGAGGATCACCGCGACGAGGACGAGCCACCAGGCGTCGTAGCGAACGAGTGCACGATCCATCGACGTGCCGAGCAGGTGCTGCTTCCGGCTCCACCACTGCTGCACTGCGACGGATCGCACGAGCGCTGCATTCATGGCGACATCCCTTCGTCCCTTCGCGGTTGCCCGCGATTCCTCTCCGCCGTCCTGACATCGCGATGGTTCGCGACAGAGGCGGGATGCATCGAAGAATACGAAGACTCTTCGACACTGTGGGAACGAAGCGCAGAAGCCGGGTACCGCAGGTGACAGAGCAACCGCGAACGTCGACGGC
>NZ_BAAAQT010000005.1:82897-222248 GCF_039531815.1 Agrococcus versicolor | reverse complement strand
TCGACGAGCGGAGCCGGGGTCAGCGGGCGGCGGAGCCGTCCGTGTAGTCGGCGTCCGGCTGCTCCCAGGCGAAGAGCGAGCGCAGCTGCTTGCCGGTCGCCTCGATGGGGTGGCCGGCCTGCTCCTCGCGGAGGCGGTTGAACTCGGGCGCGCCGGCGTCCTGGTCCTCGATGAAGCGCTTCGCGAACGCACCCGACTGGATGTCGGCGAGCACGGCCTGCATGTTCTTCTTCACGTCGGGGCTGATGACGCGCGGGCCCGAGACGTAGTCGCCGTACTCGGCGGTGTCGGAGATCGACCAGCGCTGCTTCGCGATGCCGCCCTCCCACATGAGGTCGACGATGAGCTTGAGCTCGTGCAGCACCTCGAAGTAGGCGATCTCGGGCTGGTAGCCGGCCTCGATGAGCGTCTCGAAGCCGTACTGGACGAGCTGCGACGTGCCGCCGCAGAGCACGGCCTGCTCGCCGAAGAGGTCCGTCTCCGTCTCCTCGGTGAACGTCGTCTTGATGCCGCCGGCGCGCAGGCCGCCGATCGCCTTCGCGTACGACCATGCGAGGTCCCACGCCGAGCCGGTCGCGTCGACCTCGACGGCGACGATCACGGGCACGCCGCGGCCTGCCTCGTACTCGCGACGCACGGTGTGGCCGGGGCCCTTGGGGGCGACGAGCACGACGTCGACGCCCTCCGGCGCCTGGATGTAGTCGAAGCGGATGTTGAAGCCGTGGCTGAACAGCAGCGTCTTGCCCTCGGCGAGCACGGGCGCGATGTCATCGGCGTAGATGCCGCGCTGGTGCTGGTCGGGCGCGAGGATGACGATGACGTCGGCCCACTCCGCGACCTCGCGGTTCGTGCCGACGGTGAAGCCCGCCTCCTCCGCCTTGGCGCGCGAGCGCGACTCGGCCTTGAGGCCGATGCGCACGTCGACGCCCGAGTCGCGCAGGTTCTGCGCGTGGGCGTGGCCCTGCGAGCCGTAGCCGATGACGGCGACCTTCTTGCCCTGGATGAGTCCCAGGTCTGCCTTGTCGTCGTAGATGACCTCGGTCATGATGCGGGTGCTCCTCGTTCGTTCGTTCGTGGTGGTTCTGGGGATGCGCGGCTGCGTCAGGAGCGCAGCACGCGCTCGGAGATCGACTTGCCGCCGCGGCCGATGGCGAGGAGGCCCGACTGGGCGATCTCCTTGATGCCGTACGGCTCGAGCAGGCGCAGCAGCGCCTGGCACTTGGCGCTGTCGCCCGTGACCTCGATGACGAGCGCATCGGTCGTCACGTCGACGACGCGGGCGCGGAAGAGGTTCGTCGCCTCGAGGATCTGCGAGCGGGTCGCGTGGTCGACCTTCACCTTGATGAGCATGTGCTCGCGCTGCACCGAGGCCGGCGGCTCGAGCTCGACGATCTTCACGACGTTGATGAGCTTGTTCAGCTGCTTCGTCACCTGCTCGAGCGGCAGGCCCTCGACGTCGACGACGACCGTGATGCGCGAGAGACCCGCGATCTCGGTCTTGCCGACCGCGAGCGACTCGATGTTGAATCCACGGCGGGCGAAGAGCCCGGCCACGCGGGTCAGCAGACCCGGCTTGTCCTCCACCAGGAGGGAGAGCACGTGCGTCGTCATCATTCCTCACCCCACTCCGGGCTGTGCTCCTTGGCGTACTGCACGAAGGAGTTGGACACGCCCTGCGGCACCATCGGCCACACCATCGCGTCCTTCGACACGATGAAGTCGATGACGACGGGGCGATCGTTGGTCTCGAGGGCGAGGCGGATGGCGTCGTCGACCTGCTCGGGCCTCGTGACGCGGATCGCGAGGCAGCCGTACGCCTCGCCGAGCTTCACGAAGTCGGGGATCATGCGCGCGTCGTCGCCGGTCTCGAGGTCGGTGAACGAGAAGCGCCCCTCGTAGAAGAGGTTCTGCCACTGCCGCACCATGCCGAGCGACGAGTTGTTGATGATCGCGACCTTGATGGGGATGTCGTTGAGCGCGCAGGTCGCGAGCTCCTGGTTCGTCATCTGGAAGCAGCCGTCGCCGTCGATCGCCCACACGACGCGCTCGGGCTCGGCGACCTTCGCACCCATGGCGGCGGGCACGGCGTAGCCCATGGTGCCGGCGCCGCCGGAGTTCAGCCACGAGTTCGGGCGCTCGTAGCGGATGAACTGCGCCGCCCACATCTGATGCTGCCCCACGCCCGAGGCGTAGACCGCCTCCGGGCCCGTGAGCTCGCCGATGCGCTGGATGACGTGCTGGGGCGCGAGCTTGCCGTCGGTCGTCTCGGCGAAGCCGAGCGGGAACCGCGCCTGCAGGCCGTGGAGCCGCTCCCACCAGTCGGTGAGGTCGGGGCGGCCGCTCGAGATCGCGTCCTGGAAGGCGACCGAGAGGTCGGAGGCGACGTCGCGCACGTCGCCGACGATCGGCACGTCGGCCGTGCGGATCTTCGAGATCTCGGCCGGGTCGACGTCGACGTGGATGACCTTGGCGCCGGGGGCGAACTCCGACGCCTTGCCCGTGACGCGGTCGTCGAAGCGCGCGCCGAGGGCGAGGATGAGGTCGGACTCCTGCAGCGCGAGCACCGCGGGCACCGTGCCGTGCATGCCGGGCATGCCGAGGTGCTGCGCGTGCGAGTCGGGGAACGCGCCGCGCGCCATGAGGGTCGTGACGACGGGCGCGCCGATCGCCTCGGCGAGCTCGCGCACCTCCTCCGACGCCTTCGCGCGGATCACGCCGCCGCCCACGTAGAGGACGGGGCGCTCGGAGCGCGCGAGCAGCGCGGCGGCCGCCTGGATCTGCTTGCCGTGCGCCTTCGTGACGGGGCGGTAGCCGGGCAGGTCGATGCGGTCGGGCCACACGAACGGCGCCGACAGCTGCTGGGCGTCCTTCGTGACGTCGACGAGCACGGGGCCGGGACGACCGGTCGAGGCGATGTGGAACGCCGCCTGCAGCACCGCGGGCACGTCGGCGGGGTCGGTCACGAGGAAGGAGTGCTTCGTGATGGGCATCGTGATGCCCGTGATGTCCGCCTCCTGGAAGGCGTCGGTGCCCATGAGGTGGCTGAACACCTGGCCCGTGATCGCCACGAGCGGCACCGAGTCCATGTAGGCGTCGGCGATGGCCGTGACGAGGTTCGTCGCGCCGGGGCCGCTCGTCGCGATCGCGACGCCGACCTTGTTCGACGCGGACGCGTAGCCCTCGGCGGCGTGTCCGGCTCCCTGCTCGTGCCGCACGAGGATGTGCCGCACGGCCGACTGCTGCATGAGCTCGTCGTAGAAGGGGATGATGGCGCCGCCGGGCAGCCCGAAGACGTCGGTGACGCCCAGGAGCTCGAGCGAGCGCAGGATGGCCCCCGAGCCGGTGAGGACCTCAGGCCCCTGCACCCTCGGCGGCGTCGGACGTGGCGCGATGGTCATGGCGATCTCCTTGCACGCGTCATGCGTGCGTCAGCCCGTGACGGCTCCCTGCGCTGCGGAGCGCACGAGACGGGCGTACTTTGCGAGGACTCCCCGCGTGTAGCGCGGCGGAAGCGGCTCCCATGCCTCACGGCGGGATGCGAGCTCTGCGTCGTCGACCAGTAGGTCGATGCGCTGAGCCGGGATGTCGACGCGAATGGTGTCGCCATCACGGACCAAGGAGATGGGACCTTCGTCCACCGCCTCGGGCGCGATGTGGCCGATGCACAGGCCGGTTGTGCCGCCTGAGAATCGTCCGTCCGTCAACAGTAGTACATCCTTGCCGAGGCCTGCGCCCTTGATGGCCGCCGTGATGGCGAGCATCTCGCGCATGCCGGGCCCGCCCTTGGGTCCCTCGTAGCGGATGACGACGACGTCGCCCGCCTGGATGCGACCCTCGGTGAGCGCGTCCATGGCGGCGCGCTCGCGCTCGAACACGCGCGCGGGGCCTTCGAACGTCTCGGCGTCGAAGCCTGCGGTCTTCACGACCGCGCCCTCGGGCGCGAGCGAGCCGTGCAGCACCGTGAGGCCGCCCGTGGCGTGGATGGGGTCGTCGATGCGGCGCACGACCGTGCCGTCGAGCGGCGCGGGGGCGAGCTCGGCGAGGTTCTCGGCGACCGTCCTCCCGGTGACCGTGAGCGCGTCGCCGTGCAGGAGGCCGGCCTCGAGCAGCGCCGCCATGACGACGGGCATGCCGCCGACGCGGTCGAAGTCCTGCGCGACGAAGCGGCCGAACGGCTTGACGTCGGCGAGGTGCGGCGAGCGGGCGCCGATCTCGCGGAAGTCCTCGAGCGACAGCTCGACGCCCGCCTCGTGGGCGATCGCGAGCAGGTGCAGCACGGCGTTCGTGGAGCCGCCGAGCACCATCGCGACCGTGATGGCGTTCTCGAACGCCTTGCGCGTGAGGATGTCGCGGGCGGTGATGCCCTTGCGCAGCAGCTCGACGACGGCCTCGCCCGAGCGGTGCGCGTACATGTCGCGGCGGCGGTCGGCGGACAGCGGCGTCGACGAGCCGGGCAGGCTCATGCCGAGCGCCTCCGCGATGCACGCCATCGTGTTCGCGGTGTACATGCCGCCGCAGGCGCCCTCGCCCGGCGCGAAGCCGCACTCGATGCGCTTGAGGTCCTCCTCGCTCATGGTGCCGGCCTTGCACGCGCCGACCGCCTCGAACGAGTCGATGATCGTGAGCTCCTTCTCGGTGCCGTCCGACAGCCTCACCCAGCCGGGCGCGATCGAGCCGGCGTAGACGAAGACGCTCGCGAGGTCGAGGCGCGCGGCGGCCATGAGCATGCCGGGCAGCGACTTGTCGCAGCCGGCGAGCAGCACGGTGCCGTCGAGGCGCTCGGCCATGACGACGGTCTCGACGGAGTCGGCGATGACCTCGCGGCTCACGAGCGAGAAGTGCATGCCCTCGTGGCCCATCGAGATGCCGTCGGAGACGGAGATGGTGCCGAACTGCAGCGGGTAGCCGCCGCCGGCGTGCACGCCCTCGCGGGAGCCCTGCGCGAGCCGGTCGAGGGAGAGGTTGCACGGCGTGATGTCGTTCCACGACGACGCGATGCCGATCTGGGGCTTGTCCCAGTCGTCGTCGCCCATGCCGACGGCGCGCAGCATGCCGCGGCTCGTCGTCGCCTCGATGCCGTCGGTGACCGCGCGCGAGCGCGGCTTGATGTCGATCGCCATGGTCGAAGTCTAGGAGCGCCGCGCACCCGCCACGGCATCCGGTCGTGCGCGTGCCCCGTGCGGGCGCGCTAGCGTCATGCGAGTGATCCCCGTCGGACTCAGCACGATCAGCGTCTTCCCCCGTGGCGTGGAGGACGGCTTCCGGCTGTCCGCCGAGACCGGATACGACGGCGTCGAGGTCATGGTGACCACGGATGCGAAGACGCGCGACGCCGATCGCCTCAAGGTGCTCGCGCGGGCGTACGAGCAGCCGATCCTCGCGATCCACGCGCCGACCCTCCTGCTGACGACCTTCGTGTGGGGCCGGGACGACTTCGTGAAGCTCGAGCGCTCGGCGCAGCTCGCGGTCGACACGGGCGCCTCGACGGTCGTCGTGCACCCGCCCTTCCGGTGGCAGGGGAAGTACGCGGCGACGTTCGAGGACTCCGTCCGCGCGACGGAGGACAAGTACGACATCGCGATCGCGGTCGAGAACATGTTCCCGTGGCGCACGGGCGGCAAGGACCGCAAGGCGTACCTGCCGGGCATCGACCCGAGCCTCATGGACGTCCGCCACGCGACGCTCGACTTCTCGCACTGCGCGCTGTCGGGGCGCGACTCGCTCGAGCTCGCGAAGGACCTCGGGCCACGCCTGCGCCACCTGCACCTCACCGACGGCATCGGCGGCAAGGGCAATCGCACCTCCGACGAGCACCTCGTGCCCGGCCGCGGCAACGAGCCGGTCGCCGAGACCCTGCAGATGCTCGCGGCGACCGGGTTCGACGGCCAGGTGATCGCCGAGATCAAGACGCGCAACGTGCGCACCGACAAGGATCGCCGCGCGCTCATCCAGGAGACGATCGACTTCGCGCGGACGCACCTGGGCCAGGCGTGATGCCCACGCGGGGCGCCGCTGTCGACCCCTCACCGCGCATCCTCCGGCTTCGGTAGCGTGAGCGCGTGCGCAAGTACCTCCTGAACCCTGGATTCGTCGCCGCCATCGTGAGCGGCATCGGCGTCGTCAAGATGACCCGCGAGGGCCCGCGCGACTGGCGCCTCGGCCTCCTGTGGGCGTCGTGGGGCATCGGCATCGCCCTCGCCGTCGGCTCCGTCCTCGACGACGACAAGCGCGTACGCGCCGAGGAGCTCGATCGCGAGCTCGGGCTCTGAGGCCCCGGGTGCTCGCATGACGCGCGTCGCCGTCGTCGGCGACGCCCTCGTCGACGTCGTCGACGGGCGCGGCGTGCCCGGCGGCGCGGCGCTCAACGTCGCGGTCGGCCTCGCCCGGCTCGGCGTCGACGTCGACCTCGTCGCGATGGTCGCCGACGACGAGCCCGGTCGGCTGCTCGTCGCGCACGCCGCCGCGCACGGCGTGCGCCTGGCCGCGACGCCCGCGCCGCTCGGCACCGCCACGGCGACCGCGACGCGCGACGGCGACACCATGCGGTACGTCTTCAACGAGGCCGGCGTGCGCCGTCACGTCGACGTCACGCACCTCCTCCCCCTGCTCGACGCCGCCGACCTCGTCGTCGTCTCGTGCATGGCGCTCGACGACCAGGAGCAGGCCGAGCCGCTCCTGCGCATCGCCGACCCCGAGCGCCGCCTCGTGCTCGACCCGAACCCGCGGCCCGGCTACCTGCCGACCGCCGAGCACGTCGTGCGGTTCCGCGAGGCCGTCGAGCGCCTCGCGTCGCGCGCCCGGCTCACGAAGGTCGGCGACGAGGATGCGGAGCTCGTGTGGGGCACCGAGCCGCACGCCGTCGCATCGCGGCTCCTCGTGCGCGGCGCGGGCACCGTGCTCGTCACCGAGGGCCCCGAGGGCGCGACGGCCCACACGCGCACCGGCAGCCTCCACGCGCCGATCCACGCCATGGACGAGCCGATCGTCGACACGATCGGCGCGGGCGACGCGACGATCGCGACCGTCGCCGCCGCGCTCGCGGACCTCGACGCTCGCGGTCGCGACGTCGGCGACGAGGAGTGGTCCGGCATCCTCGTCGACGCCATGGCGATCGCCGCGCACACGTGCCGCGTCGCGGGCGGCATGCTGCAGCTGCCGTCGCGCTGACCCGGGCGAGACCCGCCGGGGCGAGCACGGTCCGCTCCCGCGCGGGTGGCCCTCGCGGTCCGCGAGGTCGGCAGTGGCGGCACGGCCGCGCCGTCCGGCCGACCTAGCATGGTGCGATGGAGCTCAAGTCCCTCGACCAGTCGTCGAAGCTGCGCCACGTCCTCTACGAGATCCGTGGACCGGTGCACGCCGAGGCCTCGCGCCTCGAGGCCGAGGGGCACCGCATCCTCAAGCTCAACATCGGCAACCCGAAGCCGTTCGGGTTCGAGACGCCCGAGACGATCGTGCAGGACATGATCGCCGAGATCCGCAACGCGGAGGGCTACTCGGAGTCGAAGGGCATCCTGTCGGCGCGACGCGCCGTCGTGGCGAGGTACGAGGGCGTCGAGGGGTTCCCGCAGCTCACGGTCGACGACGTCTACCTCGGCAACGGCGTCTCCGAGCTCATCACGATCACGATGCAGGCGCTGCTCGACGAGGGCGACGAGGTGCTGATCCCCGCGCCCGACTACCCGCTGTGGACGGCGATGACGAGCCTCGCGGGCGGCACGCCCGTGCACTACCTGTGCGACGAGCAGGCCGACTGGCAGCCCGACCTCGCCGACCTCGAGTCGAAGATCACGCCGCGCACGAAGGCGCTCGTCGTCATCAACCCCAACAACCCCACGGGCGCGGTCTACTCCCCCGAGGTGCTGCAGGGCATCGTCGACCTCGCGCGCAGGCACTCGCTGCTCGTCCTCGCCGACGAGATCTACGACCGCATCCTGTACGACGGCGCGCAGCACACGTCGATCGCCTCGCTCGCGCCCGACCTGCTCACGATCACGTACAACGGCCTGTCGAAGACGTACCGCGCCGCGGGCTTCCGCGCCGGATGGATGGTGATCGCAGGCCCGAAGCACCACGCGAAGGGCTTCCTGCAGGGCATCGACCTGCTGACCTCGACGCGCCTGTGCCCCAACGTGCCGTCGCAGTACGGCATCCAGACGGCGCTCACGGGGCACCAGTCGATCGAGGACCTCATCCAGCCCGGCGGTCGCCTGCTCGAGCAGCGCGACGCCGCCGTCGAGGGGCTGCGGGCGATCCCGGGCGTGTCGGTCGTCGCCCCGCGCGGCGCGCTCTACGCCTTCCCGCGGCTCGATCCCGAGGTGCACGCCATCCACGACGACGAGCGGCTCGTGCTCGACCTGCTGCTGCGCGAGAAGATCCTCGTCGTGCAGGGATCGGGCTTCAACTGGCCGGCGCCCGACCACTTCCGCATCGTGACGCTGCCGTACGCCGACGACCTCACGATCGCGATCGAGCGCCTCGGCAACTTCCTGTCGTCGTACCGGCAGTAGCGCTCGTCACATGAGGCCGCAGGAGGCTGCGGCGTAGCCGAGCAGCGCGTCGCGCGTCGCGGCGTCGCTCGGCAGCCGCAGCGTGCGCGCCTCGCCGTCGAGCACCACGTCGAAGACGAAGATCGTGCCCTGCTTGTCCTCGGCGATCGCGTGGGCGTCGCACCGGCCGGGCTGCAGCACGAACGCCACCGTCTGCGCGGCGCCGCCAGGCACGACCGCGACGCCGATCGGCGTGCTCGAGACGCGAGCGCCCGTCGCGTCGACCATCGACAGCAGCACCGTGGAGGCCACCGAGACGACCTCGAGCGTGCCGGCGCCGGTGGGTGCGACCTCGAGGCGCACCGTCGCCTGACCACCGAGCACCGGGTCCGCCGTCTCGAGCGGCAGCCACGTGAGCGTCGCGACGGCCTCGACGTCGAGCCGCGTGCACGGCGCCTCGGTGAGCGTGGGGATCTGCCCGTACGGGTCGCCCGGGTCGACGCGCACCTCGGTGCCGTCGTCGAGCACGACGACGACCTCGTCGACGACGGCCGCGTCGTCGCACGTCGGCTCCGGCAGCTCGCCGCGCAGCGCCCGGCTCGCTCCTGCGGGGATCGTCGAGTCGTCGCCGCCGACGAGCGGCTCGACGAGCGCGTTCGAGCGGTACTCGGCATGGTCGACGACGATCTCCGCGTCGGACTCGTTCGTCACGACGATCCCCACGACGCCGCCTGCGACGTCGCCGCGGCCCTGCACGATCTCGGCGGACAGGACCGGCGGCGCGGGCTGGTCGGACGCGGAAGGCGCGGGCGCCGCGTCGCTCGCGCAGCCGACGAGGGCGGCCGTCATCGCGAGCACGACTCCCGCGGCGATCCTGCGCACGGCACCAGCATCCGCCATCCGGCGCTCGACGGCCAGCGGCAGGCTCATGACGGGTCGCTGGTCGCGTCGCCGCTAGCGCGTCTCGTCCACGGCGTCGTCGCGCTCGTCCGGACCCCGGTCCAGGTCGCGATCGAGATTCCGGCCGACCACGAGGGCGACGCCGAGGAGGATGCCGCCGAAGAGCACGACCGTCGCGACGAAGACGAGCATCCCCGGGTCTCCGAGCACCACGAGCCCTGCCGCCACGAGCGCGCAGACGCACCAGAGGACCAGCCAGGGGGTGAGCACCCGGCTCGCGCGCCTGCGCCCCTCCGGCGTCGCGGGCACCGATGCACGACGCAGCCGCACCATCGCGATCACCACCGCGAGCTGCCCGAGCGCGAAGACCATCATCGCCGCCGTGCCGAATCCCATGCCCCCAGGGTGACGACCCAGCCTGGGAGGTCGCGCCGCCGACATGACGAAGGCCCGGTCAGACTGTCGTCTGACCGGGCCTGCTCGTACACCCCCCGGGACTCGAACCCGGAACCAATTGATTAAGAGTCAACTGCTCTGCCAATTGAGCTAGAGGTGCTCGGTGGAGCCGAGGAATGACTCTAGCACGATGCGGGGGCATCCCTCGACCCGGGAGGATGGAGGCATGCCTCTCGCCGTCGGTGACCTCGCGCCGGACTTCGCCCTCCCCGCCCACGACGGCTCGACCGTCCGCCTCTCGGACCTGCGCGGCCAGCGCGTGATCCTGTGGTTCTACCCCGAGGCGATGTCGCCCGGCTGCACGCAGCAGGCGTGCGGCTTCCGCGACGCGATCGAGCCGCTCGCCGCCGAGGGCCTCACGGTGCTCGGCATCTCGCGCGACGGCGTCGAGCGCCTCGCCCGCTTCGTCGAGCGCGACGCGATCCCCTTCCCGCTGCTCAGCGACGCCGACCTGCAGGTGCACCTCGCGTACGACACGTTCGGCGAGAAGCAGCTCTACGGCAGGACGGTGCAGGGCGTGCGTCGCACGACGCTCGTCGTCGGCGCCGACGGCCGCATCGAGCACGCGTTCTACAACACGAAGGCCAAGGGCCACGTCGACATGCTGCGCAAGCGGCTGGGCTTCGCCGCTGCCTGAGCCGGCGCTCAGCGCTCGGCGAGCAGCACCATCGTCGACGTGCCGACGTCCGGGTCGTCGATGGTCTCGGCGAGCCATGCCGGCCGCGATCGCAGCACCGTCCGCCAGCCGTCGGCGCGGTAGCGACGCACCGCGGCCTCGTTGACGTCGACGACCTCGAGGCACGGCCGCAGCCCTCGGGCGCGGATGTCGTCGACGACGGTCGCGAGCAGCCGCGGCCCGAGCCCGACGCCGCGCGCGGCCGGGTCGACGAACAGCGCCGACACCCACGCGAGCTCGTCGACGTCGCACGCGTGCGCGGCGGCGCACGCTTCGGCCGCCGTCGACCGGGCGCCCGTCGCTGGATCCACGCCGTGCTGCGCTGCGGCCGCCGGGGCGCGCAGCCAGCAGGCGTGGCCGAGGATGCGTCCGCCCGCGTGCGCCGTCCAGGCCGCGGCCGCGTCGTCGGCGTGCAGGAAGTCCTCCGCCGGGAACGGCAGGGGGTTCCGCAGCGGGTACCGCGTCGCCGGCTGCTGGCGCCAGAGGGCAGCGACGAGGTCCGGCAGGTCGCCCGCGACGCGCGAGCGGATCGCGGTCGGCTGCGCGCTCATGGGCGCTCCCACGACGCCACCGGGCCGTCGACCGCATGGAAGAGCGGATGCGGCGCAGGGTCCGAGGCGGCGAGCGCCGCTGCGCGGGCCGGCTCGCGCTCGGCGACCTTCGCCAGCAGGTGCCCGTGCTCGTGCGCGAGCTGCCCGGTGGTGACCGCGAGCCGCTCGGCGTCGCGCACCGGCATCCGGATCCGCGAGGCGTCGAAGCGGTATCCGCGCGCATCCGCCTCGTCGGCGAGATGCACGAGGTACGCGCCGATCACGGCCAGGGGATCCGGGTCGGCGCGGAAGCGCTCGAGCTGCGGATGCGCGAGGTAGCCGCGCGTCGCACCGGCGAGCACCGCCTGTGCGAGCAGCGCCTCGCGCCAGCCTGCCACGAGGCCGCGCCGGTCGAGCAGCGCGGGATGCAGCGACCAGATCCTCACCGCTCCACGCTAGCCCGCGCGGAGCGCCGCGGGTCAGCCCTCGACGACCCGACCATCCTCGACCCGCCAGCGCCGGTCGACGCGCACGGCGTCGAGCATCCGCCGGTCGTGCGTGACGAGCAGCAGCGTGCCCTCGTACGACTCGAGCGCCTGCTCGAGCTGCTCGATCGCCGGCAGGTCGAGGTGGTTCGTCGGCTCGTCGAGCACGAGCACGTTCACGCCGCGCGCCTGCAGCAGGGCGAGCCCGGCACGCGTGCGCTCGCCGGGCGAGAGCTCGTCGACGGGCCTGCCGACGTGGTCGGCGCGCAGGCCGAACTTCGCCAGCAGCGTGCGCACCTCCGCCTGCGGCCAGTCCGGCACCTGCGCCTCGAAGGCGTCGGCGAGCGGCGTCGTGCCGGCGAGCACGGCGCGCGCCTGGTCGATCTCGCCGATGGCGACGGATGCGCCGAGGCTCGCCGAGCCCGCATCCGGCGCCTGGCGGCCGAGCAGCAGGCGCAGCAGCGTCGACTTGCCGGCGCCGTTCGCGCCCGTGATGCCGATGCGGTCGCCCGCGCGCACCTCGAGCGACAGCGGTCCGAGCTCGAAGGGCTCCCCCGCTGCGCCGTCGTGCCGCACGACGGCACCGGAGAGCGTGGAGACGACGCTCGAGCCCCGCGGCGCCGCGGCGATGACGAGCTCGAGCCGCCACTCCTTGCGCGGCTCCTCGACCTCGTCGAGCCGCGCGATGCGCGACTCCATCTGGCGGACCTTCTGCGCCTGCTTCTCGCTCGACTCCGAGGCGGCCTTGCGGCGGATCTTGTCGTTGTCGGGCGCCTTCTTCATCGCGTTGCGCACGCCCTGGCTCGACCACTCCCGCTGCGTGCGCGCACGCGACACGAGGTCCGCCTTCTTGTCGGCGAACTCGTCGTACGCCTCGCGCGCATGCCGGCGAGCGGTCGCGCGCTCCTCGAGGAACGCCTCGTAGCCGCCGCCGTAGACGCGGTTCGACGACTGCGCGAGGTCGAGCTCGAGCACCTTCGTCACGCACCGCGCGAGGAACTCGCGGTCGTGGCTCACGAGCACGATGCCGCCGCGCTGCTCCTGCACGAAGCGCTCGAGCCGATCGAGGCCGTCGAGGTCGAGGTCGTTCGTCGGCTCGTCGAGCAGCGCGACGTCGAAGCGCGACAGCAGCAGCGCCGCGAGGCCGACGCGCGCCGCCTGCCCGCCGCTGAGCGACGTCATGAGCGACGTGGGCCCGACGCCTGCGCCGGAGGCGAGGCCGAGGTCGGCGAGCACCTCCGGCAGCCGCTCGTCGAGGTCGGCGGCGCCGCTCGCGAGCCAGCGATCGAGGGCGACGGCGTAGACGTCGGATGCGTCGCGTCCGTCGCTGCGGCCCTCGGGCTCGGCGAGCGCGGCTGCCGCCTCGTCCATCTCGGCCGTCGCCTGCGCGCAGCCCGTGCGCCGGGCGACGTGCTCGGCCACGGTCTCCCCCGGCACCCGCTCGTGCTCCTGCGGCAGCCAGCCGACGAACGCGTCGGGCGGGTCGAGCATGACGGCGCCGTCCTGCGGCGCGTCGACGCCGGCGAGGATGCGCAGGAGCGTCGACTTGCCGGCGCCGTTCGCGCCGACGACGCCCACGACGTCGCCGGGGGCGACCGTGAGGTCGAGGTGCTCGAAGAGCGTGCGGTGGCCGTGGCCGCCCGCGAGGTCCTTCGCGACGAGTCGTGCGCTCATCCCTCGATCCTCGCAGCCGCGGGAGCGACCGAGGACATCGTCACCGCGTCGGCTCGACCCGGCTCACCCGTCGGCCTCGTCCGCCAGCCGCTCGAGGCGCTCGCGGGCGAGCCAGTCGCGCACGGGCTTGCGGAACACGAGGACGAGGGCCGCGAGGGCGGGCACGAACATCGCGAGCGCGAGCGGCACGGGGCCCTCGGCGCCGTTGTACGTGCCGAACGCGACGCCGATCTGCAGCACCTGCCAGACGACGACGGCGGCGCGAGACCACGACCGGCCGTCGAGCACGCCACGACCGGCCTGCACGAGGAAGAACGCGACGCCGGCGAGGCACGCGGCCCAGAACAGGCCGGCGGTCAGCTCGCGCGCCTCGGTGCCGATCACGGTGACGACCGACCAGATCGCCACGCCGAGGAGGGCGACGGCCTCGACGAAGACGATGACCGCCAGGATGGCCGCGGATCGCGGACGTTCGCTCATGTCTTCCATCAGACCTCTTGCCCTCGTCTCGACCCCTGTGGGAGCATTGATCCTTGGGTCGCTGGCGAGGACGCCGCCCCATCTGAGTCTTGACTTCGCCGCGAGCACGCGGAACCCGCTCACAACAGTACAAGGAGTGCCCCATGGATTGGCGCGATGACGCCGCATGCCTGACCGTCGACCCGGAGCTGTTCTTCCCGATCGGCAACACCGGGCCTGCGATCGACCAGATCGAGAAGGCGAAGACGGTCTGCGCGCGCTGCCCCGTGACGGAGCAGTGCCTCCAGTACGCCCTCGAGACCAACCAGGACTCGGGCGTGTGGGGTGGCCTCAGCGAGGACGAGCGCCGCGCCCTCAAGCGCCGCGCCGCCCGCGCTCGCCGCGCCAGCTGACGACCGCCTCGTCGACGACGGGCCGCTCCCTCGGGGGCGGCCCGTCGTCGCGTGCGGGGCAGGGTGTCGCGCGGGATGCCGCGGATCGCGAGGTGGTCGCGGCGACGTCGAACGGTCACGTCCTGCGGTCGGTCCTCATCGATCGGTCCACATCTGGACCGTTCGACGGCTCTGGAGCACCGAACACGACCGGTCGGCGCAGAAGGTGACCAGTCGGCGCAGATCGCGACCGGTCGACGCGGGATGCGACCGGTGGGCGCAGGACGCGACCGGTCAGCGCAGGGGTGACGCCGCGCGTCAGTCGCGCTCGATGAACCGCAACGGCAGCGAGATCGTGACCTCGGTGCCCTGGTCGACGCGCTGGCCCCAGTCGATGGCACCGGAGAGCTCGCCCGTGATGAGCGTCTTCACGATCTGCGTGCCGAGGCCCGAGCCGACGCGGCCGACGGGGAGGCCCGAGCCGTTGTCGCACACGCGCACCGTGAGCGTGTCGTCGTCGCGATCGGCGTTGATCCGCACGAGCCCGTCGTGCCTGCCCTCGAGGCCGTGCTCGACGGCGTTCGTCACGAGCTCGGTGAGCGCGAGCGCCAGCGGCGTCGCGTAGGCGGACGGCAGGACGCCGAACGAGCCCCGGCGCTCGGTGCGCACGCGGGCGTTGTGGATCGAGGCGACCTCGCTCGTGAGCTTGAGCGTGCGGTCGAAGACGGCGTCGAAGTCGACCGACTGGCTCAGCCCCTCCGAGAGGGTGTCGTGCACGACGGCGATCGACGCGACGCGACGCTCGGCGTTCACGAGTGCCTGCCGCGCCTCCTCGCTGTGCGTGCGTCGCGCCTGGATGCGCAGGAGCGCCGCGACCGTCTGCAGGTTGTTCTTCACGCGATGGTGGATCTCGCGGATCGTCGCATCCTTCGTGATGAGCGACTGCTCCTGGTGCCGCAGCTCGGTGACGTCGCGCGCGAGCACGATCGCGCCGATGCGGTCGCCCCCGCGGCGCAGCGGCACGGCGCGCAGCGAGATCGTGACCGAGTGCGTCTCGATGTCCGTGCGCCACGGCGCACGCCCCGTCACGACGAGCGGCAGCGTCTCGTCGACGTCGTGCGAGTCGTCGATGAGCTCGGTCGTCACCTCGGCGAGCGACCGCCCCTCGAGCTCCTCGCGGAAGCCGAGGCGCACGAACGCCGAGAGCGCGTTCGGGCTCGCGAACGTCACGGTGCCGGCGCTGTCGAGGCGGATGAGGCCGTCGGATGCGCGCGGGGCACCGCGGCGCGGGCCCGTGGGCGCGGACTCGTCGGGGTAGTCGCCGACCGTCATCATGCGCAGGAGGTCGTCGGCGCACTGCTTGAACGTGAGCTCCTGGCGGCTCGGGGTGCGCTCGGCGACGTACGAGTGGGTCGTGATGACCGCGACCGTCTCGTACGTGCCGCCGACGCGGCGCGCGACCGGCACGGCGCGCACGCGCGTGTCGCCGTCGGTGCCGGGCTCGGGATGCGTCGCCTCGACGATGCGGTGCGACGAGAACGCGTCGTCGACCTGCCCGCGCCACGCGTTGCGCACGGGCTGGCCGATGAAGTCGCGGTAGAAGAGCGTGCCGGACGACGAGGGTCGCGCGTGCGAGAGCGCGACGAAGCCGTCGGGGCCGTCGGTCGGCAGCCACAGCACGACGTCGGCGAAGGCGAGGTCGGCGATGAGCTGCCAGTCGCCGACGAGACGGTGGAACCAGGCGACGCCAGGGGCGTCCTCCGTGCCGTGCAGCTCGACGAGCGTCGCGAGGGTGGTCACCTCCATCAGCGTAGTGCGATGCGCGGTCGTCGCCTGCGCGTCGCGTGCGCGGCCTCGCGGGCGGCGGCGCGCGTCTGCTCGGCCGGCAGCAGCAGCGCCGCGGTCGTCTGCATCGCGCGACGGAGCCTCGACCGCCCGGCGACGTCGACGATGGGCCGCGCCGAGAGCAGCGCGGCGTCGGCGGCGCGCGCGTCGAGCGGCCACTGCGCCACGGGGGCGATGCCGCCGAACCGCTGGAGCGTCTGCGCGACGCCGAGCTCCGGCGCGAGCCCCGACGCGCCCGTGCGCACCTTATTGACGACGACGGCGATGCGGTCGGAGGGCACGACGTCGACGAGCTCCGGATGCGCGCGCAGCAGGCGCATCATGCCGATCGGGTCTCCCCCGGCGATCGCGACGACGCGATCGGCGGCACGCAGCGCCGCGACGGTCGCGGCGTTGCGCCGCGGCCCGAAGACGTCGCTCGAGATCTCCTCGTCGCGCTCGAGGCTCGCTCCGACGTCGACGACCGTCCAGTCGACCCAGTCGCGGCATGCCTCGAGCACGCCCGCGACGCGATCGGCGGCGAGCTCGGGCCAGCGGCTCGAGCGCGTGATGCCCGTGAGCACCTGCACGTCGCCGACGGTCGTCTGCAGCGTCTGCGCGACACGTCCGAGCTCGTCGACCGTGAGGCTGCCGGTGCGCACGAGCCGTGCGGCGGCGGCGAAGCCCGGCGCCTCGTCGAGCAGGCCGAGCGCGGGGGCGATGGAGGCTGCGTGGCTGTCGGCGTCGACGAGCGCGACGACGTGCCCGCGGGCGGCGAGCTCGGTCGCGAGGCCGATGGCGGCCGTCGTGCGGCCCGGGGCGCCCGCCGGCCCCCACACGGCGAGCACCCGGCCGCGCGGCCTCGCCTCGCGCGCCGCGTGCGGGGTGACGATCGCCCACTCGATGGCCTCGAACCCGTCGGCGAAGCACACGGACTCGACGCCGAGCGCGCGCGCGAGGCCCGCCTGCGCAGCATCGTCGACGACCGCGACGACCCGCACGCCGGCGGCGTCGCACGCGCGCACGAGCGCGACGTCGAGATGCGGCTCCTGCGGCGACACGAGCACGGCGTCGACCTCGACGCTCGCGAGGCGCTGCACGAGCTCGCTCGCTCTCGCCGCACGCACCGCGACGCGGTGGCCGTGCCGCCTGGCGAGGTCGGCGAGCGCATCCTCGCGCTCGAGGGGCGCCGAGATCGCGAAGACCGTCACGGCGCGACCGGCGCCGCCACGGGCACGACGCTCACCGCGTGCGCGTTGGCGAGGGCGTCGAGCACGTCGGCGACGTCGGACCGCGGTACGAGCACCTCGAGCCGCACGGCGTCGTCGGCGATGAGCCCCTCGTCCTCGACGAGCCCCACGACGATCGCGTCGCCGACGAGCACCGTCGGGGCGAGGAAGGCGCCCTGCTCGCCCGGCGCCGCGGCCCACACGTCGACGACCGTGCCCTCCTCGACGCTCGAGGCGAGCCCGCCGTCCGTGGCGAGCACGACCGTCGCGAGCCCGACGGCGTCGGCGTCGCCGAGGGCGCGACGCGGCAGCGCCTCCCCCTCGCCGACCGTCGAGACCACGACGAGGCCCTCGGCCGTCGCGTCGGCGGCGAGGTACGCGGCCGTGCCGCCGCCCATGCGCAGCTCGACCGCCTCGACGTCGTCGGGGCCGATGACGTCGCCGGGCAGCAGCGTGCCGCTCGCGACCCACACGGTCGTCGATCGGCTCGCGGCCTGCACGACGAGCAGCACGCCCACGATCGAGACGACCACGAGCGCCGCGCCGATCGCGAGCCTCGGGTCGAGCCATGCACGTCGCATCCGTCGAGACCTCCTCCGGCGCCGCGTCCGCGCGCGCTCGGGAGGTACGGTGGCAGAAGCCGCCGGGGCACGAGCGGCGCTCTCCACAGCCGCCTGCGGGGACGCGCGGGCTCTCCACAGGGACCGCTCGGGCGGGCGATCGAGCGGAGCATCATGGAACCCGTGAACGAGCGACGCTTCCTCAGCGCGGCGGATGCCGCCGAGGTGCTGGGCGTCGAGCCGCGCGAGATCGTCGAGCTCGTCGCCTCCGGGTCGCTGCCGGGCATCCGCGTCGCGGGCGGCTGGCGCGTCGAGCACGACGTGCTGCAGTCGTGGATCGACGAGCGGTACGAGGAGCAGCGCAGGCACGCGCTCTGGCTCGAGTCGCAGTCCGCGTCGATCGCCGACCTCTTCGGCCCCGGCCACCGCTGAGCCGAGGCGGCCGCCCGCGCCCGCACGGCCGCGATCAGGGCAGGCGCACCCAGTCGATCGCGGCGAACGGCACGAGCTCGACCGCGACGACGTTCCGCGGATGCCGGGCGGTGCCGGGCTCGTGCACCGCCAGGTCGAGGTGGTCGCGCGCGACGCGGTCGATCGTGCCGTGCACGGGCGCCGGGCAGCGCAGCTCGACGGGGACGCGGCGCCGCGACAGGTCGCGCAGCGCGAAGCCCATCGCGAGACGCGCTGCGAGCGGCGGCGCTCCCCCGGGGCCGGGCGCGGGCTGGGCGAGCGATCGCACGAGCGCATCGTCGTCGAGGCGCACGCCGACGATCGACCGCATCGGCAGGATGCACCCGGCGCCGGCGGCACCGCCGTCGCGGATCGTGCCGCTCAGCCAGTCCCGTCCGATCGCGAGCCGCTCGATGCGCAGCCGCTCGCCCGTGCGCAGCCGTACGTCGAGGGTGCGCGGCGAGGCGCGCAGCCGGTCGCCCAGCTCGAGCCTGCCGACGCGGAAGCGCTCCTCCTCGGCGAGCACGTCGCGCTCCTGCGAGCCCAGCTCGGCCTCGAGCTGGCTCTCGAGGTCGTCGAACAGGTCGTCGAACCGCACGGGCCGACGGTAGCCCTCCGATCGGCCGGACGCTGCCTTTGTCCACAGTTGGGCGACTTCGGCCCTCTCAGGGGCATCCGCCGACCTAGCCTGACCGCGATCGGGGCAGGACGAGGAGCAGCAGATGGTGCGCGCGCGGATGACGACCGCCGAGGTCGACGAGCACTTCGGCTACCAGCCATGCTCGACCGCCGACCTCCCCGACCCGGCACCGCTCGTCGAGAACCTCACGCGCTGCGTCGTCGAGGTGCTGCTCGGCACGCGCGACGTCGAGCAGGTCGCCCGATGGGTCACCGAGGACACCTACCTGCATCTCGCGCGGCGCTCGATCGCCGCGCGACGCACGCGGGCGCTGCGCAGGCAGCGCACGACGCGACCGATCTACGAGATCGGCTCGGTCGTCGTCACGCATCCCGCCGACGGCGTCGTCGAGGCCGCGGCGATCGTGCGCTCCCCCGGGCGCACGCGCGCGGTCGCGATGCGGCTCGAGGGGCTCGACGCGCGGTGGCGCGCGACCGCGATGCACGTGCTCTGACGCACGCTGCGGCTGCGGTCAGCGCGGCTCGTCGCCGCGCTCGTCGGCCGCGGCGGGCAGCGTCGAGCCGCCAGCGGAGCCCGCTGCCTGCGCACCGGGTGCCTGCGCGCCGGATGCCGGCGAGCCCGGCTGACCGGCGGCGAGCTCGGCCGCGATGTCGGCGCGCGCCTCCTCGCGGTACTTCACGCGGCGCACGCGCCGGTTCATGTCGAACAGCAGGAAGCACACCGCGATGGCGATGACGGCGGTGGCGACGAAGCCGATGACGCCGGGCGTGACCGAGTCGGGGTCGAACGACGGCGCGGCGCGCAGGAGCGTGGTGAGCATGGTCATCCCTCGTCGATGCCCGCGAACAGGTCGGTCTCGGGCAGCTGCTCGCCGACCGTCGAGCGCACGAGCTCGAAGTCCTCGGTGGGCCAGGCGCGCCTCACGACCTCGTGGGGCCAGAAGAAGAAGGGGGCGTCGGGCGCGACCTGGCTCGAGTGGGCGCGCAGCGCGGCGTCGCGCTGGTCGAGGTGCTCGCTCACGTCGATGCGGGTCGTGACGCGCGGCGTGCGGCCCGCCATCCACTCGGCCATCTCGCGGATGCGCGGGATGCGCTCGGAGTCGGGGTCGTGCGTCTCGTAGTCGGCGAGGAACGCCTGCACGCGGTCGGAGGAGGTCATGCGGTCGTAGTAGACCTTCGAGACGCTCCACGGCTCGCCGAGCTCGGGGCTCTCGTCGCTCGCGGCGTGCTCGACGGCCCACATGCTGATCTCGTGGCACCGGATGTGGTCGGGGTGCGGGTAGCCGCCGCGCTCGTCGTACGTGAGGAGCACCTGCGGTCGCAGCCGACGGATGAGGCGCACGAGCGGGCGGCCCGAGACCTCGATGGGGATGGTCGCGAACGACAGGGGGCGCACGGCCTCGCCCTCGGGCGGCAGGCCCGAGTCGAGGTAGCCGAGCCAGACGTGGTCGGCGCCGAGCGCCTGCTGCGCCGTGCGCATCTCGACGCGGCGGAGGCCCGCCATGTCGCGCGCGGCGTGCACGGTGTCGAGGAAGCCCTCGTTGAGGATGTCGCCCGACTCGCCGCCGGTGCAGCTGACGATGGTGACCTGGGCACCCTCGGCGACGTAGCGGGCGACCGTGCCCGCGCCCTTGCTGGACTCGTCGTCGGGGTGCGCGTGGACGCTCAGCAGGCGACGCATGGCTCCTCCGCTCGCCGTAGGCTGGTGGTGTGGGACCCAACGATCCTCCCACGGAACCGCCGACATGACCGACCTCGCCGCCCGCTACGGACGCACCCCCGAGCGTCGACGCCGCGATCGCACCATCGCGATCTCCGTCGCCGTGGGGATCGTGCTCGTCATGCTCGCGTGGGTCGTGTGGGGCGGCCTCGCCGACGATCGCGGCACGATCGACACGCAGGACACCGGCTCGACGCGCATCGACGAGCACGCGATCCAGATCGACTTCTCGGTGACCGTCGAGCCCGGCACGCCCGTGCGCTGCGCCGTCAACGCCTTCGACCGATACCACGCGACCGTGGGATGGGTCGAGCTCGACGTGGGGCCCGCGGACCGCTGGACGACGGCCCAGAGCGTCGAGGTCCGCACCTCCGACGAGGCCATCGGAGGATTGGTCTACCGCTGCTGGCTGCGCTAGGCTCGTCGGCACTGCCGGTCCGCTCGGACCGGCTTGATGCGTATCAGGAGACTCGATGACGGACACCACGGAGACCTGGCTGAGCCAGGAGGCGTACGACCGTCTCCAGGCCGAGCTCGACAACCTCACGGGGCCCGTGCGCGTCGAGATCGCGAAGCGCATCGAGGAGGCCCGCGACGAGGGCGACCTCAAGGAGAACGGCGGCTACCACGCCGCCAAGGACGACCAGGCCCAGATCGAGGCCCGCATCCTGCAGGTGACGCACCTCCTGCGCACCGCGAAGGTCGGCGAGGCGCCGGCCGCGAAGGGCGTCGTCGAGCCCGGCACCGTCGTCAAGGCGACGATCGCCGGCGCGAAGCAGACCTTCCTCGTCGGCAACCGCGAGATCCACTCCGCGGGCGACGACCTCGACGTGTACTCCGAGTCGAGCCCCATCGGCTCGGCCATCCTCGGCCTCAAGGTCGGCGCCTCGACGACGTACGTCGCGCCGAACGGCAAGGAGATCGCCGTCGAGATCCTCGACGTCGAGACCTACCGCAGCGCCTGACCCGCGCTCGCAGCACCGACGGCCGTCCGCAGCAGCGGGCGGCCGTCTTGCGTGCGCTCAGACCTCGTGCGGCTGGTAGCCGGCCCGGCGCAGCGCCTCGAGCAGCCGCTGCGCGTGCTCCGGCCCGCGGGTGGTGACCGACAGCTCGATCGCGACGGCGTTGATCTGCGTCCACTCGTTGTGCCGCGTGTGCAGCACCTCGACGACGTTCGCCTGCTCGTCGGACAGGATCTGCGCGATGATGGCGAGCTGGCCCGGACGGTCGGGCAGGTCCATGCGGATGCGCAGGTACCGCTGCGACGCGACGAGGCCGCGGCCGATGACGCGCTCGAGCACCATCGGGTCGACGTTGCCGCCCGACAGGATCGACACGGTCGTGCCGGCGTCGCGCACGGCGCCCGTCATGATCGCGGCGGTCGTGACGGCACCCGCGGGCTCGACGACGAGCTTCGCGCGCTCGAGCAGCGCGATGATGGCGCGGGCGATGTCGTCGTCGGACACCGTGACGACGTCGTCGACGAACGTGCGGATGATCTCGAACGGCAGGTCGCCGGGCCGCGCGACGGCGATGCCGTCGGCGATCGTCGGCATCGTGCGGATCGTCGTGGGCGCGCCCGCCGCGAGCGACGGCGGGTAGGCGGCCGCCCCCTCCGCCTGCACGCCGACGACGCGGATGGTGCGGCCGAGCTCGGCCGCGCGCTGCTTCGCGGCGGAGGCGACGCCCGCGGCGAGCCCTCCCCCGCCGATGGGGACGAGGATCGTGTCGACGTCGGGCTGCTGCTCGAGGATCTCGAGGCCGAGCGTGCCCTGGCCCGCGACGATGTCGTGGTGGTCGTAGGGCGGCACGAACGTCGCGCCCGTCTCGGCGACGTGCGCGATGGCCGCCTGCAGCGCCGACTGGAAGTCGAGGCCGCGCAGCTCGATGCGGGCGCCGTAGTCGCGCGTCGCCTGCACCTTGGGCAGCGCGGCGCCCATGGGCATGAAGATCGTCGAGCGGATGCCGAGCTCGGACGCCGCGAACGCGACGCCCTGCGCGTGGTTGCCTGCCGAGGCGGCGACGACGCCGCGCTCGCGCTGCTCGGCCGTGAGCTTCGACAGCATGTTGTACGCGCCGCGCAGCTTGTAGGCGCCCGTGCGCTGGAGGTTCTCGCACTTGAGGTGCACGGGCGAGCCGAGCATCGCCGACAGGTGCCGCGACAGCTCCATGGGCGTGGGCTGGATCACCGGTGCGACGGTGATCTGCGCCGCGCGGAACTCCGCGAGCGTGGGGCCGGGGATCGTGCCCCGTGGATCGATCGTGGTCATGCGACCGGGACCTCCGTGACGTCGGTCGGGCGCGGGGACGTGCGCCACGACCCCGTCGCGATCGTGGTGATCGCGACGTTGAGGAAGGCGACGACCGGCACCGCGAAGAGCGCGCCGGGGATGCCCGCGATGATCGAGCCGCCTGCGACGGCGAGCACGACGGCGAGCGGGTGCACCTTGACGGCCGTGCCCATGATGAACGGCTGCAGCACGTGGCCCTCGATCTGCTGCACGAGCAGCACGATGCCGAGCATGATGACCGCCGGGATGGGCCCGAGGGCGACGAGCGCGACGACGACGGCGATCGCCCCGGTCGCGATGGCGCCCACGACGGGGATGAAGGAGCCGAGGAAGACCAGGACGGCGATCGGCACGACGAGCGGCATGCCGCCGTAGAAGAGGCCGAGGATGAAGGCGCCGAGGCCGATGCCCACGGCGTCGATCGCCGCGACGAGCACCTGCACGCGCACGAAGTTGCCGAGGGTCACCCAGCCGGCGCGGCCGCTGCCGTCGACGGCGGGGCGCGCGCGACGCGGGAAGATGCCCACGATCCAGCGCCAGATGCGGGCGCCGTCGAGCAGCAGGAAGATCGTGGCGAAGACCGTCAGCAGCAGTCCGACGAGCAGGTGCCCGAGCGACGAGCCCACCGAGAGCGCGCTCGCGACGATCTGCTGCGTGTCGTCCTGCACCGCCTCGCCGATGGTGTCGGTGTAGCGCGCCAGGTCGGCCTCGGTGAGGTGCAGCGGCGACTCGAGCAGGAACTGCCGCAGGCCGTCGTACGAGTCGATCGCGCGTCGCTGGAGGTCGGGGTAGCCCTCGCGGATCTGCGAGACGGCGAGCCAGAAGAGCGCCGTGATGGCCGCGAGGAGGAGGACGACCGACACGGCGACCGCGAGCCCCCGCGGCCATCGTCGTCGCACGAGCCAGCCCACGAGCGGGATCATGAGGGCCGTCAGCAGCGCGGCGACCATGAGCGGGATGACGATGATGCGCAGCTGCGCGATGATCCAGAAGGCCAGCGCGAGCGCTCCGGCGACGGCGAGCAGGCGCCACGACCACGCACCGGCGATCTGCAGGGCCTCCGGCACGGCCGGCGGCTCGGCAGGTCGTCGCACGCGCGCGCCGAGCAGCCTCATGCGCCGAGCCTAGCGACGGCCGCACCCTCCGCGGCACATGCGTGGGCTGTGCATGGACGATGTCGTGCTCGCAGGAGGGTCGGCGATCGCCCCTAGGGTCGTGGGCATGGCTCGAGCACGGCTGTCGGCGGCCCAGGCGCGTCGCGTGGCGTTCGCCGCGCAGGGCTTCGGCGTGCAGGGCCTCGGCGCGCACGGCCTCGGCGCATCGCCGCCCGCCGTGGGCACGCGGCAGCTCTCCGGCGTCGTCGCGACGCTCGGGCTGCTGCAGCTCGACACCGTCAACGTCTTCGAGCGCAGCCACTACCTCCCACCGCTCGCTCGGCTCGGCGCGTACGACCGCGGGCTGCTCGATCGGCTCGTCGCGCACGACCGCCGGCCGCGCGTGCTGGGCCGCACGACCGAGCTCTGGGCGCACGAGGCCGCGATCGTGCCGGTCGACGACGTGCCGCTCCTGCGCTTCCGCGCCGATCGGTTCCGCGCGCGGCAGGCCGACCAGTTCGCCGCGCAGGCGACGCTCATGGCCGAGCTGCGCGCGATCGTCGCTGACCGCGGCCCGTCGACGGTCGGCGAGATCGAGCATCCCTCGAACGTGCGCGGGCCGGGAGGCTGGTGGGATCGCGGCGACGTCTACCACGCGATCCACGCCATGTTCCGGGCGGGCGAGCTCGTCGTGCTCGGCAGGCAGCGCTTCGAGCGCGTCTACGACCTCGCCGAGCGGGCGCTGCCCGAGCGGCTGCGGCACGTCGTGCCGCAGGAGGAGGCGACGGTCGAGCTCGTGCGCCGCGCGGCGGTCGCGCTCGGCGTCGCGACGGTCGACGACCTGCGCGACTACCACCGGCTCGCGTACCTCGCCGACGCCCGGCGAGCGATCGACGCGCTCGTCGACGCGGGCGAGCTGCTGCCCGTGACGGTCGACGGCTGGGGCGTGCCCGCCTACCTGCACGCGGCCCAGCGCATCCCGCGCCGCATCGATGCGACGGCGCTGCTCTCGCCCTTCGACCCCATCGTGTGGCACCGTCCCCGCGCGCTGCGCATGTTCGACTTCCACTACCGCATCTCGATCTACACGCCGGCGCACGAGCGCGAGCACGGCTACTACGTGCTGCCCGTCGTGGTGGGCGACGAGGTCGTCGGCCGCATCGACCTCAAGAGCGATCGGCAGGCGGGCGTGCTGCGGGTGCAGCACGCGCACGTCGAGCCGGCGTTCGCCGAGCGCTCGCGCGCGCTCGCCGAGCGCATCGCGCCGCGCATCCACGAGGCCGCGGCGTGGCAGGGCCTCGAGTCGGTCGCGATCGCGGGGCCCGGCTCGTGGGCGGCCGATCTCGCGGCGGCGCTCGAGCCTCGCGTCGGCTAGAAGGCGATGCGGGGCGGCTCGGCGGTGCCGCCGCCGGCCTCCTCGTACTCCGGCGCGGGGATGCGGCCTGCGTAGAGCGACGTCGGGAAGCGCTTGCGCAGCGCCTCGCCCTCGCGGACGGCGGCGTTCACGGCGCGACGCGCCTCCTGCACGCGGTCGTTCGCCGACGCGACCTCCGCGGGGCTCGACCCTTGGGCCTGCGCGTGCGCCGTGCGCGCGGTGGCGAGGCGGTCGCGCTCCGCCGCGATCGCCTCCGCGGCCCGGCGCACCCGGCGGACGGCGAGCACCTGCCAGACGACGATCGCGAGCACGACGACGACGACGCCGGCGACGATGGCGGACAGCGTGAGGGCGAGGGGATCGGCGACCATGGCATCCACGCTACCGGCGGCGGACGCCCCCGGTGCCCCACCGGTCGGGCGCTGCTGCGAGCAGCCCATCGTCACCGGAAGGTGCGCCCTTCCCCCCGGTACGTGGGCACGGTCGTCACCGCGCCATCCGGGTCGACGACGTGCAGGGCGTCGACGTGCTCGCACGCCTCGCCGGCCTTCGCATGCCGCAGCCAGACGCGGTCGCCGACGCGCAGGTCGCGCGCGGCGGCGCCCTGCACGGGCGTCTGCACCTCGCCGAACCCCTCGCGCGCGATCGGGCGCAGCCCCGTCGGCCACGCGATGGTCGGCTGCCTGTCGGCGCCGACGGGGCCGGAGGCGATCCACCCGCCCGACTGCAGCGTCGCGACGTCGGCGCTCGGCCGCCGCACGACGGGCAGGGCGACGCCGAGCGCCGGCAGCGGCCGGAAGCCGCGGTAGCCGTCGAACAGCCCCGGTCCGAAGAGCCCCGAGCCGGCGGCGACCTCCGTCACGGCATCCTCGGCCGACGTCCGCTCGAGCGAGCCCGTGCCTCCCCCGTTGACGAACTCGAGGTCGGCGATCCTGCGCACGCGAGCGACGGCGTCCGCACGGCGCTCGGCGAGCTCGGCGGCCGAGGCGCGCTGCATCGTCCGCACGAGGGCGCTGCGCGCGTCGCCGACGCCCGCGATCTGCCCCTCGTACGCCATGACGCCCACGAGCGAGAAGCCCGGCCTCGCGACGACGGCGCGGGCGAGCGACGCGAGGTCGGCGGCGGCGTGCACGGGCGAGCGTCGCGGACCGACGTGGCCGAGCGGCCCGCGCCAGGCGGCGTCGAGCTCGACGGCGACGCGGATCGTCGCGCGGGCGGTCGGCGCCGCGACGGCGTCGACGAGGTCGAGCTGCGCGGGGTCGTCGACCATGAGGGTCACGCGTGCCGCGAGCCCCTCCGACGCCGCGAGGGTCGCGATGGCCGTGCGATCGACGCTCGGGTAGCCGACGACGATGTCGTCGCACGTCTCGGCGAGCCAGAGCGCCTCCGGCAGCGTGTACGCGAGGATGCCGTGCCAGCCCGGCAGCGCGAGGACGGCGTCGAGCACCGCCCGGCAGCGCACCGACTTCGACGCCACGCGGATGGGCGTGCCGCCCGCACGCCGCACGAGGTCGGCGGCGTTGGCCGCGAGCGCGGGGAGCGAGACGGCGGCGAGCGGGGCGTCGAGATGGCGCGTCGCGGCGTCGAGCGCGGGCCAGGGCGGCGAGCCGTGCGCGGCGGCGTCGACGGCGCGCGTGGCGGAGAGGTCGAGCACGCCCCGACCCTAGCGGCGCGTCGTGCACGCCGCCGTACTCCCCTCCTCGGCATCCGGTCAATGGCTCTCGAGCATCCACGGGAGACCGATAGGAACGTCTCCGGGAACGACGAGAGGACGCGGCGATGGCGACGCAGACGAAGCCGACGGAGCACCGATCCCTGGTGCCGGCACGCATGGACCGGCTGCCATGGTCGCGATTCCACTGGCTCATCGTGGTGGGGCTCGGGTTCTCGTGGATCCTCGACGGCCTCGAGGTGCAGATCGTCGCCGCGAACGGGTACGCGCAGACGCTCGGCATGGACGCCGCCGAGGTCGGCCTCGCCGGCACGTTCTACCTGCTGGGGCAGGTCTTCGGCGCCCTGTTCTTCGGCAGGCTCGCCGACCGCCTCGGCCGCAAGAACCTCTTCCTCGTGTCGCTCGCGGTCTACCTCGTCGGCTCCGCGATCGCCGGCCTGTCCTTCGCCCCGTGGTTCTTCTACCTGTGGCGCTTCGTCGCCGGCGCGGGCATCGGCGGCGAGTACGCCGCCATCAACTCGGCGATCGACGAGATCATCCCGGCGAAGTACCGCGGCCGCGTCGACATCGCGATCAACGGCACGTACTGGGGCGGTGCGGCGCTCGGTGCCGTCGCCTCCTCGGTCTTCCTGAACACCGACCTCTTCGCGCAGGACGTCGGATGGCGCCTGTCGTTCCTCATCGGCCCGATCCTCGGCCTCGCGCTCATCTACCTCCGCCGGCACATCCCCGAGAGCTCGCGGTGGCAGATGACGCACGGGCGCGAGGAGGAGGCCGAGCGCGGCGTCGACGCCATCGAGGAGCGCATCCGAGCCGAGGGCAAGAAGATCGAGGACGTCGACGCGTCGAAGGCGATCACCGTGCGCGAGATCGGGCGCGTGCCGTTCCTGACGATCGCGAAGGTCCTCTTCAAGGAGTACCCGCGCCGTACCTTCGTGGGCGTCACGATGATGGTGACGCAGTCGTTCCTCTACAACGCGATCTTCTTCACGTACGCGCTCGTGCTCGAGAACTTCTACGACACCCCGCCGGCGACGGCGTCGCAGTACTTCATCGCCTTCGCGCTCGGCAACCTCGCCGGCGCGCTGCTGCTCGGCCGCCTCTTCGACACGTGGGGAAGGCGCAGGATGCTCTTCGGCACCTACGTGCTCGCGGGGCTCATCCTGCTCGTGTCGGCGTTCCTGTTCCGGGCGGGCACCCTCGACGCCACGACCCACACGATCTTCTGGTGCGCGTCGTTCTTCTTCGCCTCTGCGGGCGCGTCGGCCGCGTACCTGACGGTGTCGGAGATCTTCCCGCTCGAGCTGCGCAGCCAGGTCATCTCGTACGTCTTCTCGATCGGCCAGCTCGTCGGCGCCGCGGCGCCGGCGCTGTACGGCTCGCTCATCGGCGACGGCACCGACCGCGAGCCGCTCTTCTGGGGCTACGTGCTCGGCTCGTGCGTCATGATGGCCGGCGGCGTCATCTGCGGCATCTTCGGCGTCAGCGCCGCGGGCAGGTCCCTCGAGGACATCACGTCGCCGCTCTCGCTCATCGAGGAGGCGGAGGCGGGCGTCACGCCCGACGACGGGCCGGGTGGGGACGACGGAGGCAAGGGAGGCTCGGGTCCGCGGCGCACGTAGGCGCCGCACGCGGCGGCGCCCTACGCTGCCTCTCGTGACCGACTACGACCGGCGCATCGTCGACCTGTACGACGACGAGAACCCCGACGGCCCGGACCACGATCGCTACCGCAAGATCGCGGACGACCACGGGGCGCGCGCGATCCTCGACGTCGGCTGCGGCACGGGCATCCTGACCGTCACCCTCGCCCGCGAGGGCCGCAGCATCGTCGGCGTCGATCCGTCGCCGGCGATGCTCGCGTTCGCGCGCGCACGGCCGGGCGGCGACGAGGTCGAGTGGGTCGAGGGTGATGCCTCCGCCGCCCCGATGCAGCCCGTCGACCTCGCCATCATGACGGGCAACGTCGCCCAGCACATCCCCGATGCCGACTGGCCGCGCACGCTCGGTGCCATCCGCGCGCGCATGGGGCGCGGCGGCATCCTCGCGTTCGAGAGCCGGAACCCCGCGGCCCGCGCCTGGGAGGCATGGGCGGCGGAGGGCGAGACGAGCCGGGAGAGCGTGCACGGTCCGCTCGTGGAGTGGATGGACGTCGAGCGCGCCGACGGTCGCGTCGTGCGGCTCGCGGCGCGCACGCGCTTCGTCGACGCCGCGGAGACCGTGACGACGACGCTCGCGCTGACGTTCCGCTCGCGGGCGGAGCTCGAGCGCGACCTCGCGCGTGCGGGGTTCGCGGTCGAGACGGTGCACGGCGGGTGGCACGACGAGCCGCTGACCGACGCCGCCCGCATCATGCTCGTCGTCGCCAGGGCTCGCTGAGGCGCGCGACGACGGCGCGCGCAGCGACGCCCCGTCGCCGCGAGGTGCGGCGACGGGGCGTCGGAACGTGCGGGGCTACGCGCGGTGGATCGTGCGGCGCGAGCGTGCCGGGATCGCGCCGATGACGATCGCGAGCACGCCGACGATCAGGTGGAAGCCGATGTCGAAGCCCGTGAAGCCCGAGGGCAGCATGCCGAGCAGCTGCGGGTCGGGCAGGGCGATGATGCCCATCCCGACGTAGAGGACGCCGACGATCACCAGCGCCGCGCGTGCGGCACGTTCGCGGAAGGACGCGGCGATCAGGACGACGGCCAGCAGGATGCGCGTGACGTCGAGCGCGATGTCGACGTTCATGAGGCCGAGGAGGTGGCCCTCCTGCAGCAGTCCGACGAGTCCGAGCGCTCCGACGACGATCCCGAGGATCAGGGCGACCTTGCGTTGCATGGGTGGTGGTCCTCTCCGACGGGCCCGCGCCCGTCCTCGAAGGACCACGATCCGGGATCGGCACCTCCGCTCGCGACGCGGTTGCGCCGCACGCCGAGCAGTTGGTACGGGACAGACGACGACGGCCGGCACCGCGTGCGCGGTGCCGGCCGGTCGAGACGGGGCGGTCAGGCCTTCGTGTCAGCCTTCTCGTCCGCCAGCTCGTCCGACTCGGCCACGGCGAGCCGCTGCTCGTCGGCGCGGGCGGGCTGCGTGTCGACCATCGGCTCGGCCTTGGGCTCCTCGGCCGCGGGCTTCGGCCGCGACGCGAACTCGGCGAACACGTCGCGCGGGGTCTCGCGCATCGCGAGCTCGACGTCGTCGCGCCCGAGGACGGCGTTGTTGACCCAGCCGCCGAGCACGCGCAGCTTGCGCTCGACCATCGGGATGGCCATGCCGTGGTAGCCGCGGTGCGCGAGCCAGGCGAGCGGACCGGTGAAGCCGATCTTGCCCTTCTGGAAGGCGCCGTGTCCGACGCCGAGGCCCGCGACGGCGCCGAGGTTGGCGTGGATGTACGGCTGCGGCGCCTCGCCGCGGAGCGTCGCGACGACGTTGCGCGGCAGCAGCTTGCCCTGGCGGACGGCGTGCTGCGCGTTCGGCACGCAGAAGCCGCCGGGGCCGGGCGTCTTCGACACGTCGGGCACGGCCGCGACGTCGCCGGCGGTCCAGGCGTGCGGCACGACCTCGTCGCCGTCGACGACCTGCAGCGTCGTCGAGGCGGTGATGCGACCGCGGTCGTCGAGCGGCAGGCCCGTCTTGCGCACCATCGGGTTGGCCATGACGCCGGCCGTCCAGATGATGAGGTCGGACTCGAACGACTCGCCCGTCGAGAGCTCGACGAGGCCGCCGACGGCCGACTTCAGCTGCGTGTCGAGGTGGATGTGCGCGTCGCGGTCCTCGAGCTGCTTGATGACCTTCTTCGCCGTCTCGAGGCTGACCTCGGGCATGATGCGCCCCATCGCCTCGATGAGGTGGAAGTGGATGTCCTCCATCGCGACGTCCGGGTAGAGCTCGACGAGGCTCGTCGCGAGCCCGCGCAGCTCGCCGAAGGTCTCGATGCCTGCGAAGCCGCCGCCGACGACCGTGACGGTGAGGAGGCGCGTGCGCTCGGGGCCCTCGGGGAGCACGGAGGCACGAGCGAAGTTCGAGATGAGGCGGTCGCGCACGGCGGCGGCCTCCTCGATGGTCTTCATGCCGATCGCGACGTCGGCGACGCCCGGGATCGGGAAGGTGCGCGACACGGAGCCCGCCGTGAGCACGAGCTCGTCGTACTCGAGGTCGAAGGACTCGCCGTCGTCGGGCGTGATCGTGGCGACCTTGGCCGTGTGGTCGATCGCGGTGACGCGGGCGGTGACGACGGCGGTGCGCTTGAGGTGCTTGCGCAGCGAGACGACGGAGTGACGGGCCTCGATGTTGCCGGCGGCCACCTCGGGGAGGAACGGCTGGTACGTCATGTACGGCAGCGGGTCGACGAGGGTCACCTCGGCCTCGCCGCGGCCGAGGATCTTCTCGAGGCCGCGTGCGGTGTAGAAGCCGGCGTAGCCACCGCCGACGATGAGGATGCGAGTGGTCACAGTGGAATGGCTCTCTGCTCTGTGGGGGTGTGCGACAGCACCCACGATGCTACTCCTGCTCGACGTCGCCCCGGGACGCGGGCGATCGGGCCTCGTCCTCGCCGTCGGCGGCGGGCCTGCTGCACGTGCACGTCTCCGGCTGCCAGTCGCCGAGCGCGAGCGCCGCGTCGCCGATGGGGTTCACGCCCGGACCTGCCGCGAGGCTGTGCGCGACGAGGGCGTGGAGGCACTTCACGCGCGTCGGCATGCCGCCGGCGCTGATGCCGTCGATCTCGGGCACCTCGCCGTGCTCGGCGCGCTCGGCGAGGTACGCCTCGTGCGCGCGCAGGTACGCGGCCGCGACCTCCGGCTCGTCGAGGCGCGCCTGCAGCTCGCCCATGACGCCCGATGCCTCGAGGCGCGACGCCGCCACGGTCGCGTCGGGATGCGTGAGGTAGTGGAACGTCGGGAACGGGGTGCCGTTCGCGAGCCGCGGTCGCGTCGCCACGACGGCGGGCGCGCCGCAGCCGCAGCGCGCCGAGACGCCGACGACGTCGCGCACGGGACGGCCGAGCTGCGCCGTCATCGTGGCGATGTCGGCGTCGGTGGCGTGCTCGATCACTGCGGTGCTCCTGGATGGGATGGGTGGGGTGGGTGGGGCTCAGCGCGGCTCGAGCGGCGTGCCCGCGCCGAGCGTGTCGGCATCCGCCTCCGTGAGGCCCGCGAGGACGACGGAGGCGATGCCCGCCTGCACCCAGTCGCCCTCGGAGCCGACGAGGTCGGTCGTGAAGGCCTGCGCGTCCTCGGCGGACTCCGCCGGCCCGCGATCGTCGATGACGACGTACGCCGTCTCGCCCGGGTAGACGTAGAAGAGGCGGTCGCGCGCCTGCGCCTCGATGTACGCGGGATCGTCCCACTGCGCGACCTCGTCGCCGAGGTCGTCGACGCTCTGCTCCTGCTGCGCGACCTGCGCCTGCAGGTCGGCGATCGTGCGCCGCTGCTCGAGCAGCAGGCCGACCGACGGCGCGAGCGTGAACGCGCCCACGACGACGAGGCCCGCGACGACGAGCAGCGTCCACGACACGCGCAGCCGCCCGACCTGCGCGTCGGCCGCACGGCGCGGCTCGGCGCCGCGGCGCTCGGCGCGCGCGCTCGCCGTGGAGGCGAGGGCACGGCCGAGGCCGCGGATGCCGCCGGGCCGGTCGTCCATGGAGGTCAGGCTACGCCGCGGGTGCCGCTCAGCCGCGGAAGCGCGGGAAGGCGGCCGCGCCTGCGTACACGGCGGCCTCGGCGAGGTCCTCCTCGATGCGCAGGAGCTGGTTGTACTTCGCGACGCGGTCGCTGCGGGCCGGGGCGCCCGTCTTGATCTGGCCGACGTTGAGGGCGACCGCGATGTCGGCGATCGTCGTGTCCTCGGTCTCGCCCGAGCGGTGCGAGAGCACCGACGCGTAGCCGGCCATCGAGGCGATGCGCACGGCGTCGAACGTCTCGGTGAGCGTGCCGATCTGGTTGACCTTCACGAGCAGGGCGTTCGCGGCGCCCTTCGCGATGCCCTCCGAGAGGCGCTCGGGGTTCGTGACGAACAGGTCGTCGCCGACGAGCTGGACCTTGCCGCCGAGCTGCTCGGTGATGGCCGCCCAGCCGTCCCAGTCGGCCTCGTCGAGCGGGTCCTCGACGGTGATGAGCGGGAAGGAGTCGACGAGGTCGACGTAGTACTCGGCCATCTCGGCGCTCGTGCGAGCCTTGCCCTCGAAGTGGTACGCGCCGTCGCGGAAGAACTCGCTCGCGGCGACGTCGAGGCCGAGCGCGATGTCGGTGCCGGGCGTGAAGCCGGCCTTCTCGATCGCCTGCACGAGCAGCTCGAGCGCTGCGCGGCCGCTCGCGAGGTCGGGGGCGAAGCCGCCCTCGTCGCCGAGGCCCGTCGACAGGCCCTGCTCGCCGAGCACCTTCTTGAGCGTGTGGTAGACCTCGGTGCCCCAGCGCAGGCCCTCGCGGTACGTGGGCGCGCCGATCGGCAGGACCATGAACTCCTGGATGTCGACGCCGGTGTCGGCGTGCGCGCCGCCGTTGATGACGTTCATCATCGGCACGGGCAGCACGTGGCCGTTCGGGCCGCCGAGGTAGCGGAAGAGCGGCAGGGCCGACGAGTCGGCGGCGGCCTTCGCGACGGCGAGCGAGACGCCGAGGATGGCGTTGGCGCCCAGGCGCGACTTGTTGTCGGTGCCGTCGAGCTCGATGAGCGTCTGGTCGACGATGCGCTGGTCGTCGGCGGCGAGGCCCTCGACGGCGTCCGCGATCTCCTCGTTGACGGCGGCGACGGCCTGCTCGACGCCCTTGCCCATGTAGCGCTCGGCGTCGCCGTCGCGCAGCTCGTAGGCCTCGAACGCACCCGTGGAGGCGCCGGAGGGGACGGCGGCGCGGCCGACGGCGCCGTCGGAGAGCAGCACCTCGACCTCGACGGTCGGGTTGCCGCGCGAGTCGAGGATCTCGCGGGCGAGCAGTGCGTCGATGGATGCCACGTGGACTCCTTGCTTGGGGGGTGGTGGTCTCTCTCGCGTCGACGCGCGCCAGGGCGCGCGTCATGCGGGATCGAGCCTACGTCGTCGACTCGGAGGCGCGCAGCGTCGTCGACTCGGGCGTGCGCAGCGTCGTCGACTCGGGCGCGCGCAGCGGCTGCACGTCGAGGTCGCCGGCGGGATCGGCGTCGGCCCGCAGCGCGAGCATGTGCGTCGCGCCGGAGGCCGCGAGGCCGTCGAGCACGCGCGCGACGTTCTTCGTGCGGCGCGCGACGCGCACGGCGCGACCCGATGCGACGACGCGGCGCTTCACGGCGACGAGCGTCGCCGGCGGCAGGTCGCGGTCGTGGAGGATGCCGACGGTCTCGGCGCCCTCGTCGGCGACGACGTCGACGAGGTCGATGAGCCGCTCGAAGCCGAACGAGATGCCCGCGGCGGGCACGTCGGTGCCGAGGAACCGGCCGACCATCCCGTCGTAGCGGCCGCCGCCGCCGATCGAGTACGGCACCGCCGGGTGCGCGATCTCCATGATGACGCCCGTGTAGTAGCCCATGCCGCGCACGAGCGACGGGTCGAGCTCGAGCCGCACGCCGAGGTCGGCGGCATCGACGGCGAGCAGCGTGCGCAGGGCCTCGGTCGCCTCGTCGGGCAGCGAGGACCAGTCCCCCGCCGCCACGGCGTCGATGCGCGCGAGCACGGCCGCGCCGTCGATCCCTGCCGCGTCGAGCTCGCCCGCGACGCCGTCGCGGCCGATCTTGTCGAGCTTGTCGATCGTGATGAGCGCGCCCTCGCGCGCCGCGTCGGGCACGCCTGCGGCCTCGAGCATCGCGTGGAGGATGCGGCGGTCGTTGACGCGCAGGAACGCGTCGCCGAGGCCGAGGCGGGCCAGCGCGTCGCCCGTCGCGGCGACGAGCTCGAGCTCCGCCTGGATGCCGGGCTCGCCGACGACGTCGATGTCGCACTGCACGAACTGGCGGTAGCGGCCCGCCTGCGGGCGCTCGGCGCGCCAGACCGGCGCGATCTGGATCGTGCGCACGACCGAGGGCAGCTCGGCCCGGTTCGTCGCGTAGTAGCGCGCGAGCGGCACCGTGAGGTCGAAGCGCAGCCCGAGGTCGGCGAGCTCGGCGGGCGAGGCAGCCGCGCGGAGGTCGTCGACCGTGAGGCCGCGGCGCTGGATGCCGAACGCGAGCTTCTCGTTGTCGCCGCCGAGGCCCGCGTGCAGGCGCTCGGCGAGCTCGACGACGGGCGTCTCGATCTCCTCGAAGCCATGGTCCGAGAACGCGTCGCGGATGATGCCGGCGACGTGCGCACGGCGCCGGTGCTCGGCGGGCAGCATGTCGCGCATGCCGCGGGGAGGGTTCACCTGGGATGCCACGTGCCCCATCCTCTCGCATCCCGCGCGCGCCGCCCGGCGTCCGCGGACGCGCCGCGAGTTCGGCAGGATGGAGCGATGGCCCTCCGCCTCCGCAGACCGCTGCTTCGCGACCACGGCGTCGCGTCGCAGCTGCTGCGTCTCACGATCGTGGGCATGGTCGTGGCGGCCGAGGCGCGACGCGTCGGCGTGCTGCTCGACCTCGGGGCGTCGCTCGTCGTGCACTTCTCGTACTTCACGACGCAGGCCGCGGTGCTCTCGGGGCTCGTCGCGATCTGGATGGTCGCGCAGCCGGCGACGCACCGCCCCGCGTGGTTCGACTGGCTGCGCGGCGCGACGACGACGTGGGTGCTGCTCGCCGGGGTCACCTACGTCACCGTGCTCGAGCCGGGCTCGTTCCTCGACCCGACCGAGCCGTTCCAGAGCATCGTGCAGCACCAGCTCGTGCCGTTCGTCATGGTGCTCGACTGGGCGCTGACGCCCGGTCGCACGAGCGTGCGCCGCCGCCGCTCCTGGACGTGGCTCATCTACCCCGCCGTGTACGCCGTCGTCGCGCTGATCGTCGCGAACCAGATCGGCGCGTGGCTCTACCCCTTCCTCAACCCGGTCGCCGCCGACGGCTGGCTCGGCGTCGCCGTGCAGACGACGGGCGTGCTCGGCATCCTCATGGGGCTCGTCGTGCTCGTCGCGCTGCTCGGCCCGCGCGGCGCAGGGCCGGCGAGGCGCGTGCGCCTGCGCGACGCGGGGCCCGCGGTGCCGCCGGAGGACCAGGCGGCCGCGCTCGGCGCGTCGCCGCCCGCAGCGCGGCGCGAGGCCGCGCCCGTGCCACGATGAGCGCGTGACGTCGCCCTGGTCGTTGACCGACCGCTCCGTGCCCGTGCTGGCCCTGCGCACGACCGTGCTGCTCGCCGGCGTCTTCGCCGAGGTGTGGAACCTCGTGACCGTCGCCGGGCAGGGCGACCGGCTCAGCGAGCATCTCGGCTACTTCACGGTGCAGTCGAACCTGCTCGTGCTCGTCGTCGTCGCCACGATGCTGCTGCGTCCGGACGGACGGCCCGCATGGTTCGACGCCCTGCGCGGCGCGACGACGGCGTACATCGTGCTCACGGGCCTCGTGTGGGCCGTGCTGCTCGCCTCCCCCGCCGAGGCGCTCGGCTTCGACGTCGCCTACCCGAGCTTCGCGCAGCACCGCCTCATCCCCGTGCTCATGGCGATCGACTGGCTGCTCGTGCCCACCTCCAGGCCGCTGCGCGTCGGCCGCTGCATCGCCGCCTGGATGCTCTACCCCATCGCGTACCTCGCGGGCTCGTGGATCCGCGGCGGCCTCGGCGACGGATGGATCCCCTACCCGTTCCTCGATCCCGCCGTGCACGGCGGCATCGCAGGTCTCGTCGCGCCGACGGGTCAGGTGCTGCTCGCGTTCGTCGTCGGCATCGCGCTCGTCGCCGTCGTCGGCCGGATCCGGTGGCGGCCGCGCGACGGGGCGACGCGGCCGGCCGCGCGGATCGATCGGGTGCGAGCGGGCTGAGGGTCGTCGCGCGCGAAGGGTGCTCGATGCTCGGTGGCGGGTCGCCGGTGGCGGCGGGCCGGTGACGGGTGGCCGGTGACGGCAGGCCGGTGACGGGTGGCCGGTGACGGCAGGCCGGTGACGTCAGACCCGTGACGGCAGGCCCGTGACGCCAGGCCCGTGATGGCAAGCCCGTGACGGCAGGCCCGTGACGGTGGGCCTGGGACGGTGGGCCTGGGACGGCACGTCGGTCACGATCGGTCGGTCACGATCGGTCGGTCACGATCGGTCGGTCACGGCAGGTGAGGATCGACCTTCGGCCGACGACCACGGTTCGCGGGCCCCGGCCGGCGCCGTAGAGCATGACCACGCGCCGCCAGATCCACGGCTCTGCGACGGGTCGACTCCTCTGCGCACGCGACGGTGCGCTTCGGCGCGGATTCGGCGGGCCGGTTCGTCGCGCGCGTCGCGCGTGCGTGCTCGGCGCGCGCACTCGACGTGCGCGCCGCACGTGCGTGCTCGACGAGCCCGTCCGAGGGCTCGTGACGAGCCCGTGGTCCGTTGTCCACAGGTCGCGCCTTCTTCGAACGTATGTTCGAACACGCGGTATCCTGGAGGTCAACGAGGGGCGGTGAGCGATGCGCGATCAGGCGGTGGTCGAGACGGCGGTGGTCGACGCGCTCCTCGAGGGATCCGTCGCGTGCGCGTCGCTCACCGACGACGAGCTGCTCGTCGCACTCGACGAGCTCGGCGCGCGGCGTCGCGTGCTCGACGCGGCGCTCGTGCGGGCCGCCGGCGAGGTCGCAGCCCGTTCCGACGGGCTGCCCGCCGACGCCTCGCTCGTACGCAGGAGCGGCCACGCGACGCTGGCGCAGCTGCTGCAGCATCGCGTGGGGCTGCGGCTGCACGAGGCCCGACGGCTGTGCGTCGTCGCGGAGGCGACGCGAGCGCGCGTCACGCTCACCGGCGCCCCGCTGCCCGTCCAGCATCCGCACGTGGCGGCCGCGCTCGCTCCCGGATGGCTCTCCGTCGCGCAGGCCGACGCGATCGTCGCGGGGCTCGACGCCGCGGACGGCCGCGCCCCGGTCGACGCCGTCGACCAGGCCGAGGCGTTCCTCGTCGCCGCTGGCTGCGGCACCGCCGCGCACGACGACGCGCCCGCCGTGCCCGAGACGCTCGCAGCGCTCGCCCGCGCCTGCCTCGCCTACCTCGACCCCGACGGCGCCGAGCCCCGTCACGAGGCGCAGCTCGCCGCGCGCTTCCTGACGCTGCGGCGACGGGCCGACGGGCTCGTCGCGGGCAGGTTCCTCTGCACCACCGAGCAGGGCGAGATCCTCGAGGCGGCGCTCGACGCGCACGTCGGCCCGCGACGACCGTCGTTCGAGGACGTGGGCGATGCGCCGAGCGAGGGCGAGGTGGCGGCCATCGGCCGTCTCGACGACACGAGCACGCTCCACGACACCGACACCGACACCGACCACGCGCTCCCCGGCCGCACCACCGCGGGCGACGCCGCCGCGGACCAGCCGAGCGCGGACGAGACCAGCAGCACCGACGCGATCGACGCGGACAGGACCAGCGCGGACGCGCCTGCCGTCGACGATCGGAGCCGCGACCAGCGCCGCATCGACGCGCTCGTCGCGATCGTCGGCAGGCATGCCGAGACGCGGGCGCCACGCGTCGGCGGCGAGGCACCCGTGCTCGTCGTCACGGTCTCGCGGGAGGCGCTCCATGGCAGGCGCGATGGGATCGCCGACGTGCCGCGGCTCGAGCGCTCCGGCGATCCCGTGCCCATCGCGGTCGCCGCCCGCATCCTCTGCGACGGCTTCGTCCAGCCCGTCGTGCAGGGCGAGCACGCGGAGCCGCTGCGGCTCGGACGCAGACGACGGCTCTTCTCTCGGAGCCAACGCCGAGCGATCATCGCTCGCGACCGCCACTGCCGAGCTCCGGGCTGCACCGCACCCGCCGGCTGGTGCGAGACGCACCACGTCACAAGGTGGGCCGACGACGGCGCCACCGACGTCGACAACGGCATCCTGCTCTGCCGTCACCATCACACCGAGGTGCACCGCGGCGCGCTCGCGATCGCACCCGGCACGAGGACGCGATGGAGCATCACGACCGCGCACGCTCGCAGGCCGCGCACCCGCGCACCATCGAGCGCGTGACCGCCGCGCGCCTCCGTGCGAGAGACGGATCGCCGATCGACGACCCGCGGCGGATGGCCGCCCGACGACCGACGCTGCTGCGCCGGACCAGCCCGCTGCCCGAACGAACCTGCCTGCCGTGGGAGCGCAGCCTGCTGCATGGAAGTCACTGCCGCTCGACAGGGCTGCGCTTCGGTCACCGGCAGCGTCGCGGCGCTGCACGGCTCCGCGCCAGCGCGCCCGACGGGTTGTCGACCGCCTACGGGCCGGCGTCGGGCGTCGACGCGTCGCGCTGCGGCGCCGCGTCCTCCGGACCGCGGTCGTCGCGACGCACGCCCTCGGCCTGCCGGCCGGCGTCGGGCGTCGACAGGTCGCGCTGCGGCGCGACGTCCTGCGCATCGCGGGCATCGCGGCGCACGGTGTCGGCACGGAGGCGGGCGTCGGCGCGCAGACGTGTCCAGTACGGGAGGGCGCGCAGGTTCGGATCGGCACGACCCGCCGCCCACGGCGCCCCGACGGCGACGACCGCCACGGCCACCGCGAGGCCGACCGACACGGTGATCCACGGCTCGATCGCCACGACGACGGCGCTGGCGACGCCGAGCCCGGCGAGCGCGACCCATCCGACGACCCACGTGGCACCCGGCGCGACCGATCGCCCCGCGATGAGCAGGCCGCCCAGCACGCCGCCGCCGACGACGGCGACCACCAGCTCGATCCACACCACGCACGCCTCCCGTCGGCCCGCCCAGGCTAGCGAGCCCACCTGCGCAGGCGCCGGATCGTCAGCCGGCCAGGCAGACAGCGGGACTGCCGGCCAGGCAGGCAGGCAACCGGCCGGGCAGGAGCCGGACCGACAGCCACCCACGCAGCCGGCCCGCCGTCAGTCGGCCGCACCCTCCGCCGACGCGGCGCCGAGCGCAGGCTCCCCCGCCCGCAGCGCGGCGTCGCGCTCGCGCACCGCGACGCGCAGCGCCCGCTCGGCGTCGAGGCCGTGCGCACCCGCCTGCTCGACGATCGCCAGCAGCGCCGCACCGAGCTCGGCCTCCGTCGCCGGCGCCGACCCGTCCGCCTCCACCGGTGCGACGAGCCCGCCCTTCCGGGCACGATGCAGCGTCTTCTGCGCGAGCGCGAGCGCGGGCAGCCCCGGCGGGATGCCGTCGAGCGCGCTCGTGCGCTCCGACTTCTCGGCCCGCTTCAGCGCATCCCAGGAGGCGACGACGTCGTCGACGCTCGACACCTGCGCGTCGCCGAAGACGTGCGGATGCCGCGACCGCATCTTCGCCGCCGCATCGCGCGCGACGTCGGCGATGTCGAAGCCCTCCTCGACCGCCGCGATGTCGGCGTGGAACAGCACCTGGTAGAGCACGTCGCCGAGCTCCTCGCGCATACCGGCGACGTCGCCCGACTCGATCGCGTCGACGAGCTCGTAGACCTCCTCGACGAGGTACGTGACGAGGCTCTCGTGCGTCTGCTCGGCATCCCACGGGCAGCCGCCGGACCTGCGCAGGCGCGCGACGACCGCGACGAGGTCCTCGAGGCCGTCGAGGCCATCGGGGCCGTCGAGGCCATCGGGGCCGTCGAGGCCGTCGGCATCGCGTGCGCGGTCACGGCCGACGGCGTCGCCCGAGCCGCTCACGCCGCGCCGCCGTCGTCGATCGGTCGACCCTCGGCGTCGAGGCGCACGGCGTCCTTCGGCGGTGGCGGCGGGAACAGCGCCGTCAGCAGCTGCGACACCCAGGCGATGAGCTCGGCGTCGGGCAGCGGCTCCGCCTGCGTGCCCGCGAGGCGTCCGCCGCCCGCGGTCGGGCTCGGCACGAGCAGCGTGCGCGCCTGCTGGTTCCACTTGGCCGCCGGGTACATGCGCCGCATGCGCAGCTGCAGCGACTCCGACAGGTCGGCGGGTCCGATGCGCATGTTGGGACCGACCGTGATGACCTCCGACAGCCGCGCCTGCATCGCCTGACGGCGCAGGCGCGCCATCGCCAGCAGCGTCACGACCTGCTGCGGCGGCGGGCCGTAGCGGTCGTGCAGCTCGTCGGCGACCATGTCGATCGCGGTGTCCGACGGCGACGACGCCGCGGCGGAGAGCTTCTGGTACGCCTCGAGTCGCAGGCGCTCGGCGTCGAGGTACGACTCCGGGATGACGGCGTCGACGGGCAGCTCGAGCCGCAGCTCGCGCGGCACGTCCTCCGCGTCGCCGCGGAAGGCGGAGACCGCCTCACCCACCATCCGCAGGTACAGGTCGAAGCCGACGCCCGCGATGTGGCCCGACTGCTCGCCGCCGAGCAGGTTGCCTGCGCCGCGGATCTCGAGGTCCTTCATCGCGACCTGCATGCCGGCGCCGAGCTCGTTGTGCACCGCGATCGTCTCGAGGCGGTCGTGCGCCGTCTCGGACAGCGGCGTCTCGGCGTCGTAGAGGAAGTACGCGTACGCGCGCTCGCGCCCACGGCCGACGCGGCCGCGCAGCTGATGCAGCTGGCTGAGGCCGTAGCGCTCGGCGCGGTCGACGATGAGCGTGTTCGCGTTGGGGATGTCGAGGCCCGTCTCGACGATCGTCGTCGACACGAGCACGTCGAAGCGGCGCTCCCAGAAGTCGACGATGACCTGCTCGAGCTGATGCTCGTTCATCTTGCCGTGGGCGACGGCGATGCGCGCCTCGGGCACGAGCTCCGCGAGGTGCGCGGCGGTGCGGGCGATCGACGAGACGCGGTTGTGCACGAAGAACACCTGGCCCTCGCGCAGCAGCTCGCGGCGCACCGCGGCCGCCACCTGCTGGTCGGAGTACGCGCCGACGTACGTGAGGATCGGATGCCGCGCCTCGGGCGCCGTCGCGAGCGTCGACATCTCGCGGATGCCCGTCACGGCCATCTCGAGGGTGCGCGGGATGGGCGTCGCCGACATCGACAGCACGTCGACGTTCGTCTTCATCTGCTTGAGCGCATCCTTGTGCTCGACGCCGAAGCGCTGCTCCTCGTCGATGATGACGAGGCCGAGGTCCTTGAAGCCCGCCCCCTCGGTGAGGATGCGGTGCGTGCCGATCACCATGTCGACCGTGCCGTCGGCGAGGCCCTGCCGCGTCGCCTTCGCGTCGGCGGCCGACTGGAAGCGGCTGAGGGCGGCGACCTGCACGGGGAAGCCCGCGAAGCGCGCGGCGAACGTCTCGTGGTGCTGACGCACGAGCAGCGTCGTCGGCACGAGCATCGCGACCTGCTTGCCGTCCTGGATGGCCTTGAACGCCGCGCGCACCGCGACCTCGGTCTTGCCGAACCCGACGTCGCCCGAGAGCAGCCGATCCATGGGCACCTCGCGCTCCATGTCGCGCTTGACCTCGTCGATCGTCGTGAGCTGGTCGGGGGTCTCGGCGTACGGGAACGCGTCCTCGAGCTCGTGCTGCCACGGGGTGTCGGGGCCGAAGGCGTGGCCGCGCGAGGCCATGCGCGCCGCGTACAGCCGCACGAGCTCGACCGCGATGTCGCGCACGGCCTTGCGCGCCTTCGACTTCGCCGCCTGCCACTCGCTGCCGCCCATGCGCGACAGCGTCGGGCTCTCGCCGCCGACGTAGCGCGAGAGCTGGTCGAGCTGGTCGGTGGGGATCGAGAGCCGATCGCCCGCCTGCCCCCGCTTCGACGGGGCGTACTCGAGCACGAGGTACTCGCGCACCGTCTGCGTCGGGTTGCGGCCGCCGGACGACACCGTGCGCTGCATGAGCTCGACGAAGCGGCCGATGCCGTGCGTCTCGTGCACCACGAGGTCGCCGGGCTTCAGCTGCAGCGGGTCGACGACCGTGCCGCGACGCGTCGCGAGCCTGCGCGGCGAGCGGGCGTCGACGCCGACGGCCCGGCCGAAGAGCTCCGCCTCGCTCACGAGGGCGATGCGGGCGTCCTGCACGCGGAATCCGTGCTCGACGGAGGCGCGCGCGACGTGCACGACGCCCGCCTCGAGCGTCGCGGGCAGCGCGTCGGCCTGCCGTGCGGCGACGCCGCGCTCGGCGAGCACCGACGCCGCCCGCTCGCCCGTGCCGTGGCCCGCGACCGTGACGACGACGCGCCAGCCGTCGCGCGCGAGCGCGACGACGGCGTCGACCGCGGCCTCCGCGCCCTGGCCGATGGGGTTCGGGATGCTCGGCACGAGCTCGGAGCCGTCGGGCGTCAGGTCGGTGCCGAACGCCGACAGCGCGTACCAGGGGCCGTCGGCTGCGGCACGCAGCTCGTCGAGGTCGAGGAAGCCGCCGGCGGCGAGGTCGACGGGCACCTGCGCGCCCGCCGCCGCCGCGGCCCACGCCGCCTCGAGGAACTCGCGGTTCGTGTCGTCGAGGATCGCGACGCGGTCGCGGACGCGCTCGGGGCCGACGACCGCGACGGCCGCCTCGGGCAGGTGATGCGTCAACGGCACGAGCCGCGGCAGCAGGAGCGGCGCGAGCGACTCCATGCCCTCGACGACGATGCCGTTCGCGACCTTCTCGAGCATGCCCTCCATCGCCGGCATCTCGTGCTGCAGCTCGGCGGCGCGCTGGCGCACGTCGTCGGTGAGGAGCAGCTCGCGCGCCGGCGGCAGCTCGATCGACGGCACGACCTCGGGGTCCGACCGCTGGTCGGCGACGCGGAACCACCGCAGCTGCTCTATCTCGTCGCCGAAGAGGTCGACGCGCAGCGGATGCTCCTCGGCAGGGCTGAAGACGTCGAGGATGCCGCCGCGCACGGCGAACTCGCCGCGACGCGTCACCATGTCGACCCGCTGGTAGGCGTGCGCGACGAGCGAGCGCGTCAGCGCGGCGAGGTCGACGCCGCGCTGGCCCGTCGCGAGCGCGATCGCGTCGGCGTCGCCGAGGCCGATGGGCGTCGGCTGGAGGGCCGCGCGCGCCGACGCGACGATGATCGCCGGCGTGCCCGCCGGGCGCATCCGCACGTCGCGCAGCGCCCGCCACCGCTGTCCGACGGTCTCGGGGCTCGGGCTCAGCCGCTCGTGCGGCAGCGTCTCCCACGCGGGGAAGCCGACGACCGTCGCCGTCGGCAGCCATGCGCCGAGCTCGGCGACGAGCGCGTCGGCCTCGCGCTTCGTCGACGTGACGACGAGCAGCGGCCGGTCGGTCGACGCGATCGCGGCGAGGAGCGGCGAGCGCATGCCCTCCGCGACGGTGAACGACCCCCCGACCGCGATGCGGCGACGGGCGTCGGCGAGCGCCGTCTCCTCGAGGACGGCGAGCAGCGGCGCGAGGCTCACTGCGTGTAGATCACGGCGCCCGAGGCGTCGGCGACCGAGAACGAGTACGAGATCGCGGCGGGGTCGCCCGGCGGCGGCACGGCCACGAACACCTGGTTGAGCTCGAGCGGCACGCCCTCGAGCCGCGTCATCTCGATCGGCGCGCCGTACCAGGTGATCGTCGCGACGTTCTCGCCCGCGGGGCCCATGAAGACGACGTACGGCTCGGTCGCGACGTCGCCGAGCACGCACACGGTGCCGCCCGATCCGAGGCACACCCCGACCGGCTGCGACTCGCCCGAGCGCTCGAGGATGACGTCGAGCGCGCTCGTCGTCTCGCTCACGTCGACCCAGGCGTTCACCTCGCCGATCGTGCCGCCGAGGTCGTAGCCGTTCGGTCCGGTCGGACCGTCGTCCTCCGCACCGCCCACGCAGCCCGCGAGGACGAGCATGAGCGAGGTCGCCGCAGCGCCCGCGGCAAGGCCGCGCAGCGCACGCTGTCGAAGACGCATCCGGACACCCTCCTCGTCGACGGTCCATGGTAGCCGTCGATGGCATGCGCGGCGTCGCCGCTCGACGGTCGCGGCCCGCCGATCAGGGCGCATGCAGCGCCTGCTGCGCCGGCAGGAGGCCGTCGCGCAGCACGTGCTCCACGGCGTCGGCCGCCGTGTCGATCATGAACGGCAGCTCGGCCTGCTCGACGCTCGCGAAGCGCTTGAGCACGAAGTCGGCCGGATCCTGCCTGCCGGGCGGGCGGCCGATGCCGACCCGGACCCGGATGAAGTCGGCGCCGCGCGCCGCGATGACGTCGCGCAGGCCGTTGTGGCCGCCCGCTCCCCCGCCGCGCTTGAGCCGCACCGCGCCGAACGGCAGGTCGAGCTCGTCGTGGATGACGACGACCTGCTCGATCGGCACGCCGTAGTAGTCCATGAGCGAGGCGACGGGGCCGCCCGAGCGGTTCATGTACGTCTCGGGGAAGGCCAGCACGACCTTCGGGCCGCCGACGATGCGGCGCTCGCCGACGCTCGCGGCCGCCTTGCGGTGCCGGGAGCGCGTGACGCCCGCGCGCGAGCCGAGCTCGTCGAGCACGTCGACGCCGACGTTGTGGCGGGTGCGCTGGTAGTCGGGCCCGGGGTTCCCGAGCCCGACCACCAGCCACGCGTCGCTCATGTGCTGCGCGTGCGACTACTCGTCGTCGTCGCTGGACTCGTCGTCGCCCTCGGCGTCCTCGACGGTCTCGTCGCCCTCGGCGACGGCGTCCTCGTCCTCGAGCACGGGCGCCGGAGGCGTCGCGATGCCGACGACGAGCGTCTCGGGGTCGGTGACGAGCACGGCGCCCGAGGGCAGCGTGACGTCGGATGCGAGGATCTGCGCACCCTCCTCGAGGTCCTCGATCGACACGACGACGTTCTCGGGGATGTGGAGCGCCTCGACCTCGAGCAGGAGCGTCGTGTTCTCGAGGTTCGCGATGGTGCCGGGAGCCGACTCGCCCTCGACGTGCACGGGCACGTCGACCTGGACCTTCTCGCCGCGGCGCACGACGATGAGGTCGAGGTGCTCGAGCGCGGGGATGCCCTGGAGGACGGGGTTGCGCTGGATGTCCTTGACGAGCGCGAGCTGCGAGCTGCCCTCGATCTGGAGGTCGAGCACGGCGTTGGCCTTGCGCACGAGGAGGAAGACGGCGTGGCCGTCGAGCGCGAGGTGCCGCGGCTCGGTGCCGTGCCCGTAGAGGACGGCGGGGATCTTGCCGATGGCACGGAGACGGCGGGCCGCACCCTTGCCGAACTCGGTGCGGATCTCGGTGACGAGCGTGTTGTCGTCCTTGCTCATGGTGATGCTCCCTGTCGGGGCCTGTCGGCCCGGGTGGTCGTCTGCCCTCGGCGTTGCGCGCGGGAGCGAGCCACAGGCTCACCGCCACGTCGATCACGGGCGCGTGGGCGCCCCTCGCCGAGGTCTCGACGGGTCAGCCTAGCAGGGGCGAGAGCGTCTCCTCGATCGAGCGGGCTCGCCTGCCCGTGATGCGCTCGACGTCGTCCGTCGTCTCGGCGAGCGAGCCGTCGGCGATCGCGGTGTACGTCGACACCCATGCGTCGAGCTGCCACTGCTCCGCGCCCCACTGCGCGCGGCGCCAGGCGTAGGCCGACTCGATGGTCTCGTCCTCGAAGCGCAGCGACGCCCCCGAGGCTGCCGAGGCCCGCGCGACGGCCTCGGTGATCGTCGGGGCGTCGGGACCGGTGAGCGTGTACGTCGCGCCGGCGTGCGCGTCGGGGTCGCGCAGCACCGCGGCGGCGACGTCGGCGACGTCGACGCGCGAGACGACGGCGAGCCGGCCGTCGCCCGCCGGCCCGCGGATGACCCCCTCGGCGTCGGCGAACCGCACGAGCGACTCCTGGTACAGGCTGTCGCGAAGGAACGTCCACGCCATGCCGGACGCGCGCAGCGCCTCCTCGGCGGCGTGGTGGTCGCGACCGAGCGTGAACGTCGCGTCGGCCGCCGCGCCCTGGAACGACGTGTAGACGACGTGGCGCACGCCAGCGGCCGCCGCGGCAGCGATGGCGGTCGCATGCTCGCGGCGACGCGTCGGCGACTCGGACGCCGACACGAGCAGGAGCGCGTCGACGCCCGCGAACGCCGCACGGCACGCGTCGGCGTCGCCGTGCTCGGCGACGCGCGCCTCGAACCCCGACGGTGCGCGCGACGCGTCGCGCACGACGACGACGGGCTCGAGCTCGCCGATGCGGGCGAGCACGAGGCCGCCGATCGTGCCGGTGACGCCCGTGAGGGCGATGGTGCTGCGGGGCGCGGTCATGCGCCCATCCTCTACCCGAGCGCCCCGCCCACGAGGTAGATGACGCCCGCCAGGGCGAAGCCCAGCACGGCCATGAGCCCCTGCAGCACCGTCCACGTCGACAGGGTCTGCTTCATGTCCATGCCGAAGAAGCGGCTCACGAGCCAGAAGCCGGAGTCGTTGACGTGGCTGAAGCCGACGGATCCGGCGGCGGTCGCGAGCACGATCGCGGCGATCTCGATCGGGTTGTACTCGCCGGCGGCGACGACGCCCGTCATGAGCGACGCGGCCGTCGTGAGGGCGACCGTCGCCGAGCCCTGCGCGACGCGCACGATGAGCGCGATGAGGAACGCCGCGACGATCGCGGGCAGCCCGATGCCGTTGAGCGACTCGGCGACGGCGTCGCCGATGCCCGTCGAGCGCAGGACGCCGCCGAACATGCCGCCGGCGCCCGTGACGAGCACGACGGAGCAGATGGGGCCGAGCGCCGAGTCGGAGATCTTCTCGATGAGCGAGCCGCTCTTGCCCATGCCCCAGCCGAGCACCGCCATCGAGACGAAGACGGTGATGAGGAGCGCGACGGGCGTCTCGCCGAGCGAGCGGAGGATGGCGACCCACGGCTCGGCGCGGAAGGCGTCGGGGTCGGGCTGCACCGAGGCGGCCATGTTGAGGCTCGTGTTCAGCAGGATGAGCACGAGCGGCAGCAGCAGGAGCAGCAGGATGCGGCCGACGGACGGGTTCGAGCGGAACGCCTCGACGTCGTCGTCGTCGCGCCGACCCTCGAGGATCGTCGGCACGGGGATGTCGAGGCGGTTGCCGATGCGCGAGCCGACGACGACGCCCGCGACGTACCAGACCGGGATCGCGACGACGAGGCCGAGGATGAGCACGAGCCCAACGTCGGCGCCGTAGATCGCCGACGCCGAGACCGGGCCCGGGTGCGGCGGCACGAAGATGTGCATCGCGGAGAACGCGATCGCCGCGGGGAAGGCCACCGAGAGGAACGAGCCGCCGACGCGGCGGGCGACGGCGTAGATGATCGGCATCATGACGACGAGGCCCGCGTCGAAGAAGATCGGGAAGCCCATGAGGAGGCTCGCGACCGAGAGCGCGAGGCCCGCCCGATGCTCGCCGAACCGGGCGATCATCGCATCCGACAGCACCTTCGCGCCGCCCGACGCCTCGATCATGCGCCCGAGCATCGCGCCGAGCGCGACGAGCAGCATGACGGTGCCGAGCGTCGAGTTGAAGCCGAATCCGAGCGCCTCGACGAGCCGCGAGAACGGGATGCCCGCCGCGATGGCCGTGAGGATGCTCGTGAGCATGAGCGCGAGGAAGGCATGCACCTTGAGCGCCATGATGAGCACGAGCAGGAACGCGACGGCGCCGGCGGCGAGCAGCAGCAGCCCCGCCGTGCCGAGGTCCCATTGCAGCACCAGGTCTTCCATCGTGTCCTCGTCTCGTGTCGTGCTCGGTCGTGCGGGGTGGTGGGGTCGTGCGGGAGCCGGGCGGGGTCGCTAGGCGGTGCGGGCTCGACGCTGCAGCAGCCGCTGCAGCTCGTCGACGATCTCGGCGGGCGTCGAGGCGATGTCGACGTCGACGCCGTGCTCCCACTCCGCGAGCGGCTCGAGGGTCTCGAGCTGGCTCTGCAGCAGCGTCGTGGGCATGTACTCGTGGTCGCGGCCCGCGAGGCGCTGCTCGAGGAGCGCGCGCCCGCCCACGAGGTGCACGAACAGGAGGTCAGGTGCCGACGAGCGCAGCAGCTCGCGGTACCAGCGCTTGAGCGCCGAGCACGCGACGATGACGATGCGGCCCGCGGCCTGCTCGTCGGCGATGCGCTGGCCGATGGCCTTGAGCCACGGCACGCGATCCTCGTCGGTGAGCGGCGTGCCCGCGGCCATCTTCGCCTTGTTCGCGGCGGGGTGCAGGTCGTCGCCGTCGACGAACGCGACGTTGAGGCGTGCGGCGAGCGCGGCGCCGATCGTCGACTTCCCCGTGCCCTGCGCACCCATCATGATCATCGGCGGGTAGGTGACCGGCATCAGGCCCTCGTCTCGTCGTCGGCGTCGTCGTCGGCGGCACGGCGCCCATCGGGGATGGCGAAGCGCAGCAGCACCTTCGACGATACCGACGCATCCCGCGCGACCTCGAGCCCTGCGAGCGCGTCGGCGGCGCCGAGCACGTGCGTGACGACGGGGGCGACGTGGAGCGAGCCGTCGGCGAGCGCGGCGACGACCTCGTCGATCTCGTCGCGGAAGCGGAACGAGCCCACGAGATGCAGCTCGCGCGTGATGGCCGTCGCGATGGGCACGGCGACGTCGCCCGAGCGCTGCAGCCCCAGCAGCACGACCGTGCCGCCGCGGCGTGCCGAGCGGATGGCCGTCTGGAGCCCCGGGAGCGTGCCCGACGACTCGACGACGACGTCGGCCTCGACGGCGGCGAGCGCGTCGGCGTCGCGCGCGTCGATCGTGCGGTCGGCACCGACCTCGCGCGCGATGCGCAGCGGCAGCTCGTGCAGGTCGCTCGCGACGATCTCCGCCGCGCCGTGGTGGCGCAGCACGGCGACGGCGAGCGCGCCGATGGGCCCGGAGCCGATCACGAGGGCGCGCATGCCCCGCACGTCGCCGGCCTGACCGACGCCGTGCCAGGCGACAGCGGCGGGCTCGGCGAGGGCCGCCGTGCGCAGGTCGAGCCCCTCCGGCAGCGCGCGCAGCATCGTCGCAGGCAGGGCGACGCGCGTCGCGAATGCGCCGTCCTGGTGCGGCAGGCGCGCGGCGGATCCGAGGTAGCTGTCGGGCGTCGCGGGGTGCACCGTCACGGGCGTGCCCGCGGCGGGCCCGGAGCCGTCGGCGGCGGCGATCGCGACGACGCCGGAGACCTCGTGGCCGAGCACCATGGGCGCGCGCAGGATCGACTCCCCCGCCGCGCCGTGCTGCCAGTAGTGGAGGTCGGAGCCGCAGATGCCGCCGTACGCGACGGCGACGACGGCCTCGTGGGCGGCGGGCGTCGGCTCGGGCACCTCCTCGACGCGGACGTCGGATGCGGCGTGGGCGACGACGGCGATGGGGGTGGTGGTCACGGCTCTCCTCGGTAGTGGGTGCGCGCTCAGCGCAGGGGCGTCGTGAGCGTCATGGTGCCGATGCCGACCTCGACGAGGTCGCCGGGAGCGGCGGGGGCGTTCGAGAAGGGCGCGCCCGTCATGACGACGTCGCCGGGGCCGAGCGGCATCCAGTGCGCGACGTAGGCGACGACCTCCGCGATGGATGCGGGCAGCGCGTCGCTCGAGGTGTCGACGACGACCTCGCCCGCCACGCGCATCGTCATCGGCACGTCGCCGATGGGGCCCGTCTCGATCCACGGGCCGAGCGGGGTGTAGCCGACCCCGCCCTTCGCCTCGAAGTTGCGCTGGTCGAGCGCGCTGCGCTCGGGCTGCGACACGTCGTTCACGGCGGTGTAGCCGAGCACGTGCCGCAGGACCTCGTCGACGGGCACCTGGAAGAGCGGGCTGCCGATCACGACGGCGACCTCCGCCTCGACGACCGTGCCGCCCGCGTCGCGCCGCAGCGCGACGGGCGTGCCGTCGGCGACGACGGTGCGCGGCGACTTGAGCCAGGCCTGCACGGGCAGCGGATGGTCGTTCTGGCCGCGGTTCTGCGCGATGCCCGCGACGACGAGCGGCTCGCACGGCGGCAGGAGCGTCGGCGCGTCGAGCGCGTCGCCGATCGGCGCGGGGTCCGCGCCGAGCGCGAACGCCTCGTACGGGTCGGCGATCGGATGCCACGCGCCCGCGTCGGCGGACGGGATCCAGCCGACCCACGACGCGACGCCGTCGACGAGCGCACGTGCGACGCGCATCAGACGACCGCCGTCATGCCGCCGTCGACGTGCAGGGTCTGCCCGTTCACGAACGCCGAGGCGTCGGAGGCGAGGAAGACCGCGGCGCCGACGAGGTCGCGCACGTCGCCCCACCTGCCGGCGGGCGTGCGGCCGCGCACCCACGACGAGAACTGCTCGTCGGCGACGAGCGGCGCCGTGAGCTCCGTCGCGAAGTAGCCGGGCGCGATGGCGTTCGCCGTGATGCCGTGCGGTGCGAGGTCGGCGCAGAGGCCCTTCGTGAGCATGACGATCGCGCCCTTCGTCGCCGAGTACGGCGCGATCGAGGGGCGCGCGAGCTGCGACTGCACCGAGCCGATCGCGATGATGCGCCCCGAGCCGCGCGCGATCATGCCGCGCGCGACGCGGCGCGAGAGCAGGAAGGCGCTCGTGAGGTTCGTCGCGAGCAGGTCGTGCCAGTCGGCGTCGGCGAACTCGGCGATGGGGCCGCGGCGCTGGATGCCGGCGTTGTTGACGAGCACGTCCGGCGTGCCGAGCGCATCCTCGAGCGCGCCGATGCCCGCGTCGACCGCGGCGGCGTCGGTGACGTCGAACGTCGACACGTGCGTGGCCGTGCCGGTGACGTCGGCGATCTCGCCCGCCGCACGCTCGGCCTTCGCGCGGTCCCGTCCGTGGACGACGACCGTGGCGCCGGCGCCCGCGAGCCCCTCGGCGAGCGCTCGGCCGATGCCCTGGCTGGATCCGGTGACGAGCGCCACCCTGCCCGTGAGGTCGAAGGCGTCGAGTCCTGCAGGTCGAGTCATGCGCGTGCCTCCGTGATGATGATGCCTGTGTGCTCCTCCTCGGTCGACAGCCGCACGGCGTCCTCGATCCGCAGGAGGTCCCTGCCTCGAGTCTCCGGCACGAGGAAGGTCGTCGCGGTCGTGATGGCCGCGATGACGGCGACGTAGAGCGCCATGACCTGCCAGGCGCCGCCGGTGAGCGTGAGGAGCGAGACGCCGAGGACGCCGGCGAGGCCGCCGGCGAGCACGGCCGAGAGCTCGCGCGCCATCGCGACGCCGAGGTAGCGGTGCCGGTTGCCGAAGAGCTCGGGCAGCATGGCGCACTGCGGGCCGAGCATCGAGTTCACCGCGACGCCGATGCCGATCGCGATGACGGCGACGGCGAGCCAGCCGATGCCGAGCGAGAGCGCCCACCACGCGGGGAAGGCGAACAGCAGCATGAAGACGGCGCCGAAGCGGTAGACGGCCTTGCGTCCGAACCGGTCGGAGAGGTGGCCGGAGAGCGGCACGGAGAAGATGCCGATGAGCGAGCCGATCGTGACGCCCCACGTCGCGACGCCGCGATCGAGGGGGTTCGCGAGGAACGCGCCGGCGCCCGCGGTCGCGACGAACGCGAGCGTGACGTTCTGGAAGATGTACGACCCGCCGTTCTCCGCCATCCGCAGGCCGATGCCCACGACGACGCCGGGCAGGCCGCGCGTGAAGATCTCGCGCAGCGGACGGTCGGCGACCTGGTCGTGGCGCTCGAGCTCGACGAACGTCGGCGTCTCGCGCAGCCGCAGTCGGATGAAGAGCGCGACGAGGATGAGCACGAACGACGACAGGAACGGCACGCGCCAGCCCCACGACAGCAGCTGGTCCTCGGGCAGGAGCGCGATGACCGAGAACACGACCGCGGCGAGCAGGGTGCCCGCCTGGATGCCGACGAACGGCAGCGCCGAGAAGAAGCCGCGGCGCGCGACCGGCGCGTACTCGGCCATGAGCACCGTCGCGCCCGCCTGCTCGGCGCCGGCGCCGAAGCCCTGCAGGATGCGCATCAGCACGAGCAGCATGGGTGCGAGGAGGCCGACCTGCTCGTACGTGGGCAGGAGGCCGATGGCCGTGGATGCGCCGCCCATGAGCACGATCGTGACGACGAGCACCCACTTGCGGCCGAGCCGGTCGCCGAGGATGCCGAACACGAGGCCGCCGATGGGGCGTGCGACGAAGCCGACGCCGTAGATCGCGAACGCGCCGATGAGGCCGATCGCCGGATCGGACTGGTCGAAGAACAGCACGTTGAACACGAGCGCCGTCATGAGGCCGTAGAGGGCGAAGTCGAAGTACTCGAGCGCGCTGCCGACGCTGGAGGCGAGCGTCGCCCGCCGGAGGTTCGCGGCGTACTCAGGATCGTCGCTGGGCTGGCCGGGACGAGCCTGCGGGGCGTTCGTCGAGGCGTCGTTCGTCGAGGTCACGGTCTCTCCTTCGAGCCGCGCCCGCAGCATCGCGGGCGCTCGTGCAGGTCACGGTAGCAGTGGGCTGAACCGCGTACAACCCGCTGAACCGCTCATCCCGTCAGCCGCGCGGGTCGCGCCCGAGCGGATTCGTCAGCGCGATCGCCGCCGCCCGCAGCGCTGCGCCGACGGCACTCACGTGCTCGCGCGTCGCGACGTCGGCGGGCAACGCGACCCCGATCGCGAGCGCGGGATCGCTCGGCGCCCACGCGGGCAGCGGCACCGCGACGCCCACGATGCCCTCGAACGACCGCCCCTCGTCGAGGGCGTAGCCGCGAGCGCGCGTCTCGGCGAGCCGCGCCACGACGGCGTCGACGTCGCCGGTGGAGCGGCTCGTGAGCCTCGGCGCGGGATGCGCCGCGAGCAGCGCGCGCACCTCGTCGTCGTCGAGGCCCGACAGCAGGGCATTGCCCGCCGCCGACAGCGCCGCGTGCAGCCGCGATCCGAGCGGCGTGCCGATGCGGCCGTGCGCACGGCCCTCGTGCCGGGCGAGGTAGAGCGCGTCGGCATCGGCGAGCATCGCGATCTGCACGACCTCGCGCCGCAGCACCGGCGAGGCCTCGCAGACGGCGAAGAGCTCGCGCACCTGGTTGAACTGGAACGCGTAGGCGGCGCCGAGCTCCGCCGAGCGCCGCCCGAGCCGGAAGCCGAGCGGCACCCGCTCGACCATGCCGCCCGCCTCGAGCGCGAGGCACAGGTTCGACGCCGACGACTTCGCGATGCCGAGCGCCTTCGCGACCTCGGTGAGGGTCATGGGACCCTCGGCGCTCGCGAGGATGCCGAGGATGCGGATGCCGCGCGTGACCGCGGGCGCCGGGTCGCGCTGGTCCGCGGCCTCGACGGCGCCCGCCGCGCCCGCCCCGCCCGTGGCGGCCATCAGTAGAACTCGACGGTGTCGACGACGTTGCGCATCGGCTCGCCGTCCAGCAGGCGCCGCGCGTTGTCGGCGAAGAGCGCGACGATGCGCGCGGGCTCGTCCTCGTGCAGCGCTGCGGTGTGGGGGCTGAGGAGCACGCGCTCGTGCGTCCACAGCACGCTGTCGGCCGGCAGGGGCTCGACGGCCGTGACGTCGAGCGCGGCGTAGCCGATGCGGCCGTCCTCGAGCGCCGCGACGAGCGCGGGCTCGTCGACGACGGTGCCTCGCCCGACGTTGACGAGGATCGTGCCCGGCCGCACGCCCGCGAGCACCCGCTCGCCGACGAGCCCCTCGGTGAGGGCGGTGCCCGGCAGCGTCACGACGATCGCGTCGACGTGGGTCGCGGCCTCCGCGAGGTCGTCGGCGGGGACGAGTCGATCGACGTGCTCGACGGGCTCGCCCGAGCGCGTCGTGCCCCACACCGTGGCGCCGAGCGCCGACATCCTCGCGGCGACCTGCCTGCCGATGCCGCCGAGGCCGACGACGAGCACCGTCATGTCCTCGACGTGGCGCATGGCCCAGCCGTCGTCCCAGCTGCGCTCGCGCCGTTGCCGCTCGAGGCGCGGCACGTCCTTCGCCCCGGCGAGGACGCCGAGCACCGCCCATTCCGCGAGCGGTGCGCCGTGCACGCCCGCGCTCGTCGTGAACGTCACGCGCTCGAGCGTCTCGGCGTCGAGCCCGGCGGCCTTCACCTGGCCGCCGCCACCGGCCGCCATGGTGTGCACCCAGCGGACGCGGTCGGAGGCTGCGAGCACCCTCGCGAGCGTCGTCGGGGAGTCGGGCACGCCGAAGATCGCGTCGGCGTCGCCGACCATCGCCTCGAACGCGGCCTGATCCTCCTCGGAGCGCGGCTGCCAGCCGGGCCTCGCCCACTCGCCGATCGAGCGGGCGGGCGGCGCGAGCCGCGCGTCGCGCACGACGTCGATGCGGGGCTCGAGCTCGGCGAGCCGGGCGCAGAGCGCCTCCGGCAGTGCGGTCGCGATCGCGACGCGAAGTCGATCCATGGCCCATCTCCCTCGATCGGTGTGCCGCGATCCTATCCGGCATCCATCAGGTTGGACCTGGTTCGACGGGATGGACCGCCATAGGGTGGGCGCATGAGCCAGCACGACGCCGTGGTCGGCGTGATCGGGCTCGGCGCGATGGGGCGACCCATGGCCGAGCATCTCCTCCGTGCGCGCGGTGCGCTGCGCATCACGGGACGGGCCAGGCGGCACGGCGACCTCGAGGCGCTCGGCGCGACCTGGGCCGAGACGCCGCGCGCGCTCGCCGAGGGCGCGGACGTCGTGGTGTCGATGCTGCCGGACCTCCCGCAGCTCGAGGACGCGCTCGACGGGCCGGACGGCCTGCTCGCCGCCGAGCGACCGCTGCTGCTCGTGATCGCCTCCACGTCCTCCCCCACGGGCGTGCGCGCGCTCGCCGAGCGGCTCGCGAGCGCGACCGACGGCCGCGTCCGCGTCGTCGACGCCCCCGTCTCCGGCGGCGTCGACGGCGCCACGGCCGGCACGCTGTCGATCATGCTCGGCGGCGAGGGGCCCGACTCCGCGGAGGCGGCGGCCGTGCTCGAGGCGTGCGGCACGCCCGTGCACCTCGGCCCGCTCGGCGCCGGCCAGGTCGCGAAGGCCGCGAACCAGCTCGTCGTCGGCGCGACCATGCTCGCGATCGCGGAGGCGACGGTGCTCGCCGAGCGGTCCGGCATCGACGTCGATCGGCTGTGGACGCTGCTGGCAGGCGGCTACGCCGGCTCGAACCTGCTGCGGTCGAACCACCGCAGGCTCGTCGACGAGGACTACGAGCCCGGCGGCCTCGCCCGGTACATGGTCAAGGACCTCGGGTTCGCCACCGACGTCGCCGACGCGACGAGCACGCACGCGACGCTGCTGCCCACGCTGCGCGAGGCGTACGTCGAGCTCGTCGAGCGCGGCCACGGCGACGCCGACCTCTCGGTCGCGCGACGCTTCGTCGCCGAGCGCTGACGACGGGCCGCCCCGGGCGCCTCCACTAGCCGAGCGTGCGCAGCCGCGGGCCGAGCTCGTCGGCGAAGAACGCCATGAACGCGTCCGCATCCTCGCTCGCGTCCATGAGCGCGACGTGGTCGAAGCCCGCGTCGACGAACGCCGAGACGACCTCGACGTGGCGCTCGACGTCGGGACCGCACGCGAACGACGCCTCCATGTCCTCGACGCGCACCGCCTGCGTCGCCTGGTCGAACGCCGTCGGGTCGGGCAGCTCGGCGAGCACCTTCCAGCCGAGCGCCCCGAACCGGAAGCGGCGGTGCGCGGCCTCGGCACCCGTGCGCGCATCCGCCGCGTACGCCGTCGGCGCCTCCGCGTAGCGCGGCCCGTCGCCGCCTGCCGCCGTCCACGCCTCGACGAGCGACGCGTCGGGATCGGTCGAGAAGATGCCGTCGCCGAGCTCGGCCGCGAGCGACGCCGCCTGCGGCCCGCCCGCGGCGACGACGATCTCGGGCAGCCGCTCGGGCAGGTCGTAGACGCGCGCGTCGACGAGCCGCAGGTGCTCGCCGCGATACGAGTGCGTGCCGCCGGACCACAGCATGCGGATGATCTCGAGCGACTCGCGCAGGCGCGCATGCCGATCCCCCACCTCGGGCCACCCCGCGCCGACGACGTGCTCGCTGAGCCGCTCGCCCGCGCCGACGCCGAGCGTGAAGCGACCGTCGGAGATGATCTGCAGCGTCGCCGCCGCCTGCGCGACGATCGCAGGGTGGTAGCGCACCGACGGGCACGTGACGCCCGTGGCGAGGCGCAGCGTCGTCGTCCTCGCGGCGATGGCCGACAGGATCGCCCAGGCGAACGACGAGTGCGCGTGCTCGGGCAGCCACGGGTGGAAGTGGTCGCTGATCTCGACGAAGTCGAACCCGGCGCGCTCGGCCTCGACCGCGCGGCGGATGAGCTCCTTGGGGGCGACGTCCTCGGCGAAGAGCTTGTATCCGATCTGCATGGGCCCACGCTGCCGCCGTCGCGGCGGGCCCGCGACCCCGTGGCGCCGCGCGCGACCGCGCGCTAGGCGGGCCGCGTCGTCGTGGCCACGCGGTAGACGCTCGTCGTCGCCGTCAGCCACAGCCAGCCCGCGTCGCCGAACGTCACGTTCGAGACCGTCTCGGGCACCGGCACGAACGCCAGCAGCTCGCCCTCCGGCGAGAGCACGTGCACGCCGTCGCCGCTCGACGACCACACCCGACCCGCGACGTCGATCGCGATGCCGTCGGGGGTGCCGCCGTCGATCCGGGCGAGGCGGCGCCCGTCGACGGCGCGCGCGTCGACCCCGACGCCCTCGACCCGGTACGCGCGGATGGTCGCGACCTCGTCGGTGTCGTCGGCGCCGGCCGACTCGGTGACGTAGAGCGTCTCGTGATCGGGGCTGAAGGCGATGCCATTGGGCTTCGCCATGTCGGTCACCATCGCCCGGATGCCGTCGGCCTCGCTCCAGCGGAAGACGAAGCATCCGCCGTACTCGCGCTCGCCAGGGTGCCCCTCCTTCGGCGACTCGATGCCGTACGGCGGGTCCGTGAACCAGATCGACCCGTCCGGGTGCTCGACGAGGTCGTTCGGCGAGTTGAGCCGGTGCTCGCCGAAGCGGTCGACGAGCACCGACACCGCGCCGTCGCGCTCGAGCTCGACCGCGCGCCGGCCGTGCGAGCACTGCACGACGCCGCCGCGCGAGCGCACGCGCGCGTTCGTGAACTCCACGCCCGTGCGATGCACGCGCATCGCGCCCGACTCGTCGACCTCGAGGATGCGGTCGCCGTGGATGTCCGACCAGCGCAGCACGCGCGCCTCGGGCATCCACAGCGGTCCCTCGCTCCAGCCGCATCCCGTCGCCATGCGCTCGACGGCCGCGTCGGGGGCGAGGAGCCCGAGGGGGTCGTGCACGGCTGCGGAGGACTGCGTCGTCATGCTCCGATCGAAGCAGACCGCGCCCGGTGCGCGGCAGGGCCTGCGACGCGCATGGGCGAGCGCCTAGCCTGGGACCGACCCACCGTCTCGAAGTGGAACTGGAGCAGCATGCCCACCGCCAACATCGCCGTCGTCGGCCTCGCCGTCATGGGGTCGAACCTCGCACGGAACCTCGCCAGCCGCGAGGGCAACACCGTCGCGGTCTACAACCGCACGACCGCGAAGACCGACGCCCTCCTCGAGGCCCACCCCGAGGCCGGGTTCGTGAAGGCCGCGACGATGCAGGAGCTCGCCGACAGCCTGCAGACGCCGCGCACCGCGATCGTCATGGTCAAGGCGGGCCGCCCCACCGACGCCGTCATCGACGAGCTCGTCTCGGTGTTCGAGCCCGGCGACATCATCGTCGACGGCGGCAACGCCCTCTTCACCGACACGATCCGCCGCGAGCAGGCCGTGCGCGAGACGGGCATCCACTTCGTCGGCTGCGGCATCTCCGGCGGCGAGGAGGGCGCGCTGAACGGTCCGTCGCTCATGCCCGGCGGCACCCCCGAGTCGTACGAGACGCTCGGCCCCATCCTGCGCGGCATCGCCGCGATCGCCGAGGGCGAGCCGTGCGTGACGCACATCGGCACCGACGGCGCCGGCCACTTCGTGAAGATGATCCACAACGGCATCGAGTACGCCGACATGCAGCTCATCGCCGAGGCCTACGACCTCATCCGCCACGCCACCGGCAAGAGCCCCGCCGAGATCGCCGACATCTTCACCGAGTGGAACGCGGGCGAGCTCGAGTCCTACCTCATCGAGATCACCGCCGAGGTGCTGCGCCAGGTGGACGCGACGACCGGAGAGCCGCTCGTCGACGTCATCCTCGACGCCGCCGGCGCCAAGGGCACCGGCGCGTGGACGGTGCAGACCGCCCTCGACCTGGGCGTGCCCGTCTCCGGCATCGCCGAGGCCGTCTTCGCCCGGTCGCTGTCGTCGAAGCCGCAGCAGCGCGCCGCGGGCGCCGCCCTCCCCGGTCCGTCGACGCCGTGGTCGGTGCAGGACCCCGACGCGTTCGTCGAGGACGTCCGCCTCGCGCTCTACGCCTCGAAGGTCATCGCCTACTCGCAGGGCTTCGACGCCATCGTGCAGGGCGCGATCGACCACGACTGGCAGATCGACAAGGGCGAGGTCGCGCGGATCTGGCGCGGCGGCTGCATCATCCGCGCCCGCTTCCTCAACCGCATCACCGAGGCGTACGCCGCCGACCAGGGGCTCGTCGCGCTCGTGACGGCGCCGTTCTTCTCGGACGTCATGGCGACGGCGCAGGACTCGTGGCGCCGGATCGTCGCGGGTGCGGCGCAGTCGGGCATCCCCGTGCCCGCCTTCGCCTCGTCGCTCGCGTACTACGACGGCCTGCGCGCGCCGCGCCTGCCCGCGTCGCTCATCCAGGGCCAGCGCGACTTCTTCGGCGCGCACACCTACCGCCGCATCGACGCCGAGGGCACCTTCCACACGCTGTGGTCGGGCGACCGCTCGGAGATCGCGGCCGAGGACACGCACTGACGCGCTGACGCACTCACGCGCGGACGACGACGGCGTCGGGAGGGCCACGGCCCGCCCGGCGCCGTCGTCGTCCGCGCCGGCGAGGGCGCTGCGCCCGACGTCCGTGGCACCATCGAGCCATGAGCGCCTTCCACGCCGACGCATCCGACCTCCCCGACAGGGAGGTCCTCACCTGGCAGGGCTTCGGCGACGCGGGGCGCGAGCTCGCCACCGCGATCGCCGCCGACGGCTACGAGCCGGAGATCGTCATCGCCATCGCACGCGGCGGCCTCCTGCCCGCGGGGCACCTCGCGTACGCGCTCGGCCTCAAGCTCGCCGACGCCATCAACGTCGAGTTCTACACCGACGTCGCGCAGACGCTGCCGGATCCCGTGCTGCTCGCACCGCTCCTCGACGCCGACGCCATCCAGGGCCGCAGACTGCTCGTCGTCGACGACGTCGCCGACTCCGGTCGCACGCTCGCGCTCGTGCTCGACCTGCTGCGCGGCATGGGGGCGCAGGCGCGCTCGGCCGTGCTCTACGCCAAGCCCACGTCGGTCGTCGACCCCGACTTCGTGTGGCGCCGCACCGACCGCTGGATCGTGTTCCCCTGGTCGGCCGAGCCGCCCGTCACCGCCCTCGCCGCGACGGGTCGGGAGGGATGACCGCGATCGGGTGCGTGAACGACTCGCGACGCGCCTCGGCCTCCGCGTCGCCCGTGAAGAGCCCCGGCGGCGTCGCGACGGGTCCCGTCGTCGGCCGCGTGCGCGGAGCCGCCGGGCGGGCGACCTGCCGCGGCTGACCGTCCGCCACGTGCACCCGCTGCACGGGCAGCGCCTCGGGATGCTCGGTGCGCAGCCACGTCACGAGCCGCTCGCGCACGCCGTGCCGCAGGTCGGCGAGCGTCGGACCGTCCTCGGCCGTCACGAGCACCCGCACGCGGACGACGCCGCCGACGGCGTCGGTCACCTGCAGCACCTGCACGCGCTCGTCCCAGATGGGCGTGTCGGCGAGGATGCGCTCGAGCTCGACCCGCATGGCGTCGATCGGCACGCGCCAGTCGAGGTCGAGCTCGATCGAGCCCATGACCTCGCTCGACGTGCGCGTCCAGTTCTGGAACGGCGTCGTCGTGAAGTACGTCGACGGCAGCACGAGCCTGCGCTCGTCCCACACCCGCACGACGATGTACGTGAGCGTGATCTCCTCGATCGTGCCCCACTCCCCCTCGACGACCACGACGTCGTCGACGCGGATCGCGTCGGAGCCGACGAGCTGGATGCCGGCGAACACGTTGCCGAGCACCGACTGCGCCGCGAGGCCCGCGACGACCGACGCGACGCCCGCCGACGCCAGCAGGCCCGTGCCCGCGACGCGCGCGCCCTCGAAGGTGAACAGCGCTGCGCCGCACGCGATGACGACCACGACCACGACGAGCACGCGACGCAGCACCGCCACCTGCGTGTGCACCTTGCGGCGATGCCGGTCGCCGCGCACGGCACCGTACCGATCGAGCACCGCGTCGCCCGCGACCCGCAGGATGCGCACGACGAGCCATGCCCCCACGCCGATCTGCGCGATGAGCAGCGCGTGCGCGAGCATGGCGCCGCCCGCCCCGAGGTCGCGCACGAGGCCCATCGTCGAGGCGGCGATCGCGAACGCGATGAGCGTCGCGAGCAGCATCACCGGCCAGCGCAGCGGCCTGCGGGCGGCGACGAGCCGCGTGCGCGAGCGCGTGATGGCGGCGACGACGCCCACGAGCGCCACGCTCGCGGCGATGCCGACGCCCACGGCGATCGCGAGCGCGATGCCCGTCGTGACGAGCAGGTGGATCGATGCGGGCACTGCGGCTCCCCCTCCGGTCGGAAGCGGGCCACGATACGTCGCGCACCCGTGCATCGCACGTCGCGGCGTGTCGAGCGGGGCGTTCGCGGTCAGGGCCGGCGGCGGTACTCGAGCTCCGGGCGACCGCGCGTGCCGTAGCGCGGGGTGCGATCGGCGACGCCCGTGTCGGCGAGGTGCTCGAGGTAGCGACGTGCCGTGACGCGCGACAGCCCGAGCTCGGCCGCGACCTCCGTCGACGACCGGGCGTCGCCCGACGACAGCAGCGTCGAGACCGCGTCGAGCGTGTCGGCCGACAGGCCCTTCGCGAGCCCGGGCGCGTTCGTCGTGCGCAGCGCCGCGATGGCCCGGTCGACCTCCTGCTGCGTGAGGCTCGACGCGCCCTCGAGCTCGTCGCGATAGGCGCGGTACTGCCGCATCCGCTCGGCGAAGACCGCGAACGCGAACGGCTTGATGAGGTACTGGACGACGCCCACGGCGACGGCCTCGCGCACGATCTCCAGCTCGCGCACCGCCGTGACGGCGATGACGTCGACGACGAGGCCCGCCGCGCGCAGCTCGCGGCACACCTGCAGCCCGTGACCGTCCGGCAGGTTCATGTCGAGCAGCAGCAGGTCGATGCGCTCGGTGCCCTGCTGCGCGACGCGCAGCGCCCGGATGGCGGCGCTCGCCGAGTGGGCGACGCCCGCGAGCTCGAAGCCCTCGCACCGCCCGACGTACGCGGCGTGCGCGTCGGCCGTGCCGCGATCGTCCTCGACGACGAGCACGCGGATCACGGCGCACCCCGCAGGGGCGCATCCGCGTCGGCCGGCCGTGCCGCGTCGGGCCGCGGCAGCACGACCGTCACGACGGCGCCGACCTCCTGCCCGAGCTCGATCGTGCCGCCGAGTCGCTCGACGGCCTGCCGCACGAGCGCGAGCCCGAAGCCGCGGCCGGCCGGCCCGTGCTCCTTCGTCGTCCAGCCCTGCTCGAACGCGAGCTCGCGGGCGTCGTCGGGCACGCCCTGCCCCGAGTCCGACACCTGCATGACGATGGCGCCGTCGTCGTCCGAGCCGAGGTAGACGGCGACCCAGCGCTCGCCGAGCTCGCGCGACGTCGCGCCCGTGCGCGCACGCGCCGTCGCGGCGGCGTCGATCGCATTGTCGACGAGGTTGCCGAGGATCGTCACGAAGTCGATCGGGTCGATCCAGTGCGTGCCCGGGTCGAGGCGCGTCTCGAGGTGCAGCTCGACGGCGCGCTCGCGCGCCTGCGCCGTCTTGCCGAGCAGCAGCGCGGCGATGACGGGCTCCTCGTCGGCGCCCACGACGCGATCGGCGAGGCGCTGGCCGAGGTCGCGCTCGGCGGCGGCGACCTCGAGCGCGCGCTCGGGCTCGCCGAGCGAGAGCAGCGAGGCGATCGTGTGCATGCGGTTGCCGAACTCGTGCGTCTGCGCCCGCAGCGCCGTCGCGAGCGTGCGCACGGCGTCGAGCTCGCCCGAGACGCGCGAGAGCTCGGTGCGATCGCGGATCGTGAGCATCGTCGCGTCGCCCGTGGGCACGTGCGCCGTCTCCCGCTCGACGACGAGCGAGCGCGAGCCGACGAGCACGGGCGCGACGGCGTCGTCCGGCTGCGCGAGCACGCGGCGCACCGCGCGCGGCAGCCCCGCCTCGGCGATCGCGACCGGCAGCGCGACGCCGCCGAGCCCGAGCATCGCTCGCGCGCGATCGTTCGCGAGCACGACGCGGTCGCCCTCGACGAGCACGACGCCGTCGTCGACGGAGTGCAGCACCGCCTCGTGCGCCGCGAACAGGTGCGCGAGCTCCTCGACGCGGCGCCCGCCCGTCGCACGCCGCAGCGTGCGCGCGAGCAGCCACGCCGCGAGCGCCGCGAGCAGCACCGCGGCGGCGAGCACGAGCGCGACGGTCGCGAGCCGCGTCACGACCTCGCCCGACACCTGCGCGATCGTCACGCCGCCCGAGACGAGCCCGACGACCTCCCCGTCGACGACGACGGGCGCGACGGCGCGCGCCGACGGGCCGAGCGTGCCCTCGTACGTCTCGGTCACGACCTCGCCGGCGACGGCGGGTGCGATCGTGCCGAGGAAGCGGCCGCCGATGCGCGAGGCGTCGGGATGCGTGTAGCGGATGCCGGTGGGATGCATGATCGTCACGTAGTCGAGGCGCGTGCGCTCGACGACCTCGAGCGCGTACGGCTGCAGCGCCGTCGACGCCTGGGCGACCGCCGCCGCCTCGTCGGCGTCGAACGTCGCGAAGGCCTCCGCGAGCGCATCCTCGATCGACGGATCCGACGCGAGCGTCAGCACGACGTCGCGGCTCAGCACCGTCGCCTCGTGCTCGGCGTCGGCCCGCGCGTCGAGCGCGAGGAGCGCGAAGGCGACGATCGCGCTCAGCACGAGCAGCGCCGCCGACTGCGCGAACAGCCGCGTCGCGATGCTCGCCTCGCGCCAGCGTCGACGCATGCGCTCCCCCTCGTGGCGGTGGGCGGCGCAGGTCGGCCGCTCCGCTGCGAACACGGTGCTGTCCGCTGCGAACTCGGTGCTGTCCGCTGCGAACCCGGTGCTGTCCGCTGCGAACACTATGCACGAAAGCGCGCACCACCGCCGTGCGGCAGCGATGCTTCCGAGCAGAAGCAGCGTCGCATCGTGGCGACGCGCCCAGGAGGAGCACCATGGCGACGACGCCCGCACCCAGCACCCAGAGGTCGACGCACCGGCGTCGCCTCGCCACCCACGGCCTCTACGTCGCGGTCATCGTCGCGGTGATCCTCGGCGCCGCGGTCGGCCTGATCTGGCCCGAGGTCGGCGTGGCCCTCAAGCCCGTCGGGACCGCGTTCGTCGCGCTCATCAAGATGATGATCGCGCCGGTCATCTTCTGCACGATCGTCCTCGGCATCGGATCGATCGCCAAGGCCGCGACCGTCGGCAAGGTCGGCGGCCTCGCCCTCGGCTACTTCATCGTCATGTCGACGTTCGCCCTCGCGATCGGCCTCGTCGTCGGCAACTTCGTCCACCCGGGCGAGGGCCTCAACATCGCCGGCTCCGAGTACGACGCCCCCGAGCAGGAGACGGGCGGCCCGCTGTTCGGCATCATCCCGACGACGCTCGTGTCGGCCTTCACCGGCCAGCACGTGCTGCCGGTCCTCTTCGTCGCCCTGCTCGTCGGCTTCGCGCTGCAGCGCATGGGCGCCCGCGGCAAGCCGCTGCTCGAGGGCCTCGCGCTCGTGCAGACGCTCGTCTTCCGCATCCTCACGATGATCCTGTGGCTCGCGCCCATCGGCGCGTTCGGCGCCATCGCCGGCGTCGTCGGCGAGACGGGCTGGGCGGCCATCGGCGCCCTCGCGACCCTCATGCTCGCCTTCTACGCGACGTGCATCGTCTTCGTCGTCGGCGTGCTCGGCACCATCCTGTGGCTCGTCGCGCGGGTGAACATCTTCCAGCTCATGGCGTACCTCGGCAAGGAGTACCTGCTCATCGTGTCGACGTCGTCGTCCGAGTCGGCCCTGCCCCGCCTCATGGCGAAGCTCGAGCACCTCGGCGTCTCGAAGCCCGTCGTGGGCATCACGGTGCCCACGGGCTACTCGTTCAACCTCGACGGCACGGCGATCTACCTCACGATGGCGTCGCTGTTCATCGCGACCGGCATGGGCATGCCGATGTCGCTGCCCGAGCAGATCGGCCTGCTCGCCTTCATGATCATCGCCTCGAAGGGCGCCGCCGGCGTCACGGGCGCCGGGCTCGCGACCCTCGCGGCCGGCCTGCAGACCTACCGCCCCGACCTCGTCGACGGCGTCGGCGTCATCGTCGGCATCGACCGCTTCATGTCGGAGGCGCGTGCGCTCACGAACTTCACCGGCAACGCCGTCGCGACCGTGCTCATCGGCTCGTGGACGCGGCAGCTCGACCGCGAGCAGCTCACCGAGGTGCTCGGCAAGCGGCGCCCGTTCGACGAGGCGACGATGGAGGACATCCACGGCTCGGGCACGGAGATCCCCGAGACGCACACGGAGGCGATCCGCGTGAGCGCAGGCGTCACGCGCTGACGAGGGACGCGGTCACGATGGGCTCGGCGGGCGACCGCCGGGCCCATCGGCGCGTCTGCGCCGCAGGGCGCGCACCGCGAGCGCGACGCCGAGCCAGAGCGCCGAGGCGACGACGCCGTACCAGGGCAGCGTGACGACGAGCGCGACGCACAGCACGAGCCCGAGCACCGAGATCCACGCGGGCACCCACGCGTCGCGCGACAACTCTCCGCCCGCCGCGCGACGCATCCGCAGCGCTCCCACGTGGCCGATGGCGTAGTAGGCGAGCACCGACGTCGACGACAGCGCGACGAGCACGACCGGCGGCGCGACGAGCACGAGCACGATCGCGAGGACGGCCATCGCCCCCTCCGCCACCGCGGGCGCCCGCGTGCGCGACGAGATGCGCGCGAGGGCGCCGGGCAGCTCGCCGTCGCGCGCCATCGCGAGGCTCGTGCGCGACAGGCCGGCGAGGATGCCCATGAGCGAGCCGAGGCACGCGATCGCCGCGACGACGACGAGCACGGCGTGCAGCACCGGATCGCCCACGAGGGATGCGACGGGCGTGTCCGGCCAGACGAGCGCGCCGGCGTACGCGTCCTGCGTCGCCCACGCGAGCAGGCCGTAGAGCACGAGCACGATGCCGAGCGCGCCGAGGATCGCGACGGGCAGCGTGCGCCGCGGGTCGCGCACCTCCTCGCCGAGCGTCGCCATGCGCGCGTAGCCGGCGAAGGCGAAGAACAGCAGGCCCGCCGCCTGCAGCACGGCGAGCGGGCCGGGGCCCGTGGCGAGGGCGCCGGTGTCGTGGCAGTCGACGGTGCCGGCGACGAACCCGAACGAGCCGTCCTCGGTCGTGGGGACGTCGCACGAGCCGACGCCAGGCGTCCAGACCTGCCCGGAGAGCGGCGCGTACGCCGACCACGAGCCCCAGGTCGGACCATCCGCCGCCGTCCACGCGAGCGCGAGCGCGATGCCCACGAGCGCGAGCGACACGACGACCCACGTGACCCACGCCGTGACGCGGATGCCCTGCGCGTTGAGCAGCGCGAGCGCCACGATCGCGACGATCGCGATCGGCTGCTGCGCGCCCGGCCACAGGTGGCTCGCCGCGACGAGGGCGATCGCGGCCGCCGAGCACGTCTTGCCGGTGAGGAAGAGCCAACCGGCGGCGAAGCCCGCCGTCGGCGAGAGCTCGGCGCGCGCGTACGCGTAGCCGCCTCCCGAGACCGGATGCCGCATCGCGAGCTGCGCCGTCGACAGGGCGTTGGCGATCGCGACGACCGCGGCGAGCAGCAGCGCGAGCCACAGCCACGTGCCCGCGACGGCGACGGCGGGCGTCCACACGAAGAAGACGCCGGCGCCGAGCATGGCGCACAGGCCGACGACGATGGCGCCGGGGGCGCCGAGCCGCCGCTCGAGGGCGGTCACGGACGGCTGGGGGTCGTCGGCACCCGGGCACGGTACCAGGGCGAGGTGACGCGTCGGCGTCGCAGCAGGCCGTCCTCGAGATCGACGTCGCGACCGGCAGCGTCGAGGGCAGGCTCGTCGGCGGCCCCTACGTCGTCACGAGCGACGCCGCGCTCGGCACGGTCGACGTCGAGGTCGAGCAGCGATCCGACGCGTCGCAGACGATCGTCGTCGACCTCGCGACGGGCTCGGTGCGCCTCACCGATCGCTGACGCGCTCGAGCAGGACGAGCACCTCGGCGTGGTCGTTGTGCGGGAACATGTCGAACATGCGCGCCCGCACCGGCCGCAGCGACGGCATCGCCTGCAGGTCGCGGGCGAGCGTCGTCGGGTTGCAGCTCGAGTAGACGACGTGCCGCGCGCGGGATGCCTCGAGCCGGACGGCGAGGGCGCCGATGCCGCGGCGCGGCGGATTCACGACCACGAGGTCGGCGTCGACCGTCGTGTCGTCGGCCGCCGTCGCGTCGCCCACGACGAAGCGCGCGGGCGTCGCGGTCGCGGCCGCCGTCTCGATCGCGCCGGCGATGGCCTCCGCGCTCGTCTCGACCCCGACGACGTCGCGGCCGGGGCGCGCGGCGTGCAGCGCGAAGCCGCCGACGCCGCAGTAGAGGTCGGCGACCGACGCGGGATCGACGTCGTCGATCCACGCGGTCGCCTCGCGGTACAGCGCCGCCGCGACGGCCGTGTTCGTCTGGAAGAAGCCGCCGGGCCGCAGCGCGAGCGGCACGCCGTTCAGGCGCATGACGAGCGTCTGCTCGTGGGTGAGCGGCACCTCGACGTCGCCCTCGACGACGGCGCGATGCTCGGGGAGGATGCTCGCCGAGGCCACGACGAGGCCGGGGATGCGCTCGCGCAGCCACGCGAGCCGCTTCGCGATGCGCGGCACGGCCTCGGTCGAGCGCAGCACGAACCGCACCATGAGCTCGCCGTCGGGGCTCGACGTCACGAGCACGTGCTTCAGCTCGCCGCGGCGCTCCGGCACCGAGTACGGCGGCACGCGCGCGTCGCGCACGAGCTCGGCGAGCACCGGCAGCGCGTCGCGGATGGGCTGCTCGTGGAGCGGGCAGCGGCGCAGGTCGACGCCGCGCCGCTCGCCGTCGAGGATGCCGAGCGTCGGCGCGTCGATCGTGCCGCCGGCGACCATCTTCGCCTTGTTGCGGAACGCCTCGACGGCCGAGGCCTGCGGCGGCAGCCACGTCGCCCCGGGCACGGCTGCTCGCGCCGCGGCATCCTTGCGTGCGAGCTGGTCGGCGTACGGCACGTCGATGCGCGTGCACGAGTCGCAGAGCCCCGCTCGGTGGTAGCCGCAGTCGAGCGCGGGCGCGGCGAGGGTCATGCGGGTCGAGTCGGGGTGCTAGGCGGCGCCGTCGAACATCGACGTGACGGAGCCGTCCTCGAAGACCTCGCGGATGGCGCGGGCGAGCAGCGGCGCGATCGACAGCACCTCGAGGCACTCGAACCGCTGCTCGGGCGCGAGCGGGATCGAGTCGGTCACGACGACCTTGTCGATGACGCCCGAGCCGAGCAGCTCGGCGGCCGGCGCCGAGAAGATCGCGTGCGTCGCGGCGACGATCACGTTCGTCGCGCCGTTCTTCTTCAGCGCCTCGGCGGCCTTGAGGATCGTGCGGCCCGTGTCGATCATGTCGTCGACGAGCAGGCACGTGCGGCCCTCGACGTTGCCGACGATCTCGTGCACCGACACCTGGTTCGGCACGAGCGGGTCGCGCCGCTTGTGGATGATCGCGAGCGGCACGCCGAGCTTGTCGCTCCACACGTCGGCGACGCGCACGCGGCCCATGTCGGGCGAGACGACCGTGAGGTTCGTCGCATCGAGGGTGGTGCGGAAGTGCTCCATGAGCACGGGCATCGCGAACAGGTGGTCGAAGGGGCCGTCGAAGAAGCCCTGGATCTGCGACGCGTGGATGTCGACCGACATGATGCGGTCGGCGCCGGCCGTCTTGAACAGGTCGGCGACGAGGCGGGCCGAGATGGGCTCGCGACCGCGGCCCTTCTTGTCCTGCCGCGAGTACGGGTAGTACGGCATGACGACCGTGATGCGCTTCGCCGACGCGCGCTTGAGGGCGTCGACCATGATGAGCTGCTCGACGAGCCACTCGTTCACCGGGTTGCCGTACGACTGCAGCACGAACGCGTCGGAGCCGCGCACCGAGTCGAGCATGCGGGCGTAGATCTCGCCGTTCGCGAAGGTGCGGGTGTCGGTGCCCATGAGCTCGGTGCCGAGCTCGCTCGCGACCGCCTCCGCGAGGGCAGGGTGCGAACGACCGGGGATGAGCACGAGGCGCTTCCGGTTCTTGGCGACGATCTCGGACACGGTGCTCCTACTGCTGGTGTGCGTCGGTGGGGTCGGCCGGGTGGGCCGTGGTCTGCTGCGCCTGCTCCGCGATGGCGCGGTCGGCGGCGTCGGCCGCGGCGGTGCCCGGCCTGCGCTCCTGCACCCATCCGCCGACGTTGCGCTGCGGCGCGACCGTCATGGCGAGGGCTCCGGGCGGCACGTCCTTGCGCACGACGGCGCCCGCGGCGGTCTTCGCACCGGCGCCGAGCTCGACGGGGGCGACGAGCACGGTGTGCGACGAGGTGTGGACGTGGTCGCCGACGATCGTGCGGTGCTTGCGCACGTCGTCGTAGTTCGCGGTGATGGTGCCGGCGCCGAGGTTGACGCCCTCGCCGATCTCGGCGTCGCCGACGTACGACAGGTGCGGCACCTTCGAGCCGTCGCCGATCGTCGCGTTCTTCGTCTCGACGGCGGCACCGATCTTCCCGTCGGCACCGAGGATCGTGCCGGCGCGCAGGAACGAGAACGGGCCGACGGATGCGCGTGCGCCGACGACCGCGAGGGTCACGTCGGAGCGGCGGACGACGGCGTCCTCGCCGACCTCGGTGTCGGTGACGGTCGTGTCCGGGCCGATCGTCGCGCCGCGCGCGATGCTCGTCGCGCCGTGCAGCTGCGTGCCCGGGAGGATCGTGACGTCCGGCTCGAGCGAGACGTCGGCGTCGATCCACGTCGAGGCGGGGTCGACGATCGTCACGCCCGCGAGCTGCCAGCGCCGCACGATGCGACGGTTGAGCTCGAGCGCGACGTCGCTGAGCTGCGCGCGGTCGTTGACGCCCGCGACGAGCCAGTGGTCGTCGATCGGCACGGCCTCGATGCGGCCGCCCGACGCCTGGATGCGCAGGGCGGCGTCGGTGAGGTACTTCTCGCCCTGGTCGTTGTCGGTGCCGAGGGCTGCGAGCGCCGTGCGCAGCGCGACAGCGCCGAAGACGTAGATGCCGCCGTTGACCTCGTCGATCGCGCGCGTGGGCTCGTCGGCGTCGCGCTCCTCGACGATCGCCTGGAACTGACCGCCGCGACCGCGGATGATGCGACCGAAGCCCGTCGGATCCGGCAGGCGCGTCGAGAGCACCGTGAGGGCGTTCTGCGCCTCCTCGTGCTCGCGCACGAGCTCGCGGAGCGTGGACGAGTCGATGAGCGGCACGTCGCCGGAGAGCACGACGACGAGGCCGTCGAACGCGTCGGGCAGCTGCGCGAGCGCGGCCTCGACGGCACGGCCCGTGCCGGGCACGTCGTCCTGGTCGGCGATGCGCGCGCTCGGCGCATGGTGCGCGATCTCCTCGACGAGCAGGTCCCGCTCGTGGCGCACGACGGCGACGAGATGCGTGGGCTCGAGCTCGTGCGCCGTGTGGAGCACGTGGGCGATGAGCGAGCGTCCGGCGACCGCGTGGAGCGGCTTGGGGGTCGCGCTGCGCATGCGCGTGCCTGCTCCGGCCGCGAGCACGACGACGGCGATCTGAGGCATCCGCACCTTCCCTCGGCTGAGCGGATTCCACCGTACCGCCCCGGACGGGGGCGCCTGCACCGGGCTGTCGCGAGCGCAGGCCGGCGGCGCCTCCTCAGGCGCCCGGGCGCGGGCGCAGCAGCAGGTCGAGCTGGTCGGCGAGGTACGCGTCGAGGCGCGTGCGCTCGGCGGCCGTGCGACCCCAGCGCACCCAGGCGACGCCGCCGCGGATCGCGAGCACGGCATCCGCAGGCGCGTCGACGAGCGACTCGTCGATCGCGATGGGCGTCGTGGCGTGGTTCACGACCTCGCCGAGCTCGAAGCCGCCGGCGATCGCGGCGACCCGCTCGGCACGGCGCAGCTCGACCGATGCCGTGAGCCCCTGCGGCCGGCCGGGATCGGCGACGCGCGTCGACGTGCCGGTCGCGTGCACGCCCCCGTCGCGATCGAGCAGCAGCGCGCCCACGCGCCACACCGCGCCGCGGCGCTCGATGCGCGGCGGCTTGCCCATGCCGAGCATGCGTCGCGGGATGACGACCTCGCCGAGCGCCTCCTCGCGGGCTCCGGCCGCCTCGAGGCGCCGCACGGCATCCGCGAGCGCCGCGCGCACGGCATCCACGGCCTCGCTCACGACGCCTGCACCTCCGCGACGCGCCGCACGACCGCCCGGCTGGCCTCGAGCACCTCGCGCTCGTGCGTGAGGTGCACGGCGTGCTCGGCGCCGGGCCACGAGCGCAGGGGCACGCCGAGCGCGTCGGCGATGCGCTGATGGGAGGCGCGGATGGGGTCGCTCGCGCGTCGGTCGGCGGTCACGACCGCGGCGGGCACGCGCGGCAGGCGCGCGACGTCGAACGTCGCGGCGACGGCTGCGATGCCCGTCGCCGCACGGGCGAGCCGCGCCATGTCGGTGTCGCCGAGGTGCAGGAGCTCGGTGCGCGCCGCCGGCGACACGCCGTGCCTGCGGGCGGAGCGCCTCCCGGATGCGCGCAGCAGCGCCCCGAGCGCGCGGGCGACGAGCGGGACGCGCGCGAGCCGCGCCGTCTGCTCGGCGCGGGTCTCCACGAGCGCCCCGAGCGCGGGGTCGTCGACGGGCGTCGCGTCGAGCAGCACGAGGCCCGCCACGTCGCTCGGATGCGCGGCCGCGAGCAGCAGCGCGACGGCCCCGCCGAGGCTCTGCCCGATCGCGACCACCGGGCCGAGGCCCTCCGCGGCGAGCAGGTCGTGCAGCGCGTCCGCCGCGTCCTCGAGCGACCCCTCGACCTCGCTCGCACCGACGCCGGGGCGATCGTGCAGCACCACGCGGCAGCCGGGGTCGGCGACGAGCCCCTCCGCGAGACCGGGGAAGAACCCGTCGATGCCTGCGGCGCCCCCCGGCAGCAGCAGCACGACCGGTCCGGACTCCCCCACGATGCGCATGCCTGCGAGCGTACCGAGGGCGCTCCGCCACCAGGATTCGAACCTGGACTGCACGGCACCAAAGGCCGGCGTGCTGCCGTTACACCATGGCGGATCGCGCCCTCCAGCCTACGAGGCGCGCACGGGCGCGACCGCCGCGCCCCGGGGTCCGTGCGTCAGCGGTCGGCGCCGACGTCGATCCCGGGGTCGCCGGCGTGGGGCTGGTCGTCGGGCTCGGGCAGCTGGCCTCGCGTGGCGACGAGGCTCGCGATCGTCGCGATCGCGATCGTCGCCGCGATGACCACGAGCGAGAGCCAGATGGGGATCTCGGGCACCTGCTCGAGCGGCTGCCCGCCGTTGACGAACGGCAGCTCGTTGACGTGCAGCGCGTGCAGGATCAGCTTCACGCCGATGAAGGCGAGGATGACGGCGAGGCCCTGCGCGAGGAACACGAGGCGCTTGAGGAGCCCGCCGATGAGGAAGTACAGCTGGCGCAGGCCCATGAGCGCGAAGGCGTTGGCCGTGAAGACGATGTAGGCCTCCTCGGTGAGCCCGTAGATCGCGGGGATGGAGTCGACGGCGAAGATGAGGTCGACGAAGCCGATCGCGACGATCGTGAGCAGCATGGGCGTGATGTGGCGCGTGCCGTCGATCTCGACGGTGAGGCGGTCGCCGTGGTACTGGTCGGTGACGGGGAGCCTGCGACGGATGAGGCGCATGGCGCGGGAGTCCGTCGGGTCGGACTCGTGCGACGAGAACGCCTGCCGCCAGGCGAGCACGAGCAGCAGCGCGCCGAAGATGTAGAAGATCCACGACAGGTTCTCGATGAGCGCCGCGCCGACGGCGATGAACCCGCCGCGCAGGATGAGCGCGATGACGATGCCGATGAGCAGCACCTTCTGCTGGTACTCGCGGGGCACCGCGAACCCGGTCATGACGATGAGGAAGACGAAGATGTTGTCGACCGACAGCGCCTTCTCGGTGAGGTAGCCCGCGAAGTACTCGCCGCCGAAGTCCCACCCGGAGACGACGCCGATGCCGACGCCGAACAGCAGCGCGAGGCCGATGTAGAACGCCGACCAGCGCGCGGCCTCCCCGATCGACGGCTCGTGCGGCTTCCGCACGTGCGCGAAGAACTCGAACACGAAGAAGCCGATCGTGACGGCGATCGTGACGATCCAGATCAGCGGCGTGATCTCCATGGCGCTCCCCCTCCGCGCGCGCATCGCGCGCTCCCCGAGAGACGAATCTGGCATCCGACCGCTGATATCCGCGATCCCAGCCGACTCCCAGGAATCCGTCCGGGCACGCCCTGCCAGACTCGTCGCATGCCAGCGCACGACGAGGTCGACGAGATCATCGCGCAGTGGGTGCGCGTGCGTCCCGACGCCGACGTCGCACCGTTCGCGGTGCTCTCGCGGCTGACGCGCCTCGCGCGCAGGCTCCAGCGCGTGCGGGCCGCGGCGTTCGCGGATGCGGGCATCGAGGCGTGGGAGTGGGACGTGCTCGCGGCGCTGCGCCGTGCCGACGACGCCCTCACGCCCAAGGAGCTCATCGCGCAGACCATGGTGACGAGCGGCACGATGACGAACCGCATCGACGGCCTCGTCGCCCGCGGGCTCGTCGAGCGCAGCGCGAACGACGCCGACCGGCGCTCGACGCGCGTGCGCCTCACCGACGACGGCCTCGACCGCGTCGACTCCGCCCTCGACGCCCTGCTCGATGCCGAGCACCGCGTGCTCGCCGGCATGGGCCACGACGATCGCCGGCGGCTCGCGCGACTCCTGCGGGACGTGGGCGAGGGGCTCGAGCCCGGGCCGGCGCCCGGCTCGTGACGGGCTCGGCGTTCGTCGCGCGAGGCTCGCTGCGGCATCTGCTCGCCTCGACCCTCGCCGCCGTGCTCGCGACGTTCGGCATGGTCGTGCTCGGCGTCGGCATCCTCGTCGGCCCTGCGGGCGCGGTGCTGGGCGTCACGTCGATCGGGCTGCTCGCGTGGCAGTGGCGGAGGCTGCCGCGGCGCATGCTCGTCGTCGACGCGCCCGGCCCCGACGCGCGCCTCTGGCACGGCCGCGACGGCGCTGCCTCGCTGCTCCTCGCCGACGTCGCGGGCGGCATCCTGCAGCGCACCGCCGGCATGACCTACCGGGGCTGGCGCACGGGGGCGGACGTCGAGCACTGGCTGCTCGTCGGCGACGACGGGCAGCGCCTCGCGCGCGTCGACGGCCAGGGGCTCTCGCCCGACGACCTGCGCGAGGCGAGGCGGCGCATCGGCGGCACGTGGATCACGGCGCGCGAGGCCCGCGACCGTGGCCTGATGCCCGCGGACGCGCCCTGGGGCATGCGGCACCCCGGCGGCTCGGTCGCGGTCGTGCTCGCGGCGACGGCGGCGACCATCGCCCTGCTCGCGGGCATCGGCATCCTGCTCACGGCGCTCGGACGCCCTGCGCTGCTGTGGCCCTGGTGGTGACCAGGGCGCGCGTGACGACCGGGCCGCGGCCGCTCAGTACCGGTAGTGGTCCGGCTTGAACGGACCCTCGACCGGCACGCCGATGTAGCGCGCCTGGCGGTCGCTCAGCGTCGTCAGCCGCACGCCGAGCGCGTCGAGGTGGAGGCGGGCGACCTCCTCGTCGAGCACCTTCGGCAGCACGTGCACGTCGGTCGCGTAGTCGGCGGCGCGCTGCGCGAGCTCGATCTGCGCGAGCACCTGGTTCGAGAACGAGTTCGACATCACGAACGACGGGTGGCCCGTGGCGTTGCCGAGGTTCATGAGACGGCCCTCGGACAGGACGAGGATCGAGCGGTCCGTCGGCAGGCGCCACTCGTGCACCTGCGGCTTGATCTCGACGCGCTCGGCACCCGTGGCGGCGAGGCCCGCGACGTCGATCTCGTTGTCGAAGTGGCCGACGTTCGCGACGATCGCGAGGTGCTTCATCGCGAGCATGTGGTCGGTCGTGATGACGTGCTCGTTGCCGGTCGTCGTCACCCAGATGTCGACCTCGCCGAGGTGGTCCTCGACGCGCCCGACCTGGTAGCCGTCCATCGCGGCCTGCAGCGCGCAGATCGGGTCGACCTCGGAGACGATGACGCGCGCGCCCTGGCCGCGCAGCGACTCCGCCGATCCCTTGCCGACGTCGCCGTAGCCGACGACGAACGCGACCTTGCCGCCGATGAGCACGTCGGTCGCGCGGTTGAGGCCGTCGGTGAGCGAGTGGCGGATGCCGTAGCGGTTGTCGAACTTCGACTTCGTCACGGCGTCGTTGACGTTGATCGCCGGGAAGAGCAGCCTGCCCTCGCGGGCGAGCTCGTACAGGCGATGCACGCCCGTCGTCGTCTCCTCGGTGACGCCGAGCAGGCCCTCGGCGATGCGCGTCCAGTACGAGCCGTCGCGGGTGATGGATGCCGTGAGCACGCCGTCGACGACGCGCTCCTCCTCGCTCGCGTCGTCGGGCGTGACGGGCAGGCGCCCCTCCTGCTCGAGCGCGCGGCCGCGGTGCACGAGCAGCGTGGCGTCGCCGCCGTCGTCGAGGATGAGCGTGGGGCCCTCGGCGCCGTGCTCGCCGCCGAAGGCGAAGATCTGCTGCGTGCAGGCCCAGTACTCCTCGAGCGTCTCGCCCTTCCAGGCGAACACGGGCACGCCCGCGGGCTCGTCGACCGTGCCGGCAGGGCCGACGACGACGGCGGCGGCGGCCTCGTCCTGCGTGGAGAAGATGTTGCACGACGCCCAGCGCACGTCGGCGCCGAGCGCGACGAGGGTCTCGACGAGCACGGCCGTCTGCACGGTCATGTGCAGGCTGCCCGCGATGCGCTGGCCGGCGAGCGGCTGCTCGGCGGCGTAGCGCTCGCGCAGCGCCATGAGGCCGGGCATCTCGTGCTCGGCGAGGCGGATCTGGTGGCGTCCGGCCTCGGCGAGCGCGAGGTCGCGCACGTCGAAGTCGAGGCGGCGGGCTGCGTCGACGGTCATGCCCCCATCCTCCCACCCGGCGGGCGGCGGGGTCGACGGCGTTCGCCCGTGGCGCGACGGGGCCGCGGGCGACGCGCGGGCGTCAGACGCGGATGATGGCGAGCGCCGCGTCGCGCATCCGCTCCATGGTGCCGACGTCCTCGGCCTCGACGTTGAGGCGCAGGAGCGGCTCGGTGTTCGACGGCCGCACCGAGATCCACCACGACCGGTCGTGCGCCGTGATGCACAGGCCGTCGAGCTCGTCGAGCTCGCCGTCGCGCCCGAAGGCATCGACGATGCGCGCGTACGCCGCCGGCACGTCGTGCACGGTGGAGTTGATCTCGCCCGAGGCCGCGTACGGGCTGAAGCGGCCCGCGAGCGCCGACATCGTCTCGGCCGAGCCGCCGAGCTGCGCGAGCACGTGCATCGCCGCGAGCATGCCGTTGTCGGCGCCGTAGAAGTCGCGGAAGTAGTAGTGGGCGCTGTGCTCGCCGCCGAAGACCGCGTTCGTGCGCGCCATCTCGGCCTTGATGAGCGAATGGCCCACGCGCGTGCGCACGGGCGTCGCGCCGGCCGCGACGATCGTCTCGGGCACGACGCGCGAGGAGATGAGGTTGTGCAGCACGACGACGTCGGTCTCCCCCGCCGCCTGCACGCGGCGCACCTCGCGCAGCGCGACGATCGCGGAGATCGCGGACGGCGACACGGCCGCGCCGTGCTCGTCGACGACGAAGCAGCGATCGGCGTCGCCGTCGAACGCGAGCCCGAGGTCGGCGTCGTGCTGCACGACCGCCGCCTGCAGGTCGACGAGGTTCGCCGGCTCGAGCGGGTTGGCCTCGTGGTTCGGGAACGTGCCGTCGAGCTCGAAGTACATCGGCACGATCTCGAGCGGCAGCGCCGCGAGCCCGGCCTCGGTGCCGAGCACCGCGGGCACCGTGAGGCCTCCCATGCCGTTCGCTGCGTCGACGACGACGCGCAGCGGACGGATGCCCGAGAGGTCGACGAGGGAGCGCAGGTGCGAGGCGTAGTCGGCGAGCACGTCGCGCTCCACGAGCGTGCCGCGCGTCGCCGCCTCCGGGATGCCCGTCTCGAGGAAGGTCGCGGCGCGATCGCGGACGGCGGAGAGGCCCGTGTCGAGGCTCATCGACTGGGCGCCGGCGCGCGCGAGCTTCATGCCGTTGTAGGCGGCGGGGTTGTGGGAGGCGGTGAACATGATCGCGGGCGCCGCGAGGCTCCCGGAGGCGAAGTACGACTCGTCGGTCGAGCACAGCCCGATCCGCAGCACGTCGCCGCCACGGGTGCGGATGCCCTCGGCGGCGGCCTCGGCGAGCCCGGGCGACGACGGGCGCATGTCGAACCCGACGACGATGGGCTGCGCGATGCCGACCTCGTCGGCGAACGCGGCGGCGAGCGCGCGGACGACGGCGGGCGTGAGCTGCCCGTCGACGAGGCCGCGCACGTCGTAGGCCTTCACGACGGCGTGGAGGGCGTCGGCGTCGGTCATGGTCGTGCCTTCCTGGGACTGCGGTGGGGGCGGTCGTCGAGCGCCGTCACGTGGCGTCGGCGCGATGCTGCACGATCGTCCACCCCGCGGGCGGCTGGATGCGGCTCGCGTGCACGTCGCACAGGTCGTAGCCGCCCTCCTGCCGAGCGTCGAGGAGCGGGCCGATCGCCATCATCCGGTCGTCGTAGTCGTAGGTGAGGGTGCGGTCGGCGTAGTTGCGGCACGTCGGTCGCGAGCACAGCCTGCCGTCCATCCGGCCCACGCTACTCGTAGGATCGAGGCATGCCCCGTGCACAGGCCCGACGACGCCACGACCGCGGCCCGCGGTCGTCCCTGGCCGGGCCGGTGCTGCCGCTGCTCGAGTCGCGGCAGACGCGGTTCGAGGATGCGCTGGCCGACGCCGCCGAGTACCTCATGGGCCTGTGGCCCGACGACCTCGCGGGCGTGGGCTTCCGCTGGGCGGACATGCCGCCGTCCGAGTCGGCGCCGGCGGCGCGCGAGGTGCCGCAGTGGGCCGTCGACCACCAGCAGCGCACCATCACGGTCTTCCGGCTGCCGATCCAGCGGCTCGTGCACCTGCACGTCGACGACGACTGGCACCGGCGCATCGCGATCGAGTCGTGCGTGTTCCGCGCCGCGGCCGAGCTCATCGGGCGCGAGCCGTGGGAGGTGGCGCCCGACCGCTACCGGCACCACTGAGGCGCGCGGCCGCCCATCGCCGCCCGTCCGGGCGCGGGAGCCGGTCAGAGCACGACGTCGATGCCGTCGCGCGCCGCGACCCGGGGCGTGAGCCCGTGGCCGGCGATGCCGTCCGACCCGGAGGACGTGACGGCCGCGACGACGCCGGAGCCCTCGATGCTCGTGACGCCCGCCTGCACGGGCAGCGAGCGCAGGCCGTTCGGCGCGAGCTCGACCTCCTGCCCCGCGACGACGACGGTCGTGGCCGCGTCGCCGACGTTGAGCACGTGGAGGACGGGGCTCTGCCCGGCCGCGATCGCGACCGTCGCCGAGCCGTCGATGGGCTGCGACGCCGCGGCGACCCAGTCGAGGTCGACCGCGGCCCCGTCGATGCGCACCTGGCGGGCGCCCGCGACGATCGGCACGTCGGCCTCGATGCGGAAGGCGTAGGTGCCGGGCGCGAGCGCCGACAGGTCGATCTCCTGCACCTGCCCGCCCACGAGGTCGAGGGTCGCGTCGATCGGCTCGTCGCCGTCGGCGATCGTCGTGATGGTCGCCTGCGTCGTCGTGCCCGAGAGCACGCGCAGCGCGGGCACGGCGTCGGCGAAGCCCTCCTGCGTCTGCACGCCCGTCGCCTCCTGCACGACGACGCCGGGGATCGCGAGCGACGTCGCCGCCTGCACGGGATCGACGACGTCGACGCCGCCGGGCACGAGCGTGCGGACGACGGTGTGCTGCAGGTGCGCCGAGACGGGCCCGCCCGACGAGACGACGTGGACGACGGGCGCCGCGAGGCCCGGGGCGAGCGCGGCGAGGTCGATGACCGACACCGTGCCGCCCGCGATGGCGATGCCCGTGCTGCCGACCGCCTCGATCCGCCCCTCGGGGCCGTGGATCGTGACGTCGACCGACGTCGGCGCCGTGCCGGCGTTCGCGATCGTCAGGACGGTCGCACGGCCGGTGGTCGTCGCACCGCCGACGAGCCACTGCGACGTCGACGGCTCGCCGCACTCGCTCGTCGCGGTGCCGGCGGCGGCGTCGGTCGCGACGCTCAGCGACTGGGCGCCCGCCACCTCGGGACCGCGCAGCACGGCGGCGCCGCCGTCGACCCCGTCCACCACGATGTCGGCCTGCTCGTCGGCCGAGGCCTCGACGGCCGGTGACGCCAGCACGGACACGGCGCCCGCGTCGCCGCTCGCGTCGCCGATGCCGAGCAGCGGACCGGCGCACACGCGCGCCTCGGCAGGCGCCTCGGGCACGACGGAGGCCATGCGCACGTCGGCCGAGACGGCCGGCAGCGTCGAGCCGGCGAGCACCGCGAGCACGCCGACGGCGATCGTCGCGAGCCCGCCTGCGGCCCGCACGCCCCATAGGCCCACGGTGCGCGGCTGCATGGCACGCGCGCGCTCGGCGGCCTCGATCGCCGCGGCCTCGCGGTCGGTCGCGGTGACGTCGGTCGCGAGGTCGACCTCCTGCTCGGGCGCGACCTCCTGCTCGGGCACGGGCTCCTGCTCGTGCTCCTCGGGTCCCGTGCGCTCGTCGCTCATCCCCAGTCCTTCATGGTTTTCGCGCGGCGCGAGCGCGTGCGCGCGCCGCGGCGTGCCGACGGCAGCGCGAGCACGATCGCGACGGCGACGGCGAGCAGCTGCGCGGCGAGCAGCACCCACGCCGTCGGCGCGACGGGCTCGGGCTGCGCCGCCGCGACGTCGCGCTGCCACAGCATGCCGAACGCGGTGTCGCCGATCTCGTCGAGGCCGGCGCGCTCGGCGAGGCTCGCCTCGGCGACGTCCCCGAGCGTCGCGTCGCCGTCGGCGAGCAGCACGTAGCGCACCGACCAGCCGTCGAGGGCCGCCTCGACGTCGCCGCCACCGGCGACGAGGTCGCCCGCGACCGTCGCGAGCTCGGCGGCGCCGGGGCCGACGGCGGAGGTCGACACGAGCGTCGACGCGTCGGTGAGCGTGCCACCCGCACCGCGCTCGATGCGCACGGCGATCGCGCCGTCGTCGAGCGGCGTCACGACGAGCGTGCCGACGCCGGGCTCGGAGGCGGCGTCCGCGACGACGAAGGCCGGCAGGGCACGCTCGGGGGCGGGCTCGAGCGCGGGCGTCAGGACGCCGAGGACCACGACGGGGGCGGCGCCGAGCGCGGCGGCGAGCGCGACGAGCGACACGGGCACGCCCGAGCGCAGGTCGAGCACCGACGCGGTCCGCGTCGCGGCGGCGAGCAGCCCGAGCAGCAGGAGGCTCACGCCGCTGCCCGCCCACAGCGTCACGGTCTCGGTGCCGTCGGCCGCGACCGCGACGTGCGTCTGCGCGACGGCCGTCGCGAGGCCGAGCACCGCGACGCCGATCGGCACGAGCGCGCGCAGCCGCAGGAAGGGCGCGGCGACGGCCATCGCGAGCAGGGGCGCCGCGAGCACGGCGGCGATCCATCGCGCGTCGAGCGCGAGGGCGCCGGCGACGAGGCCGACGCCGCCGAGGTCCGCCTCCGGCATGCCGAGGAGCAGCTGCAGGGGCGTGGCGGGCTCGCTGGCGAGCGCGGCGCCCGGATCGGCGAGCGCTGCGAGCGGCGAGCCCGCGATCCACTGCCATGCGACCGTGGGGCCGACGAGCAGGAGCGCGGGCACGACGGCGAGCAGCACGCGCGGCGACCGCCAGTCGCGCGCGGCGACGGCGAGCCAGCAGACGAGCACGGCGGGCAGGAGCGACGGCGCGCACGCGACGATGCCGGCGATCGCGAGCGCCGCGCCGCCCGTCGCGCGCCACGATCGCGCCGCCCCGAGCGCGCAGCCGGCGGCGACGGGCAGGAGCACGTGGGCGACGATCGCGCCGAGCCTGCCCTCGTGCACCGACAGCAGCAGCGTGGGCGCGAAGGCCCACACGGCGGCGCCGACCGTCGGCATCCACCTGCTGGTCGTGATGGAGCGCACGAAGGCCCAGGCGGTGACGGCCGACAGCGGCGCGGAGGCGAGCAGCAGCACGATGACGGCGGCCGAGGGCGCCCACGGCACGATCGACCCGAGCGCCGCGACGAGCAGCGCGAAGCCGTCCGCGGGCCCGACGACGTCGCCGACGCCGTCGCGGACGCCCCACGTCGCGTCCGCCCAGAGCCCGGCGACCGAGCCGTCGAGCGGCAGGAGGGCGCCGCCGGTGAGCGCGCCGGCGCCCACGAGGGGCGCGAGGACGAGCACGCCGACGACGACCGCGAGCGCGGCGACCCACAGCGCGGCGCCCTCGACGAAGCCGACGCGCTCGTCGGCGACCCGTGCGTTCTGGTCGACGTCGTCGCCGACGCGCTGCCGGTGCTCGCGCAGCGCGCGCCACGTGACGCGCAGGCCGCGCAGGTCGCGCCACGCCGCGACCCGCGTGCGTCGGATGCGGGAGCGGGCGCGCACGACGCGTCCGATGCGCACGGCGGCCGCGGCGGCCGCCGCCCACTCGGCGGGGATGCTGCCGGGGCGCTTCGCGAGCACGTGGGCGACGGAGCGCACGAGCGCGAGGGGCAGGAGCGCGAGCCAGTGGAACGGCACGGCGAGCACGGGTGCGTAGGCGAGCCGGCGGTGCAGCTGCGCGGCGCGCACGATGCGCGTGCGGCGCGCATCCGAGACGCGACGCAGCCGGAAGTGCTCGGGGCCGCCGGCGCGGCGGACGCGCGCGGCGGGCTGCAGCGCGACGCGATGCCCCGCGAGGCGCGCGCGCACCCCGAGGTCGAGGCCCGCGTCGACGCTCGGGAGCGCCGGGTCGAACCCGCCGAGCGCCTCGAAGACGTCGCGGCGCACGAGCACGCCCGACTCCGCGACGCCGAGGGCGTCGGAGTCGCCGTCGTGCTGCCCCTGGTCGAGCTCGCCGTCGTGCAGGCGCACGCTCCGCCCGAAGGGCGTGAGGGTCTCGCCGTACTCCGCGAACGTGTCGGGCTCGGCCGCGCGCATGACCTTCGGCCCGACGACCGCGACGGACGGGCTCGTCTCGGCGGTGCCGAGCATCGCCTCGAGCGCACCGGGATGCGGGAGGGCGTCGTGCGCGAGCAGCCAGAGCCACTCGTCCTCCTCGCGCGCCGGGAGGGCGTCGACCCCGACGCGGATCGCGTCGCCGTACGCGGCCGTCGGCGGCGCGTCGACGAGGCGGACGCCCGCGGTCGCGACGTGCGCACGGGAGGCGTCGGTGCTGCGCGCGTCGACGGCGACGACGCGCTCGGGCGTCACGGACTGCGCCGCGATCGCCTCGAGCGTCCGGGGGAGGTAGTCGGCGCCGTTCCTGACGGCGAGCACGACGAGGACACGCTGACGCACCCGGCAAGGCTAGGCACCGCGGACGCTCCGCCGCGGCAAGGGCGCCGGTGCGGCGCGAAGTCCGTCAGGCGGAGCGGCGGAGCCTGCGGCGCTCGCGCTCGGAGAGCCCACCCCAGATGCCGAAGCGCTCGTCGTTCTGCAGCGCGTAGTCGAGGCACTGGGCGCGGACGTCGCAGCCCTCGCAGATGCGCTTGGCGTCGCGCGTCGAGCCGCCCTTCTCGGGGAAGAACGCCTCGGGATCGGTCTGGGCGCAGAGCGCATCGACCTGCCAGGAGAGCTGGCCCGTCTGCTCCTCGTCCTCGAGGGGTGCGGTGCGGCGGAGCGGGGAGCCGGGGACGCCGAGCTGGACCGGATCGACGAACCAGTCCTCGGGAACGCTGCGGCGGTTCGAGTCGCGCATGCGATGCTCCTGTTCCCTGCGGACGCCGCTCGGCCTGCGGCGCGTTGGGGACAATTACACCGGTGTGATTCGCTCGCGTCAAGTCGCGGACCCTACAACCCTCCACCGACGGTGCAGGGATGCCACGCTCACGGCGTGTCGAACCGCTCGATCGCGACCCACGCATCCGACGCCTCGACGCGGAGCATCCCGGGCGTGGCGGCGAAGGCCGCCTCCCCCCGCTCGAGCACCAGCCGCTCCCCCGCGACCTCGACGATCGTCGGCGACGCCGCGAGCACGATCGCGCACGCCGCGGCGCCCGCGTCGTGGTCGCCCGAGACGTGCCGCAGCTCGAACGGCGCGTCGGGTCGATAGGCGACGGCCCCCGGCAGCGCGGTCGGCGGCAGCCGCGGGTCGTCGACGGGCGTGACGTCGACGACGTCGAGGAGCGCGTCGCGGTCGACGTGCTTGGGCGTGAGGCCGCCGCGCAGCACGTTGTCGCTCGCCTCCATGAGCTCGATCCCGAGCCCGGAGAGGTAGGCGTGGAGGTTGCCGGCCGGCAGGAAGACGCTCTCGCCCGGCGCGAGCGAGACGCGGTGGAGCATGAGGGACGTCGCGATGCCCGCGTCCCCGGGGTAGTCGGCGTGGAGGCGCGCGACGGTGTCGGCGGCCGCGGCGTGCGCGGCCGGCAGCGACGGCGCGGCCGCGACGACGCCCGCGACGACCGCGTCGACGTCCTCGCCGCCGGCGAGGAGCCAGGCGAGCGTCTCGCGCGTCGAGGCGCGCACGCGGTCCGCGTACGGCGCGACGCGGGCGTCGATCGCGGCGAGGGCGTCCAGCACCGCGAGCGTGCGCGTCGTGGGCTGGAAGCCCGAGAGCGCCTCGAAGGGCGTGACGGCGACGATGAGCTCGGGCTTCGACCGCGCATCCTTGAACGACCGGTGGGCGGCGTCGCGCGGCACGCCCGCGGTCTCCTCGGCCGCGAAGCCCGCCTGCGCCTGCGCCGTCGACGGATGCACCTGCAGGGACAGCGCATGCGCGGCGGCGAGCACCTTGAGGAGGATGCCCGGCTGCTCGGCCCCGGCCGCCTCGAGCGCCGCGTCGAGCGGCGTCCCGTCGTCGAGCCGCGCAGGCGACGCCGGATGCGCGCCGAGCCACAGCTCGGCCTCCGGCCCGCCCGAGGGCTCGGTGCCGAGGTAGCCCGCCACGAGCGAGGTGCTGCCCCATGCGTAGTCGCGCACGACGTTGGCGATGCGCACGAGGGTCACGGTCGAAGGTCCCATCCTGGCGACCCTACCGGCGGGCCCGCTCAGGCGCCGGGGCCGGGCACCGCGCGCTCGAGCAGCTCGTCGCACGCCATCGTCACGAGCCGTCCCGACGGGACGATGGCGAGGTCGACCGTCTCCGCGCCCGCCTCGCATGCGAGGGCGCCCTCGTCGACCTCCGTGAGCCACCCGGCGCCACCATCGCGCACCGACCCGGACTGCGGGGCGATGACGGCCATCGTCGCGACGAGCGCGACCGCGACGGCGCCGACGGCGACGCGAGCCGCGCGCATCGGCGGCGCGGACGGATGCTCGCCACGTGCGAGCCGGTCGAGCAGCACGCCGACGGCGAGCGGCACCTGGGCGGCGACCCACATGCCCGCGGCAGCGCCGTAGCGGAGGTTGAGCATGACCGTGCCCCACTCGTCGCCCTCGCGCAGCGCCCAGTCGAAGCCCGAGAAGGGCGTCGCGAGCACCGATCCGCCGAACAGGCACGCCGACAGCAGGCACGTCGCGACCGACGCGACGCGCTGCCGCGCGTCGCCCCATGCGAGGACGACGGCGACGGCGGCGGCGAACGGCAGCAGCACGAGCAGGAACGGCGCCGGACCGACGTCGCGCAGCGTCGCGAGCGCCGCGGCGTCCGAGGGCAGCAGGATGGGCCGCACCGCGGTGACGAGCCACCCGACGACGACGTCCGCGACGTCGATCCCCGCGTCCTCCGGGCTCGCGCGGGGAGCGAGCACCCACGACGTCGCCTGCCCGGCGACGCCCACGAGGAACGCCGCGACGATCGGCACCATGCGCTCGCGCATCCACGCGAGGCGGAGCGCGGCGAGGGGCAGGAGCAGCACCGTCTGCACCTCGGTCATGGTCGCGAGCAGCATCGCGACGGCGGCGAACGCGGCCGACCACCATGCGCGGGGCCGCCACAGCAGCAGCCACAGCGCGAGCCACAGGCAGTAGGTGTGCAGGTTCGCGAGGTTGCCGAGCACCTCGGCGCCCGCGAGGGGCAGCACGACGGGCACGAGCGCGAGGGCGACGCGCGCGAGGAGGGATGCGACGACGTCGCGCGCGAGCACGACGGTCGCGGCCGCGATCGCGGCGAGCACGAGCACGCTCGCGACGTGCACGGCGAGCCCGTAGCGCTCGAGCGGCAGCAGCCCGTCCGCGAGTCCCGAGAGGATGCGCGGCACGAGGTGCTGGTAGCCGGCGTAGGGCTCGAGCAGGGCGCGCCCCGGCTGCATCCACGTCCACTGCAGGAGGAAGACCTCGCCGTCCTCGGCGTAGACGACGCCGCGCTGCGCTGCGGGCACGCGCCAGAGCCAGAAGACGAGCGTCGCGACGACGACCCCGACCATCGCGAGGCCGTCGGGGTTCCACGACCGCGCAGCGCGATCGTTGGTGGTTGGCTCCAAAGGTCCTCGCCCTTCGTCGACGCCCGGTCTGCCCGACGCTACAGGCGATCCGATGTCGCCGACCTGCGCGACCTAGGCTGCAGGAGATCCCCTGTGGAGCGAAGGAGCACCATGACCCTCAGCCAGCTGCCGAGCGACTTCTACGGCATGGAGTCGCAGCTCACCGCCGAGGAGCAGGACGCGCTCGCGCGGCTGCGCGCGGTCATGGAGCCGATGCGGGCCATCGTCGACGAGCACTGGCACCGCGACGAGTTCCCCATGGACGTCATCGCGCCCATCGCGGCCACCGGCGTGCTCGGCCACTCGTGGGAGGAGACGCAGACGTTCCCCGGCTCCGCGGTGTACCGCGGCTGGGCGGCCCTCGAGATGGCGCGCGTCGACGCGTCCCTCTCGACCTTCGTCGGCGTGCAGAACGGCCTCGCGGCCGGCTCGATCGGCGCGTGCGGCTCCCCCGAGCAGCGCGCCGAGTGGCTGCCGCGCCTCGCCTCCGCCGAGGTGCTCGGCGCCTTCGGCCTCACCGAGCCGCTCTCGGGCAGCGACGCCGCCCGCGGCCTGCGCACGACGGCGCGGCGCGAGGGCGACGAGTGGGTGCTCGACGGCGCGAAGCGCTGGATCGGCAACGCCACGTTCGCCGACATCGTCATCATCTGGGCGAAGGACGTCGCCGACGGCCAGGTGAAGGGCTTCATCGTGCCGACGACCTCCCCCGGTCTCACGCGGACGAAGATCGAGCGCAAGATCGCGCTGCGCATGGTGCAGAACGCCGACATCGTGCTCGAGGGCGTGCGCGTGCCCGAGTCGCTGCGCCTGCAGCGCGCCGAGTCCTTCCGCGACACCGCCCGCGTCCTGCGCCTCACGCGCGCCGAGGTCGCCTGGGCCGCCGTCGGCGTCATGGCCGGCGCGTACGAGGCCGCCGTCCGCTACACGGGCGAGCGCGAGCAGTTCGGCCAGCCCATCGCGGGCCACCAGCTCGTGCAGGACCTGCTCGCGAAGTCGCTCGGCGCCATCACGGCGTGCATCGCGCTGTGCGTGCAGGTCTCGCGCATGCAGGACGAGGACCGCCAGGACGACGCGCACTCGGCGCTCGCCAAGGCGTACACGACCGCGCGGATGCGCGAGGTCGTCGCCTGGTGCCGCGAGGTGTGCGGCGGCAACGGCATCGTCACCGACCACGACGTCGCGCGCTTCTTCGCCGACGCCGAGGCGCTCTACTCGTACGAGGGCACGTTCCAGATGAACCAGCTCATCGTGGGGCGTGCGATCACCGGACGGGCTGCCTTCGCCTGAGCGCGCCGGCGCGACGGCCGACGCCCCAGCCCGTGACCTTGACGAGCGCCTCCACGACGATGGCGCTCGACATCTTCGACACGCCCGCCGCGCGCTCGGCGAAGGCGATGGGCACCTCGTCGATGCGGGCACCGGCGTCGGCGGCCGCGATCGTCATCTCGATCTGGAAGGCGTAGCCGCGCGAGTCGATCGCCTCGAGGTCGATCGCACGGACGAGCGACGCGCGGTACGCGCGGAAGCCCGCGGTCATGTCGTGGACGTCGATGCCGAGCAGCAGCCGCGCGTAGGCGTTCGCGCCGCGCGAGAGCGCCTGGCGGTGCATGGGCCAGTCGACGACGCTGCCGCCGGGGATCCAGCGCGAGCCGATCGCGAGGTCGGCGCCGGCCGCGACGCTCGCGAGCATCGCGGGCAGGCGCTCGGGCGGGTGCGAGCCGTCGGCGTCCATCTCGACGACGACGTCGTAGCCGCGTGCGAGCGCCTCGTGGAACCCTGCGACGTACGCGGCGCCGAGGCCGCGCTTCTCGGCGCGGTGCAGCACCGAGATGCGCGGATCGCCCTCGGCCATCGCGTCGGCGAGCGCGCCGGTGCCGTCGGGGCTGCCGTCGTCGATCACGAGCACGTCGGCGTCCGGCACGGCCGCGAGCAGCCTCCCGAGGGTCACGGGAAGGGACTCGCGCTCGTCGTACGTGGGGACGAGCACCATCGTGCGCGGCACGCGGATCTCCTCGGTTCGTGGGGGTCGGCCCGATCATGGCACACGGGTGCGAACGCCCGGTGGACGCCCGTCGACTCCTGGGGGTTCGCTCCGGGAGCGCCTGCCGGATGGCATCCCGCGTGCGTGGGACGATGGACGGCATGACCTCCCGGCCGGCCTCCCTGCTGGCCGGCTGGGCGATCGCGCTCGTCGCCGCGGGCGATGCCGTGCGCTACGCCGTCGGCTACCTCGGCTGGGGCATCCTGTGCGGCGTCACGCTCGTCGCCGCCATCGTGGTGCTCGTGCGCGCTCGGCCCCGCCTCGCCACGACCCCCGTCGCCCTCGCGATGCTGCTCGCGCTCGCGCTGCTCTCGACGATCTGGGCCGTCGCGCCGCTCGCGACGCTGCTGGGCGCCGCGCTGCAGCTCGCGATGGCGCTCGCGGCGCTGCTGCTCGCGCAGCTCGAGCCCGAGCGGCTGCTGACGATGCTCCATCGCGTGCTCCAGGGCATCCTCGTCGTCTCGATCGCCTTCGAGCTCGTCGTCGCCCTCGCGGCCGGCGGCCGCGTCTACCCGCTCGTGCCCATGCCGGGCGTCGAGTCGTACGGCCCGGACTCCCCCGCCGCGTTCGCCTGGTCGCGCGGGCTGCTGCTCGAGGGGGGCCGCATCCAGGGCATCGTCGGCAACGCGAACCTGCTCGCGATGCTCGCGCTGCTCGCCCTCGTCCTCGCTGCGTGCCTCGCGGCATCCGGCAGGCTGCGCGCCTGGCCCGTCTGGATCGTCGTCCCGCTCGTCGTGCTCGGCCTCACGCGCTCCGCGACCGTGCTCGTCGCGCTCGCGGTCGTCGCGGTCGTCGCGGTCGTCCTCGTCGCATGGCGCCGACTGACGCCGCGGGCGTTCCGCCGATCGCTCGCCGCGGCCGGCGTCGGCCTCGTCGTCGTCGGCGCCTGCGTGCTCGTCGCACGCGACGCGCTGCTCGGGCTGCTCGGGCGCGACGGCGACCTCACGGGCCGCACCGACATCTGGGGCCTCGTCGTCGAGCAGTGGCTGCGCTCCCCCGTCGTCGGCACGGGCTGGGTCGGCTACTGGCCGCCGTTCGCCGAGCCGTACGACGACCTCGCCGTGCTCGACGGCGTCGTCTACCTGCAGGCGCACTCGGTCGTGCTCGACGTGCTCATGCAGCTCGGCGTCGTCGGGCTCCTCGTGTGGATCGCGCTGCAGGCGACGACGATGGTCGGGGCCGTGCGCTGGCTGCGCGCCGCGCCCGCCGGCGACGTCGCCCTCCGCGCCGCCCCCGTGCTCGTGCTCGTCGCGCTGCTCGCCCAGGGCCTCGCGGAGTCGCGCCCGCTCATCGAGCTCGGGTTCGTGCTGCTCGCGGCCTTCGCCTGGCGGCTGCCCGCGCGCTCGCGCACGCCGAGGGAGGTCGTCGCGTGACGCGCCTGCTCGACGTCGCCGAGCACGTGCTCGGCCAGGCCAGGACGACGCAGGCCCTCACCACGACCGCGATCGGCACCGCCGTGCTCGCACCGCTCATCGTGCGGCTGTCGGGATGGGCCGGGCTCGCGGGCGTGCTCGCGGTCCTCGTCGTGCTCGCCGCGGGCTCGCTGTGGTCGATGCGGCTCGAGCTCGAGGTGCGCTACGTGCCCGTGACGCTCGCGGCGTTCGTCGTCTACGCCGCGGCCTCCATCGTCTGGTCGCGCTATCCCGGCGCCGCCGTCGGCGGCGCGCTCGAGCTGCTCGCGTTCGGCCTCCTCGGCGCCTACATCGCCCTCGCCCGCGACATCTCGCAGATCGTGCGCGCGTTCGGCGGCGTCCTGCGCCTCGTGCTCGCCGGGTCGTTCGTCGTCGAGATGCTGCTCGGCGTCGTCCTCGACATGCCGCTGCCCGAGCTCGGCGTGCACGGCAACCTCATCCGGCTCGGCCCGGTGCAGGGCCTCATGGGCCGCGCCGAGCTGCTCGGCATCGTCGCGGTGCTCGCGCTCGTGACGTTCGTCGTCGAGCTGCGGATGCGGTCGATGGCGCTGTGGCCGGGGCTCGCGTGGGTGGCGGGCGCGGTCGCCGCGCTGCTGCTGAGCAGGTCGGCGATGGCCGTGGTGCTCGCGCTCGTCGCCATCGCGGCCTACGGCGCCCTCGCCTTCATCCGCGCCGCGCCGGCGCCCGAGCGCACGAGCAGGCAGGTGGCCGTCGCGATCGGCGCCGTCGCGGTCGCCGTCGTCGGCTACGCCGCGCGCTGGCCCATCGTCTCGGCGCTCGGCGGCACGACCGAGGCGCTCTACCGCCTCGACGTGTGGCGCCAGGTGCTCGCGCTGCAGCGCGTGCAGTCGCAGTGGCTCGAGGGACGCGGGTTCGTCGGCCGCTGGAACCTCGACGTCGCGCCGTACTCCGAGATCGCCAACGTGCAGTCGCGGCAGGTGGTCGACGCGTCGAACGCGTACATCGACGCCCTCGTGCAGGTCGGCGCGCTCGGGTTCGCGATCCTCCTGCTCGCCCTCGCGGCCGCGACGGGTCGCTCGTGGCTGCTCGCGTCGCGGAAGCGCTCGGTCGTCTACGTGTGGCCGGCCGTCGTGCTCGCGGTCATGGTCGCGTCCGGGCTCGCCACGAGCATCATGCTCTTCGAGCTCGGATGGCTGCTCGTCGTCGTCTGCGCCGTGAAGGCCTCGCACCAGCTGTCGTGGCGCTCGGCCCTCGACGTGCGCCCGCCCGCCGGCTGACCCGGCTGAGCGGGCGCCCCGAGCGGCCCCGGTAGGCTCGTCGGACGCCACGAGGGAGGCCCCATGACGCACGCCCAGCACACGATCGTCACCGGAGCGGGAGGCTACGTCGGACGCCACGTCGTCCGCGCCCTGCTCGACGACGGGGTCGCCGTGACGGCCCTCGTGCGACCGGGCTCGCGCACCGAGGTCGACGAGCGCGCCACGCGCCTCGAGCTCGACGTGCTCGGCGATCCCGAGGGCGTCGCGCGCCTGGGCGAGTCCGGCCCGACCGCGCTCGTGCACCTCGCCTGGCAGGACGGCTTCAAGCACGACGCCCCCTCGCACATGGGGCTCCTGTCGTCGCACGTGCGCTTCCTGCGCGAGGTGGCGCAGTGGCTGAGCCTCGAGCGTCTCGCGGTGCTCGGCACGATGCACGAGATCGGCTACCACGAGGGCGCGATCGAGGCGGACACGCCGACGAACCCGACGACGCAGTACGGCATCGCGAAGGACGCCCTGCGCCGCTGGACGCTCGCGGAGCTCGGCGGTCGCGAGGATCTGTCGGTGCAGTGGCTGCGCTGCTACTACATCCACGGCGACGACGGGGGCGGCCAGTCGATCTTCGCGAAGCTGCTCGCTGCCGCCGAGCGCGGCCAGCGCACCTTCCCGTTCACGACGGGCAAGCCGCTCTACGACTTCATCCCCGTCGACGAGCTCGGCAGGCAGATCGCGGCGTGCGTCGAGCAGTCCGAGGTCGACGGCGTCATCAACTGCTGCACGGGCCGGCCCGAGTCGCTCGCCTCGCGCGTCACCGGCTACATCGCCGAGCACGACCTCGACATCGAGCTCGAGTACGGCGCGTTCCCGGACCGCCCGTACGACTCCCCCGGCGTGTGGGGCGACGCGACGCGCATCGAGCGCATCATGGCGGCGCACGCCGCACGCTGAGCCGCGACTCGCGCGACCACGACGCGCCGGTGCCCGAGGGCGTCGGCGCGTCGTTCGCGTGGTGGTGGGTGGCGGGGTCAGCGCTCGATCGCGGTGCCGACCGGCAGCAGCGCGAGGACCTCGGGCGAGACGGCGGTGATGCCCGTCAGCGGGCCGCCGAGGCGGTCGATCGCCCGCTGCGTCAGCAGCTGCCTGCGCTGGCCGGCCTCGACGAGCCACGTCTGGCCGCTCGCCGTCGCGAACTGCGTCACGGCGCTGCCCGCCGTCAGGCGCCCGCACAGGCCGTCCGGCGTCGCGGCGTGCGTGAGGCCGTAGGCACCGGCGACCGACGCGCTCGCGTAGGGCAGGAGGCGGCCGTCGACGGCGAAGCCCACCGTCGTGCCGCAGCGCACCGCGACCGACGTGATGCGGGTGCCCGTGCCGAACAGGCCGGCGAACGTCGCGTCGACGGGCGTCGGCGCGGCGCCGCCGAGCGCGATCGCGACGCCGACGGTCGAGAACGGCAGCATCTGGGCGCCGTCGAACAGCGCGACCGTGCCGTTCGGCGTGCGGACGATGCTGTTCACGGCTGCGGCCTGCGTGATCGTGCCGCGCACGGGCAGCTGCGAGAGCACCGCGGCGTCCGCGGTCACGACGCCGAGGCCGTCGCGGAACGGCTGGGCCGCGGCTCCCTGCAGGAGGTAGCGCCCGCCGCCGACGATGCGCGAGACCGCGCCGCTCGCGTCGACGATCGTCGTGCCGAAGGTGCCGGAGGCGACGCGCGATGCGGCGCACGTGGCATCCGTGAGCGCGATGGGCGCGCGACCCCACGCCGAGATCGCCGCGCTCGACAGGGCGTGCCGCACGCCGCCGGAGGCGAGGTACGTCGTGCCGGCGCACGTGACGAGGTTCGTCGCGAGCGTGCCGGCGACCGGGCCGCGCGCCGCCATGACCTCGGGGGTCAGGAGCGTCGACGACGTCGACAGCGCGAGGCTGCGCAGGATGTCGGCGTTCGCGATGCCGTACCGTCGGCTGCCGTCGATGAGGTACCACGTGCCGTCGCCCGTGGTGCGCACGACCTGGCCGCTCGCGACCTGCGACAGCAGCGGCACGCCCGTGAGCGCGCCGGGCGCACCCGCCCAGACGCGCGACGAGACGCCGTAGGTGCGCACGACCCAGTCGATGTCGGCCTGCGAGGCCATGGGCTGCAGGAGCCCGGACGAGACGAGGTACGTCGTCGACGCCCCGCGCTCGCGCAGGAAGAAGGGCGCGGTCGAGCTCGTCACCTGGGGCATGCCCGAGAACGCGGCAGCCCCCGTCTGCGTGAACATGCTCGTGCCGCCGAGCTGCGCGGCGTCGACGCGCAGCCAGCCGCCGTCGCTGAGGATCGCCGTCGTCGAGCCGTCGCGGACGCGCACCGGCATGATGCCGTTGCCGGCGGCGACGAGCGCGAGGGACTGCTGCGTGACGTCGCGTGCGGCGATCGTGAAGGCCATGCCGTCGGTCGCGGCGGGCAGCGCCCACGTGCCACCCGAGGTGATGAGCTTGACCCACGTGCCGGATGCGGTCGCGTACAGGCCGGGCGACAGCACGGGCGCGCCGATGGGCATCCAGCTCACCGCCGTCGCCGTGAGCGGCTGCGCGAGCGCGGGGATGCCGTAGGCGGGCAGGAGCGACAGGTCGAGGATCTCGCGACGCTGGCTGCCCTGCACGAGCCACTGCACGCCGTCGGGCGTGCGAGCGACCTGCTCCATCCACGCCTCGCCGCCGCGCATGGCGGAGACCTGGCCGGACGTCAGCTGCACGCCGGCGCACGAGACGCCGAAGTCGCCCGCCTGCGCGCAGCTGCGGAAGCGCAGGAGCCTGCCGTCGTCGACGTAGTACGCGACGCCGTCGGGGCCGCGCACCGAGCGCGAGACGTCGGCGCCGTCGGCGTACGACTCGATCTCGGCGAGGCTCACGATGCGCACGGGCCCGAGCGACTGGTACTGCAGGTAGAGGTCGTAGCTGCGGAACCGGTGACGGGTCGAGCCGGAGATGAGGAAGACGTCGCCGCCCGACGACGACTGCAGCAGCGTCGCGCCCGTCGAGGGGTCGCCGAACCAGTCGGTCCACTGCCGCCAGAAGTTGCGGTTGCCGTACGCCGAGCACGAGTCGCCGGTGCCGTAGAGGTTGGCGAGCGCCGCGGAGTTCGGCTGGTACGGCGTGTAGTTGTAGAGGCCCGCCGTCGCGGTGTTGGCGATGTAGAGACGGCTCGAGCCGCAGGCGCTGTTCGGGTGGTACAGGACGGTGTTCCACGCGGCGGGCTGGTGGTTGTAGCTCGTCGGGAAGCGCGCGTAGACGTTGAACTGCCTGGCGGCGTAGTAGACCTGGTAGAAGAAGCCGCCGAAGCTCGAGTCGCACGGCGCGGTGTCGGGGCATCCGAAGCCCGTCGCGCTCGAGTACCGCCACGGCGCGGGAGCGCGGCTCGTGACGAGCCCCTGCTCCTTCTCGAGCAGCACGAGCAGCACGCGCTGCGAGATGTTGCAGGCCGAGCCGACCGCGGCGATGATCTGGGCCGCGGACATGCCGCCGGAGCCGCCGATGGCCTGGCAGTACGCGTTGGCCGCCATCGTGGGCGTCGCCTGCCAGTACTGGTAGAGGCACGTGTAGCCGCTCGTGCACGAGGCGTTGCGCGACTCGATGAACGACTGCACCTGGGCGCCGTTCATCGCGCCGCCTGCGTAGAAGTTCGCGTCGCTGATGATGTTGCCGGCGTTGAAGTTGCGCCAGTCGGCCGCCATGGCCAGCGGCGCGACCGCGGGGGCGTCGACGGGAGCGGATGCGGGGGCGGGCGCGGGTGCGGGTGCGGCGGCGGGCGCAGGGGCCGCGGCAGCCGTCGACGCGACCGTCTTCGCGGGCGTCGCGGCCTGCGCGGCGTCGGCGGTGCCCGGCTGCAGCATGCCGACCACGCTCGCGACGAGCGCCACGGCGACGAGCGCGATCCTCGACCCCGAGCGGCGCATGGGTCCCCATCCCTGTTGCGGCTCGATCGAGCCGGTCTCACCCGATCCTACGCAGATGGGGTACGCCCGCGGCGAACGAAACGCCGCGACCCCCTCCCGGCCGGGGCGCCGGCAGGGCTCAGCGCAGGCGCGAGAGGGGGACGAGCGGCTGCTCGGGGGCGAGCCCGCCGAAGGTCGCGTCGAGGGCGACGATGCCGCCGGCGTTGTCGCGGTCGCCGCGCTGCAGCGCGAACGACGTGCCGCGCTGCAGGGAGTCGAAGATCACCGTGCGCCGGAAGTCCTGCACGACCGTCGACACGTCGTAGGTGCCGGGCAGCAGCGGCAGGCCGGCGATGCTGACGTCGATGGATCCCGAGCCCGGCTCGATGCGCTCGGGCACCCAGCCGGCGTCGAAGCCGTGCGTGCCCCACACGTGGACGCCCTCGCGCGTGCCGATCGAGACGCCCAGCACGGGCCGCTCGACCGTCTCGTGCGCCGTGTAGTGCGCGCGCACGACCATGGCGTCGCCCGTCGCGAGGCGGTCGGGGTCGGAGCCGTCGGCCGCGAGCACCTCGATGCGGTCGACCTGGATCTCGCCCGTGCCGAAGCGCGTGCCGCCGCCGTCGACCTGCTTGGCGGCGTGGCTCGAGTCGGCGTACTCGTCGACGATGCGGCTCGCGGGTCCGACGTCGCGGACGACGCCGTGCTCGAGCCAGGCCGCGTGGTCGCAGAACGAGCGCATCTGCTCGAGCCCGTGCGACACGACGACGACCGTGCGGCCCTCGTCGCGGAACTGGGCGAACTTCTCCATGCACTTCTCCTGGAAGTCCATGTCGCCCACCGCGAGCACCTCGTCGACGAGCAGGATGTCGGGCTCGACGTGGATCGACACCGAGAAGCCCAGGCGCACGTACATGCCGCTCGAGTAGTTCTTCACCGGCTGGTCGATGAAGTCGCCGACGCCCGAGAACTCGACGATGCGGTCGAACTTCGCGTCGATCTCCTCCTTGCGCATCCCGAGGATCGCGCCGTTGAGGTAGACGTTCTCGCGCCCGGAGAGCTCGGGGTGGAAGCCGGAGCCGACCTCGAGCATCGCGGCGACGCGGCCGTCCATCATGATCGACCCCGAGTCGGGATTGAGGATGCGCGCCATGCACTTCAGCAGCGTGGACTTGCCGGAGCCGTTGCGACCCATGAGGCCGAACGTCGAGCCGCGCGGGATCTCGAACGACACGTCGTCGAGCGCCTTGAAGTCGCTGTACTTCGAGCGGCCGCGCCGCAGCACGGCGGCCTTGATCGACTGGTTGCGCTCCTGGTAGACCCGGAACGACTTCGACACCCGGTCGACGACGATGGCGGAATCGGACATCTAGAGCTCCTCCACCACGTTGCGCGAGAACCTGCGGAACACGAGCGCTCCGATCACGAGCATGCCGAACGACCACAGCCCGATGTAGAGCCAGGTGTCGAGCGACGGCACCGCGTAGTCGTAGATGATGTTGCGGAACGACGCGAGGATGCGCTCGGCGGGGTTCAGCTCGAACAGCGTCACGAGCGGCAGGGGCTGCCCGTTCAGCAGCACGCCCTCGGCCGTGAAGCGATCCTGCGCCGTCTGCACGAGGGTCACGGGGAACATGACGCCCGAGGCGTAGAGCCAGATCTGCGTGAAGATGCGCCACAGGTGCTCGAGGTCGCGGAAGAACACGAGCGCGACGCTGAGCATGAGCGACAGGCCGATGACGAACGCGATCGTGAGCGCGAGCAGCGGCACGAGCAGCGGCAGCGTGAGCAGGATCGCCGGGCCGCCGACGAACGCCATGATGACGACGAGGACGGCGAGCTCGGTGAGGAACGTCGTCGTGCTCGCGACGATCGAGGCGATCACGAGCACCGAGCGCTCGAAGTACACCTTGCTCAGCAGGCCGGCGTTGCCCAGCAGCGCCGACATGCCGCCGGAGATGCTGCCGGAGACGTAGCCCCACGTGATGACGCCGATGCCGATCCACAGCGGGAAGAAGTCGACGCCGGAGTTCGTGCCCGGGGGCGCCTCGATCTCGAAGAGCACGCCGAAGACGAGCGAGAAGATCGCGATCTGCGCGACGGGGTTGAGCAGCGACCACACGCGTCCGAGGAGCGTGCGCTTGTACTCGGCCCGGATCTCGCGCAGGGCGAGGTTGCGCATGAGGCTGAACGACGACCTGCGCTGCTCGGCGCGCTGCACGCGGCGCTCCCGCGCCGTGGTGACCCCGGCGCTCACGGCTGCGCCGGGGGCGGGAAGGTGAGGTGCCGCTCGGCTATCTCGAGGATCACGACCTGCGGTGCGTGCTCGTCCACGAGTGCTCCGATGTCCGGGATGTCGGCGGGTGCGTCGACGTTGTGGCGCGCCTGCACGGTCTCGGCGAACGCGTCCTGCCAGTAGGGCGCGAGCGCGGTGCCCATGGAGTCGCGCAGGATGAGCGCGGTCATGTCGAGCTGCGCCGCGTCGTTCCGCGTCGACGCCGGCAGCGCCTCGAGGCCGACGTACGCGTCGCCCGCGACCGTCTGGGTCGACGCGCCCGAGGTCAGCTCGACGTCGCCGAGCGTCTCGCCGAGCACGGGGCCGACGAAGTCGTCGCTGTCGGGCACGCCGTACGTCGCGAACTCGTTCGAGGGGTCCTGCTGCTCGACGTCGACGATCGTCGGCGGGGCGAGGGCCGCCATCGCCGGGTCGGACTCCGCCATGCACGTCGCCATCTGCTGCCATGCCACGGCAGCACCGTAGTCGGTCCAGTGGCTGTTCGTGTCCGCGAACGTCGGCGCGGTCGCGTTCGCGTCGCGGAGCGTCTGGCGCACGTCGATCCACGGCAGCTCGGGGTGGACCGCCAGCATCTGGTCGAGCGGGCCGGATCCGCGGATCTCCTGCATCCACTCGGGCAGCAGCTCGGGGTAGACGTCCCACTTCGCCGGGGCGATCGAGACGAACAGCGCGACGTCGTCGGCGGCGAGGTCGGCCTCGAGCGTCGAGAGGAACGACGCCCACGTGTCGATCTCGGCCTGCGAGAGCACGCGACGGCCGACGGCCTGCGACATGTTCATCGCCTGCACGTCGCTCCAGAAGACCATGCCGTCCTGCCCCTGGATCCAGGGCTGGGCGATCTCGCCGGCGTGGGCGTCCCACTCGGCGGTCGCGGCCGCGACGGCGTCCGGGTCGCCCGAGAGCCACGGCTGCGCCTCGGGCTGCACGACCTCGGGGGTGCACGACGCCGCGAGCGACGTCGCGCCGACCTCGGCGGGCAGCGCGACGGGCGCGGCCTCCTCGGCCCACTGGGCCTGCAGGCTGCGCTGCACGAAGAAGCCGACGACCGTGAGCACGAGCGCGACGACCACGAGCATGACGAGCGGCACGTAGCGCAGGCCGCGCAGGCGCGCGACGGGACGGATCCCCTGCTCGCGCACCTCGAATCCGCTGCCGGCGGTCATGCCGCGGCCTCCAGCTCGCGGGCGCGGCGCGTCGACGAGAACCCGGGCACCACGATGCGATCGCGGATGCGATCCTCGACGGGCTTCCATCTCGCGAGCAGCCAGACGAGCCAGCGCGGCGTCCAGTTCTTGAGGCTCAGCGCGGGCTTCTCGATGAGGTGCCAGCTGCCGAAGGCGAGGACGTGCACGACGACGACGACCACGAGGTGGTACACGAGCCAGCCGGCGGACTGCAGGTCGAAGTAGGCCGCGAACTGCATGATCGGCCACGCGAAGATGTAGATGCCGTACGACATGTCGCCCGGCCGCTCCCAGCCCTGGACGGCCTTGACGCGGATCGCGAACCACATGAGCACGTAGCAGAACGCGTACTGGCCGATGAAGAGCCAGCCGCCGAAGGCGTACGTGACGCCCGCGAAGATGACGGCCGCGATCGCGAGCCGATCGTCGATGGGGATCTTGTCGCCGAAGAGCGCGAAGAGCATGCCGAACGCGAAGGGCGCGAGCAGCAGCAGGTAGAAGATGTTGCCGAAGAGGCCGTTGATCATCGTCAGGTTGCCGACGTACGCCCACTGCATGCACGCGAGCAGGATGATGATGCCGGCGACGGCACCGCCGATCCAGCGGTGCCAGAGCATGCCGAAGAGGCCGAGCAGGCCGACGATGATGTACGCGCGGAACTCGTAGACGAGCGTCCAGGCGCTGCCGTTCCAGTCGAAGCCGCCGTGGTCGGCGCCGAACGGGATCGACGTGCCCATGCCGGCGATGTTCTTCTGCACGAGCGTGAGCCACATGTTGTGGAAGAAGTACGTCAGCGGCGACTCGTCGGTCGCGTTCCAGAACCCGTCCCACGTGCCGGCCTCCTGGCGCCACGCGAGCGGCGCGAGCACGAAGCCCGTGAGCAGCAGCGCGAGCCACCACGCGGGGAAGATGCGCAGCCCTCGGCGCCAGAAGTAGCGGAAGATCGTCGACGATCCCATGCGCGACTTCGTGATGAGGAAGCCCGAGAGGAAGAAGAAGCCGGCGACGGCGACGCCGCCGATCGACTGCTCCGACGAGATCTGCGTGCCGAGGTCGCGGCCGCCGTAGAAGCCCGCGAGCGGGCCGGCGTGCGAGAAGATCACCGCGAAGGCCATGAGCCAGCGCAGGAAGCCGATGCTGTTGGCGCGGGGGTCGAACGACTCCTGGAGCGTCCTGGGCATCAGCTGCTCCTCCTGGGGAGTCCTCGGACCTTGCGCCACGTGTCGCGGGCGATGCCGTAGACGGGGCGGAGCCGGTCGGCGGCCTTCGGGAAGCGCACGCGCACGATCTGCTTCGCGGCGCCGAGGACGGAGCCGTCGCCGCCGGGACCCATGTGCTGCAGGTAGTGGACCTGCTCGAAGGGGTAGCCGGGCAGGTAGGCGCTCATGGCCTGGAGCTTGTACTCCATGAACGTGTGGCTGATGGCGATGTGCTCGGCGTTCGCGATCGTGCGGGTGTGGAAGCCCGCGTCGGCCGCGGCGTACGAGACGATGCGCTCCTGGAGGTGCGCGAGGCTGCCGTCCTTGTGCTCGCTCTCGCTCTGGTAGTCCTCGAACGTCCACTCGCGGCTCGTGACCTTGAGCAGCGCCTCGGGACGCGCGACGAACATCGCGCCGTAGGGCGCGAGCGGCGAGATGTCGTCGAGCCGCGACTGGATGCCGAGGTCCTGCATGAGCTCGGCGGTCTTCCAGTAGTTCGTGAACCAGCCGCGCCCGGCGGTCGGGAAGCCGATGTGGATCATCGGCGGGAAGACGACGCCGAGGGTCGGGTGCTGCTGGAAGAGCGCGAGCATGTTCGCGGCGTAGCCCGGCGACGACAGCAGGTTCTCGAACTGCTGGCGCTTGAAGAGGTGCCCGGCGTTGTAGCCCGCCTGCACCGTCTTCTTCGAGTGGATCTTCACCACGACGTCGTACTCGCCGGAGACGAGGACGTCGCGGCAGCCGACGAAGAAGCCCGAGAGGTCGCGACCGCGGTTCGACGCGAGCACGCGCACCTCGCTGCGTGCGATGCGATCGACGGATCGCAGGGCGATGGCGGCGCGGATGCGCTCGGCCTTCGCCTCGTCGGTCGTCGTGACGTAGAGGTCGACGGCGACGGGCAGGTGCCCGATGCGGTCGAGCATCTCGTCGATCATCTCGTCGTAGTACACGTGCAGCGTCGCGGCGACGCGCAGCGGGATCGAGGGGTCGAACGCGACGTCCTGCTCGGGCAGCACCTCGAGCATCGACGCGTTCGTGTTGAGCACGCGCGGCTGGGCGACGCGCGAGACGTTGCGCCAGATGAGGTCCTCGGGGAAGCCCTCGGCGCACGCGGTCTCGACGACCCAGCGCACGACGATCGCCTCCTTGTCGAGGTACAGCGGGTCGTGGAAGAACATGCGCCGCTTGAGGATCGGGCAGCCCTGCTGGATGAGCAGCTCGGCGTTGTCGAACACCGGGTGCATGCTGCCGTAGTCCTGGTGCGGGAACGAGACGGCGTAGTCGTAGCCGAGGTCGTCGAAGTGCTTCGTGAAGCGCGACTCGTGCTGCGTGATCGAGTCGCCGTACGACTCGATCATCGGCATGTCGTCCCAGTACGCGCGCCACGCGTCGCTGCGCAGGAGGCTGCGACGCGCCGCGATCCAGTGCGACTGGATGTGCGAGGGCATCGTGCCGCGCAGGTGGTACGGATGCGGCGTGACCGACGCGTGGTCGGTGATGCCCCAGAAGTCGATGTCGTCGCGCGCGTCCATCGCGGCGAAGATCGGCTCGAAGGGGCGCACGGGCGCGAAGAACGTGTAGTTCATGAGGATGACCTCGTCGAACTCGTCGACGCGGTCGCCGAGGTGCGCGAGGCCCTCCTTGTATCCCCAGACGTCGAACCCGACGTTCTCGCGCACGAGGACGTCGTCCGCCACGGCGTCGAGCGCCGCGCGGCCGGCCTCGTCGACGGCGCCGTTCACGATCACGAGGACGTGGTCGGCGAAGGGCCGCAGCGAGCGGAGCGCATGCGGGATGTAGTCGTCCACGACGCCCTGGGCGTCGTAGAGGAGGTACAGGATCGCCCGCTTCGAGGCGTCGACGAACGGAGCTCGTAGTTCGATGGTCGCTGGCTGCACGGCGCTGACGGCTTCCTCCCGGTGCTCGCCCGACGCGACGCGCTCGCATCCTCCGAGGCGGCCGGGCAACCTCCTCAGTATCGCACGGACCTGGCGGTCAGCGTCCGCGCAGGCCGATCCGGCGCGCTCCCGCGGCGATGCGGCCGCGCACGGACTGCGTCTCGAGCTGCTCGCGCAGCGCCGCGACCTCCGCGCGGAGCGACGCGATGTCGGCGTGCCTGGCGGCGACCTCGAGGCCCACGACCTCGAGGTGGCTGCGCTGCTCGTCGAAGCGGCGCTCGAGGTGCGCGGCGAGCTGCGAGAGGTGCTCCTGGACGCCGGCGAGCTCGGCGCGGGTGCGATCGTGCTGCGCCGTGACGAACAGGGCGTTGCCGAGCCGCGCGTCGTCGTCGAGGCTGCGGCGCAGGTAGGCGTCGCGGATCGTCTCGTTGAAGCGCTCGTGGACGTGCTCCTCGGCGTGCACGCTGTTGCCGGCGTCGCCCTGCTGCCCCGAGCGGCGGTGCCAGTTCGCGAGCGGCGCCGACTCGACGAGGCCGATCGGGCCGATGCGCAGCACGCGCAGCAGCAGCTCCCAGTCGGCGAGCGCCGTGAGCGTCGGGTCGTAGCCGCCGGCCTCGTCGTACGCCGAGCGGCGCAGCACGAGGCAGATCGGCGGCGTCGCGTTGCGCGAGAGGGTCGCGATGAAGCCGACGCGCGTCATGCCGTCGGAGAGGATCTCGCGGCGCAGCTCGACGACGACGCCGTCGACGACCTCCTCCCACACGACGGTGCAGCGCGAGGCAACGCCGACCTCCTCCGGGTGCGCGTCGAGGTGGGCGAGCGTGCGCTCGAGGAACTCGGGCTCCCACGAGTCGTCGTCGTCGTGGAAGACGAACGCCGGCGCGTCGGCGAGCGCCATGCCCGCGAGCATCGCCCGCGGCCGACCGACCGACGTCTCGTGGTGCGCGACGCGCAGGTCGCCGAGCCGATCGCGGACGCCGTCGAGCAGCGCCTCGACGGGCGCGGGATCGCCGCCGTCGTTCACGACCACGACCTGGAGGTCGCGCATCGTCTGGCCCGCGATGCTCGCGAGCGCCCGCTCGAGGAGCAGCGGACGGTTGCGGGTCCGCACGATGACGGAGGCACGTGCGGTCACGACGTCGTCCCTTCCGGCTCCGCATCGCAGCAGGCGGATCCGACCGCCCAGTCTAGCCGGGGCCGCGGCGACCGCCCGCGCATCGCGCCGATAGGCTCTCCGATGCGCGGCGCTGGCCGCAGAGCTGGGGGACACGAGCGGTGCCGAGGGTCGACGTGCTCCTCGCGAGCCACGACGGCGAGCGGTGGATCGAGCCGCAGCTGGCCTCGATCCTCGATCAGCGCGGCGTCGACGTCCGCGTGCTCGTCTCCGACGACGCCTCGCGCGACGCGACCGCCGACATCCTCGCGCGGCACGCGGCGCAGGACGACCGGATCGTGCTCCTGCCGCCCGGCCGCTTCGGCTCGGCGCGCGCCAACTTCCTGCGCCTCATCCGCGACGCCGACGTCGACGGCGCCGACGCCGTCGCCTTCTCGGACCAGGACGACGTGTGGCACGCCGGCAGGCTCGAGCGGCAGCTGCCGGAGCTCCTGGCGGCCGACGCCACGAGCGGCAACGTCACGGCCGTCTACCCGAACCGCCGCGTGCTCATCGAGAAGCACCATCCGCAGCGGCGCCTCGACTTCGTGTGCGAGAGCGCCGGGCCCGGCTCCACCTTCGTCCTCTCCCCCGCCGCCTTCGCACGCGTGCGGGAGGTCGTGCGGTCCGACGAGCGCGTCGACGCCGTCGCGGCGCACGACTGGCTCGTCTACGCCATCGTGCGCGCGGCCGGCATGCGCTGGACGATCACGCCCGACTCGCTGCTCGACTACCGCCAGCACGGCGCGAACGTCACGGGCGCCAACGTCGGCCTGCAGAGCGCGCTCACGCGGCTGCAGCAGCTGCGCTCCGGCGGGTTCCGCCTCGACGCCGCCCGCGTCGCACGCATCGGCGCCGACGTCGCGAGCGCGCCGCTGCGCGACGAGCTCGCGCACGTCGCCGACCTCATGGAGCGCAACGACGCCGCAGCGCGCCGCGAGCTCGTGGGGCTCGCGCCGCAGCTGCGGCGTCGTCCGCGGGAGCAGCGCCTGCTGCGCTCCGCGATCAGGAGTCGGCTCTGGTAGCCCCTGCGCTCGAGGCGAGCAGCGTCTCGAGGTATCGGCCGTAGCCGCTCTTCACGAGCGGTGCCGCGAGGCGGGCGAGCTGCGCGTCGTCGATCCAGCCCGCACGCCAGGCGATCTCCTCGATGCAGCCGATCTTGAAGCCCTGCCGGTCCTCGATGACGCGGACGTACTCGCTCGCCTGCATCATCGACTCGAAGGTGCCGGTGTCGAGCCACGCGACGCCGCGGTCGAGCACCTGCACCTGCAGGCGTCCCGCGTCGAGGTAGCGCTCGTTGACCGTCGAGATCTCGAGCTCGCCGCGCGCGCTCGGCAGGATCGACTTCGCGATCTCGATGACGTCGTTGTCGTAGAAGTAGAGGCCGGGCACCGCGTAGTTGCTCTTGGGGTGCTCGGGCTTCTCCTCGATGGAGATCGCGCGCATCTGCTCGTCGAACTCGACGACGCCGTAGGCGCGCGGCTCGGCCACGTGGTAGGCGAACACGAGGCCGCCGTCGACGTCGCCGTGCGCCCGCAGGCTCGAGCCGAGGCCGACGCCGTGGAAGATGTTGTCGCCGAGCACGAGGGCGACCGACTCGTCGCCGATGAACTCCTCGCCGATGATGAACGCCTGGGCGAGCCCGTCGGGGCTCGGCTGCACCGCGTACTGGATGTCCATGCCGAGCTCGCTGCCGTCGCCGAGGAGCGCCTGGAACTGCTCGTTGTACTCGGGCGTCGTGATGACGAGCACCTCGCGGATGCCGGCCATCATGAGCGTCGACAGCGGGTAGTAGACCATCGGCTTGTCGTAGATGGGCATGAGCTGCTTCGAGATGCCCTTGGTGATGGGCCAGAGCCGCGTGCCGGAGCCCCCGGCGAGGATGATGCCGCGCATTGCCGTCTTCCGAACCTCTCGTCGTCGGTTCGTCAGCCTAGGCCATCGTCCTGCGACGTCGCTGGCGCCCCATCGCGCGCCGCCCAGGCGAGCGCGTCGCGGATGGCGTCCTCGAGCGAGCGGCGCGGCGTCCAGCCGAGCTCGTCGCGCGCGCGGTCGATCGTCGTGCGGGCGCCGGCGACGTCGCCGGGCCGCGGCGGGCCCTCCACGACCTCGAGGCGTCCGCCCACGACGTGCTCGAAGGCCGCGACGAGCTCGCGCACCGTCGTGCCGGCGCCGGAACCGAGGTTGACGACGCGACTGCCGTGGGCGACGACGTCGTCGAAGCGCTCGACCGCCGCGACGTGCGCCTCGGCGAGGTCCCACACGTGGACGTAGTCGCGCATGCCGGAGCCGTCGCGCGTGGGCCAGCGCACGCCCGTGATCGTGAAGGGCGTGCGCTCGGCCCACGCGCCGCGCAGGCGCTCGAGCACGTGGGAGCCGCGCTCGCCGCGCATGCCGACGCGGCCGCGCGGATCGGCGCCGAGCGGGTTGAAGTAGCGCAGCACGAGCGAGCGCAGCCCGAGCGAGCCCGCGTCGAGCAGGATGCGCTCGACCATGGCCTTGCCCGCCGCGTACGGGCTCGCGGGCGCGATGGGCGCCTCCTCGTCGACGACGAGGCTCGGCGCCTCGGCGTAGAGGGCCGCCGTCGACGACTGCACGACGCGCAGCACGCCGTGGTCGACGCACGCGCGCAGCAGCGCGATCGTGCGCGCGACGTTCGCGTCGTGGTAGCCGAGCGGATCGGCGATCGACTCGGCGACGACGATGCGCGCCGCGCAGTGCACGACGACGTCGACCCCCGGCAGCTCGCGGTCGAGCACGGCGCGGTCGTCGATGCCCGCGACGACGAGCCGCGCGCCGACGACGGCCTCGGCCGCGCCGGCGCTGAGGTCGTCGAGCACGACGACGTCGTGGCCGGCGTCGACGAGCGCGAGGGCGATGGCGCTGCCGATGTATCCGGCGCCCCCGGTCACGAGGACCCTCATCGCTCGCGCTCGCGTCGCAGCCGATCGTGGAAGTCGACCTTGCGGTCCACGAGCGTCGGGTACATGTTGTGCTCGTCCTCGAGGAAGTCGATGTCGATCGGCAGGCGGCGCATCGGCATGCCGTGCGCGAGCATCCAGTGCGAGAGCCAGACGTCGTCCATCGACCAGTCGTCCACGGGGAGGTCGTCGAAGAAGGCGCGGTCGCGGAGGATCTCGAGGTCGGCGACCATGCCGGCCGGCCCCAGGTGGTCGACGCGGTCGCCCACCTCCGCGCGCGTGCGCGCCCAGTACGGGCCGTCGACCGTCCACGCCCAGAAGCCCGCTGCCGAGCGCGGCGCGTAGGCCTCGAGCGCGACGCGCGCGAGGTCGTCCGGGAGGCGCAGGTCGTCGTCGACGACGACGAACGGGCCCGTGGCGCCGTCGAGCACGAGCCTGCGCGCGACGTAGAAGCGCGCGACGGACGAGAGGTTGACGGGCGATCGCACGATCGAGATCGAGCGCAGCGAGCCCGAGCGGGCGGCGGCGGTCGCGATGGCGACGACGTCGTCGTGCCGGTCGCGCCGGTTGTTCCACACGTAGAGGTCGATCGGCCGGTCGACGCCGCGCTGCTCGTCGAGCTCGGCGATGGTCTCGGCGAGGCGCTCGATGCGCGCCCACGTGCACATGAGCACCGGGAGGCCGTCGTGCCCGGGCGTGCCAGCGACGACGCGCAGCGGGATGCGACCGGAGGCGAAGCGGCGACGGGCGAGGGCGGCGATCGAGTCCCGGAGCCACGAGCGCCCGGACCGCAGCAGCCCGCGACCCCTCATCGTGCGTTCCTCCCGAGCCGGATCGCCGATTCGTCGGCGGCGCTTGTGACGGAGCGTAGCAGCGGGATCCGGCGTCGCTGGACGTCCGATCCGTCCCCCAGTACCATCCGATCGGGGGACAAATCCAAGGAGGATCCCATGCGTGCCATGAGCGTTCGTTCCACGATCGGCGCGCTCGCGCTGGTCGCCCTCGTCGTCTCGACGCCGTTCCTCGCGCCGGCGGCACCCGCGGAGGCCGCCATCTCCCGCATCGGCGGCGCCGACCGGTACGAGGTGAGCGCCAACCTCTCCCGGCAGAACCCCGATCGCGGGCAGACCCTCTTCCTCGTCTCCGGCACGCAGTTCGCCGACGCGCTCGCCGCCGGGCCCGTCGCAGCCAGCGAGGACGCCCACCTGCTGCTCACGCACCCCGACTTCATCCCGGGCTCGATCGTCACCGAGATCCGCAGGCTCGCGCCGAGCGAGATCGTCGTCGTCGGCGGCGACGCCTCCATCTCGCAGCAGGTGCTCTCGACCGCCGCGACCCTCGCGCCGACCGTCACGCGCATCGCCGGTCCCGACCGCGTCGCCAACTCCTTCCTGCTGCTCGATCGCATGCTGCAGCGCACGACGCCGCAGCGCATCTGGGTCGTGAGCGGCGGCACGTTCGCCGACGCGCTGTCCGCGGGCGCCGTCGCCGCGCGCAACGGCCACGCCATGCTCCTGACCTTCGGCGCCGACGCCGCGTTCCAGTCGCAGCTCGCCGCGCGCATCGGCGGCGTGCAGGGCTTCTCGATCGCCGGCGGCGAGGCCTCGGTCGACGCGGGCACCCAGCAGTGGCTGTCGTCGCAGCGCCCCACCGAGCGCATCGGCGGCGCGAACCGCTACGAGGTCGCCGTGGCGATCAACGCCCGGTACACGACGCAGGCCTCGCAGGCCTCCATGCTCCTGGCCAACGGCGTGAACTTCCCCGACGGGCTCGGCGCCGCGGTGCTCGCGGGCGCGCGCGGCATGCCGCTCTACCTGACGCAGCCGCAGTGCGCGGGCAGCGCGGGCGTCGCCGGCGAGGCGCGCAGGCTCGGCATCACGACGACGATCGCCGTCGGCGGTCCGCTGAGCGTCAGCGACGCCGCCGCGCGCCTCGAGGGCTGCCCCGACCTCGGCGCGGCGCAGGCCGAGGTCGTGCGCCAGGTCAACGCGCACCGCGCGATGATGGGCCTCGCTCCCCTGTCGGTGCACCCGGGCCTGCAGTCGATGGCGCAGGGCTGGAGCCAGCAGATGGCGAGCCAGCAGTCGATGGTGCACTCCACGACCTTCTGCGACACCACCTTCCAGATGGGCTTCCGACGCTGCGGCGAGAACGTCGCGCGCATGGGCTCGGCGAGCGCCGACGGCGTCATGACCGCCTGGATGAACTCCGCGGGCCACCGCGCGAACGTCCTGAACGCGGGCTTCACGAGCATCGGCGTCGGCGTCTGGCAGGGCGCGGACGGTCGCTGGTACTGGACGCAGAACTTCGGCGGCTTCTGAGACCCCCGCCGACGCACGGCTAGACTCGCCTGGCGCGTCGATCCAGCGCGCCCGTGAACGAAAGAGACCAGCAGCAGTGAAGATCCTCGTCACCGGCGGCGCCGGGTTCATCGGCTCCAACTTCGTCCGTCGCACGCTCGAAGACGCGTACGAGGGCCTGGAGGGTGCGGAGGTCGTCGTGCTCGACGCCCTCACGTACTCGGGCAACCCGCAGAACCTCGCGCCCGTCGCCGACAGCCCCCGCTACGAGTTCGTGCACGGCGACATCCGCGACAACGCGCTCCTCGACCGCCTCATCCCCACGGTCGACGCCGTCGTGCACTTCGCGGCCGAGAGCCACGTCGACCGCTCGGTGCGCGACGCGTCGGTGTTCGTCGAGACGAACGTCGTCGGCACGCAGCGCCTGCTCGACGCGGCGCTGCGCCATGACCTCGCGCGCTTCGTGCACGTCTCGACCGACGAGGTCTACGGCTCGATCGCCGAGGGCTCGTGGGACGAGGAGCGCCCGCTCGAGCCCAACAGCCCGTACTCGGCCTCGAAGGCCGGCTCGGACCTCCTCGCCAGGTCGTACCACCGCACGCACGGCCTCGACGTGTCGATCACGCGCTGCAGCAACAACTACGGCCCGTACCACTTCCCCGAGAAGGTCATCCCGCTGTTCGTCACGAACCTCATCGACGACGTGCACGTGCCCCTCTACGGCGAGGGCAACAACATCCGCGACTGGCTGCACGTCGACGACCACTGCCGCGGCATCGCCATGGTGCTCACGCGCGGCCGCGCCGGCGAGATCTACAACATCGGCGGCGGCACCGAGCTGACGAACAAGGAGCTCACCGAGCTGCTGCTCGAGAAGACCGGCAAGGACTGGTCGTACGTCGACCGCGTCGCCGACCGCCTCGGCCACGACCTGCGCTACTCGGTCGACATCTCGAAGATCCAGGCCGAGCTCGGCTACGAGCCGCAGGTGCCGTTCGAGCAGGGCCTCGCCGACGTCGTGCAGTGGTACCGCGACAACCGCGCATGGTGGGAGCCGCTCAAGGAGCGCGCCGCGCTCTGACGCGACGAGCGCACGCACGAGGGCCCGAGGCAGACGCCTCGGGCCCTCGTCGCGTCCGCGCCGCGCGCCTCGGCGGCGGCGCCGCCGGCCGCGGCTACCGTGATGCCGACCCCTGAGGAGGCCCGCATGCGCATGCTCGCCCCGCTCGTCGTCGCCGCGCTCGTCGCCGTCGGCGTCGCCGGCGCCCCGACGACCCCGGCCACCGCCGCGAGCGCCGTCGGCTCGGCCCAGACGAAGGCCACGGCCGCAGCCCCCGCGCTCGCGCCGCTCGCGACCGCCGCGATCCCCGGACCGCGCGGCGGCGTGCAGCGCTTCGCCGGCGCCGACCGCTACGCCGTCGCCGTCGCCGTGTCGCAGTACTCGTTCGTCGCCGACGACCCGAACGCCAACGTCGTCTACCTCGTGAACGGCGGCGACTTCCCCGATGCGCTCGGCGCATCGGCGGCCGCGGGCCAGCGCGGCGCTCCCCTGCTGCTGACGACCCCCGCGGCGCTGCCCGGCGCGACGCGCGACGAGATCGCGCGCCTCCGCCCCGACCGCATCGTCGTCGTCGGCGGCCCCGCGAGCGTCTCCGAGGCCGTCGTCGGCGAGCTGCGGGCGATCCGCACGGGCGTGACCGTCGAGCGCGTCCAGGGCGCCAATCGCTACGAGGTGTCCGCCGCCCTCGCCGCGACCGCGTTCCCATCCGCCACCACCGCGTTCGTCGCGACGGGCACCGGCTACGCCGACGCGCTCGCCGCCGCGGCCGTCGCGGGCTCGCGCGGCAACCCCGTGCTGCTCGCACAGCCCGGCGATACCGCCACCATCGTGCAGACGCTCGCGAGCCGGCGGATCACGAGCGTCGTCATCGTCGGCGGCACCGCGAGCGTCACGCAGGCGACCGAGGACGCGATCCGCGCCCGCGGCATCGCGATCGAGCGCATCGGCGGCGCCGACCGGTACGCCGTGAGCGCCGCGATCGCCGCGCGGTTCCTGCCGAACGCCGACTACGCATTCCTCGCCACGGGCGGCGGATTCGCCGACGCGCTCTCGGCCGGCGCGCTCGCGGCCGACCTCGACGCGCCGCTGCTGCTCGTGCAGCCCACGTGCATTCCCGGCTCCGTCGCCGATCGCCTGCAGGCGATGGCGGCCGACTACTGGAAGATCGCGGGCGGACCGGCGTCGGTCGGCGACGCCGTCGCCGCCGGCACGCGCTGCTGAGAGGCTGATGGCATGACCCGTCTCACCGTCATCCTCGACGGCGTCGGCGAGCAGACGTCGAGCGTCGGCCGCTACGGCACCGAGCTCGCGCGCGCCCTGCACGCCTCCGCGCCCACCGGCATCGACGTCGTCGCCTTCGCCGCGGGCGCCGACGCCGCCGCGCGCGCGGGCGTGCAGTCGAGCCTGTCGACGCTCGACGGCATCGAGTTCGCCAGGATGCCCAGGCGCGAGCTGCGCGAGGCGTGGCTCCACTCGTTCACGACGACGGCGTTCGACGGCCTGCTGCACGGCACGAGCCTGCTCGCGCCCATGCGCGCCGACGACGAGGAGGCCGGCAGGCAGGTCGCCGTCACCGTCCACGGGCTCGAGGCCCTGCACCGCGACTCGCGCACCGCCCGGTGGTTCCGGCGTGCCCTGCGCCGCGCGCATCGACGCGCGCAGGCCGTGATCGTGCCCACGCACGCCGTCGCCGACCAGCTGGCCGACCTGCACGACTTCGGCGACCGCATCCGCGTCGTCGGGGCGGGCGTGCCCGCGGGCGCGAGCGTGCCGGCCGACGCCGACGCGCGCGCGACGCGCCTCGGCCTGCCGGCCCGCTACGTGCTCGCGACGACCGATCGCGGTCGCGCCGCGCGCGCCGACCGGCTCGTCGCGACCGTCGCGAGCGGTGCGATGCCGGAGATCCCCGTCGTCGTCGCGGGCCCCGTGCAGTGGGGTGCCGAGACGCTCGCGCAGAAGGCCGTCGAGGCCGGTCTGCCGCCGTCGCGCATCGTGCCGCTCGGCGAGCTCGACGCACCCGACCGCGCCGTCGTCGTCGCGCGCGCCGAGGCCATGCTGCTCGTCGCCGACGAGATCGGCTTCGGGCTCGGCCTGCTCGAGGCGCTCGCGCTCGGGACGCCCGTCGTGCACCCCGCCTCGGCATCCGCGCTCGAGCTCGCGACCGACGCGTCGCTGCCCGTGCCCCTCGCGGGCGACGCGTCCGACCCCGACCGGCTCGCGCACGCCCTCGCGCAGCTCGTCGAGCACGACGCGATGCGCGAGCGGCTCGCGCTCCTCGGCCACGACCGCGCTCGCGCGTTCGACTGGTCGACGACCGCGGCGCAGCTGTGGCGCCTGCACGCGGACCTGTGATGCGCGTCAGCGTCGCGCTCTGCACGCATCGCGGCGAGCGGTACGTCGAGGAGCAGCTGCGCAGCATCCTCGCGCAGACGCATCCCGTCGACGAGGTCGTCGTCGGCGACGACGCCTCGGACGACGCGACGCTCGCGATCGTCGAGCGCGTGGCGGCGTCGACGAGCGTGCCGTTCGTCGTCGTGCGGCACGAGCCGGCGCTCGGCGTCGCAGCCAACTTCGCCGACGCCATCGCGCGCACCACCGGCGACGTCGTCGCGCTGAGCGACCAGGACGACGTGTGGCATCCCGAGCGCATCGCGACGCTGCTCGGCGCGCTCGAGGGCGTCGACCTCGTGCACTCCGACGCGGCGCTCGTCGACGGCGACGGACGCCCGCTCGACACGACGCTGCTCGACTCGCTCGAGGCCTCGCCGTGGGAGCGCGCACGCATGGCCGACGGCGGCGCCCTCGAGGCGCTCCTGCGCCGCAACCTCGTCACGGGCGCCACCGTCGTCTTGCGGAGGGACGCGGCCGTCGCGGCGCTCCCGATCCCCGACGGCTGGATCCACGACGAGTGGATCGCGATGACGTGCGCCCTCGGCGGGGGCGTGCGCCTCGTGCCGCAGCCGACGATCGACTACCGCCAGCACGGCGCCAACCAGATCGGCGTCCGCAGGCTCGACGTGCGGCAGAAGCTCGCACGCCTGCTCGCGCCCGACTCCGGCGCCCACGACCGCAAGGCGCTGCGCGCCGCGTCGCTCGCGCGCGAGGCGCATGCGCGCGGCCTCGGCACCGCCGAGCAGCGCCGCGTGCTCGACGAGAAGGCCGAGCACGAGCGCCGTCGCGCCGCGATGCCGTCGCTACGGCTGCTGCGCGTGCCGACCGTGCTCGGCGGCGTCGTGCGGGGGCGCTACGCGCGCCTGTCCCGCGGGCCGCTCGACGTGGCCCGCGACCTCCTCGAGCGTCGCTGAGCCTGCGGGCCGTCGGCTCCGCCCGGCGCTACGGCGACGGCGCCGGGTCGTCGACCGTGTCGGCCGTCGCGATCGCCTCCGCGACGAGGCCGTGCACCTGGGCGAAGTCCGGCGCGCCTGTGTTCACGACGGGCGGCACGAGCTCGAGGTTCGTGATCGGCAGGCTGCGCGTGCGCTCGGCGAGGTCGGCGAGCGAGCCGATCATCGCCTGCGGGATGTCGGTCTGCACGAGGTCCTGCCCCGCGGCCGACAGCGACGCGTACTGCGTCAGCAGCACCTGCGGCGTGAACTGCGAGATCACGGCCTCCTGCACGACGCGCTGGCGCTCCATGCGCTCGTAGTCGTTCGAGCCCGCGCGGCTGCGGGCGTACCAGAGGGCGTGGTAGCCGTCGAGCGTGACGTCGTCGCCGGCGCGGATCCACTCCTCGACCGGGCCGCCCTCGATGGCGATCGGCACGTCGGCGGGGATGTCGATCGTGATGCCGCCGAGCGCGTCGATGAGGTCGTCGAAGCCCTGCATGTCGATGATGACGAAGAACTGGATCGGGATGCCCGTCGCACCCTCGACCGCGTCGCGCGTCGCCTCGATGCCCGGGCTCGAGCCCGCGGCCTCCGCGTCGGGGTAGAGGTCCGGGTTGTTGTCGCCGTAGGTGTACGCGGCGTTGATGAGGCAGTCGGACGTGCCGCAGTCGAACCCGTCGGGCCACTCGGCCGCCATGGGCGAGTCGGCGGGGAAGGGCACGTTCGCGAGGTTGCGCGGCACGCCGATCATCGTCGCGGCGCCCGTCTCGGCGTTCACCGAGACGACGGTGATGGAGTCGGGGCGCAGGCCCACGCGGTCGGCACCGGCGTCGCCGCCGAGCAGCATGAACGTGTACTGGCCGTCGATGGCGTCGACGGGAGGCCCTGCGAAGTCGAAGACGTTCGAGACGAGGCCGCGACCGGCGTCGATGAGCGTCGCGGAGTAGCCGGCGAGCGCGGCCGGCACGATCGTCGCGACGAGCGCGACGCCCGCGACGACGGCCCGCAGGCGCGGCGCGGCCTTCGCGACGCGCGCGAGCCGCAGGGTGTCGAGCCCGAGCACGACCCACAGCACGGCGTACGCGACGGCGAGCACCTCGAGCACGAGCAGGCCGACGGCGTTCGCGACGACCGTCAGCAGCACCGAGCGCGCCGCGAGCCAGAGGATGCCGGCGACGACGAGCAGCGCGAGCAGCACGAACGTCGCGACGATGCCGACGCGTCCGAGGCGACGGTTGCCCGCGAGCACCTGGGCGCTGCCGGGCAGCAGGAAGCCGACGCCGACGAGCCACCAGGCGCGGCGCGTCATGACCTGCTCCGAGCCGGTGTCGGGGGCGCGCAGCGACATGCGCGGGGCGAGCAGCACCGTCATGCGCGCTCCTCCCCGCCCTGGGCGACGCGCACCTGCAGCGCCTGGGCCTTGGCCTCGACGGCCTCCTCGAGGCTTTGGGCGAACGCGTCGAGGCGTGCGGCCACGTCGTCGTCGGTCGTGCCGAGGATGCGAGCGGCGAGCAGCCCGGCGTTGCGGGCGCCGCCGATCGAGACGGTCGCGACCGGGATGCCGGCGGGCATCTGCACGATCGACAGCAGCGAGTCGAGCCCGTCGAGCCGCTCGAGCGGCACGGGCACGCCGATGACGGGCAGGCGGGTCATGGACGCGACCATGCCGGGCAGGTGGGCGGCGCCGCCTGCGCCCGCGATGATGACGCGCACCCCGCGGCCCGCCGCGGCGCGCGCGAACGACGCCATCTTGTCGGGCGTGCGATGCGCGGAGACGACGTCGACCTCGAAGGCGATGCCGAGCTCGTCGAGCGCGGTCGCCGCATCCTGCATCACCCGCCAGTCCGAGTCGGACCCCATGATGACGCTCACCTGCACTGCCACGCGCCCAAGAGTAGGCGCGTCACCCATGCGCGACCCCTGCCGACGCGCCGCGCGTCACGCGAACGTCGCCGCCGCCGCCCGCACCCGGTACGCCACGTCGTCGAGGTCGTCGCCGACGACCGTCACGTGCCCGACCTTGCGGCCGGGCCGCGCCGTCTTGCCGTACGAGTGGATCTTCGCGGTCGGCTGCGACGCGAGCGCCGCCGCGTAGCGCGCCTCCATGCGCCCCTCCGCGGGGCCGCCGATGACGTTGACCATGATCGCCGCGGGCGCGAGCATCGCGCTCGAGCCGAGCGGCAGGTCGAGCACCGCGCGCAGGTGCTGCTCGAACTGGCTCGTCACGGCGCCGTCGATCGACCAGTGGCCGGAGTTGTGCGGTCGCATCGCGAGCTCGTTGACGAGCAGGCGGCCGTCGTCCGTCTCGAAGAGCTCGACGGCGAGGGCGCCCGTGACGTCGAGCCCCTCGGCGATGCGCACCGCCATCTCCTGGGCCGTCGCGGCGAGCGCGCCCGCGCGCGGGGCGGGCACGAGCACCTCGGCGCAGATGCCGTCGCGCTGCACCGTCTGCGCGAGCGGCCACGCGACGACCTCGCCCGAGGGGCGCCGCGCGAGCTGCTGCGCGAGCTCGCGGCGGAAGGGCACGAGCTCCTCGACGAGCAGCCGGGGGCCGCCGTCCGCGGCGCCCGCGAGCCAGTCGGCGGCGTCGTCGGCCGAGCGCACGACGCGCACGCCCCGGCCGTCGTAGCCGCCCGTCGCCGTCTTCACGACGCCGGCGCCGCCGTGGGCGTCGAGGAAGGCCTGCAGCGCGGCCGCGTCGTCGATCGGCGCCCAGTCGGGCTGGGCGACGCCGAGCTCGGCCATGCGTCGACGCATCGCGCGCTTGTCCTGCGCGAAGCGCAGCGCATGCGGGCCGGGGTGCACGGCGACGCCCGCGTCGACGAGGCGCTGCAGCACCTCCTGCGGCACGTGCTCGTGGTCGAACGTCACGACGTCGACCCCCTCGGCAAAGGCGAGCACCGTCTCGGCGTCGCGGTAGTCGCCGACGGCGGTGGCCGCGAGCGCCGCCGACATGCCCTCGGACTCGGCGAGGACCCGCAGCTCGACGCCGAGCGCCACCGCGGGAGGGATCATCATGCGGGCGAGCTGCCCGCCTCCGACGACGCCGACGATCATGCGCGTGCCTCCTGGTCGTGGGACGGGTCGCCCGGCGCGGACGGGTCGCCCGGCGCGGACGGGTCGCGCGGCGCGGACGGGTCGCGGTCGGGCCTCCCGATCGCGACGACGCGGAAGCCGGCTGCGGTCCACGCGTCGCGGTCGAGGGCGTTGCGGCCGTCGACGACGACCCGCGCGCTCGTGCGCGTCGCGACGTCGATCGGGTCGAGCTCGCGGAACTCGCGCCACTCGGTGCCGAGCGCGACGACCGCGGCCCCGGCGAGCGCGTCGTCCAGGGCGTCGACGATGCGCAGCTGCGGCGCACGGCGCGCGGCGGGCGCGGCGGCCTGCGGGTCGTAGGCGACGACGTCGTGCCGCTCGGCGAGGCGCATCGCCACGTCGAGGGCGGCGGAGTCGCGCACGTCGTCGCTGTCGGGCTTGAAGGCGAGGCCCAGCATCGCGACCGCGCCGCCGCCGAGCGCCGTGAGCTCGCGCTCGACGAGCTCGACCATGCGGTCGCGGCGACGCTGGTTGATGCGATCCACCTCGTCGAGGAGCCCGAGCGCCTCGGGCGCGCCGATCTCGATCGAGCGGGCGCGGAACGCGCGGATGTCCTTCGGCAGGCACCCGCCGCCGAAGCCGATGCCCGCGCCGAGGAAGCGGCGCCCGATGCGCGCGTCGATGCCGATGGCGTCGGCGAGCTGCACGACGTCGGCGCCCGCGTGCTCGGCGACCTCCGCGATGGCGTTGATGAACGAGATCTTCGTCGCGAGGAAGGCGTTCGCGCTGACCTTCACGAGCTCGGCCGTCGCGAAGTCGGTGACGATGCGAGGGGTGTCGCGGGCGAGGATGCTCGCGTAGACCTCGTCGAGCGCGGCGACGGCCGCGTCGTCGCCGTCGCGCACGCCGTAGACGAGCCGGTCGGGCGCGAGGGTGTCGGTGACGGCGAGGCCCTCGCGCAGGAACTCGGGGTTCCACGCCAGGCGCGCGCCCGTCGGCTCGACGAGCGCCGCGAGCCGCTCGGCCGTGCCCACGGGCACCGTCGACTTGCCGACGACGAGCATGCCCTCGCGCAGCGCGGGCAGGAGCCCGGCGATCGCCGCGTCGACGAACGTGAGGTCGGCCGCGTCGGAGCCGGGCTGCTGCGGCGTGCCGACGCAGACGAACCACACGTCGGCCTCCACGCCCGCGGCATCCGCCTGGAAGCGCAGCGTGCCGCCGTCGATGCCCGCACGGAGCATGGCGTCGAGCCCGGGCTCGAAGAACGGCGCCGAGCCCGCCTGCAGCGTCGCGACGCGCGCCGCGTCGACGTCGATGCCCACGGTGTCGAGGCCGAGCGACGCCATGCCTGCGGCGTGCACCGCGCCGAGGTAGCCGCAGCCGACGACGGCGATGCGAGGAGCGGTCATGCGAGGTCCTCCGTTCGGGGCGCGCCGTCTGCGACGACCGCGCCCGGGGTGAGCGCCACGAGATCCGACAGCGTGCGCTGCACGAGCGACGCGCTCGGCATGTCCGCGAGCGTCACGGGCTGGTCACCGCCCGTCGACAGCAGCACGTCGCCCGAGCCGAGCACGGCCTGCACGCCGTGCCTGCGCAGCGTGACGTCGTGGATGCGCGCGAGCGGCACGTCGCGCTTCGACCCGCCGAACGCGCTGCGGACGATGACGCGCCGCGAGGTCACGACGACGCGGCGCGAGAGCCACGCGAGGGTCGGGACGACGCACAGCACGACGGCGAGCACGACCGCCGCCGTCCAGATGACGACGTCCCACAGCGGCCATGCGACGCGGCCGAGCGCGAAGGTCGTGCCGAAGGCGATGCCGCACAGCAGCACGGCGGGGACGACGAGCGCCCGGCCGTGCGACCGCATGCGCACGACGATGCGCTCGGGATCGCTCATGCCGCCATCCTCCCAGCCCTCACCGCACGTGGTGGACGTCGCCCGCCGAGACGCGCTCGATCCGACCGTCGACGTCGACGTCGAGCTCGCCCGCCGGCCCGAGGCCGACCGCGGTGCCGACGAGCGTGCGATCGCCGGGCAGCGACACCCGCACGAGCGCGCCGATCGTCGAGCAGCGATCGGCGATGCGCGCGTGGAGGGAGGCGTCCGCGAGGTCGTGCTCCTGCGCGATGCGCGTCAGCACGCCCGCGAGCACGGCGTCGGCGAGCGACGCCGCGTCGCCCGTGGCGCCCGCGATGCGCAGCGACGTCGCGCGGTCGGTCGGCAGCTCGTGCCGCTCGAGCAGCAGGTTGACGCCCACCCCGACGACGACGGCGTCGCCGCGTCGCTCGCAGAGGATGCCGGCGACCTTCCCGCCGTCGACGAGCACGTCGTTCGGCCACTTCACGCCCACGCGCGCGCCCGGCACGAGCGGGTCGATCGTCTCGGCGAGCGCGAGGCCGACGAGCAGCGGCAGCCAGCCCCACGCCTGCTCGGCCGCCGACGGGCGCACGAGGATGCTCGCGGCGAGGCACCGCCCGGCGGGCGCGACCCACTCGCGGCCGAGCCTGCCGCGGCCTGCGCGCTGGTCGAGCGTCGCCCACGTCGAGAGCGTCGGCGCGGCCTCGTCGACGGCGTCGAACGTGCTGCCGATCGTCGGCAGCGACGTCACGTCGGCGATGCTGCGCGCCAGCGGGAGGGGCGCGGTGTCGACGGTCACGCGCCCACCGTACCGGCGCCGCGGAGGCCCGCGGCGCGTTGGAGGCTTCCACGACGGGATCGCGCGGAACGTGGTGGGAAGCCACCAAGGTGCGGCACATGCCGCCGTCTAGGGTGGACGGGTGAGCAACCCTGAGACGACGACGACGGCGGCGCGCATCGCGCACCTGCGCACGCGCAACGAGGAGGCGATCGTCGCCAAGGAGCGCGACGCGCGCGAGCGACAGCACGCCAAGGGCAAGCAGTCGGCGCGCGAGCGCATCGAGGCGTTCGTCGACCCGGGCACCTTCGTCGAGTTCGACGCCTACGTGCGGCACCGCACCACGTCCTTCGGCATGGACGCGAAGCGCCCCTACGGCGACGCGGTCGTCACGGGCATCGCCACGGTCCACGGGCGTCGCATCGCCGTCTACTCGCAGGACTTCACGACGTTCGGCGGCTCGCTCGGCGAGGTCGCCGGCGAGAAGATCGTGAAGATCATGGACTACGCCATCAAGGTGGGCGTGCCCATCGTCGGCATGCTCGACTCCGGCGGCGCCCGCATCCAGGAGGGCGTCGTCGCCCTCGGCAAGTACGGCGAGATCTTCAAGCGCACGACGGCCGCCTCGGGCGTCATCCCGCAGATCTCGATCATCATGGGGCCCGCGGCCGGCGGCGCCGTCTACGGACCGGCGCTCACCGACTTCGTGATCATGGTCGACAAGTCGAGCCACATGTTCGTCACGGGCCCCGACGTCATCAAGACCGTCACGGGCGAGGAGGTCGGCTTCGAGGAGCTCGGTGGCGGCCTCACCCACAACTCCATCTCCGGCGTGAGCCACTACCTCGCCGCCGACGAGGGCGACGCGCTCGACTACGTGCGCGCGCTGCTGTCGTTCCTGCCCGACAACAACCAGTCGGAGGTGCCCGCCTACGACCACCAGGCGCACCGCGTCGTCAACGACCTCGATCGCACGCTCGACCGCGTCATCCCCGACTCCCCCAACCAGCCGTACGACGTGCTCGACATCATCGAGGTGCTCGTCGACGAGCGCGAGTTCCTCGAGGTGCAGCCGCTCTACGCGCCGAACATCGTCATCGGCTTCGGCAGGCTCGAGGGCCGCACCGTCGGCATCATCGCGAACCAGCCGAAGCAGATGGCCGGCACCCTCAACATCGAGGCCGGCGAGAAGGCCGCGCGCTTCGTGCGCTTCTGCGACTCGTTCTCCGTCCCGATCCTCACGCTCGTCGACGTGCCCGGTTACCTCCCCGGCACCGACCAGGAGTGGACGGGCGTCATCCGCCGCGGCGCGAAGCTCATCTACGCCTACGCCGAGGCGACGGTGCCCATGGTCACGGTCATCACGCGCAAGGCCTACGGCGGCGCGTACATCGTCATGGGCTCGAAGCAGCTCGGCGCCGACATCAACATCGCGTGGCCGACGGCCGAGATCGCCGTCATGGGCGGCCAGGGCGCCGTCAACATCCTGTACCGCACCGAGATCAAGCAGGCGGAGGAGGAGGGTCGCGACGTCGCGGCCGTCCGTCAGCAGCTCGCGAGCGACTACACCTACAACGTGACGAGCCCGTTCCTCGCGGCCGAGCGCGGCGAGCTCGACGGCATCATCGAGCCGAGCGAGACGCGCGTCGCCATCACGAAGGCGTTCCGGGCGCTGCGCACCAAGAAGGTCGTGCGCCCCGAGCGCAAGCACGGCAACATCCCCCTGTGACGCGCGAGCGGACGATGGTATGACGGAGACATGGAAGCCGGAGCCCGCCGACACCGACATGGTCGTGCTGCAGGGCTCCCCCACGCCCGAGGAGCAGGCCGCGGTGCACGCGGCGCTCACGGCGCTCGGCACCGAGTGGGCGCAGACGAAGCATCGCAAGGTGCTCGACGCCCCCACGGGCTGGCTCGCCGGCACGCGCCCGGGCGACGGCTCGATCGCCTCGACCTGAGCGGCCGATGCCGCGGCTGAGGCGCGCGCAGCCGCGAGAGGATGCGGGCATCCGTCGCCGGCGCGCCGGGAAGGGCTGGACGTACACGCACGACTCGGGCCGTCGGCTCTCGGCCGAGGATCGCGCGCGGTGCGACGCGCTCGTCCTGCCGCCAGCGTGGAAGGACGTGTGGATCGCCGCCGATCCGCTCGCGCACATCCAGGCGACGGGCGTCGACGACGCCGGGCGCACCCAGTACCGCTACCACGAGGCGTGGGCCGAGCGCCGCGACCGCGCGAAGTTCGAGCGCGCCCTCGACCTCGCCGAGTCGCTCCCGGCCGCGAGGCGTCGCATCACGCGCGACCTCTCGCTCGAGGGCCTGCCGCGCGAGCGCGTCCTCGCGGCGGCGATGCGCCTGCTCGACCTCGTCGCGATCCGCGCAGGCGGCGACGCGTATGCCGAGGAGCACGGCAGCCGCGGCCTCATGACGCTGCTCGTGCGGCACGTGACGGTCGACGGCGACACCGTGCGGCTGCGCTTCCCCGGCAAGAGCGCGCAGCGCTTCGACGTCACGATCGAGGATGCGCCGCTCGCCCGCTGCGTCGCCGAGCTCGCGGCGCGCTCGGCCCGCTCACGGCTGTTCGCGTGGCGCACCGTCGACGGCTGGCGCGTGCTGCGCGACAGCGACCTCAACGCCGCCGTGCGAGAGGCCACGGGTGGCGAGTTCACGGCGAAGGACTTCCGCACGCTGCACGGCACGATCGTCGCCGCCGACTCGCTCGCGCGCGCCCGCGACGTCGGCACGCAGCGCGAGCGGGCCAAGCGCGTCCGCGAGGCCGTCGTCGAGGTGTCCGAGGCGCTCGGCAACACCCCGTCGGTCGCGCGCTCGTCCTACATCGACCCCGAGGTCATCGAGCGCTTCGAGTCGGGCGAGACCGTCGCGACGACGGGCTCGCGCGAGCGCGCCCTGCTCGAGCTGCTGCGCTGAGCCCGACCGGGCCGCGCTCGGGTCAGGCCCGCAGGAAGCGGGCGACGCACTCGACGTGGTGCGTGTGCGGGAAGAGGTCGTAGGCGTTGAGCGGGCCGAGCTCGTAGCCGCCGTCGACGAGCAGCCGCGCGTCGCGCGCGAACGCGACGGGGTCGCATGCGACGTAGACGATCTGCTGCGGCGCGAGCTCGACGAGCGACGCGATGGCGTCGACGCCCGCACCGGCGCGCGGCGGGTCGAGCACGACGGTCGCCGCGCGCAGCCGGTCGCGCTCGGCGGCGGACGCATCGGCGATCGCGTCGCGGAGGAAGCGGTCGACGCGCGCCGTGATCGCGAGCGCGCCGAGCCACTCGGAGAGGTTCTCTGACGCGTGGTCGGTCGCGACCTCGTCCGACTCGACGCTCATCATGCGCGTCTGCGGACCGAGCACGTCGCCGAGCGCCGTCGCGAGCAGGCCGACCCCGCCGTAGAGGTCGAGGTTCGCGGCCTTGGGATCGGTGCGATCGACGTCGATGACGCGTCGCACGGCGTCGACGAGCACCTCGGGCGCGGCGCGGTGCACCTGCCAGAAGCCCGAGCGGTCGAGCCGGAGCTCGCGCTCCCCGACGCGCTCGACGACCGTCTCGGTGCGGCCGCGCACGGCGTCACCCTCGGTCGCCATGACGTCGACGGAGCCGTCGGCGCGCTGCACGTAGTCGACGCGGGAGGCGCCGGGCACGCGCAGGTCGAGCTGCGCCTGGTCCTGGATCGCCTCGGTCGCGAGCGGGAGGGTCGTCACCGGCACGACGGTATGGCTGCGCGCGGCGAACGGCCCCTGCCTGCCCTGCTCGTCGACGTGGAGCGTGACGCGCGTGCGCCAGCCCAGGCCGCCGCGGGCGTCGTCGCCGGGGACGGGCCGCACGACGACGTCGCGCTCGATGCGGCCCGTGCGGCGCAGGGCGTCCTCGACGACGCGCTGCTTGAGCGCGCGCTGCGCGGCGAGCCGGACGTGGCCGAGCTCGGCGCCGCCGGCGCGCTGCTCGGGCGCTCGGTCGAGGCCCGCCTCCGGCCACACGTGCGGCACGCGGTCGGGTGAGGCCTCGAGCACCTCGAGCGTCTCGGCACGGCCGAACGCCTTCTTCAGCTCGGTGACGCGCACGCGCACCGTCTCGCCGGGCAGCGTGTCGGGGGCGAAGAGGACGCGCCCCTCGTGCCTGCCGACGAAGACGCCGCCGTGGGCGACGTTGTCGATCGTGAGTGCGAGCTCGTCTCCGCGCTGGATGGGCATCCCCCGATCCTCCCACGCGGCGCGCGTCAGGCGGCGCGCCGCTGGGTGCGGAGCGCCTCGAGCACGCGCAGCCAGATCTCGCTCGCCGTCGGATAGGCGGGCACGGCATGCCACAGGCGCGACAGCGGCACCTGCGTCGCGACCGCGACGGTCGCGGCGTGCAGGAGCTCGGCGACGCCGTGGCCGACGAGCGTCGCGCCGACGAGCACGTCGCGGTCGGCGTCGACGATCGCGACGACGCGTCCGCCGGCGTCGTCGCGCTGCAGCGCCGTGCCCGCCACGGCGAGGTCGATCGCGACGCGCTCGACGCGCATGCCGCGCTCGAGCGCCTCGGCATGCGTGATGCCGACGGCCGCGACCTCCGGCTCGGTGAACACGACCTGCGTCAGCGGATCCTCGTCGACGCCCACGACGTCGAGCGCATCCCCGCCGCCTGCGACGACGCCGATGACCTCGCCGCAGATGCGCGCCTCGTGCTTGCCCATGTGGGTCAGCTGCCACCTGCCCGCGACGTCGCCCGCGGCGTACAGCCAGCCGTCGCCGCCCGCGACGCGCTGCCTGCCGTCGACCTCGAGCTCGTCGATGCCGACGGCGTCGAGGCCGAGGCCGTCGGTCGCCGGGCGCCTGCCGGTCGACACGAGGATCTCGTCGGTGCGGAGCTCCTCGCCGTCGATCGTGGTGGTGACCGCGCCGCCGTGGACGTGCCCCTCGCCCGTGGCGCGCGCATCCTCGCGCCGCACCGACTGCACGTCGACGTGGAGGCGCACGTCGACGCCCGCATCCCGCAGCCCCGCCTCGACGGCCTCGGCCGCCTCGGGCTCGAGCCGGGCGAGCAGGCCGCCGCGCGCAGCGAGCGTCACGCGCGCGCCGAGCGCCGCGAGCCACGTCGCCGCCTCGCAGGCGACGACGCCGCCGCCGACGACGAGGATCGAGCCGGGCACCTCGTGCATGGCGGTCGCGTCGCGCGACCCCCACGGCAGCGCCTCGGCGAGCCCGTCGATGGGCGGCGAGACGGGCACGGAGCCCGTCGCGAGGACGACGGCGTGCCGGGCGACGAGCGTACGGTCGCCGACGACGACCGTGCGCGGCCCCGTGAGCGTGCCGCGGCCGCGCACGACCTCGATGCCCTGCTCCTCGGCCCACGACACCTGCGAGGCGTCGTCCCAGCCGGAGGTGAAGGAGTCGCGGCGGGCGAGCACGGCCTCGACGTCGAGTGGAGGCTGCTCGGCGAGCCCGGGCATGTGCTGCGCGAGCGTGCGCACCGATCCGGGCACGAGCAGCGCCTTCGAGGGCATGCACGCCCAGTACGAGCACTCGCCCCCGACGAGCTCGGCCTCGACGATCGCCGCCGTGCGGTCGGATCCCTGGATCGCGTACTGCGCGGCGTTCTCCCCGACGGGGCCGCCGCCGATCACGATCACGTCATGGGTGGGCTCGGTCGCTGCTGTCATGCGGTCCACGCTAGGAGCGCGGATCCGCCACCGCCACCGCTTGCGCCGCCGGTACCCTGGCCGCGATGCGCTTCCACCTCGCCTCCACCTCCCCCGCCCGCCTCATGCTCATGCGGCAGGCGGGCATCGAGCCCGTGCTGCTCGCGAGCGACGTCGACGAGGACCTCGCGGTCGCGGCCCACGAGGCCGAGCACGGCCCCGCGACGACGGCGCAGGTCGTGCAGCTGCTCGCACGGGCGAAGGCCGAGGCGGTGCTCGGCCGCGAGCCCGAGGGCAGGCCGATGCACGGCCTCCTGTTCGGCGGCGACTCGGCGCTCGAGCTCGACGGCGCCACGCTCGGCAAGCCGCACACGCCCGAGCGCGCCCGCGAGCGGTGGCTCGCGCAGCGCGGTCGCGAGGCCGTGCTGCACTCCGGGCACTGGCTCGTGCGCCTCGACGAGGGGCGCGTCGTCGCGGCAGCGGGCGCGACGGTCGCGACGCGCCTGCGGTTCGCGGAGCTCGACGACGACGAGATCGACGCCTACGTCGCCACGGGCGAGCCGCTCGAGGTCGCCGGCGCGTTCACGATCGACAGCCTCGGCTCGGCGTACGTCGCGGAGATCCACGGCGACCCCTCGACGGTCGTCGGCATGAGCATCCCCACCGTGCGGCGTCTCGCCAGGGGTCTCGGCGCCACGTGGCACGAGCTCTGGAACCGCTGAGGCGCATCAGGTCTGCGGCTGGGTCTGCACCGATCCCGTCGCCGGAGCGCCGCCGTCGAGGTCGACGGCGGCCTGCTGGAACTGCGCGTCGTAGAGGCGCCGGTACGCGCCGTCGCGCTCGAGCAGCTCGGCGTGCGTGCCCTGCTCGACGATGTCGCCGTGCTCCATGACGAGGATGACGTCGGCGTCGCGGATCGTCGAGAGGCGGTGCGCGATGACGAACGACGTGCGGTCCTGCCGCAGCGCCGCCATCGCCTGCTGCAGCAGCAGCTCGGTGCGGGTGTCGACGGACGACGTCGCCTCGTCCAGGATGAGCACCGACGGCTGCGCGAGGAAGGCGCGTGCGATCGTGACGAGCTGCTTCTCGCCGGCGGAGAGGTTCGACGCCTCCTCGTCGAGCACGGTGTCGTAGCCGTCGGGCAGCGACTGCACGAAGCGGTCGACGAACGTCGCGCGTGCCGCCTCCTGGATCTGCTCCTCGGTCGCGTCGGGCGCGCCGTACGCGATGTTGTCGCGGATCGTGCCGCCGAAGAGCCACGTGTCCTGCAGCACCATGCCCGTCTGCTCGCGCAGCGCGTCGCGCGTGAGCGTGCGCGTGTCGACGCCGTCGAGCGTGATGCGGCCGCCGTCGATCTCGTAGAACCGCATGAGCAGGTTGACGAGCGTCGTCTTGCCCGCGCCGGTCGGTCCGACGATCGCGACCGTCTGCCCGGGCTCGACGGTGAGCGAGAGGTCGGAGATGAGCGGCGCGCGCGTGCCGTCCTCGCCGCGGTCGTACGAGAACGCGACGTGCTCGAACGCGACGGCGCCGCTCGTGGCGGCGATCGTGCCGCCGTCGGCGTCGGACTCCTCGTCCTCGGCGTCGAGGAGCTCGAAGACGCGCTCGGCGCTCGCCGCGCCCGACTGCACCATCGTGAACGTCTGGCCGAGCTGGCCGAGGTTCTGCGAGAACTGCTGCGAGTACTGGATGAAGGCCTGCACGTCGCCGATGCGGATGGAGCCGTTCGCGACGAAGAGGCCGCCCGCGACCGCGACGAGCACGTAGCCGACGTTGCCGACGAACGTCATGAGCGGGAAGACGAGGCCGGAGAGGAACTGCGCCTTGAACGACGCCTGGAACACGGCCTCGTTCTCCTCCTGGAACTGCTCGCGCACCTCGCGCTCGCGGCCGAAGACCTTCACGAGCGCGTGGCCGGTGAACGACTCCTCGACGAGGCCGTTGAGGCGGCCGGTGCGCTTCCACTGCTCGGCGAACAGGCCCTGCGCCCGGCCCATGACGAGCCCGAGGATGATGCCGGTGAGCGGCACCGAGATGAGCGCGATGAGCGCGAGCCACACGTTGATCGACAGCATCATGACGAGCACGCCGACGATGGTGAGGACGCCCGTGACGATCTGCGACAGCGTCTGGCTCATCGACTGGCCGACGTTGTCGAGGTCGTTCGTGAGCCGCGACAGGAGCTCGCCGCGTTGCATGCCGTCGTAGTAGCGCAGCGGCAGGCGGTGGACCTTGTCCTCGACGTCGGAGCGCAGGCGAGCGACCGTGCGCTGCACGACGCGATTCACGAAGTAGCCCTGCACCCACTGGAACAGGCTCGCGACGACGTACAGGGCGAGCACGAGCATGAGCACCTGGCCGAGGGCCATGAAGTCGATGCCCGCGCCGACCTCGAAGCCGCGCATGGCCTCGATGATGTTCGCGAAGTCGCCCTGGCCGGCGGCGCGCAGCTGCTCGACGACCTCGGCCTGCGTCGTGCCGTCCGGGAAGCCCTGGGCGGCGAGCTGCACCTGCACGAGGCCCTGCACGATGAGGTTCGTGCCCTCGGCGAGCACGCGCGGCGCGATGACGTTGAGCACGATGCCGGCCGTGCCGACGACGAAGACGATCGCGAGCAGGGCCTTGAAGGGCGCGAAGAGCCCGAGCAGCCGCCTGAGCGTGGGCAGGAGCGCCTTCGCCTTGCCGGGAGGAGCCTCCCAGTCGTCGGCGCCGCGGCGTGCGGCCTCGGCCAGCTCAGCCTCGAGGATCTCCTCCTCGGTGCGCTCGGACTCCACGATGGGCTCCTGCGCCTTCCTCTGCCTGGCCATGGTCAGACCTCCACGGACATCTGCGAGTCGACGATCTCGCGGTAGGTGGCGTTGGACGCGAGCAGTTCGTCGTGCGTGCCGAGGCCGACGACGCGGCCCTCGTCGAGCACGACGATGCGATCGGCGTCGACGATCGTCGAGACGCGCTGCGCCACGACGAGCCTCGTGGTGCCGACGACGTCGGTCGCGAGCGCCGCGCGGAGGCGAGCGTCGGTGCCGAGGTCGAGCGCCGAGAACGAGTCGTCGAAGACGAGGATCGACGGCCGCTTGACGAGCGCGCGCGCGATGGCGAGGCGCTGGCGCTGGCCGCCGGAGACGTTGGTGCCGCCCTGCGAGACGGGGCTGTCGAGCCCCAGCTCCTTCGCGCGCACGAAGTCGGCCGCCTGCGCCGTCTCGAGCGCGGCCCAGAGCTCGTCGTCGGTCGCGTCGGCCTTGCCGTAGCGCAGGTTGGAGGCGATCGTGCCCGAGAACAGGTAGGGCTTCTGCGGCACGAGGCCGATCGACGCCCAGAGCGACTGCTCGTCGGCGTCGCGGACGTCGACGCCGCCGATGCTGACGGTGCCGCTCGACGCGTCGAACAGGCGCGGCACGAGGTTGACGATCGTCGTCTTGCCCGCGCCCGTCGAGCCGATGATCGCGACCGTCTCGCCGGGCTCGGCGGTGAACGACACGCCCTCGAGCACGGGCGTCTCGGCACCGGGGTAGGTGAAGGTGACGTCGTCGAGCACGATGCGGCCCGGCTCGGGCTGCTCGGTGCGCGCCGCGGTCGAGACCGCGACGCTCGGCTGCGTCTCGAGCACCTCGGTGATGCGACGGGCGCCGACGGCGGCCCTCGGGATCATCATCGTGAGGAACGTCGCCATCATGACGCCGAAGAGGATCTGCATGAGGTACTGCAGGAAGGCCATCATCGTGCCCACCTCGAGGCTGCCGTCGTCGACGAGCTGCGCGCCGAACCAGATGACCGCGACGCTCGAGGCGTTCACGATGAGCATGACGAGCGGGAACGTGAGCACGAAGAGGTTGCCCGTGCGGAGCATCGCGTCGGTCACGCCGTCGTTCGCCTGCTGGAAGCGGGCGCGCTCCCGGCGCTCCTGCACGAACGCGCGCACGACGCGGATGCCCGTGAGCTGCTCGCGCATGACCTGGTTGATGCGGTCGACGCGCTCCTGCAGCAGCACGAAGATCGGCACGAGGCGCGACACGATCACGCCCATGACGAGCACCATGAGCGGCACGATGATCCAGATGAGGCGCGAGAGCTCGGCGTCGGCGCGGATGGCCATGACGACGCCGCCGATCGCGAGCATGGGCGCCGACATGAGCATGGTGCAGCCCATGAGGACGAGGATCTGCACCTGCTGCACGTCGTTCGTGTTGCGCGTGATGAGGCTCGCGGCGCCGAAGCGCTGCACGTCGCGCTCGGAGAAGGACGAGACGCGCGCGAAGATGCGTGCGCGAAGGTCGCGGCCGGCCGTCATGGCCAGCCGGGCGCCGAAGAGGATCGCGAGGCCGTTCGCGACCACCTGGCCGAGGCTCATGAGCAGCATCTCGCCGCCGAGCCGCCAGATGGTGGCGGTGTCGCCCTGCAGGACGCCCTCGTCGATGATGTCGGCGTTGATCGTCGGCAGCATGAGCGACAGCAGCGCCTGCGTGAGCTGGAGCACGACCACGAGGACGAAGGCGATCCACGAGGTGCGGATCGCGGCGGTGATGAGCCTCCGCAGCTTCATGGGCGGCGCTCCTTCCTGTCGGTGCGGGCGATCCCATGGAGCAGGATGCCCGTGACGTCTGACATGTCCATGGCGCTGCGATCGCCCCAGCCCGTCGCCGCGGCGAACGTCAGGGTGCGCAGCGCGTCGGCGGCCACCAGCGGCTCGACGCCCAGCTCGTCGGCGTGCTCGGCGAGCAGGGCGGCGATGCGGTCGCGCAGGTCGTCGAACCGCGGGTCGTCCCGTCTGCCAGAGGTGAGCAGCACGGGGCCGAGGGCGATCGCCATCTGGAAGATCGTCGAGAAGCGCACCGTCAGCACGTCGGCGATCGCGCGCACCGTCGTCTCGAGCGTCTCGTCGGCGAGGCCCTCGAGCTCGTCGAGCGCGTAGGCGACCTCCGCCGCCCGGTCGAAGACCGCGTGCAGCAGCGACTCCTTGTCGCCGAAGGAGCGGAAGAGCGTGCCCTCGGCGACGCCGGCCGCGTCCGCGAGCTGCCGGGACGTGATCGCGGCGCCGTGCTCGAGCACGAGGGGCGTGACGGCGTCGAGGATCTGCACCTGACGGTCCTCGAGCGTCATGCGGATGGGTGGCGTCACGGTTCGCCACGCTAGTGAGTGAGCGCTCACTCCGCAAGCGCGTGGTCCCCCGTCGCGCCGCCGACTCGTGGACTTCGTCAACGGATCCGCCCCGGACGTCGTGGGAGTCCGCACAGGGCGCGCATCCGGCCTCGCGTAGGCTCGACTCTCATGCCGCGCATCACGAAGGTCCTCGTCGCCAACCGTGGCGAGATCGCCGTCCGAGTCATCCGCGCCGCGAGGGATGCGGGGATCGGCAGCGTCGCCGTCTACGCCGAGCCCGATCGCGACGCCCAGCACGCGCAGCTCGCCGACGAGGCGTACTCGCTGCACGGGTCGACGAGCGCCGAGTCGTACCTCGTCATCGAGAAGATCCTCTCGGTCGCGCGCCGCTCGGGCGCCGACGCCGTGCACCCCGGCTACGGCTTCCTCGCCGAGAACGCCGACTTCGCCCGCGCCGTGATCGACGCCGGCATCACCTGGATCGGCCCGAGCCCCGACGCCATCGAGCAGCTCGGCGACAAGGTGTCGGCCCGCCACATCGCCGAGCGCGTCGGCGCGCCGCTCGCCCCCGGCACGCTGAACCCCGTCGAGACGGCCGACGAGGTCGTCGCCTTCGCCGACGAGGTGGGCCTTCCCGTCGCCATCAAGGCGGCCTTCGGCGGCGGCGGCCGCGGCCTCAAGGTCGCGCGCACCCGCGAGGAGATCCCCGAGCTGTTCGAGTCGGCGACGCGCGAGGCCGTCGCGGCCTTCGGGCGCGGCGAGTGCTTCGTCGAGAAGTACCTCGACCGCCCGCGCCACGTCGAGACCCAGTGCCTCGCCGACGCGCACGGCAACGTCGTCGTCGTCTCGACGCGCGACTGCTCGCTGCAGCGCCGACACCAGAAGCTCGTCGAGGAGGCGCCCGCGCCCTTCCTGTCGGACGACCAGGTCGCACGCCTCTACGAGTCGTCGAAGGCCATCCTCCGCGAGGTCGGCTACGTCGGCGCCGGCACGTGCGAGTTCCTCGTCGGCCGCGACGGCACCATCTCCTTCCTCGAGGTCAACACGCGCCTCCAGGTCGAGCACCCGGTCTCCGAGGAGGTCACGGGCATCGACCTCGTGCGCGAGCAGCTGCGCATCGCCGAGGGCGGCGTCCTCGACTACCCGGACCCCGAGGTGCGCGGCCACTCCTTCGAGTTCCGCATCAACGGCGAGGACGCCGGCGCCGGGTTCATCCCCGCCCCCGGCCCCGTGCACGTCTTCTCCCCCGCGACGGGCCCCGGCGTTCGCGTCGACTCGGGCGTCGTCTCCGGCGACGTCATCGGCGGCCAGTTCGACTCGCTGCTCGCGAAGCTCGTCGTCACGGGCGCCACGCGCGAGGAGGCGCTCGAGCGGTCGCGCCGCGCGCTCGCCGAGTTCCGCGTCGAGGGGCTGCCCACCGTGCTGCCCTTCCACCGCGTCGTCGTCGACGACCCGGCCTTCGCACCCGCCGACGGCGCGCCGTTCTCGATCTACACGTCGTGGATCGAGTCCGAGTTCCAGAACGACATCCCGCGCTGGGGCGGCGAGGCCGGCGAGATCGGCGGCGCCGAGGCGCGCCGCGAGGTCGTCGTCGAGGCAGCGGGCAAGCGCATCGCCGTCTCGATGCCCGCCCGACTCTTCCCCGAGACGGTGGCGACGAAGGGCCCGGCCCCCAAGCGCGCCCGCGTCGCCGCCGCCGGAGGGGCCACGGGCGGCACGATCGCCTCGCCGATGCAGGCGACCGTCGTGAAGGTCGCCGTCGAGGAGGGCCAGCACGTCGTCGCGGGCGACCTGCTCGTCGTGCTCGAGGCGATGAAGATGGAGCAGCCCATCCAGGCGCCGCGCGACGGCATCGTCACGGGCCTCGACGCGCCGATCGGCACCACGATCTCGAGCGGCCACCGCCTGCTCGTCATCGCCGAGGCCGAGGTCGACGCGGCCTGACCGCGCCCCGGGTCCCGCGTCGCAGGCGATGCGGGGGTCGCGAGGAGGGAGCATCCCTCTCCCACGCCGGTGCGCCTGCGATGCGCGTCGGCTCGCGCTGCCTCAGCGCGGGTCGCGCACGTCGCGCGCGACCTGCTGCGTGAGCCGCAGCGCGAGCCCGGAGTGGGCGCGCGAGCGGAACGCGAGGACGATCGCCGCGATCGCCCAGCCCGCCACGAGCGTCTGCGTCGCCGGGTCGAAGGCGAACGTCGACGCGAGCGTCCAGCCGCCGATGCCGAGCGCCCACCTGCCCACGCGCCGTCCGGCACCGGCCCGCTCGCCCGTCTCGAGCCGCGCATCCAGCCAGCCCGCGAGCTCCCCGACCGTCCTCCCGGTGCGGAGGACGACGAGCAGGTGCACGACCGCGGCCGCGAGGCCACCCGACGCGCCCACGACCGCCGCGATCGCCCCGACGAGCGCGACGGGTGCCTCGCCGGCCGTCCCGGTCACCGTGCCCGTTCCGACGCCGGAGGACAGGATCGCCACGACGCCGACCCCGCCGATGCCGAGCACCATGACGGCGCCGCCGACGCCGATCGAGACGCCGACGTCGATGGCCATCGCGCCCAGGCGCCGCCACGCCGTCAGCGGTCGCGGCAGCGCACGCAGGCGCGCGTCGGGCTGGCCGGGCAGCCGCCACACGAGCGGCGCCGCGAGGGCGCCCACGAGCGCGCCGGCCCCGTTGAGCAGCACGTCGTCGACGTCGAGCAGGCGGTACTGGCAGGCCGCGAGGCCGAACGTGCCGGTGAGCTGCGTGAGCTCGACGAGGACCGATGCCGCGGCGCCCAGCGCGGTCGTGAGCGCGACGCCGGGCCTGCCGCGCCTGCGCACGAGCATCCCGAACGGCACGAAGAGCAGCACGTTGAGGAGGACCTGCCGCAGCGCGGGGTTCGACAGCGCGACGCCGCCGGCGTCGAGCACGTCGGGCACGAAGGCGCCGGGCACGAGCTGCGCCGACAGCGGCGGGTAGCAGGCGCCCGTGGGGAAGAGCGTGTAGGCGAGGAGGCCGCACGCGTAGAGCAGCGCGGCGAACGACAGCGACGCCGTGCCCCACCCGAACCGGCCGCGCCTGCGCAGCAGCAGGATGGATGCGGGCACCCAGACGAGGGCCGTGACGCCCATCGCGATGCCCATCGCGACGAGCGCAGGCGTCGCTCCGAGCCCCATGCGCATCCCCTCCCCCTCGACGGTATCGACGGGGTTGAGCGACGCCGGGTCACGACGCCGCGCGTCGCTCGCACAGCGCGCGGATCGGCGCGGCGCCGATCGCGTCGTCCGCGAGCATCGCCGCGAGCCGCTGGTAGCGCGCGCTCGCATCCGGCGCGCGCGTGCGCCACGCGAGGTCGGCGAGCACGAGCGCGACGTCGCGTCGCTGCGCGCGGCCGCCGGCGTCGAGGGCGGCGACGTCGGCGACGATGCGGCCCATGCCCTCGGGCGCGCCATCGAGCCTGCCCTCGGGGGCATCGGCGACGCCGGCCTCCGTCAGCAGCGCGTAGGCGTCGGCGACGAGCCGCGAGAGCGACGCCGAGGGCGCGGGCCATCGCTCCTCCACGGCGCCGTGGAGCCTGGCGACGAGCGCCCACGGCACGTCCCACGCCGTCGGCGCGGCGGTGTGCAGCGCCGCGACGCGCGCCTCGAGCGCGTACCTGCCCGGGTCGTCGCCCGCGAGGCCCGCCGCGACGAGCGCGTCGTCGACCCCGAGCACGATGCGGCGCGCGTCCCACGCGCGTCGATCGACCTCCTCGGGCGGCAGCGCGACGCCGTCGACGACGCGGCCCGGCCTGCGGGCGAGCGCGAGGCGGGCGATCGCGAGCACGGCCCGCGCCTCCGCATCGCGGGCCCGCTCGCGCACGAGCGCCTCGGCGAGCCGCTCGGCGTGGCCGACGAGGTCGCCGAGCGCATCCTCCGGCGCGATCGCGAGCCGCTGGCCGATGGCCACCATCCCGTGGATGCAGTCGCGCACGGCCGGGATGCGCGCCTCGCGCTGCGCGCCGGACGGCACCGCGAACGCGCCGCGGCGCTCGGCAAGCAGGCGCTTGGCACGCGTGAGCCGCGCGGCGGCCGCGGCGCGCTCCATGCCGACGTGGGCGGCGACGGCGTCGACGTCGACCCCGAGCACGAGCCGCATGGCGAGCACGATGCGGGAGGCCGGGGGCAGCAGCTCGTCGCACGCGACGACGAGCAGGGCGATGCGGTCGTCGGTGGCCGGGGCCGCGTCCTGCCCTCGGACGGCGTCGATGCGCGCGGCGTCGACGAGCGCGGGCACGCCGCCGCGCTCGGTCGCCCGGCGTCGCGCGGCGTCGATCGCGGCGCGGCGCCCGACGGCGATGCACCAGCCGACGAGCGACGCGGGCGGCTCGGGCTGGGCGGCGGCCCGGGCGAACGCCTCCGCGGCGAGCTCCTCCCCCTCGTCGAGCGAGCCCGTCGCGGCGGCGAGCGCCCGCACCACCTGCGGCCACGCCGCGAGGAACGCCTCGCGCGCGATGGCGTGCGCCGCGTCGCCCTCGCCCGTCGCGCTCATGCCCGGATCCTCCCCGACGACGACGCCGGGCGCGAGTAGGCTGCTGCCATGCACCTCGTCGCCGAAGCATCGCACCTCGACGCCACCGTCTCCCCCTCCGACCCGTTCACGGCCGTCGTCCTCGTGGCGTGCGCGATCGTGACGGTCGCGATGGTCGGGCTCGTCGCGACGGCGCTCCTCACGCTCTTCGGCCGCGCCGACCAGGGCTGACGACTCACCCCATCGGGAAGACGCGCCGCCACTCGATGCGGCCGGCTGTGGGCACGTGCGCGGCGATGCGACGGGCTGCATCGTCGTCGGCGGCCTCGACGAGGTAGAAGCCGCTCACGACCTCGGTGAGCTCGGGGTTCGCACCGTCGGTGAAGACCGCGTCCTCCTCGCGCCTGCCCTCGCCGCCGGGCCGCACGAAGCCGCCGTACCGGTGGCTCTGCAGCGCCTCGCCGCCGACGATCGTGCCACCGAGCCGCTCGACGACCTGCGCGAACGCGGCATGCTCGCCGAAGTCGGCGTCGAGGCTGTCGCGCGTGGCGCCCTCCTCGGGCAGGTAGGCGTCGCTGTCCCAGTCGCCCTCGTGGATGAAGTACGCGTACGTCGTCATGTCGTCCCCTCCTCGTGGCACGGTGCCACATCCAGGAGACGGATGGCGACCCTCGGATTCGACACGGTCGCCCCCGGCGCGCATCCCGGGCGTGTCGCAGCCGATGCGGTCGAGGGCGGCGCATCGGTGCAGACTGTCGCCATGCCCTCACCCCACGTCGTCGCCGTCGCGCGCGACGACCGTCACCGGTTCTCGAAGCCGGTGCGCGACGCCATCACGCTCGTCGCCGGGCACGGCGTCGAGGGCGACGCGCACGCGGGCGCGACGGTGCAGCACCGCTTCGACGCGCGCCGCGACCCGACGCGGCCCAACCTGCGGCAGGTGCATCTCATCCACGCCGAGCTCCTCGACGACCTCACCGTCGACGTCGCCCCCGGCGACCTGGGCGAGAACGTCACGACCGCGGGCGTCGCGCTGCTCGAGCTCGCCCGCGGCACGCGCCTGCGGCTCGGCGACGAGGCGGTCGTCGAGGTCACGGGCCTGCGCAGCCCGTGCAGGCAGATCGACCGGCTGTCGCCGGGTCTCATGCGCGAGCTCGTCGGTCGGGATGCCGACGGCCGCGTCGTGCGCAGGACGGGCGTCATGGCCGTCGTGCTCGCCGGCGGCGTCGTGCGACCGGGCGACGCGATCGTCGTCGAGGCGCCCGAGGGCGCGCACGAGGCGCTCGAGCCGGTCTGAGTCCCCGCTACTCCGTGACGCGGTGCATGGCACGCGCCGCGTCGGCGATCGAGCCGGTGAGCGACGGGTAGACGGGGAAGACGCGGGCGACCATGTCGACCGTGAGGCGGTGCTCGGCGGCCATCGCGATCGGGTAGATGAGCTCCGACGCCTTCGGCGCCACGACGACGCCGCCGATGACGGTGCCCGAGCCCGTGCGGGCGAAGAGCTTCACGAAGCCGTCCTCGAAGCCCATCATCTTCGCGCGCGGGTTCGTCGAGAGCTGCACGGTGTGGATCTCGCCCTGCGCGATGCCCTCCTCGATCTCCTTCGCCGTCCAGCCGACCGTCGCGATCTCGGGCTGCGTGAAGATGTTCGACGCGACGGTGCGCATCGAGATCGGGTTCACGGCGTCGCCGAGCGCATGGAACATCGCGGTGCGTCCCTGCATGGACGCGACGGAGGCGAGCGGCAGCGCGTTCGAGCAGTCGCCGACGGCGTAGACGCTCGGCAGGTTGGTGCGGGCGACGCGGTTCACGAGGATGTGGCCGGAGTCGGTGAGCTGCACGCCCGCCTCCTGCAGGCCGATGCCCGACGTGTTCGGCACGGAGCCGACGGCCATGAGGCAGTGCGAGCCCTCGACGGTGCGCCCGTCGGAGAGCGTGACGACGACGCCGTCGTCGGTGCGCGCGACCGACTCGGCGCGCGACTTCGCCAGCAGGGTCATGCCCTGGCGGATGAAGACCTCCTCGATCACGGCCGCGGCATCCGCGTCCTCGCCCGGCAGCACCTGGTCGCGGCTCGACACGAGCGTGACCTTCGAGCCCATGTTCGAGTAGGCGCTCGCGAACTCGGCGCCCGTGACGCCGGAGCCGACGACGATGAGGTGCTCGGGCACGTCGGCGAGGCCGTAGAGCTGCGTCCACGTGAGGATGCGCTCGCCGTCGGGCATCGCCGAGGGCAGCATGCGCGGGCTCGCGCCGACGGAGATGACGATCGTGTCGGCGTCGAGCTCGTCGAAGTCGGCGCCCTTGCGGCCCGTCGAGACCGCGACCTGCGTCGGCGACAGGAGGTGGCCCTCGCCCTGCACGATGTGCACGCCGGCGCGCTCGAGGTCGGCGGTCATGTCGAGCGACTGCTGCGCCGCGAGCGCGAGGAGCCTCCGGTTGACGGCGCGGAGGTTGACGGCGACCTCGGGGCGCGAGGGCCTGCCGGACTCGCCGCGCGCGTAGAACTGCACGCCGAGGCCCGAGGCGTCGCGGATCGCCGCAGCCGACTCGGCGGTCGCGATGAGCGACTTCGAGGGCACGACGTCGGTGAGCACGGCCGAGCCGCCCACCCCGACGCGCTCGACGAGCGTCACGTCCGCCCCCTGCTGCGCGCCCGCGAGGGCCGCCTCGTACCCGCCGGGGCCTCCGCCGACGATGACCACACGCTGCTGACCCTGGAACACGCTCACGCATCGATTCTCGCAGCACGCGCCTGGATCGCGGGACGGGGTCGACGCGGGGACTGCCTAGAGTGTCTGCATGAGCCAGCAGCACCCCCTCGACGACGCGGGAGCCGACCCCATCCGGGTCGCCCGCGCAGCCGCAGACGACATCCGCCGCATCACGGGCGTCGATCGCCACGACATCGCCCTCACCCTGGGCTCCGGATGGGCGAAGGCCGCCGATCTGCTCGGCGAGACGACGCACACGATCGAGGCCACGGAGGTGACGGGCTTCTCGCGGCCCGCCCTCGACGGCCACTCGGGCACGCTGCGCTCCGTGCTGCTCGAGGACGGCCGCCGCGCGCTCGTCATCGGCGCCCGGACGCACTACTACGAGGGCCACGGCGTGCGCCGCGTCGTCCACTCCGTGCGCACGGCCGCCCAGGCGGGCGCGTCGATCATGGTGCTCACGAACGGCGCGGGCGGCATCCGCGAGACGTGGACGCCCGGGCAGCCGGTGCTCATCTCCGACCACATCAACCTCACGGCCGACTCGCCGCTCGAGGGCGCGACGTTCGTCGACCTCACCGACCTCTACTCGCGGCGCCTGCGCGACGTCGCGCGCTCGGTGGACGCGAGCCTCGACGAGGGCGTGTACTGCCAGTTCCGCGGCCCGCACTACGAGACGCCGGCCGAGGTGCAGATGGCGAAGGCCATCGGCGGCCACATCGTCGGGATGTCGACGGCGCTCGAGGCGATCGCCGCCCGCGAGGCCGGCATGGAGGTGCTCGGGCTGTCGCTCGTGACGAACCTCGCCGCCGGCATCCAGCAGACGCCGCTGTCGCACGCCGAGGTCATCGAGGCGGGCCGCGCGGCCGAGCCGGTGATCTCGCGCCTGCTCGCCGACGTCGTCGCCGCGATCGGTCGCGCATGAGCCTCGAGGCGGCGCGCGCCTGGCTCGCGCAGGATCCGGACCCCGAGACCCGTGACGAGCTCGCGCAGCGGATCGCGAGCGCCGAGTCCGGCGACGCCGACGCGCTCGCCGCGATCGCCGACGCGTTCGACGGCCGCCTGCAGTTCGGCACCGCCGGGCTGCGCGGCGAGCTCGGCGCGGGCCCCAACCGCATGAACCGCGTGCTCGTGGCGCAGGCGACCGCCGGCTTCGCGGCGTTCCTCGTCGAGCGCGAGCGGGAGCCGTCGATCGTCGTCGGCTACGACGGGCGCACGAGCTCCGACGTCTTCGCCCGCGACGTCGCGGCGATCATGGCCGGCGCGGGCGTGCGGGCGACGCTGCTGCCTGCGGCGATGCCCACGCCCGTGCTCGCCTTCGCCGTGCGACACCTTGGCGCGAGCGCCGGGGTCATGGTGACCGCGAGCCACAACCCGCCGCGCGACAACGGCTACAAGGTCTACCTGGGCGGCGAGGACGAGGGCAGCCAGATCGTGCCGCCCGTGGACGCCGAGATCGCCCGCCGCATCGAGGCCGTCGCGGACGCCACGACGGTCGACGCCATGCCGCGCGGCGACGTCGCGATCGCCGGCGACGACGTGCGGCTCGCCTACGTGCGCGCGACCGCGGCGATCGCGGGCGTGCCCGCGACCGAGCCGCCCGTCGTCGTCTACTCGGCGATGCACGGCGTCGGCAGCGCGACCGTGCGGGCCGTCGTCGAGGCCGCGGGGTTCCCCGCGTTCGTCGAGGTGCCCGAGCAGGCCGAGCCCGACGGCGCCTTCCCGACCGTCGCATTCCCGAACCCGGAGGAGCCGGGCGCGATGGACCTCGCGTACGCGACGGCGGACGCCGCGCACGCCGACCTCGTGCTCGTGAACGACCCCGACGCCGACCGGCTCTCGGTCGCGGTGCCGAGCCCGGACCGCCCGGGCGGCTGGCGGCAGCTCACGGGCAACGAGATCGGGCTGCTGCTCGGGTGGGACGCCGCGCGCGCCGCCCACGGGCACGGCGCCCTCGCCGCCTCGATCGTCTCCTCGCCCGGCCTGCAGGTCATCGCCGAGGCGCACGGGATGGCGTTCGCGACGACCGCGACGGGCTTCAAGTGGATCTCGCGGGTGCCGGACCTCGTGTACGGCTACGAGGAGGCGCTCGGCTACCTCGTGAACCCGGGCACGGTGCGCGACAAGGACGGCATCTCGTCGCTCGTGCGCGTGCTGACGCTCGCGAACGACCTGCACGCGCGCGGCTCGTCGCTCGCGGACGAGCTCATCGCGCTCGCTGCGGAGTTCGGCGGGTTCGCGAGCGGGCAGGTGAGCCTGCGCGTCACCGACCGCAGCCGCATCCCGGCGATCGTGGCGCGGCTCAAGGAGTCGCCGCCGAGCGAGCTCGCCGGCAGCGCCGTCGTCGCCGCCGACGACCTCGCGCTGCCGGAGCACGGGGCGATCGGCGACATCCTGCGGCTCACGCTCGCCGACGGAGCGCGGGTCATGATCCGCCCGTCCGGCACCGAGCCCAAGGTCAAGGTGTACGTCGACGCCGTCAGCGAGCAGGGCTCGCCCCTGCAGCGCATCCAGGCGGCGCAGGAGCGCGTCGCGGCGCTCGAGGAGGCGATGCGGCCGCTGCTGGCGTGAGCCGGCGCCGCTCGGCGTTGCGATCACGTGTCTCGCGGTCTTGCATGAATCATCCTCGACATGCCATGCTCGCCCCGGCGACAGACGACTGACGCTCCGTGCGCGTCGGCCTGCGGTCCCCCTCCTGGAGCCGCCCCATGCGCGCCATCGCCGTCCGTCTCGCCGCCCTCGTGGCGGTCCTGCTCCTGGGCCTCGGCCTCGCGCAGCCCTCCGCCGCGCAGGCGATCGACGAGGTCCCCGTCGTCGTCGCGGGTGCGCCGCAGCCCGCGCAGCTCCCCGCAGGCAGCCACGGATGCTTCGACGGCTCCTGCGAGGCCGTCGTCGCCGATGGCCTGACCTTCTACGTCTTCTCGCCGGCGGACAACGGGTACGACGCGATCGTCGCCGCGTACGACGGCCTGGGCAGGCTGCAGTCGTCCGAGCGCACCTACGCCGACAGTCGCTACTTCACGTCGATCTCGGTCGACGCGGCGAACCGCATCCTCGTGCTTCCCGGCCAGGGCGACCGACCGGGCACGGTCTCGTTCGACGTCCTCGACCGGCTCGCGCTGCAGGCCCGCGTCGTCGTCGACGCGCCCGCACGCGTCGCGATCGGCGCCGCCGTCGACGTGCGCGTCGACGTGACCGCCGAGGGCTACGCCACCGACGGCTCCGTCGAGCTCTTCTCGGGCACGCCCGGGGCGATCGGCACGGCGTCGCTCGGCACCGCGCCCGTCGCATCCGGTGCGGCGTCGTTCGCGCTCGCCGCCGGCACGCTGCCTGCGGGCGAGACGGAGCTCGTCGCCGTCTACACCCCGACGCCGACGTCGCCGCTCGCGCAGCGCACGAGCGCTCCCCGTACGATCGCGGCCGTCGAGCAGCACGAGGTCACCTTCGTCGGGTTCGACGGCGCGCTCGTCGCGGTCGTGCCGGTGCTCGACGGCGACGCCGCCCGGACGCCTGCCGCGCCCGAGCGCGTCGGCTACGGGTTCACCGGCTGGAGCGGCGTCGTCGAGTCCGTGACCGAGGACTTCACGTCGACGGCGCAGTACCAGCCGTACCGCGTCGGCGTCGTGCTGCTCGTCGACGGCGAGCCCCTCGAGTTCCTCGAGCGCACCTTCGACGCGCCGTACGGCGAGCTGCCGACGCCGTCGGCGCCGGACGGCTACCGCTTCGCCGGCTGGTACACGGCGCCCGTCGAGGGCGAGGGCACCCTCGTCGTCGCCGACACCCTCGTGACGACCCCCGAGAACCACGTGCTCGTCGCGCGCTTCGACGTCGACCGGACGGTGGCGAGCATCGTGCTCACCGCCTCGGCACCCGAGGTGACGCAGGGCGGGTCGCTCGACTTCGTCGCGCAGGGCTTCAACGACGCCGGCCTCGCGATCGGCGACGTCACGGCCGACGTCGTGCTGTCGTCGGACGTCGCGACCGACCGCGTGGACGGCGCCACCGTGACGTTCCCGTCGGCGAGCCCGCACACGATCACGGCGACCCACGTCGATGGTGCGACCGCCCAGGTCGTCGTCGAGGTGCGCGCCGCGGTGGTCGCGCCGGCCCCCTCGGCTCCTGCCCCGTCGGCAGCACCGTCGGCAGCACCGACGGCAGCCGCGCCGGCGGCGACGCTCCCGGTCACCGGTGGCGAGCCCATGGGGCTCCTGGCCCTCGCAGCGCTCGTGCTCGTCGGCATCGGCCTCGTCGCTCGCCGCCGCCTCGCCTGACGCCTCGCGCGCGCCCGGTCCGCCGGGCGCGCGCAGCGGCGACGGGTCGCCTGTGCTGACTGGTCGCTTCCTGCGACCGGTCGGCGCCGGGCGCCGTCCGCCGCTAGAGCTCGCGCTCGAGGACGGCCGCGACGGCGTCGAGGTCCATGATGCGGTCGACGACCGCGACGTGCGCGAGCCCGGCGGCCGCACGCACGCGGTCGGCCCACTCGGGCGTCGTCAGCACGAGCTGCGCGTCGGCGGCGTCCGTG
>NZ_BAAAQT010000005.1:0-82861 GCF_039531815.1 Agrococcus versicolor | reverse complement strand
GAGCCGCCGCAGCGCACGACGCACGGTCGTCGCGAGGATCGCGCTCGTGCCGACGCCCGCGCCGCACACCGTCACGATCCTCATGCCGGGCCCTCGATGGCGGCGATGGCCTCGTCGCGGGTGCGCGCCTGCGCGATCGCGTCGACGACGCCCTCGCGGTCGAGGTGCACCGCGAGGTCGGCGAGCACGAGCACGTGCTCCGACTGCGTCGTGGACGACAGCGCGATGACGACGCGCACCGGGTCGTTGTGGGCGTGGCCGAAGGCGACGGGCTCCCGCAGCGTCACGATCGCCGCGGCCGGTCGACGCACGACCGCGCTCGGCCGCGCGTGCGGCAGGGCGATGCCGGGGGCGACGACGCACCACGGGCCGCCGTCCTCGATGAGCCGCACCATCTCGTCGACGTACGCGGGCCCGACGGCGCGCGCGTGCACGAGGTCGCGGCCGGCGGCTCGCACCGCGTCCTCCCACGTCGCCGCGGCGACGCCGGGCGAGAAGGTCGCGTCCTCGAGGATGTCGAGCGTCATCGCAGCTCGTCGAACACGTCCGCGATGTGCTCGACGAGGTCGTCGCGCTCCTCCACGGGGAGGAACGCCGAGCGCGCCGCGTTCACCTGCAGCTGCTCGAGGTCGTCGAGGCCGTAGTCGAACGCCTCGGCGAGCAGGCCGAGCTCGCGCGTGAGCGACGTGTCCGACTGCAGGCGGTTGTCGGTGTTCACGGTCACCCGGAAGCCGAGCTGGTAGAGCATGTCGAAGGGGTGGTCCTCGATCTCGTCGCCGAACGCCGCGATCGCACCGGTCTGCAGGTTGGAGGACGGGCTGAGCTCGAGCGGGATCTGCCGCGAGCGCACCCACTCGGCCGTCGCACCGAGCTCGACGAGCAGGTCGTCGCCGCGGTCGTCGACCTCGATGTCCTCGGCGATCCGGACGCCGTGCCCGATGCGCAGCGCGCGACCGGCGAAGAGCGCGTCGCGGATCGACTCGATGCCCGCCGCCTCCCCCGCGTGCACCGTGACGGGCATGTGCGCCCGTGCCAGGAGGTCGAACGCCTCGGAGTGGCGCGAGGGCGGGAAGCCATCCTCGGGGCCGGCGATGTCGAAGCCGACGACGCCGCGGTCGCGGTGGCGGATCGCGAGCTCGGCGATCTCCGTCCAGCGGTCGAGGTGGCGCATGGCGGAGACGAGCTGGCCCACCTGGATGCGACGGCCGTGCGAGCGCACGAGCGCGACGCCCTCGTCGAGGCCCGCCTGCACCGCCTCGACGGCGCCGTCGAGCGACAGGCCCCGCGCGAGGTGCTGCTCGGGCGCCCAGCGGATCTCGCCGTGGACGACGCCGTCGTCGGCGAGGTCGAGCACGAACTCGCGGGCGATGCGCACGAGCGCGCCCTCGGTCTGCATGACGCCCGTCGTGACGTCGAACGTCTTCAGGTAGTCGACGAGCGAGCCGGAGTCGGCCGACTCCGCGAACCAGTCGCCGAGCGCCTCGGCGCCGGCGGCCGGCAGCCGCAGGCCGATCTCGTCGGCGAGCTCGACGATCGTCTGCGGGCGGAGGCCGCCGTCGAGATGGTCGTGCAGGCTCACCTTGGGCAGCGCGCCGATGTCCACGCCGTCGAGCAGGATGCGGTCCACGTCGTCCTCCAGATCCGTCCCCCCGATCCTACGGACTCGGGCGCCCGCGTGCCGTCGTCGGCGCGTCCGTGACGACGCGGGTCCCCGCATACGCTGAGGGCATGCCCCGCCGCATCATCCTCGACTGCGATCCCGGCCACGACGACGCCATCGCGCTGCTGCTCGCCGCAGGATCGCCCGAGATCGACCTCGTCGCCGTCACGACCGTCGCCGGCAACCAGACCCTCGAGAAGGTGACGCGCAACGCGCTCGCCGTCGGCACGATCGCGCGGATCGAGGACGTGCCGTTCGCCGCCGGCGCCGAGCGGCCGCTCGTGCGCGAGCAGGTCGTCGCCCCGGAGTACCACGGCGAGTCGGGCCTCGACGGTCCCGAGCTGCCCGCGCCGACGGTCGCGCTCGACGCGCGCCACGCCGTCGACCTCATCGTCGAGACGATCATGGCCGCCGCGCCGGGCGAGATCACCCTCGTCCCCACGGGTGCGCTGACGAACCTCGCGCTCGCCGTGCGGCGCGAGCCGCGCATCGCCGAGCGCGTGCGCGAGGTCGTCTGGATGGGCGGCGCCGCGCACGGCGGCAACCTCTCCCCCGTCGCCGAGTACAACGCGGCCATCGACCCGGAGGCCGTGCGGATCGTGCTCGAGGCGGGCTGGCCCGTCGTCATGGTCGGCCTCGACCTCACGCACCAGGCGCTCGCCGACCGGTCGGTGCTCGACGCCATCGCGGCGGTCGACGGCGCACCCGCCGCGTTCACGCTCGAGCTGCTCGAGTTCTTCCGCGGCACGTACCGCGAGCAGGGCTTCGAGTGGCCGCCCGTCCACGACGTGTGCGCCGTCGCCTACGTCGTCGACCCGGGATGCATGACCGTGCGCAGCGCGCCGATCGCGGTCGAGCTGCACGGCGAGCTCACGACCGGCCAGACGGTCGTCGACCTCCGCCATCCGGCGCCGGCGTCGTGCGTCACGAGCGTCGCGCTCGGGCTCGACGCGCCCCGCATGTGGGGGCACGTCGTCGACGCGCTCGCGCGCCTGGCCTAGGTCGAGGAGACCGCGCCGAGGCCGAGGCCGGCGAGGATCAGGCCGCCGAAGAGCACCACGAGCAGGATGCCGAGCACGATCGCTGCGATCGAGAGGCCGATGCCCCAGTTCGCCATGCCGCGCGCGTGCGGCTCGCGCGACTTCGCCATGACGCCGACGACGATGCCGGCGATGGGCACGAGGAGCGTGTAGCCGAAGGCCAGGGACACGATGCCGAGGATGAGGCTCGTGATGCTCCACGTCTTCGACGGGGCGAGGGAGGTCTGGGGCTGCGTCATGGCTCCATCATCGCGCCGCTCGCTTCACGTGCGCTGCATGCGTCGTCGTCAGACGATGCGGTCGCGCACGATCGGCAGGCGGTCGACGGTCGTGCCGGCGGGCGCGATCTCCCAGGCGCCCTCGAGCGAGGCGAGCGCACGGTCGAAGCGCGAGGCGTCGTCGGCCGAGAGCGTCCAGAGCGCGTCGCCCGCGCGCACGGCGTCGCCCGGCTTGACGTGCAGGTCGATGCCGGCGGCGTGCACGACGTCGTCGGTCGCGCGCGCCCTGCCCGCGCCGAGCCGCCAGGCGGCGACGCCGAACGGCAGGGCGTCCTGCCGGGCGAGCACGCCGTCCGACTCGGCGACGACCGTGTGCCGCTCGCGCGGCGTCGGCAGCGCCGCGTCCGGGTCGCCGCCCTGCGCGACGACGAACCGTCGCCAGCGATCCATGGCGCGACCGTCGGCGAGCGCGGCCTCGACGTCGGCGTCGGGCTGGCCGACGGCCGCGAGCATCTCGCGCGCGAGCGCGACGGTGAGCTCGACGACGTCGGCGGGTCCGCCGCCTGCGAGCACCTCGACCGACTCGCGCACCTCGTTGGCGTTGCCGATCGCGAGCCCGAGCGGCACGTCCATGCTCGTGAGCAGCGCGCGCGTGTCGACGCCGGCGTCGGTGCCGAGCGCGACCATCGTCTCGGCGAGCTCGCGCGCCCGCTCCTCCTCGCGCATGAAGGCGCCGGAGCCGAACTTCACGTCGAGCACGAGCGCGCCCGTGCCCTCGGCGATCTTCTTCGACATGATCGACGACGCGATGAGCGGGATCGCCTCGACGGTGCCCGTGATGTCGCGCAGCGCGTACAGGCGCTTGTCGGCGGGCGCGAGGCCCGATCCGGCCGCGCAGATGACGCCGCCGACGTCGGCGAGCTGCGCGAGCATCTCCTCGTTCGACAGCGCCGCACGCCATCCCGGGATCGACTCGAGCTTGTCGAGCGTGCCGCCCGTGTGGCCGAGGCCGCGACCGGAGAGCTGCGGCACCGCGACGCCGAAGGCGGCGACGAGCGGCATGAGCGGCAGCGTGATCTTGTCGCCGACGCCGCCGGTGGAGTGCTTGTCGACCGTCGGCATGGGCAGCGACGAGAAGTCCATGCGCTCGCCGGAGGCGATCATCGCCTGCGTGAGGTCGTGGATCTCGCGGCGCTCCATGCCGTTCAGCAGGATCGCCATCGCGAGGGCCGCCATCTGCGCGTCCTCGACGTAGCCGCGCGTGTACGCGTCGACGAGCCAGTCGATCTCGTCGGTCGCGAGCACGCCGTGGTCGCGCTTCGTGCGGATGAGGTCGACGACGTCGTGCGCCTCTGCCATGGGGTCCTCCTGGGTTCGTCGCGCGAGGCGGATGGCCTCAGGCGTCGGCTGCGCGGTATGCGTCGAGCGTCGTGGGCCCGAACGCGTCGGGCAGCACCTCGTCGATCGTACGGATGCCCGAGAGGGTCTGCAGCAGCATGCCCGGCGCGGCGTGCTCGAACAGCAGCTGCCGGCAGCGTCCGCACGGCATGAGCGTCGCGCCGTGGCCGTCGACGCACGCGAACGCCGTCAGGCGACCGCCGCCGTCCATGACGAGCGCCGAGACCATCGAGCACTCGGCGCACAGCGTGACGCCGTACGCCGCGTTCTCGACGTTCGCGCCGGAGACGACGCGGCCGTCGTCGGTGAGCGCCGCGCAACCCACGGAGAAGCCCGAGTAGGGCGCGTACGCCTTGGCGTTCGCCGCGACGGCGGCGGCGTGCAGCGCATCCCAGTCGATCGGCGCGGCGTCGGTCGTCTCGTGCACGGCGCTCACGCCTTCATGTAGGGCTTGCCGCTCGCGGCGGGCGCCCGCGACTGACCGATGAAGCCGGCGACGGCGAGGATCGTGATGACGTACGGCAGCATGAGCATGAACTCGTTGGGCACGCCCGAGCCGATCGACTGCAGCACGTTCTGCAGCGCCTGCGCGAAGCCGAACAGCAGCGCCGCGAACGTCGCCTTCACCGGGTGCCACTGGCCGAAGATGACGGCGGCGAGGGCGATGAAGCCGAGGCCGCTCGTCATGTCGCGCTGGAACGAGCCGTTCGAGTCGAGCGTGAAGTACGCGCCGCCGATGCCGACGATCGCGCCGGCGAGCGTCACGTTCCAGAAGCGCCAGCGGTTCACCCGGATGCCGACGGTGTCGGCGGCCAGCGGGTGCTCGCCGAGCGCGCGCAGCCGCAGGCCCCACGTCGTGCGGAAGAGGGCGATCGTGACGACGACGACCGCGACGTACATCGCGTAGACGATGAGGGTCTGGTTGAACAGCGCCGGCCCGACGATGGGGATGTCGGCGAGCCCGGGGATGCGGATGCGGTCGAAGCGGTCCGGGTTGTTGAGCTCGGGGCTGTTCGTGAGCACCGACGAGTAGAGGAAGTTCGTCAGGCCGAGCACGAGCACGTTGAGCACGACGCCGACGATGACCTGGTCGACGTAGTACTTGATCGAGAACGCCGCGAGCACCATCGACACGAGCACCGAGGCGACCATCGCCGCGACGAGGCCGCCGAGGCCCGCGAGCAGGATGCCCGCCGTGCCGAGCTGGCCGATGGGGCCGGACGCGATGGCGGACGAGGCGACGGCGGCCGCGAAGGCGCCCGAGAGCAGCTGGCCCTCGATCGCGATGTTCACGACGCCGACGCGCTCGGAGATGACGCCGCCGAGGGCGCCGAAGATCAGCGGGACCGAGAGGCCGACCGTCAGCACGAGGAGGCCGGGCAGCGGGATGGTCTTCGTCGCACCCGCCCAGACGAGGAAGCCGAGGACGGCGACGATGCCGTAGGCGACGGGCAGCCAGATGCCCACGCGACGCCTCGCGGCGTGCGCCGCGATCGCGATGCCGGCCATCGCCGCGAGCAGGATCGCCGCGACGATGCCCGTGATGCGCGCGGGCAGCACGGCGTCGGGCAGCTGCAGGAGGTCCTGGCCCGTCGAGAGCCGCAGCGTCGTCTCGCCGTCGCGCCCGAGCACGACGAGCACGAGGACGACGACGACCGTGAGGACGAGGTAGGTGATGGGGACGCGGCGGCTGCGCGGCCGCGACGTGCCGGCGCCGGGGGCGTCGGCGAGTCCCGTGGACTGCACGGTGGTCATCGCACGGCTCCCCTCGGCGTGGGCAGGCGGAACACGGCGCGCACGAGCGGCGGCGCCGCGATGCACAGGACGATGACCGACTGCACGACGAGCACGATGTCGATCGGCACGCCCTCGGCCGCCTGCATGCGGAATCCGCCCGCCTTGAACGCGCCGAAGAGCAGGCCGGCGGCGAGCGTGCCCCACGGGCTCGAGCGGCCCAGGAGCGCGACGGTGATGGCGTCGAACCCGATGCCGGCGTCGATGCCCGACGTGAAGCCCGTCGTCACGGTCGACTGCACCTGCTGCGCGCCGGCGAGACCCATGAAGGCACCCGCGACGAGCATGGCCTGCACGTAGACGCGCTTGACGTCCATGCCGGCGTTCAGCGCGGCCTGCGGGTTGAGGCCGACGGCGCGGAAGCGGAAGCCGAGGCTCGAGCGCTCGATGAGCCACCAGGCGACGACGACCGCGAGCACCGACAGCACGATGCCCCACGTGAGGTTGAACTGCGCGCCGAGCAGCAGCGGCAGCTGCGCCGACTCGAGCGTGCCGGGCGTGATGGGGTTGTTGCTGCCGGGCGCCTGCAGGAGGCCGGGCGTGCGGATGAGGTACGACAGCAGCCACAGCGCGACGAAGTTCAGCATGATCGTCGTGATGACCTCGTGCGCGCCGGTGCGTGCCTTGAGGAGTCCGGCGATGCCGGCCCACAGCGCGCCGGCGAGCATGCCGGCGACGAGGGCGACGAGCACGTGGAGCACGGGCGGCATCGGGAAGGAGAAGCCGACCCAGCCCGCCGCGGCCGCGGCGGCGAGCATCTGCCCGCGACCGCCGATGTTGAACATGCCGACGCGGAAGGCGACGGCGACGCCGAGGCCGGCCGCGATGAGCGGGGCGGCGAAGTGCAGCGTCTCGGTGAGCGGGCGGATGAAGGCGACGAAGCCTCCCTCCGGCCGCGAGAAGTTGAAGATCGAGCCCTGGAAGAGCGCCCAGTAGGCGCCGCCGACCGCCGACGCGATCGCGCCGAGCGTGTCGCCGGGCCGGGCGAAGAAGTAGCCGCTCGACTCCTGCACCGTCTCGTCGGTCGCGGCGATGAGCACGCCGCCGACGACGAAGGCCACGAGCACGGCCAGCAGGGAGACCATGGGCGTGCCGCCGAGGATCTCGCGGCCGATGCCGCTCCAGCGGTCCTCGTCTCGCGGCTCCTCGGGCGTCGCGGGCGTCTGCGTCTCGGCGACGGGCACCTCGACGACCGTCGGGGCGTGCACGACCTCGCGGTCGCCGTCGGCGTGGAGCGCGGGCGCCCCGCCCGCTCGGGGCTGCTCGGGCGCGAGGGGTGCGTCCCGGTCCTGGTCGTCGGTCGTGCCGCCGGGGCGGTCCTGGTCGTCGCTCATGCTGCGAGCCCCTCCGGAAGCTCTCCGGCCATCATGATGCCGAGGTCGTCGCGCGACGTCTCGGCGGGCACGACGCCCACGATGCCGCCGCCGTACATCACGGCGATGCGGTCTGCGAGCCCGACGACCTCGTCGAGCTCGGTCGAGACGACGATCACGGGGATGCCCGCGTCGCGCGTCGCGATGACCTGCGCGTGCACGAACTCGATCGAGCCGACGTCGAGGCCGCGCGTGGGCTGCGACGCCACGAACAGCTGCAGCGGGCGCGAGAGCTCGCGGGCGAGCACGACCTTCTGCTGGTTGCCGCCCGAGAGCGTGCCGACGGGCGTCTGGATCGACTGCGCACGGATGTCGAACGCGCCGAGGCGCTCCTGCGCGAACTCGTCGCGCGCCTGACGCACGATCGTGCCGCGCGAGACGAAGGGCGCTCCGAGGTAGCGGTCGAGCATGAGGTTCTCGGCGATCGAGTACTCGCCCACGAGGCCGTCGACCTTGCGGTCCTCCGGCACGAAGCCGACGCCGGTGTCGAGCACCTCGCGCACGCTGCGCCCGAGCAGCTCGACGCCGTTGAGGCGGATGCTGCCGGTCGCGCGCCGCTGCAGGCCGAGGATCGCCTCGGTGAGCTCGGTCTGGCCGTTGCCCTGCACGCCCGCGATGCACACGACCTCGCCGCCGTGCACCGTGAGCGAGAGGTCGTCGACGACGGCGATGCCCTGGTCGTCGACGACGGTGAGGTGCTCGATGACGAGCTCGTTGTCGGTGCGCACCGACGGCTGCTTGTGCACCGTGAGCTCGACGGGACGGCCGACCATGAGCGAGGCGAGCTCGATGCTCGTCGCGGTGGGCTGCGCCTCGCCGACGACCTTCCCGAGCCGGATGACCGTGATGCGGTCGGCGATCGCGCGCACCTCGCGGAGCTTGTGCGTGATGAAGACGATCGCCGTGCCCTCGTCGCGCAGCTGCTGCATGATCGTCATGAGCTCGTCGGTCTCCTGCGGCGTGAGCACCGCGGTGGGCTCGTCGAACACGAGCACCTTCGCGTCGAGGGAGAGCGCCTTGATGATCTCGACCCGCTGCTGCACGCCGACGGGGAGGTCCTCGATGCGCGCGTCGGGGTCGATCTGGAAGCCGAAGCGCTCGGAGATCTCGACGACGCGGCGCTTCGCGCCCGCGAGCCCGCCGAGCTCCTTCTCGTGGCCGAGGAGCACGTTCTCGGCGACGGTGAAGACGGGGATGAGCATGAAGTGCTGGTGGACCATGCCGATGCCGGCGCGCATGGCGTCGCCGGGACCTGCGAACCGCTGGACGACGTCGTCGAGCAGGATCTCGCCCTCGTCGGCCTGGTAGAGGCCGTAGAGCACGTTCATGAGCGTGGACTTGCCCGCGCCGTTCTCACCGAGCAGGCAGTGGATCTCGCCCGCCTCGACCGTGAGGTCGATGTGATCGTTGGCCGTGAGCGAGCCGAAGCGCTTCGTGATGCCGCGCAGCTCGAGGGTCATCGCCGCTCCTGAGGTGGATGGATGGTCGACGTGCGGCGCCGGGTGCGGCGCCTCGGGTCATGACTGTAGTCGCACGCGTGGGGGCCGGCGCGAAGCCGACCCCCACGTGCGCTGGATCCCTACGGGGACGAGGGCGAGTCGACCTCGATGTCGCCGGCGATGATCGCCGTGCGGATCGTCTCGAGCTCGTCGGCCAGGCCCTCGGGGACCTGGTCCTCCCACTCGTTGAAGCCCGCGATGCCCACGCCGTCGTTCTCCAGCGTGCCCACGTACGGGTCGCTCGAGAACTCGCCGGCGGCGTCCGCCAGGACGACGGCCTCGACGCCCGCGTCCATGCCCTTGAGCACGGAGGTGACGAAGAGGTCGGCGTACTCGGGCGCCGTCTGCGACAGGTCGGCGTCGACGCCGATCATGCCGTAGCGGACGTCCGGGTTCTCGGACTGCGCCGTGCGGATCGCCTCGCCTGCGGAGAGGAAGATCGGGCCGCCCACGGGCATGACGATGTCGGCGTTCTGCTGCAGGAACGTCGTGGCCGTCGCGTTGGCGGCGGGGCCGGCCTCGAACGCGCCGACGAACGTGCCGTCCTGCGCCTCGACGTCCCAGCCGAGCACCTGCACGTCTGCGCCGTTCTCGGAGTTGTAGTACTCGGCGCCGAGGACGAAGCCGTCCATGAAGATCGTCACCGGCGGGATGTTGATGCCACCCCAGGTCGCGATGACGCCCGTCTGCGAGGACGCCGCCGCCGCGTAGCCGGCGAGGAACGCGGCCTGCGCCGTGTCGAACGTGATCGGCTGGACGTTGTCGGCCGTGATCGAGTTGTCGTCGATGATGGCGAAGTTGACGTCGGGGTTCGACTCGGCCGCGGCCGACGTGGCCTCGGCGAGCAGGAAGCCGACCGTGATCATCATGTCGCAGCCGTTGTCGATGAGGTTGGCGATGTTCGACTGGTAGTCGGTCTCCGCCTGCGACTCGGCCTGGTTCGACTCGACGCCGAGCTCCTCGGCCGCGGCCTCGAGGCCCTCGAGCCCGAGCTGGTTGAACGACTGGTCGTTGAAGCCGCCCGAGTCGGACACGATGCAGGGCGAGATGTCCGCCGTGGCCTCGCCGGACTCGGCGGGGCCCTCCTCCGGGGCAGACGCGCAGCCTGCGAGCAGAGCCGCGACGCCGAGCGTCGCGAGACCGCCGAGCGCGGTCTTCCGAATGTTCCTCAAGGGGGTCCTCCAGTGCACGGGGGTGGCCGTCGTGATCGGCCGGGTACCGGGCAGCCTAGCCAGGCGCGTCGGCGCGGATCGTCGATCCGCGGAAGTCGAAACGCGATCGTTGCATTCGCGATGCTGGCGTCCCCCCGGCATGTTCGCTATACAAGACCGTACAAGTACACGCGACGGTGCGTCGGCGGCACGGGGGTGCCAGCGCGCAGCAGCCGCGACGCGATCGGAGCACGCCTCATGCGCATCGGCATCCTCACCTCCGGCGGCGACGCCCCGGGGCTCAACGCCGTGATCCGCGGTGCCGTGCTGCGCGGCTCCGTCGTCGACGGGCACGAGTTCGTCGGCTTCCGCGACGGCTGGCGCGGGCTCGTCGAGGGGGACGCCATGCCCCTCGCCCGCACGCAGGTGCGCGGCATCGCCCGCGACGGCGGCACGATCCTCGGCTCGAGCCGCGTGAGCCCGTACCGCGAGGGCGCAGGCCCCGAGGTCGTGCGCGCCGTGCTCGCCGCCCACGGCGTCGACGCCGTCATCGCCGTCGGCGGCGAGGGCACGCTCGCCGCCGCGCGCAGGCTCGTCGACGAGGGCATCCCCATCGTGGGGGTGCCGAAGACCATCGACAACGACCTCGACGGCACCGACGTCACGTTCGGCTTCGACACGGCCGTGCAGATCGCGACGGACGCCATGGACCGCCTGCGCACGACGGGCGACTCCCACGGACGCTGCATGGTCGCGGAGGTCATGGGCAGGCACGTGGGCTGGATCGCCCTGCACTCGGGCATCGCCGCGGGCGCGCACGCGATCCTCGTGCCCGAGCGCCGCACGACCATCGAGCAGATCGCGGCCTGGGTGACGAGCGCGCGCGAGCGCGGCCGCGCCCCGCTCGTCGTCGTCGCCGAGGGCTTCCTGCTCGACCAGGCCGACGATCCGCACTCCGAGCGCGGCCTCGACGCCTTCGGCAGGCCGCGGCTCGGCGGCATCGGCGAGCGCATCGCGCCGCGCATCGAGGCCGCGACCGGCATCGAGACCCGGGCCGCGACGCTCGGGCACGTGCAGCGCGGCGGCGTGCCCACGGCGTTCGATCGCGTGCTCGCGACCCGCCTCGGGCAGGCGGCGAGCGACATGGTCGGGCGTGCCGAGTGGGGTCGCATGGCGTCGCTGCGCGGCACGGAGATCACGTCCGTGCCCTTCGCCGCGGCCCTCGACGCGCTCAAGACCGTGCCGGAGCACCGCTACGACGAGGCCGCCGCGCTCTTCGGCTGAGCCGCGCCGCGCACGACGACGGCCCCGCACCATCCGGTGCGGGGCCGTCGTCGCGAGCGGGTCAGAGCAGGATCTGCATCGGCGATGCCACGAGCTGCGCGAGGCGGTCGAGCCAGCGGGCCGCCACGACGCCGTCGACCGGGCGGTGGTCGACGGAGAGCGTCACGGTGAGCACCGTGCCGGCCTCGAGCGCGCCGTCGTCGCCGACGACGGGGCGCCTCGTCGCCGCGCCGATCGCGAGGATCGCCGCCTGCGGCGGGTTGATGATCGCCGCGAACTCGTCGACGCCGAACATGCCGAGGTTCGTGATCGAGAGCGTGCCGCCCTCGAGCTCCGACTGCTGCAGCCGGCCCTCGTTCGCCCGGCCGACCGCATCCTTGATGCGCGTCGACAGCGTCGTGAGCGAGAGCCCCTCGATGCCGCGGATCGTCGGCGTCACGAGACCGCGGTCGCTCGCGACCGCGACCGAGATGTCGGCCGTCGCGTAGGAGACCACCGCGTCGTCGGTCCAGATGACGTTCATCTCGGGCACGTCGACGAGCGCCCTGGCCGCGGCCTTCACGAACAGGTCGTTGACGGAGACGCGCACGGGCGAGCCCTCGTTGACCTGGGCGCGCAGCGCGAGCAGCGCGTCGACCCGGAGGTCGCGCCGCAGGTAGAAGTGCGGCGCCTCGCGCTTCGACTGCTGGAGCCGCGACGCGATGATCCGCCGCAGCCTCGAGTGCGGCGTCGCCGTGCCGCCCTCGGGCGCCGCGACGGGTGCCGCGGGAGCCTGCGTCGGCGTCGGCTGCTGGGCAGGAGCCGGTGCTGCCGGCGCCTGCGCGGGCGCAGCCGCGGCGGCTGCGGGAGCCTCGGCGCCCTCGACGTCGGCGCGCACGATGCGGCCGCCGGGGCCCGAGCCCTGCAGCGACTGGATGTCGATGCCGCGCTCCTTCGCGAGCCTGCGCGCGAGCGGGCTCGCGAAGCGGCGCTCGCCCGAGGGGGCCTCGGAGGGCGCGGCGGCGGCCGCGGGAGCGACCTCGGCGGCGGGAGCAGGCTCGGCGGCGGGCGCGGGCTCCTCCTGCTGGGAGGGGTCCGGCACGTCGACGGTCGTGTCCTCGACCTCGACGGCCTCCTTCGCCTCGAGCTGGTCGACGACCGGCTCCTCGGCCGCGGGCGCGGCCGCCGCGGACGCGCCGCCGAGCTGCGCCTGCAGGGCGTCGCCCGCGCTCGCGTCCTCGCCGGGCGCGAGCAGCACCGCGATCGGGTCGCCGACGGGCACGGTGTCGCCCGACTCGACGAGCAGCACGTGGATGACGGACTCCTCGTCGACCTCGATGTCGACGACGGCCTTCTCGGTCTCGACGGATGCGATCGCCTCGCCCGCCGCGACGGTCGCGCCGGCCTCGACGAGCCAGGCCTCGAGGACCGCCTCGTCGGAGTCGGCGGAGACGCCGGGCATCCTCAGGAACTTCGCCATGATGTGTCGGCTCCTCGGGTCAGGCCGTGACGGCGCGGAGCGCGTCGACGATGTCGGACGTGTGGGCGAGGGCGGCCTTCTCGAGCACCTTCGAGATCGACGGCGACGACTCCGAGCCCTGGACGCGGGTGACGGGGGCGTCGAGCCAGTCGAAGAAGCGACGCTGGATCTCGTCCGAGAGCCAGCCGCCGTACGACGTGCCCTCCGAGCCCTGCTCGACGATGACGACGCGGTTCGTCTTGCGGATGGACTCGCCGATCGTGTCCCAGTCGACGCTCGCGCGGTCGAGCCACCGCAGGTCGATGACCTCGCCGTCGATGCCGGACGACTCGACGGCGTCGAGGGCGCGCTGCACCATCGACAGGTACGAGATGACGGTCGCCTGCTCGCCCTCGCGGCGCACGGCCGCCTTGCCGAACGGCAGGCAGTAGTCGAGGTCCTTCGGGGCGGGCCCGACCGACTTGTAGAGGTCGGCGTCGTGCTCGAGCACGGCGACGGGGTCGCCGAGGCGCATGGCCGTGTTCACGAGGCCCACGTAGTCGAGCGGCGACGACGGGGCGATGATGCGCCAGCCGACGCTCGTGGCGAGGATGCCCGCCGGGTCCATCGAGTGCTGCGAGCCGTAGCCGGTGTTCGTGCCGATCTTGATGCGCAGCATGAGCGGCATGGCGTGGTCGCCGCCGAACATGTGGCGCGCCTTGCCGATCTGGTTGAACAGCTGGTCGGCCGCGACCCAGAGGAAGTCGGCGTACATGAGCTCGATGACCGGGTAGTGGCGACCGTCGAGCGCGAGGCCGCCGCCGAAGCCCGTGAAGGCGTTCTCGCTGATGGGCGTGCCGAGCGTGCGGTCGGGGAAGTCGTCCGCGAGGCCCTTCGTGGCGCCGCGCGAGCCGCCGTTCAGCCGGTGGACGTCCTCGCCGAGCACGACGATCGAGTCGTCCTGCGACATGCGGCGGTGCATGACGTCGGCGATGACGTCGACGAACTTGGCGTCCTCGAGCTCGTCGGCACCGAACTCCGCGTTCTCCTTGACGGCGACGTCCGTGATCTCGGGGATGTCGCCGCGGATGCCGTAGTCGAGGAACTCGGGGCTCGGCCACAGCTCCTCGCGGATGCGCAGCTGGCCCGGCTTGCCGTTCGGGTCGGGCTCGACGACGCGGTCGCCGATCTCGGCCATGACGGACTTCGCGCGTGCGCGGACCTCCTTGGCCTCGTCGGCCGTCAGGATGCCTCGGCGCGTGAGGTGGCCCTCGACGATCGCGATCGGGTCGCGCTCGCGCCAGGCCTTCTCCTCGTCCTTCGACCGGTAGCCGAAGGCGCTGCCGGGGAACGGTCCGTTCTGGTGGAAGTAGCGGTAGGTGTCGACCTCGACGACCGTCGGGCCCTTGCCGGCGCGCATGTGGTCGACGGCCTGCTGCATCGCGAGGTGCACCGCGAGGGTGTCCTGGCCGTCGACGCGCCACGAGGCGATGCCGAAGCCGAGGCCGCGGCCGGACAGGCGCGCCTCCCCCGTCGCCTCGTCGACGTTCGTCGACACGGCGTACTGGTTGTTCTCGATGAAGAAGCACGTCGGCGTCTTCCACGCCGCGGCGAGGTTGAAGGACTCGAGCACCGAGCCGATGTTGACGGCGCCGTCGCCGAAGTAGGTCACCGAGACGTTGTCGGTGCCCTGGTGGGCGTGGGCCCACGCGAATCCGACCGCGAACGGCACGGCGCCGCCGACGATCGCGTTCGTGCCCATGGCACCGGCCTCGGTCCACTGGAGGTGCATCGAGCCGCCGCGGCCCTTGCAGTAGCCGTCCTTGAGCCCGGCGATCTCCGAGAGCGCGCGGTAGAGGATGTCGCGCACCGGCTCGCCGATGGCCTCGCGCGCTCCGAACCCGTCGGGCTGGACGTGGCCGAAGGCCTTGGCGAGGAACTGGTGGTGGCCGCGGTGCGAGCCGTTCACCTGGTCGGCCGTCACGAGCGAGAGCGCGCTGCCGACGGCGCCGCCCTCCTGCCCGATCGACGAGTGCGCGGGCCCGTTGATGAGCTTCTGCCCCGCGAGCTCGAGGACGTACTCCTCGAAGGCGCGGATGAGGTGCAGCTGCACGAGCATGGTCTCGAGGAGCGCCGGATCGGCGGCATCCCAGTCGGCCTTGGTCGTGCGGAGCTCCACCCACGGAGCGGCGGGCTTCAGCGAGATCGTCTTGGCCATGGATCCTCATCCTCGATGAATCGGTCGGCGTCGAGCCGGGTCGGCACGTGGTTCGGGGTACGAAGACCGCCAGCGATATGCTCTCGCATGGAGCGAGGCGGACGTCGTCGTACCAGGCTCCACCGTACCGTACAACTCTATACAAGCATAGATGAGTTGGTGCGGGCCGCCTGTCGCGCAGGGTTGCGCGCAGGCAGAAGGAGGACCCCGTGGTGGAGAAGCTCGATCGAGAGTCGGCGACCCCGCTCTACATCCAGCTCGCCGACGTCATCCGCGCGAAGATCCAGCGCGGCGACTGGCAGCCCGACCAGCGCATCCCGTCGGAGAACGAGCTGAACCAGCTCTACGGCATCAGCCGCATGACGGCTCGGCAGGTGCTCGCGCGCCTCGTCGACGAGGGGCTGCTCTTCCGCGTGCAGGGCAAGGGCACCTTCGTGTCGCGCTCGAAGATCTCGACGCGCTCCCCCTCGTACCAGGGCATCCGCGAGCAGCTCGAGCAGCAGGGCTACGCGACGAGCACCGAGCTGCTCGGCCAGCGCCTCGAGCCAGCCTCGCAGCGCGTCGCCCAGGCGCTCGACGTGCCCACCGGCACACCGACCTTCATCGTCCGCAGGCTGCGCCGCGTCGACGGCACCCCCATCAGCGTCCACGAGTCGCACGTGCCCGAGGCGCTCGCCCCGGGCGTCATCGATCGCGACCTCGTCGCCGAGCAGCTGTGCACCGTGCTCGATCGCGACTTCGGCCTGCGCATGACGAAGGTGCTCGAGACCCTCGAGACCACCGCGGCGTCCGCCGGCGACGCCAAGCTGCTCTCGGTGCACGAGGGCACGCCGATCCTGCAGCTCGAGCAGCGCATCTCCTCGCCGAAGGGGCGCCCGTTCGAGTTCTCCCGCATCCGCTTCCGCGGCGACATGGTCCGGCTCGAGTTCACGTACGACCTGTAGGCCGCTCGACCGCGACGAGGCGCGCACCGGCCACCCCTGGCCCGGTGCGCGCCTCGCCCGCGTCGCGGCCCGCTAGACGCGGGCGCGCGCCGAGTGGTGCTCGAGCAGGCGCTCGAGCCCCGCGAGGTGCACGACGCCGTCGGCGTCGCGCACGTCGAGCCCCGCGATGAGCGTCGCGGGGGCGTCCGACTCCCCCAGCGCGTCGACGATCGACGTCGCGGCCGGGAAGTCGTCGTCGTGCGTGAAGTGGCTCACCGTCACGATGTGCGCGATGCCCGCCGCCGCGGCCGCGGCTGCCCCGGACTGCGAGTCCTCGACCACGACGATCTCGTCGATGGAGCGACCGAGCTCCTGCGCCGCGAGCAGGTAGATGTCGGGCGCCGGCTTCTTCGCGGGCACGACGTCGCCGGCGAAGACGCCCGACATGCGGGCGCGCTGCTCGGGTCCGACGACGGCCGCGAGCACCGCCTCGACGCTCGCGAGCGCCGACGTCGAGGCGCAGGCGACCTGCCAGCCGGCGTCGAGCGCCTCGCCGACGATGCGTGCGATCCCGGGGCGCGGCGGCAGGGCGCCGGCCTCGACGAGCTCGACGTAGATCGCCGACTTGCGTCGATGGGCCTCGAGGATGCGCGCCTCGAGCGCCTCGCCCACGCCGAGGTCGACCTCGGGGTGCTGGGCGAGGTACGCCTTCATGCGCTCCTTGCCGCCACCGACGCGCAGCAGCTCGCCGTACTCCTCGGCCGACCACGAGAAGCCGAAGCCGAGCTCGTCGAACGTGCGGTTGAAGGCGACGAGGTGACCGTCGAGCTCGGTGTCGGCGAGCACGCCGTCGCAGTCGAGCACGAGCGCGCGCGTCATGCCGAGACCGCCTGGCGACGTGCGGAGCCGAAGAGCTCGATGTGCTGCAGGACGGCCTGCTCGACCGCGCCGCCGATCTGGTCGAACAGCTTGACGGGCTCCCACTTGCCTGCACGCTCCGCCTCGGCGAGGTGGTCGCGCGACGCGTGCATGTACGCGAGCTTCACGGCCGTGGAGATGTTGACCTTCGAGACGCCCGCGTCGATGAACGCCTGGAACTCCTCGGCCGACAGGCCCGTGCCGCCATGCAGCACGATCGGGATGTCCGTGAGGGCGGCGAGCCGCTGCACGCGGTCGACGAGCAGGACGGGCGAGGCCTTGTAGAGGCCGTGGGCGGTGCCGAGCGCGGGCGCGATGAGGTCGGTGCCCGTCTCGGTCGCGACGCGCACGAGCTCGTCGTCGGCGTAGAAGTGGACGTTCGGGTCGTCGGAGCCGACGCCGTCCTCGACGCCGACGATGTTCTCGATCTCGCTCTCGACGTCGACGCCGGCGACGTGCGCCTCGGCGACGACCTCGGCGGTCTCGGCGGATGCGACCTCGAACGAGCGGTCGGAGGCGTCGAAGAGCACCGACGACCAGCCGTTCGCGATCGCGAGGGTGATGACCTCGCGGCTCGGGCAGTGGTCGAGGTGCAGCGCGACGGGCACCGAGGCCGCGTCGGCGGCCGCCTGGGCTGCGGAGGCGAGGACGGCGGCACCGAAGTACTGCACGGTCTTCACCGAGGTCTGCAGGATGATCGGCGAGCCGACCGAGTCGGCGGCTCGGACCGCGGAGGCGATCGAGAGGCCGTCGACGATGTTGACGGCGGGCACGGCGTAGCCGTCCCGCCGGGCTGCGCGGCAGAGCTCGCGGGTGCTGGCGAACGTCATCGGACCATCTCCTCCTTGCGTCCCGGGCCTCGTCGCCCGAGCCGGGTCTCTCTCCATGACAAGTCTATACAACTCTAGCCAACCGTGTCACGCACACGATCGGGGCACGCGGTGCGGCTCAGAGCCCGCCGCCGGCCTCCCCCGCCCGTGCGAGCACGCGCTCGACGAGCGCGCCGTCCCACCGGCCAGCGAAGAGCAGGAGGTCGGCGAGCGTCATGCGGTCGCGCATGAACGGCAGCGCGCCGAGCGCCCAGCGGGCGCGCTCGGCGTCGACGGCGGGCGCGAGGCCCGAGAACGTCGCCGGAGCGCCCCAGGTCGCGAGCGCCGCTGCGCACGAGGCGGGGTCGCCCGCGAGGCGCTCGAGCTCGGCGCCGTGGGCCGCGCGATCGGCGAGGAAGGCCGCGACGGCGTCGCGCTGCTCGCGCCACCGGTCGACCTTGCGCTCGACGGCCGTCCAGCACTCCTCGCCGAGCGCGCCGCTCGCATCGACGGGCGCCCACGTCGCGAGCACGCGCTCGCGCAGGTCCGCGGGCGGCTCGAGGTCCTCGATCGCGACGTCGAGGATGCGCTCCTCGTGGAGCGCGACGTCCCACAGCGCCGCGGAGACGACGCTCGCGACGCCGACCTGCGCGCCGTGGAGGTCGTGGTCGACGCCCTCGGCCATCGCGCGCATGTCGAGCACGTGGCTCAGCAGGTGCTCGCAGCCCGACAGCGGTGCCGTGGAGCCGGCGGCGCCGATCATGAGGCCGCCGAGGGTGAGCGCGTCGACGAGGCCCGCCATGCGCGCGGCGTCGTCGACGCCCGGCGCCGTCATCCGCTCGACGGCCTCGCGCACCGGCGCGGTCCACGCATCCGTGTACGGACCGGGGTCGACGCCCAGCGCGCACGCGAGGTACCAGTCGGCGGGCGACGTCCAGACGGCGACGGCGTCGCCGACGCCCGCGCGCGAGAGCCGATCGGGCGCTGCGGCGAGCACGTCGTGGTCGATGACGAGCGCCGACGGCCATGCGCTCGGCGACGTGCGCTTCGCGCCGCGCTGCACGAGCACCGACAGGGAGTCGGCGAAGCCGTTCACCGAGGCGGCGGTCTGGACGGCGAGGATCGGCACGCCGAGGCGCTGGCCGACGACCTTCGCGAGGTCGGTGACGGTGCCGGAGCCCACGGAGACGACGAGCTCGGCGCCCGCCGCGTCGTGCGCGGCGGCGTCGAGCGTCGACTCGTCGAGCACGACGCCGTGCGCGCCGCCGGCGACGACGACGCGCCGCAGCTCGTAGCGCTCGGCGAGCTGCGCCTCGACGAGGGCGTCGACGTCGGCGCCGCGCACCGACTTGCCGACGCCGTCGCCCAGCAGCACGACGGAGCCGCCGGCGAGGAGCGAGGCGGCGAGCGAGCCGACGGCGTCGAGCGCGCCCGGCCGGGAGACGGTGGTCATGGCGCCGCTCGAGTGCTCGAGCGAGGCGCGTGCGAGGTCGGTCACGCGGACATCCTTCACGAGGTGGCGTCGGCGCCCGCGAAGGCGTCGACGAGGTGGTCGATGCGACCGAGCACGAGGTCCGGTCGGTGCTCGTCGGGGGCTGCGGCGAGCATGGCGTCGTCGGTCTCGCCCGTCATGACGAGCGCGGAGGCGATGCCCGAGTTGCGGGCGAAGAGCATGTCGGTCGAGAGGCGGTCGCCCACCATGACCGTGCGCGCGGGGTCGATGCCCGTGTCGCGCTGGATGATGTCGAAGAGGTCCTTGGACGGCTTGCCGAAGACGGCCTCGCACTCGACCTGCGTGCCGGCGACGATCGCGGCGGTGATGCACGCGGCGTCGGGCTCGCCGCGGCCGCCGGGGAACGGGCAGAAGCGGTCGGGGTTCGTCGTGACGAGGCGCGCCCGCTTGTGGAACCACAGCGCGTCGAACGCGATCTGCAGCTTGCGGTACTCGAAGGTGCGGTCGTAGGAGGAGATGACGAGGTCGATGCGCTCGGGGTCGTCGGTCATGGGGATGCCGGCGGCGGCGAGCGCGTCGACGAGCGGCTGCTCGCCGATCGGGTAGACGGCCTTGCCCGGCATCTCGCGCTCGATCCAGTGCACGGTCGCGACGAGGCTCGTGTAGACGTCCTCCACGGGCGTCGGCAGGCCGAGGCGCGCGAGCCGGTCGGCGTAGTCCTGCGGCGACTTCGTCGGGTTGTTGCTGCAGAAGAGCACGCGCTTGCCCCTCGCGCGCAGCGTCTCGACGAGCCGCTGGGCGCCCGGGAGGAGCCCCTCGCCGAGGTAGATCGTGCCGTCGAGGTCGAAGAGGTAGGCGTCGAACTCGGGGATGCGATCGATCGGCGTTGCGGTCATGCGCGGGGCGCTCCTTCTGCGTCGGATGGGTGGCGGCGGCAGCGCCCGGCCGGACATGCCGGCCGGGCGCTGCGCAGCATCGGTCAGGCGGCGACGGGCTCGGTCGGCTCCGGGCCCATGGGCTCGGGCTGCTCGGTCGTGCCGCCGCTCGCCCTGGTGCTGGCAGCGTACGCCGCGGCCGTCCGCGTGGCGGTCTGCACGCGATCCCACACGGCGGCGTTCGCCTCGCGGATCGCCCGGTACGCGAGGAACATCTCGTCGTACACGGCCGTCTTGGCCGCGTCCGGCTCGTACTCGCGCACGATGTCCACCGTGGCGTCCGCGCCCTCGGCGTAGCTCGCGTAGACGCCCGAGCCGACGCCGGCGACGATCGCCGCGCCCTTGGCGCCGAACTCCGAGCCCGCGGGCACGATGATCCTCCGGCCGAGCACGTCGGCGAAGATCTGGCACCACACCTCGCTGTTGGCGCCGCCACCGGCGAGGCGCACGGTGCGCACCTCGGTGGGGATGGAGTCGAGGCAGTCGCGGATGCCGTAGGCGACGCCCTCGTAGATCGAGCGGAGCATGTCGCTGCGGTCGTGCGTGCCCGTGAGGCCCGAGAACGACCCGCGGGCCGACGGCTTCACGAAGGGCGCGCGCTCGCCGCCGGGGGCGAGGTAGCCGTGGAAGATCACGCCGCGCGCGCCGATGGGCGTCGCGAGGATGCGCTCCTCGAGGTGGGTGAAGAGCGGCTGGCCGGCGGCCTCGGCGTCGGCCTGGAAGGCCGCGCCGAACTCGCGGAGGAACCAGTCGAGGTTCGGCGTGCACGAGTTCATGCCCATGGCGCGGATCCACGTGTCCGGGCCGTGCGGGATCGTCCAGCCGACGTCCTGCGGCTGGAAGCCCGTGGAGATGTCGTCGGTGCAGACCGTGACGATGCCGGCGGTGCCGATGACGGCCATGCAGTCGCCCGGGCGCACGACGCCCACGCCGAGCGACGACGCCGTGATGTCCATCTGGCCCTTGTAGACCGGCGTGCCGGCGACGAGCGACGTGCGCGCCGAGGCCTCCTCCGTCACGACGCCCGCGACGTCCGTGGGCGCCTTGATGGGCGGCAGGACGTGCGCGACGCGGTCGATGCCCCAGATGGCGTTGACCTGCTGCGACCACTGGCGGCCCGCGACGTCGATGCCGGACAGGCTCGCGTCCGACGGGTCGGTCGAGAGGTCGCCCGTGAGGTTGTACTCGATCCAGTCCTTGCACCACAGCGTCGTGGCGCCCTCGAGGACCTCGGGCTCGTTGTCGGCGCGCCAGCGCAGCACGGCCGAGGTCGTGCCGGCGTAGGGGCCGGTGCCGGTGATGGCGAACTGGCTCGTGACGGTGCCGTTCGCGTACCAGTCGTCGATGATGCCGCCGGCGCGACCGTCGGTCCAGAGGATCGCGGGCCCCTTCGGACGGCCGGTCTCGGAGTCGACGAGCCACACGCCGTCGCCCTGGCCGGTGACGGCGACGGCGACGATCTCGCTCGCTCCGACGCCGGAGCCGGCGATGGCGTCGCGGATGGCGTCGGCTGCCGCCTCCCACACCTGGTCCATGTCCTCCTCGGCGAGGTGGGGCTCGGGGCTGTCGATCCCGACGCTGTGCGCGCCGCGGGAGAGCTCGTTGCCCTCCCGGTCGAAGACCGCTGCCTTCAGCACGGATGTGCCGGCGTCGATGCCCAGGATGTACTCGCCCATGGGGGCTCCTCCTCGTCGTTGAGGTCATTGGTGGTGCCGGTCCCAGCTCGCGCTGCGGCGCTCGGCGTCGCAATCATATAGACATGTATGGACTTGTCTCTAGTGCCGTGGTGCACTTCGCGGCGAGACTGTCCCCAGGCACCCGAATCGCGAAGGAGCGAACCCGTGCGAGCACTCGTGAAGCATGCGACCGGCGTCGAGATCCGCGACGTCCCCGAGCCCGTCCTCGAGCCGGCCCACGTGCTCGTCGACGTCGCCCACGCCGCGGTGTGCGGCACCGATCGCGCCGCGCTCGACGGCGGCCACGACGTCGGCGCGGGCACCCGCACCCTCGGGCACGAGGCCTCCGGTCGCATCGCGGCGATCGCGCCGGGCGGCGTGCGCGACGACCTGCGCGTCGGCGACCGGGTGACGTTCGAGACCGACGCGTGGCTCTGCATGCGCTGCGACGCCTGCCGCACCGAGCAGTTCAACCGCTGCCCGCACCGGAAGGGCATCGGCACGACGGCCGACGGCGCGCTCGCCGACCGCATCGCGATGCCCGAGCGCGCGATCCACGTGCTCCCCGCGTCCGTCTCGCTCGTCGAGGGCGCCCTGACGGAGCCGCTCGCGATCGCCGTGCACGCCGTCGTCGAGCAGAGCCCGTCGCTCGTCGGCGAGGTCGTCGTCGTCGTCGGACCGGGCGCGATCGGGCAGCTGTGCGCACGCGTCGCCCGCGCCGTCGGTGCGACGGTCGTGCTCGTGGGGCGCTCGCGGCACGCGGCGTCGCTCGCGCGAGCGCGCGAGGCCGGCGTCGACGTCGTCGTGGACTCGGAGACCGAGGACCTCGCGGCCGTCGTCGCGTCGCTCACCGGCGGCCGCGGCGCGCACACCGTCTTCGAGTGCTCGGGGGCGACGGCGGTCGCCGAGTCGTCGCTGCCGCTGCTGCGCCGCGGCGGCAGGCTCGTGCTCGTCGCGTTCTTCCAGACGGCGCCGGCCTTCGACGTCGACCGCCTCATCCACCACGAGCTCGAGATCGTCGGCTCGCGCGGCAAGCGCCCCTCGAGCTACCGCACGGCGCTGTCGCTCATGGCCTCGGGCGCCGTGGAGGTCGGCCCGCTGATCTCGGCGCGGCTGCCGCTCGAGTCGTGGGCGGAGGGGCTCGATCGCGTCTCGCGCGGCGAGAAGGTCGTCTTCGACGTCGCGCCGTGAAGGACAAGTCGACGACCGAGGGCGCCAGGACGACCGAGGGCGCCAGGACGGCCGAGGGCGCCGGGCGACGACGAAGGGCGCCGGACCGCTGCTGCGGCCCGGCGCCCTCCCCCGGTGCGATCAGGACTTGACGCGCTTCGTCCAGCCCTTCGTCAGCTCGCGCGCCTCGCGCCAGCCGGCGTACATCGAGTCGGCCTGGTCGCGGCTCATCTGCGGCTCGAACACGCGGTCGACCTCCCACTTGGAGGCGAGCTCGTCGAGGCTCGCGTAGACGCCCGTCGTGAGCCCGGCGAGCAGCATGGCGCCGAAGATCGTCGCCTCCGCGTTCTTCGGCCGGATCACGGGGATGCCGAGCATGTCCGCCTGCAGCTGGCACAGCAGGTTGTTCTTCACCGCGCCGCCGTCGACGCGCAGCTCGGGGATGGTGAGCCCGGAGCCGTCGAGCGCCGCCTCGACGACGTCGCGCGTCTGGTAGACCATCGACTCCACGGCCGCGCGGATGATGTGCAGGCGGTTCGTCGCGTTCGACATGCCGATGATCGCGGCACGCGCGTGCGGGTCCCACGTCGGCGCCGCGAGGCCCGTGAAGGCCGGCACGAGGTAGACGCCCTCGGTCGACTGGACCTGGCCGGCGTACCACTCGGAGTCCGGTGCGGCGTGGATGAGCTGCAGGTCGTCGCGCAGCCACTGCATCGTCTTGCCCATGGCGAAGAGGACGCCCTCGATCTCGTAGGCGACCTTCCCCTGCACGCCCCACGCGAGGCTGGGCGTGAGCCCCTCGACGCGCTGCGGCGTCGATCCGCAGTTGATGTTCAGCACGCCGGCCGTGCCGTAGGTCATCTTCACCTGGCCCTGCTCGAACGCCGCCTGGCCGAAGAGTCCGGCCTGCTGGTCGCCGAGGTTCGAGCCGATGCGCACGTCGGCGCCGAAGGTGGGCTCGATCGAGCCGAAGTCGGAGTCGGAGGGCACGATCTCGGCGAGCATGCCCTTCGGGATGCCGTAGTGGCCGAGCAGCTCCTCGTCCCACTCGAGCGTCTCGAGGTTCATCATCATGGTGCGCGACGCGTTCGAGTAGTCGGTCACGAACGAGCGTCGGCCCGTGAGGTTCCAGATGAGCCACGTGTCGACGGTGCCGGCGAGCAGCTCGCCCGCCTCGGCGCGCGCCTGCGCCCCGGGGACGGCGTCGAGGATGTAGCGGATCTTCGAGGCGGTGTAGTACGCGTCGGGGATGAGGCCCGTGCGCTCCTGGATGAGGTCGCCGATGCCCTGGTCGACCCAGCCCTGCACGATGTCGACCGAGTGCCGCGAGGCCCAGACGATGGCGTTGAAGATGGGCCTGCCGGTCTCCTTCTCCCAGACGATGCCCGTCTCGCGCTGGTTCGTGAGGCCCACGCCCGAGAGCTCGGCGGGCGTGATGCCCGCATCCCGAAGCGCAGCGCGGATGACCTCGAGCTGCACGTTCCAGATCTGCATCGGGTCGTGCTCGATCCAGCCGTTGCGGGGATAGATCTGGGTGAGCTCGGCCTGGCCGAATCCCTTGACGTTGGTGTCCTCGTCCATGACGAACGCGCGGGCGCTCGTCGTGCCCTCGTCGATGCCCAGGATGTACTTGACCATTGGTTGCTCTCACTTCGTCGTGATGCTCCGGCGCTGCGGTGCGGCGGATATGAGGGAACCTAGGTGCCCCCCGCTTGTATAGTCAAGTATTGCCCTGTCCATGGGGCGCAGATACGATCTGTACGCTCGGTCTCATCCAGACGAGCGCGGATCACGCAGGATCCGCCGGCCACGATGGCGTGACGCAAAGGACAACTGCATGGACATCGACCTCATCTCCATCCTCGGAGCAGCGGCGGGAGGCTTCTTCGGCGCCGCCATCGGAGGCCTCCACGCCTTCATCTTCACCGGCTTCATGGTGCTCGTCGGGATCGCGATCCTCGCCTCCACCGGCGACGCCTCCTTCATCGGCGACCTCGCGTTCGGCCCGGTCTTCGGCCCGCACATCGCCTTCGCAGGTGGCGTCGCGGCCGTCGCGTACGCCAAGCGTCGGTATGGCGCGAACGGTCGCGACATCGCGCTCCCGCTCGCGAGCCTCGCCAAGCCCGACGTGCTGCTCGTGGGCGCCGGCTTCGGCGTGCTCGGCTACCTCATCCAGAAGGTCGTCGCGATCATCCCGTGGTTCGGCGCCAACACCGACTCGGTGGCCTTCACGGTCATCATCTCGGCGATCGTCGCGCGCCTCGCGTTCGGCAAGAGCGGCCTGTTCCCGAGGAACGACAGCGGCAAGAGCGGATGGGCGGCGTACGAGCCCACCGAGTCCGGTCGCTGGGTGGAGCACCAGGAGCGCGGCGGCCCCCTCGTCGTGCTCGGCATCTTCGCGGGGCTCCTCGCGGCGTTCGCCTCCGTGACGCTGCTCGAGGCCTACCCCGATCTCGCCGGCAACGCGCAGGTCCTGATGTTCGGCGTCTCGGCCGTCTCGCTCGCGTTCTCCTCGGCCGGCCACCCGGTCCCGGTCACGCACCACATCACGCTGCCCGCAGGCCTCGCGGCCGTCACGTTCCTCCCGGCCTTCCCCGAGATGACGTGGGTCGCCGTGCTGATCGGCGCGGCCTTCGGCCTCGTCGGTGGCCTGTTCGGCGAGCTGTTCGCGCGCCTCACCCTCTCGCACGGCGACACCCACATCGACCCGCCGGCCTTCGCGATCTTCCCGGCGACGACGATCATCCTCGCGCTGGGCGCCCTGGTCTAGGCCGGGACGAGACAGGACAGGACACCACCATGACCGGGAGCCTCGCGGGCGTGCGCGCCGTCGCGGTCGACGTCGACGGCACGATCGCCGGCGCCGACCACCGGGTGAGCGACCGCACCGCGGCCGCCATCCGCGGCGTGCTCGACGCGGGGCTCCCGGTCTACCTGCTCACGGGGAGGTCGCGCCGCAGCGTGCTCGGCCTCGCCCGCGAGCTCGGCATCGACAACGCCGTCGCGGCCTCGAACGGGTCGATCGTCTTCGACCCGGTCGCCGACCGCGACATCCGCACCATCCCGCTCGGCGCCGACGAGGTCGCAGCCCTCGTCGGCCTGCACCACGACCTGGGCCTCGGCCTCACGTGGTGGACGCGCGACGACATCTGGGTCGACGCGCCGGGGCCCCTCGCCGACATGCTCGCCTCGCTCAACGAGGAGGACGTGCGGATCGGCGCGATCGACGACGTCCGCCCCGGCGAGATCGTCAAGATCATGCTGCACGGCACGCCGGAGGCGCTCGACGCCGCCGCGGCCGAGATCCTGCAGCGCGTCCCCCAGGCGACGCGCTCGATGGACGTCTTCTTCGAGGTCGTCGCCCCGCACGCCACCAAGGCGACGGCGCTCGACCTCCTGCTCGGCGACGCGATCGACCCCGCCGACGTGCTCGGTCTCGGCGACGGCGGCAACGACGTCATCTGGCTGCGCCGCATCGGCCACCCCGTCGCGATGGGCAACGCCCGCGACGAGGTGCTCGCCGTCACGACGCGCCAGACCGGGCACCACGCCGACGACGGCGCGGCGCAGATCCTCGAGACGCTCGTCGAGCATCTCGCCGCCGTCTGAGCGCTCCCCTCCCGCACGAAAGGCCGGCCATGCCCTCCGCCCTCGACCTCTTCGCCCTGCCCGAGCACCTGCGGGGGGACGCGTACGTGCTCGCGACCTACGCGCTCGAGCTGCCCGCCGACGCCGACGCGCTCGGCCGCATGGGCGCCTTCGCCGTCGGCCAGACCATCGGCACGTGGCTGCCCGTCCCGGGCATCACCGCCGAGATGCGCGCCCGCCACGAGGCGCGCGTCGTGAGCGTGCTGCCGGTGCCGCCGATCGACGTCGGCGACGCCCCCGAGCGCATCGCCTACCTCGTGCGCATCGCGCTGCCGACGATCAACTTCGGCGACTCGATCCCCATGCTCCTCACCACCGCGCTCGGCAACGACTCGTCGACGTCGGTCGAGGCGAAGCTCGTCGAGCTCGAGCTGCCCGACTCGCTCGCCGAGCGGCTCTCCGGCCCGAAGCACGGCGTCGAGGGCCTGCGGGCGCTCACGGGCGTGCACGACCGCCCGCTGCTGCTGAACATGATCAAGCCGTGCGCCGGGCTCACGCCCACGGCGGCGCGCGACATCTTCCGCGACGTCGCGCTCGGGGGCATCGACCTCATCAAGGACGACGAGCTCATCGCGAACCCCGAGTACTCGCCGGTCGTCGAGCGCGTGCGGCTGTTCACGGAGGCCGCGAGGCAGGCCGCGGGCGAGACGGGCGTCGACACCATCTACGTGCCGAACGTCACGGACCGGCCCGACCGCATGCTCGACACCGCGCGTCGCGCCGTCGAGGCGGGCGCGCGCGCCGTCATGGTCACGTACGCCACCGCCGGCTACGGGGCGCTCGAGGCGCTCGCCGAGGCGGTCGACGTGCCGGTGCTCGGCCACTTCGCCGGCGCCGCGCCCTACTTCGAGGGCCCGTCGACCGGCATGTCCGCGCCGCTCGCGATGGGACTGCTGCCCCGCATCGCCGGCGCCGACATGGCGCTCGTGCAGACGCCGTACGGCGGCGGCTCCATCCGCACGCTCCCCTACCTGCGCACGGCGCACCAGATGCTGCTGCCGCGGCCCCACATCCGCCCCACGATGCCGATCATCGGCGGCGGCGTGCACCCCGGCACGGTCGATCGCTACGTGACGGACCTCGGGCTCGACACGATCCTCGGCGTCGGCGGCGCGATCCAGGGGCATCCGGGCGGCGCCGCCGCGGGCGTGCGCGCGATGCGCCAGGCGATCGACGCACGCCTCGCGGGCACAGCGCTCGAGGATGCGACGGCCGAGCACGAGGAGCTGCGCCAGGCGATCGAGGCCTGGGGCAGCATCTAGCGGGCGGTCGCCTCGCGCACCTCGGCCACCGCCGCGAGGAAGCCGCGCGGGTCGACGCCGGCGCGACCGAGGAAGACGCCGTCGGGGATGCCGGCGAGCCTGCCCGCCTCGCGACCGTGCGCCGCGATCGCCGCGAAGGTGCCGGGCCCCGCGCTGCCGCCGTAGAGCACGCGGGACTCGCCCGTGCGCTCGGCGAGCATCGCGCGGATGCGCTCGACGACCGCGACGACGTGCGCGGGCGGCGCCGGCTCGGGCGCGCCGATGGCCCACGTCGGCTCGTAGGCGACGACGACGGGCGCGTCGTGCGGCACGTCGGCGAACGCGACGTCGAGCTGCGGTCGGATGACCTCCTCGGGGTCGCGGCCGCGCTCGGGCTCGCCCACGATGAGGATCGGCACGATGCCGTGCGCGGCGGCCGCCGCCGACTTCGCGCGGAAGTCGTCCGGGCCCTCGCCCAGGTGGCGCACGCGCTCGGGATGCCCGACCATCGCCAGGCGCGAGCCGAGGCCGGCGAGCAGCTCGGCGCTCACCTCGCCCGTGTACGGGCCGATGGGATGGGCCGACACGTCCTGCGTGCCCACGAGGGCGCCGAGCGGCGCGAGCGCGTCGACGCCCTGCGCGACGAGCGGGTACGGCAGGCAGGCGAAGGCGCCCTCGCCCCCCGTCTCGGCGAGGCCGTCGCGGACGACCGCGATCCACTCGCGCGCGGCGTCGGCCGTCAGGTAGCCCTTGGGGCTGCAGCCGGTCATGGTCTCGGGCAGTCGCATCGCGCGCATCTCCTCATCGTCGAGGTTGTGTATGGTTGTATAGACAGCCTAGTCGCTCGCGCATCGACCGCGCGGGCGCCGTCGATGGAGACAGAGCATGACCGCATTCGCACGTGCCGACGCCGCTCGCCTGAGCGCCGGCTCCTACGACCTCCTCGTCGTCGGAGGAGGCATCAACGGCGCGGCCATCGCGCGCGACGCCGCGACGCGCGGCCTCGCCGTCGCCCTCGTCGAGCGCGGCGACCTCGCCATCGGCACGTCGTCGTGGAACTCGCGCCTCATCCATGGCGGCCTGCGCTACCTCGAGCACGGCGAGGTGCCGCTCGTCTACGAGTCGCTCCACGACCGCGAGGCCCTGCTGCGCATCGCGCCGCACCTCGTCCAGCCGCTCGGCTTCGTCGTGCCGCTCTACCGCCACAACCACCTGCCCGGATGGATGTTCCGCGCCGGCGTCACGCTGTACGACGTGCTCTCGGCGGGCAAGTCGATGCCGTCGACGCGGCACATGGGCAGGAAGGCGCTCGACGCCGAGCTGCCGGGGCTCGACAAGCGCCGTCTCGGCGGCGCCGTGCGCTACTACGACGGCCAGGTGACCTTCCCCGAGCGCCTCGTGCTCGAGACCGCGATCTCCGCCGCCGACGCGGGCGCCGACGTCGCGACCTACGTCGAGGCCGTCGCGCTGCGGCGCGACGGCAGCCGCGTCGTCGGGATCGACGCGCGCGACACGCTCACCGGCGAGACCTTCGCGATCGAGGCCGCGTGCGTCGTCAACGCCGCAGGACCCTGGGTCGACGAGCTCGGCGAGCGCGCGGGCCTCGCGCGGCAGATCGGCGGCACGACCGGCACGCACTTCGTCGTCGACCCGTTCCCGGGCGCACCGGACTCGTGCATCTACTTCGAGGCGCGCAGCGACAACCGCGCGATCCTCGTCATCCCGTGGAACGGCCGATACCTCATCGGCACGACCGACGACCGCTTCGACGGCGACCCGGGCGCCGTGCGCGGCACCGACGCCGAGGTCGCCTACCTCCTCGCGGAGACGAACGCGCTCGTGCCCGGCGCCGGCCTCACGACCGACGACGTGCTGTACACCTACACGGGCGTGCGTCCGCTGCCGTACCGGCCGGGCGTCAAGCCGGGCGCGATCCCCCGCAGCCACCTCATCGTGCGCCACGACGAGGTGCCGGGGCTCGTGACGATCGTCGGCGGCAAGCTCACGCCCCACCTCTCGCTGGGGAGGCAGACCACCGACGTCGTCGCGAAGGAGCTCGGCCGCACGCTGCCGAGGTCGCGCACCGCGACGCAGGCGCTGCCGGGTGCGACGACCGACCGGTGGGCGCGCGGCCGTCGCGCCGCCTCGGTGCTCTCGACCAGCCTGCCGTGGCGCGGCGAGATCGCCGAGCGGCTCGTCACCGTCTACGGCTCCGCCGCGCGCCGCATCGGCGCGCTGCACGAGGCCGAGCCGGACCTGCAGGTGACGTTCGGCGAGGGACGCGGTGCCGTGACGGGTGCCGAGCTCGCCCACGCCATCCGGGAGGAGGCCGCGATGACGCTCGTCGACCTGCTGCACCGCCGCGCGATGGTCGGGCTCGAGCCCGCCCTCGGCACCGACGTCGACCGCGAGGTCGCGGCGTTCGTCGCCCCGATGCTCGGGTGGGACGACGCACGCGTCGAGCAGGAGGTCGCGGACCATCGCACCTACGTCACGAGGCTGCTCGGCGGCGTCGTGCGCGCCCGCGTGCGGGCCTGACGCACTCCCGCCCGGCGACGGGCGGGCGCCGTCCTCGATCCCGCGACACGAGGACGGCGAGGGCCCCGGATGCACAGCACCCGGGGCCCTCATCGCGTGCGCGACTACGGCGAGCTGGGGCTCTCGACCGCGACGTCGCCCGCGACGATCTGCTCGCGCAGAGCGTCGAGCTCGGCCTGCAGCTCGGGGCTCACGCGGTCGGCGAGGTCGTGGTAGTCGGACAGGCCGACGCCCTCGTTCTCGAGCGTGCCCACGAGCGGCTCGTCGGTGACCTCGCCCGAGTCCACGAGGTCGCCGATCGCCTGCACGACGAAGTCCTGCGTGTTCTTCTCGACCGTCGTGAGCAGCAGCGGGTGGTACTCGTCCGGCAGCGTCTCGTAGCCGTCGGAGTCGACCCAGATCACGAGGGCGCTCGAGCCGGCGTCGAGCGAGGCGAGGAACGCGCCCTCGCCGACCTGCCCTGCGACGGGGAGGATGACGTCGGCGCCCTGCGCGATGAGCGACTGCGCGGTCGCCTGGCCGAGCTGCACGTTCTCGAAGTCGCCCGTGAAGATGCCGTCCTGCGCCTCGACGTCCCAGCCGATGACCTGCACGGCCGTGCCGTGCGCGGCGTTGTACGCCTCGACGCCCTGCACGTAGCCGTCCATGAAGAGCGTGACGGGCGGCTGGTTGCCGCCGCCGAACGTCGCGACGACGCCCGTCTCGCTCACGCCCGCGGCGAGGTAGCCGGCGAGGTAGGAGGCCTGGGCGGTGTCGAAGACGATGGGGCGCACGTTCGCACCCTCGACGACCTCGTCGACGATCGCGAACTGCACGTCGGGGTTCTCAGCGGCCTGCTCGCCGGTCGCGGCGGCGAGCTCGTAGCCGACGGTGAGGACGAAGTCGCAGCCCGTGCCGACGGCGGCCTCGACGTTCGGCGCGAGGTCGGACTCGCTCGTGGACACGAGCACGTTCGCGTCGATGCCGTACTCCTCCTCCGCCTGCTCCATGCCGGCCCACGAGGCCTGGTTGAACGAGCGGTCCTCGAGGCCGCCGGAGTTCGTGACCATCTGGGCGCAGACGTCGCTCGCAGGTCCGGCGCCGGCGTCGCCGCCGTCCTCGGGTGCGGCCTGGCAGGCGGTGAGCGCGAGCGCGACGAGCGCGACGGGCGCGGCGAGACGGAGGGCGGTGCGGGACATCGTGGTGCTCCAGGGTGCGGTGGTGCGGGTGGAAGTCACCATAGCCCGGCAGCATGCGCCCCGGCCGGGATCCGGACGCGCCCGCGACCCCTGACGGGGGACGGGGCACGCCGGGACGACGCGACGCGGGACGGGCTAGAGCACCGTGCCGTTGCCGGATCGGCGGATGGCGTCGACGACCTGCTTGACGCGCTGCGCGTGCTCGGTCGTCGTCACGAGCAGGGCGTCGCCCGTGTCGACGACGACGATGTCGCGCACGCCCACGAGCGAGATGACGCGGTCGGTGGTGGAGACGACGATGCCGGAGGCGCCGTCGGCCAGCACGGTCGCCTTGCCGGAGAGGATCGCGAGCCGGTCGGCGCCGAGGCCGCCGTTGTGCAGCTTCGCGACGGCCGAGAAGTCGCCCACGTCGTCCCAGTCGAAGTCGCCCGGCACGACGACGAGGCCGCCGCGGGCCGCCGCGGGCTCGGCGACCGAGTAGTCGATCGCGATGCGCTTGAGCCGCGGCCACAGGCGGTCGACGGCGGGTCCGCGCGTCGCCTGGTCGTCCCACGCCGCCGCGAGCTCGTCGATCTGCGCCGCGAGCTCGGGCTCCGTCGTCGCGAGCTCGGCGAGCAGCACGTCGGCGCGGGCGATGAACATGCCGGCGTTCCAGAGGAAGTCGCCGGAGGCGAGGTAGGTGCGCGCGTCCTCCGCGCTCGGCTTCTCGACGAAGCGCACGACCTCGGTGACCCCCGGCGCCTCGGCGATGCCCGCGGGCTCGCCCGCCTGGATGTAGCCGAAGCCGATCGCGGGCTCGGTGGGCGTGATCCCGATCGTCGCGATCTTGCCGGTGCGCGCGGCCGCGACCGCGTCCGTCACGGCACGGCGGAAGCCGCGCTCGTCGGCGATGACGTGGTCGGCGGCGAACGAGCCGACGACGACGCCCGGCTCGCGCCGCTCGAGGATGGCCGCGGCGAGCAGCACGGCGACGGTCGACTCGCGCGGCTCGGCCTCGAGCACGATGTTCGCGTCGGTCAGCGCCGGCAGCTGCGCCTCGACGGCGGCGCGGTGCGCCCTGCCGGTCACGACCATGACGCGCTGCTCGCCGGCGAGCGGCGCGAGGCGCTCGAACGTCGACTGCAGCAGCGTGCGGCCGGATCCCGTGAGGTCGTGGAGGAACTTCGGCGCATCGGCGCGCGACAGCGGCCAGAGCCGCGAGCCGACCCCTCCTGCGGGGATGATGCCGTAGAACCCGTCGATCGTCATGCACGCGACGCTATCGGCCCGCGCCGCAGCGCCCCTGACCGACGCGAGGCGTTCACACGGCATCCATGTGCGATGCCTCCGGCCGTCATCGGCGATGCCTAGCGTCGGGCACGTGCGGATCGAGCGCGTCGCCATCGTCACCGAGAGCTTCCTCCCGACGGTCAACGGGGTGACCTCCTCCGTCATCCGGGTGCTCGAGCACCTGCAGTCGACGGGCAGGCAGGCAATGGTCGTCGCACCGCGCTGCGGCGCCCCGACCCAGCTGCACGGCGCCCCCGTGTTCGAGGTGCCGTCGTTCGCGTACCGCGAGTTCCCCGTCGGCATGCCGAGCCCGCAGCTGCACGGCCTGCTGCAGCGCTTCCGGCCCGACGTCGTGCACGCGGCCTCGCCGTTCCTGCTCGGCGGGCAGGCCATCGCGGAGGCGCGGCGCATCGGCGTGCCGTCGGTCGCGATCTACCAGACCGACATCGCGGGCTTCGCGCGCCGCAACCGCCTCGGCGCGGGTGCGCCGATGGCGTGGAAGGTGCTGCGTCGCATCCACAACCAGGCCGACCGCACCCTCGCGCCCTCGTCGTCGTCGATCGCCGACCTCGCCGCCGCCGGCGTCGAGCGCGTCGAGCACTGGGCGCGCGGCGTCGACCTCGACGCCTTCCACCCCGACCACCGCGCCGGCCCCGCGGCGCTCGCCCTGCGCGCCCGGCTCGCGCCGCGCGGCGAGACGATCGTCGGCTACGTCGGTCGCGTCGCCCCCGAGAAGGGCCTCGAGCGGCTGCGCGCCCTGCAGGGCATGCGCGGCATCCAGGTGGTCGTCGTCGGCGACGGCCCCGGCATGGCTGCCGCCAGGCGCGCGCTCGCACCGCTCGGCGCCACCTTCCTCGGGCAGCTGACCGGCGCGCCGCTCGCCGCGGCCTACGCCGCGCTCGACGTCTTCGTGCACACGGGCGCCGAGGAGACGTTCGGCCAGACGCTGCAGGAGGCGGCCGCCGCCGGCCTGCCGGTCGTCGCGCCTCGATCGGGCGGCCCGATCGACCTCGTCGACCACGGCGTCACGGGCTTCCTCTACGAGCCCGACTCGGCCCGCGCGCTGCGCGACGCGGTGCGCACGCTCGTCGACGCCTCGACGATGCGCGCGCGCATGGGCGAGGCGGGCAGGCGCCGCGTGCTGCAGCGCACGTGGCCGCGCGTGTGCGACGAGCTGCTCGCGCACTACGAGGGCGCCCAGCGGCACGCGCTGCGCGGCGCGACGGCCACGCCGGCCATCGCCTGACCGGGTGGGCCGGCACGGCTCGGTCTGCGCGGCTCACCCTGCGCGGCCGCCTCGTCGGCTACGCGACGGCGCGGCCGCCGTTCGTGATGCCTCCGGCGGTCGTCCCCGACGCGCCCATGCCCGCGAGGATCGACGCCGTCCTGCCGGTCCCGCGCGCCTCGAGCGCCTGCCGGTAGAGCGTGCCGGCGCGGTACGACGAGCGCACGAGCGGGCCGGACATGACGCCCGCGAAGCCGATCTCGGTCGCGGCCTCCGCGAGGTCGGCGAACGCGGCGGGCTCGACCCAGCGGTCGACGGGGTGGTGCCTCGGCGACGGGCGCAGGTACTGCGTGATCGTGATGAGGTCGCAGCCCGCCTCGTGCAGCGCGTGGAGCGTGTCGAGCACCTCGGCGTCGGTCTCGCCCATGCCGAGGATGAGGTTCGACTTCGTCACGAGCCCCGCCTCGCGGCTCCAGCGCAGCACGTCGAGGCTGCGCTCGAACCGGAAGCCCGGGCGGATGCGGCGGAAGATGCGCGGCACGGTCTCGACGTTGTGCGCGAAGACCTCCGGACGCGTGGCGAAGAGCTCCTCGAGCAGGTGCCGGTTGCCCGTGAAGTCGGGCGCGAGCATCTCGACGCCCACGCCGGGGTTCGCCTCGTGGATGCGGCGCACCGTCTCGGCGTACAGCCAGATGCCCTCGTCCTCGAGGTCGTCGCGGCACACGCCGGTCACGGTCGCGTAGCGCAACCCCATCTGCCGCACCGACTCCGCGACGCGCATCGGCTCGAGGCGGTCGAGGAGGGCGGGCCTGCCCGTGTCGATCTGGCAGAAGTCGCAGCGACGCGTGCACTGGTCGCCACCGATGAGGAACGTCGCCTCGCGGTCCTCCCAGCACTCGTAGATGTTGGGGCAGCCCGCCGACTGGCAGACGGTGTGCAGGTCCTGCTCCTCGACGAGCGCCGTGAGCGCCGTGTACTCCGGGCCCATCCTCGCTCGCGTCTTGATCCACGGCGGCTTGCGCTCGATGGGCGTCTGCGCGTTGCGCACCTCGAGGCGCAGCAGCCTGCGCCCCTCGGGTGCTCGCGCGGGCCCGCCCGCGTCGACGACGGCGCCGTCCGGTCCTGCGCAGCTCATGCGGCCTCCCCCTCGGCGACGACGACGCTCGGATGCGCGGATGCGACCGGCGGATGGACGGCGGCGACGCCGAGGGCGAGCAGCGCCTCGGCGAACGCCTCCCCCACCGCCTCGACGCTCGGCGCGCGCCCGAGCTCGGCGGCGATCGACGTGACGCCCGCGTCGGCGATGCCGCACGGCACGATGCGCGCGAAGGCGGCGAGGTCGGGATCGACGTTGATCGCGATGCCGTGGGTGCTGACGCCGCCCGCGACGCGCACGCCGACCTGCGCGACCTTGCGGTCGCGCGACCAGGGCGAGCCGTCGCCGAGCAGCCAGACGCCTGCGCGGCCGCGCACGCGCTGCACGTCGAGGCCGAGCGGACGCAGCGTGGCGAGGATCGCCTCCTCGAGCCTGCGCACCCAGTCGACGACGCCGAGCTCGCCGATCGCGACGATCGGGTAGGCGACGAGCTGGCCGGGGCCGTGCCACGTGATGCGGCCGCCGCGATCGACCTCGACGACCCGCGAGCCGTCCGTCGGCAGGTCCGACGGCTGCGTGCTCGTGCCCGCCGTGTAGACCGAGGCGTGCTCGAGCAGCAGCAGCGCATCCTCGCCGCCGGCGGCCACCTCGTCGTGGAGCAGGCGCTGCTGCGCCCATGCCGTCTCGTAGTCGACCTCCCGGCCGAGCCGCATCACTCGCATGGCTCGACGATAGCCCTTTCTGCACTCGGTGCGGAAAAAGGATCTCGGACGGGGTCCGACGCGCCGTGGCGACGGCCAAGAATCACGGATCTTGCCGTGGGGGTGGCGGACGACCCCTTCCCTGCGGCGTAGGATGAGAGACGCAATCCGCTCGAACGAGACTCGTGAGGAGGGACCGCGTGACCAGCTCCCGCACCCCGACCCTCGCCGATCCCAAGCCGGGGCGCGTCCGCATCACGGGGACGCTCTACCGCGGCAACGAGGGCATGTGGTCGTGGGTCCTCCACCGCATCTCGGGCATCGGCATCTACTTCTTCCTCCTGGTGCACGTGCTCGACACGTCGCTCATCCGCGTGAGCCCAGAGGCCTACAACGCCGTCATCGCGACGTACAAGAACCCGATCATGGGGCTCGGCGAGGTCGCACTCGTGGGCGCCGTCGTGTTCCACGCGATGAACGGCCTGCGCATCATCGCGGTGGACGCCATCCCCGCCGCGACGCGCATCCAGCGCATCCTCTTCTGGGTGGTCATCGCGGTCGTCATCGTCCTGATGGCGGGCTTCACGCCCACGCACCTCATCAACGTCTTCGGGGAGCACTGATGACCGCCACCGTCGAGAGCCCCCGGACGCCGTACGCGTACCCCGCGCGCTCGACGGGCCGTCGCGGCCCGAACCTCGAGAAGGCCGGCTGGATCTTCATGCGCGCGTCGGGCGTCGTGCTCGTCGTGCTCATCTTCGGCCACCTCGCCTACAACCTGCTGTTCACCCCCGGCGGCATCCAGGCCATCGACTTCGGGTTCATCGGCGGCAAGTTCGCGAACCCGCTGTGGCAGTGGTGGGACGTCGTGATGCTCTGGCTCGCGGTCCTCCACGGCTCGAACGGCATGCGCACGATCGTCAACGACTACGTGCACCGCGAGGGCCTGCGCCGCATCGCGCTCGGCGCCATCGCCTCGAGCGCCTTCATCCTCATCGCCCTCGGCACGCTCATCACGTTCACCTTCGACCCGTGCCCCACGGGCGTCGAGGCCGAGCTGCTGCCGTCCTTCTGCGCGACCCGCTGATCCAGGAGTCCCACCACCACATGACCGAGTCGACCGTGTCCGACGGCATCCACTACCACCAGTTCGACGTCGTCATCGTCGGCGCAGGCGGCGCAGGCATGCGCGCAGCCATCGAGGCGGCGCCGCACGCCTCGACCGCCGTGATCACGAAGCTCTACCCGACGCGCTCCCACACGGGTGCCGCGCAGGGCGGCATGGCCGCGGCCCTCGCCAACGTCGAGGACGACAACGCCGAGTGGCACACGTACGACACCGTCAAGGGCGGCGACTACCTCGTCGACCAGGACGCCGCCGAGATCCTCACGCGCGAGGCGATCGACGCCGTGCTCGACCTCGAGAACATGGGCCTGCCGTTCAACCGCACGCCCGACGGCAAGATCGACCAGCGTCGCTTCGGCGGGCACACGCGCGACCACGGCAAGGCGCCCGTGCGTCGTGCGTGCTACGCCGCCGACCGCACCGGCCACATGATCCTGCAGACGCTCTACCAGAACTGCGTCAAGCACGGCGTGAACTTCTTCAACGAGTTCTACGCCCTCGACCTCGTCATGACCGAGGTCGACGGCGTCAAGCGCGTCGCGGGCGTCGTCGCGTACGAGCTCGCCACGGGCGAGATCCACGTCTTCCAGGGCAAGTCGGTGATCTTCGCGACCGGCGGCTTCGGCAAGATCTTCAAGACGACGTCGAACGCGCACACCCTCACGGGCGACGGCGTGGGCATCATCTGGCGCAAGGGCCTGCCGCTCGAGGACATGGAGTTCTACCAGTTCCACCCGACCGGGCTCGCTGGCCTCGGCATCCTCCTCACCGAGGGTGCCCGCGGCGAGGGCGCCATCCTGCGCAACGCCTCGGGCGAGCGCTTCATGGAGCGGTACGCCCCCACGATCAAGGACCTCGCGCCGCGCGACATCGTCGCGCGCTCCATGGTGCAGGAGGTGCTCGACGGCCGCGGCGCCGGCCCGCACAAGGACTACGTCTACCTCGACTGCACCCACCTGGGCGCCGAGGTGCTCGAGACGAAGCTGCCCGACATCACGGAGTTCGCACGCACCTACCTGGGCGTCGACCCCGTGGTCGAGCGCGTGCCCGTGTACCCGACGGCGCACTACGCCATGGGCGGCATCCCCACGAACAACGACGCCGAGGTCCTCAGCGACAACGACACCGTCGTGCCGGGGCTCTACGCGGCCGGCGAGTGCGCGTGCGTCTCGGTGCACGGCTCGAACCGCCTGGGCACGAACTCGCTGCTCGACATCAACGTCTTCGGCAAGCGCGCGGGCAACAACGCCGTGACGTACGCCAAGGGCGCCGACTTCGTGCCGCTGCCGGACGACGCCGCGGACGGCGTCGTGGGCTGGCTCAAGCAGCTGCGGGCGTCGACGGGCACCGAGTCGGTCGCGCAGATCCGCAAGGAGCTGCAGGAGACGATGGACCGCAACGCGCAGGTCTTCCGCACCGAGGACACCCTGAACGCCGCGGCGGCCGAGGTGCGCGACCTGCGCACCCGCTACCTGGGCGTCGCGGTGCGCGACAAGGGCAAGCGCTTCAACACCGACCTCCTCGAGGCCGTCGAGCTGGGCTTCCTGCTCGACCTGGCCGAGGTCCTGGTCGTGTGCGCGCTGAACCGGAAGGAGTCGCGCGGCGGGCACATGCGCGACGACTTCCCGAAGCGCGACGACGTGAACTACATGCAGCACACGATGGCGTACCTGTCGGGCGATGCCCACTCGTCGGAGTCGGATGACCACATCCGCCTCGACTGGAAGCCCGTGCGCAAGACGATCTACGAGCCCACCGAGCGGAAGTACTAGCGATGGCGACGCACGAGGACGAGCAGCACGACCCCGAGACGGTCCGACAGGACGCCGTCGAGCAGGGCGACCCCCAGGCGCAGGCCGAGGAGGCCGCCGACCAGACGACGACCGACGGGCAGTCGGTCTCGCCGTCGGAGCCCGGCACCGCCATCGGCGGCGAGGTCGCCGCGGGTCCCGAGACGACCGGTGGCGAGCCGGTCCCGGATCCCGCGCCGCCGGTCGAGCCCGAGCCGGTCGAGGAGCCGCAGTCGTTCACGGTCACCCTGAACGTCCGTCGCTACGACCCCGAGGTCGATGACGAGCCCAAGTGGGTCGACTACGACGTCGAGATGTACCCGACCGAGCGCATCCTCGACGCCCTGCACCGCATCAAGTGGGAGCAGGACTCGACGCTGGCCTTCCGCCGCTCGTGCGCCCACGGCGTGTGCGGCTCGGACGCCATGCGCATCAACGGCCGCAACCGCCTCGCGTGCAAGGCGCTCATCAAGGACTTCGACACCTCGAAGCCCATCTACGTCGAGGCCATCAAGGGCCTGCCGCTCGAGAAGGACCTCATCGTCGACATGGAGCCGTTCTTCGACTCCTTCCGCGAGATCCAGCCCTTCCTGCAGGCGACGGGCAAGCCCGACAAGGAGCGTCACCAGACGATCGCCCAGCGCGAGCGCTTCGACGACACCACGAAGTGCATCCTGTGCGCGGCGTGCACCACGTCGTGCCCCGTGTTCTGGACCGACGGGCAGTACTTCGGCCCGGCCGCGATCGTGAACGCGCACCGCTTCATCTTCGACAGCCGCGACGAGGCGAGCCAGGTGCGCCTCGACATCCTCAACGACAAGGAGGGCGTGTGGCGCTGCCGCACGACCTTCAACTGCACCGACGCATGCCCGCGCGGCATCGAGGTGACGAAGGCGATCGCCGAGGTCAAGGCCGCCATGACGACGGGCCGCGTGGTCTGACGACCCGCGACCGCTGAGACGGCTCGGAGGCTCGCGCCTCCGGGCCGTCTCGCGTCCCACCGTTCGATCCCCAGGAGCAGCATGTCCGCACCCGCCCGCCGCGTCCGTCCCGTCCACGTGCTCGAGGTCCTCGAGGTCGAGCGCCGGTCGCCGCACGTCGTCCGCGTCTGGGCGGGAGGCGACGGCGTCGCGGCCTTCGCCGGCAGCGAGCAGACCGACCGCTACGTCAAGCTGTGGTTCGCCCGGCCGGAGCTCGGCCTCGAGCCGCCGTACGACGTCGAGGCGCTACGCGCGACGCTGCCGGCCGACGACCTGCCTGTGACGCGCACGTACTCGGTGCCCGTCGTGGAGGCCGACCGCGTCGCGATCGACTTCGTCGTGCACGGCGACGTCGGCATCGCGGGCCCCTGGGCGCTCGCGGCGCGGCCGGGCGACCGGCTGGCGTTCTCGGGCCCGAGCGGCGGCTACCTGCCCGACCCGGACGCCGACGCGCACCTGCTCGCGGGCGACGAGTCGGCGCTGCCTGCCATCTCGGCGGCGCTCGCGTGGCTCGTCGAGCATGCCCCCGCCGCCGTGGGCACCGCGTACGTCGAGGTGACGGACGCCGCCGACGAGCTGCCCGTCGCGGCCCCTGCGGGCGTCGACGTCGTCTGGCTCCATCGCGGCGCCGCCGTCGCGCCGGGCTCGTCGTCCGTGCTCGCCGACGCCGTCGCGCGGCACGCGTTCGTCGACGGTCGCACGCAGGTCTTCGCGCACGGCGAGCGGGAGGCGATGAAGGCGATCCGCGACGTCGTGCAGCAGCGCGGCATCCCGCGCACCGACCTGTCGCTGTCGGGCTACTGGGCCGCGGGCCGCACGGAGGACCGGTTCCAGGCCGAGAAGCGCGAGCCGATCGGGCAGATCCTCTAGACCCGCCCGCGGCATTCGTCAGTCGATCGAGTAGTCAGCCGGCTGTCAAGCCCGCGCGGCGTCGGCGTCGCAGCAGTAGCGTCGTGAGCATGGCCACCGACGCACGCCCGGCATCCTCCCCCACGACGCTCGATCGCGTCCGCGCGATCCTCGTGCTCGTGGCCGTCCCCGCCACGCTGCTCGGCGCCGCGCTCGGCTCCGGCCTGCTGGGCGGCGGCACGGCCGAGGGCGTCGGCGAGGGTGCCTTCGCCGCGAACGCCACGCCGCTCGCGCCCGGCGGCCCGGCGTTCTCGATCTGGTCGGTCATCTACCTCGGCCTCGCGCTCTACGGCATCTGGCAGGTGCTCCCCCGCAACCATGCCGACACCCGCCAGCGGCGCATGGGCTGGCTCGCGCTGGCCTCGATGGTGCTGAACGCGGCGTGGATCGTCGCGAGCCTCATGGACGCCGTCGCGCTCACGGTCGTCATCATCGTCGCGCTGCTGCTGTCGCTCATCGCGATCTTCGAGGTGCTGCGCCGCGTCCGCCCCGCGACGCTCGTCGAGACCGTCGTCGTCGACGGCACCTTCGGCCTCTACTTCGGCTGGGTGTGCGTCGCGACGGTCGCGAACGTCGCCGCATGGCTCGCCGACATGGGCCTGCGCATCGAGGAGTTCGCGATCCCCGCCTCCATCGTGCTCGCCGTCGTCGCCGCCATCGGCGTCGGCGTCGCCATCCGCGGCCGCGGTCGCATCGGCCCGATGCTCGCGATCGTCTGGGGCGTCGCGTGGATCGCGATCGCCCGCGCGACCGACGAGCCCGCCTCGATCGCCGTCGCCGTCGTCGCCGCCATCGTCTGCGTCGTCGTCGCCGCGACGACCATCGCGGTCCGCGTGCGCGGCCATCGTCGTCCCGCCCGCGCCATCGCCTGATCGCGCCGACGCGTTCCCCGGACAGCGCGCTCGAAGCCCGCTGCGCCATGCTGGTGCCGTGACCGACGCGACGATCGCCGCCCTCGAGCGGCTCGAGGCGCTGCGGCGCGCGCTCGAGGAGACGCGGCTGCCGTTGGCCGTCGAGGGCGTGGACGCAGCGCGCGACCTGCGCAGACGAGCGCTCGCGCAGATCGACGACTACGTCGAGCCGCGGCTGGCGAACCTCGACGCGCCCCTGCTCGCGGTCGTCGGCGGCTCGACGGGTGCCGGCAAGTCGACCCTCGTCAACGCGATCGTCGGGCTGCCCGTGACGCGCACGGGCGTCATCCGCCCCACGACGCGCCAGCCGATCCTGCTGCACGCGCCGTCGGATCGCGGATGGTTCGCCTCGACGCGCATCCTGCCGGAGCTCGCGCGCATCACGGGCACGGTGCGGCAGACGCCCCAGCCCGCGTCGGCCGCGGGCGACGAGCCCGACGCGACGCGCATCGGCTCCGTCGTGCTCGTCGGCGACGAGCGCGTGCCGGCCGACCTCGCGATCGTCGACGCCCCCGACCTCGACTCCGTCGCCGACGAGAACCGCGCCCTCGCCGGGCAGCTGCTCGCCGCCGCCGACCTCTGGCTCTTCGTCACGACCGCCAACCGCTACGCCGACGCGGTGCCGTGGGCGGCGCTCGACGACGCGGCCGGCCGGGACGTGACGGTGGGCGTCGTGCTCAACCGCGTGCCGGCGTCGTCCGCGGGCGAGGTCGAGGACGACCTGCGCCGCATGCTCGGCGAGCGCGGCCTCGGCGCTGCCCCGATCTTCACCGTCGTCGAGTCGCCGCTCGACGAGCTCGGCATGCTCGCGCCGGACGCGGTCGCCGCCATCCGCGGCTGGCTGGTGGGCATCGCGGGCGACCGCGCCGAGCGCGCCCGCATCGCCGGCCGCACCCTCGCGGGCGCCGCGTCCAGGCTCGCCGCGACGACGCGGGAGGTCGCCGTGGCGCGCGCTGCGCAGGTCGCGGCCGCCGACGAGCTCGACCGCATCGTGGCGACCCGCTACGACGACGCCGCCGACCGCATCCACGCCGCGACGAGCGACGGCACGCTGCTGCGCGGCGAGGTGCTCGCCCGCTGGCAGGACTTCGTCGGCACCTCCGACGTCTTCCGCACGATCGAGGGCTGGTTCTCGCGCACCCGCGACCGCGTCGGCGCCTTCCTGCAGGGCCGCCCCGCGCCCGTCGTGCAGGTGGAGACGGCGATCGAGCACGGGCTGCACGCCGTCGTCGTCGACGAGGCGGGCGGCGCCGCGGGCGACGCGTGGCAGCGCGTGCGCGCGACGCAGGCGGGCAGGCAGCTGACGGCCGGCGTCGACCTCTCGCGCGAGGGCGACGACGTCGCCGGCCGCACGTCGCGGCTCGTGCGCGAGTGGCAGGCCGCGCTCGTGCAGCGCATCTCGGACCAGGCCGGCGACAGGCGCGTCAAGGCGCGCGTCCTCTCGCTCGGGCTCAACGCCGTCACCGTCACGCTCATGGTCATCGTCTTCGCGTCCACCGGCGGGCTCACCGGCGGCGAGCTCGCGATCGCGGGCGGCTCGGCGGTCGTCGGCCAGAAGCTGCTCGAGACCGTCTTCGGCGAGGACGCCGTGCGCCGCATGGCGAAGGACGCGCGCGACGACCTCGACGAGCGCGTGCGCGCGCTGCTCGCCGAGGAGGCCGCGCGGTACGCGCCGCTGCTGGATCCCGTGCGCGAGGGCGCGAGCGCGACGGACCTCGAGGATGCGTCGCACGCGCTCGAGCGTGCGATGGCCACGGTCGCGACCGAGCCGCTCGACGAGCCCGAGGCGCGCGCGTGAGCCTCGACGCCTCGCTCGACGCGCTCGAGGACGCCGCGGAGCTCGGCGTCGGCCGCATCGACGACGCCGACGTCGACGCCATCCGCGCCGTCCTCGCCGGCGCGGCGTCGCGGCGTGCGCTCTCGAGCGAGCACACCGTCGTGGGCCTGTTCGGCGCGACGGGATCCGGCAAGTCGTCGCTGCTGAACGCCGTCGTCGGGCAGGAGCTCGCGCGCGCGCACGTGCGCAGGCCGACGACCTCCGAGCCGCTCGCCGCCGTGTGGGGCGCCGAGGGCTCCGACGCGCTGCTCGACTGGCTGCAGGTCACGGACCGCCGGCACGTCGACGAGCCCTTCGCCGGCGACGCGTCGCTGTCGCTCATCCTGCTCGACCTGCCGGACTTCGACTCGGTCGCGCCCGAGCATCGCGCGATCGCCGAGCGCCTCGCCGGGCAGGTCGACGTGCTCGTGTGGGTCGTCGATCCGCAGAAGTACGCCGACGCCGTGCTGCACCACGCGTTCGTCGCACCGCTGCGGTCGCACGGCGCCGTCACGGCTGCCGTGCTCAACCAGGTCGACCTCCTGCCGGCGGGCGCCGTGCCCGACGTCGTCGCCTCCCTGCGCGGGCTGCTCGCCGCCGACGGGCTCGCGGACGTGCGGGTGCTGCCGGCGAGCGCCACCACCGGCGAGGGCATCGAGGCCGTCCGCGCCGTCGTCGCCCGCTTCGCGCGCGACCGCGCCGCTCGGTCCGCCCGGCTCGCCGCCGACGTGGCGAGCGCTGCCGCGCGACTCGACGCCCCGGCCATCGCGCCCGAGGTGCCCGCGGCGGACCGCGAGCGTCTCGTCGACGGGCTGTGCGCGGCCGCGCGCGTCGACGTCGTCGCGCAGGCGACCGGTGCGTCGTACCGCAAGCGCGCCGGTCAGGCGACCGGCTGGATCCTCACGGCGTGGCTGCTGCGGCTGCGGCCCGACCCGCTGCGCCGCCTGCACCTGCTCCCCCAGCGGCGGCCGCGCGACCGCGACGCCGACCTGCACCGCACCGCCCTGCCGACGCCGTCGTCCGCCGAGCGCGCGCAGGCGTCGCTCGCGGTGCGCGGCTACGCCGACGCCGCGGCGGCCGGCCTCGGCGACGGCTGGCGCGCCGCGGTGCTCCAGGCGGCGAACGACGCCCTGGCGATCGTGCCCGACGCGCTCGACCGCGCCGTCGCCCGCACCGACCTCGGCGCACGCGGCTCGTGGTGGTGGATCGTCCTCGCGATCGTGCAGTGGATCGCGCTCGGCACCGCGCTCGTCGGCGTCGGCTGGCTGCTCGCCGCCGCCCTGCTGCCGCTGTGGGGGCTGCCCGGCCCCGAGGTGCCGCTCGAGCAGGGATGGCCTGTGCCGACGCTGCTGATCGCCGCCGGCGTGCTGCTGGGCATCCTCGTCGGGCTGCTGGGCGCCGGGCTGGGCGGCGCGATCGGTGCCGCGCGCCGTGGGCGGGCGCGCAGACGCCTGCGCCGCGCCGTCGCCGAGGTCGCGCGCGTCGACGTCGTCGAGCCGATCGTGCTCGAGCGCGACCGCGCGGTGATGTTCGCCGACGCCGTGCGCCGCGTGCGCGGCTGACGCCCCGGGCCGCGCCTGCGACGACCGGGTCGGCGCGGTGCTAGGCCGCGGCCGCTGCGTCCCGCGCGCCGGCGGCCGTGGACGCGAGCAGCGCCGCGGCGGCCTTGGCCTGCGCCTGCTCGAGCGTGACCTCGAGCAGCTCGGCGCGCACGTCGGCGAACGCCGCGGGGCTCATCGAGAGCGACGAGACGCCGAGGCCGACGAGCACGACCGCGAGCGCGGGATCGGCAGCGGCCTCGCCGCACACGCCGACGGGCTTGCCCGCCTCGATGCCCGCGTCCCCGAGCATCTTGACGAGCCGCAGGACGGCGGGGTGCCACGGGTCCTGGAAGGAGGCGACGGTGCCGAGCATGCGGTCGGCCGCGAAGGTGTACTGCGTGAGGTCGTTCGTGCCGATCGACACGAAGTCGGCCGCCGCCATCACCTGGTCGGCGAGCACCGCGATCGACGGGACCTCGGCCATCGCGCCGACGACCTTGAGCCCGAGCTCGCGGCCCAGGGCGACGAAGTACTCCGTCTCCTCCTGGTTCGCGATCATCGGCGCCATGACCCACAGCTCGGCGTTCGTCGCGGCGTCGGCGGCCGCGAGCGCCTCGAGCTGGTCGCGCAGGATCTGCTCGCTCGCGCGCAGGGCGCGGATGCCGCGCAGGCCGAGCGCCGGGTTCTCCTCCTCGGCGTCGTTGAGGAAGGCGAGCGGCTTGTCGGCGCCGGCGTCGAGCACGCGCACGACGACCTTCTTCCCCTCGAACGCCTGCAGCATCCGCGTGTAGGAGTCGGTCTGCGAGGCGACCGACGGGGCCTCCTTCGCGTCGAGGAAGAGGAACTCGGTGCGGAACAGGCCCACGCCCTCCGCGCCGAGCTCGAGCGCCTTCACGGCGTCCTCGGGGCGGCCGACGTTCGCCAGCAGCGGCACCTTCGTGCCGTCGGCGAGCGCGCCCTCGGTGAGCGGCGCGTCGGCGCGCTCGGCGCGCGTCCGCGCCTCGACACGCGCGGCCTCGACCTCGTCGTCCGACGGGTCGAGCACGACGATGCCCGACTTCGCGTCGACGACGACGCGCGTGCCGTCCGGCACCTCGGCGAGCAGGCCGACGACGCCGACGACGGCGGTGATCGACTTCGAGCGGGCGAGGATCGCGGTGTGGCTCGTGGGCCCGCCGTCCTGCGTCACGAGCGCGAGCGTGCGCTCGAGGTCGAGGGTCGCGGTGTCGGCCGGCGCGAGGTCGCGCGCGATGAGGATGAAGGGCTCGTCGGACTCGGGCACGCCCGGGGCCGCGACGCCGCGCAGGCGCGCCACGACGCGCTGCGACACGTCGTCGAGGTCGGTCGCGCGCTCGGCCATGTAGCCGCCGAGGGCGATGAGCATCGTCTTGAACTGCTCGAACGCGTCGTGCACGGCGCGCTCGCCGTTCGTGCCCTGGCCGATGCGCGTCGCGACGTCGTCGGCGAGCGCGGGGTCCTGCGCCATGAGCGACGCCGCCTCCAGCACCTCCTGCGCCTCGCCGCCCGCGGTGCGTCCGCGGTCCGAGAGCTCGGCGGCGACGTGCGCGAGGGCGTCGCGCACGCGCTGGGTCTCCTCGGCCGCATCCGCCGTCAGCGGCTCGGTCGACGGCGGCGCCAAGGGCTCCGGCATGCGCAGTACCACTCCCGCTGCGATTCCGCGACCGACACCGACTCCACGCAGCTCTGCCATGCCGCAAGACTACGCTGTCCAGACGTCGACACGACCGGGGGTAGACCGTGGCGCAGACCGCCTTCGAGCGCATCATGCAGACGCGTCCGGCGCGCACGCTGACCCACTACGGGCAGGCCAAGGGGCCCATCTTCGCGCAGGGCATGACCCTGAGCGCCTTCCTGTCGCTGTTCGCGGCGCTCTTCATCGGCTTCGCGATCTTCGCCCTCGTGCTCGGCGGCGACAGCGCGCTGCGCGACCGCGTCGTCGACGCGATCGCCGGGAGCGTGCCCGGGCTCATCAGCACGGGCCCGGACTCGAACGGGCTGCTCGACGTCGACGCCATCGTCGAGTCGAGCGTGCTCGGCTGGGGCACCGCGATCGCGGCCGTCGGCATCCTGATCACCGCGATCGGCTGGATCGGCACGAGCCGCGAGGGCTTCCGCGCCGTCTTCGGCCTGCCGGACGTGCGCACCCTCCCCGTGCTCCTCAAGGTCGGCGACCTCGGCGTCGCGCTCGGCATCGGCGTGCTCGTGCTCGCCTCGGCCGCGCTGCTCGTCGTCACGTCCGCGATCGCCGACATGCTCGGCGTCGGCGGGCTCGGGCAGGTCGTCGGCATCCTGGCGCAGCTCGCGCTCGACGCCGCGGTCGTCGCGCTGCTCTACCGCTTCGCCGGTCGCCTGCGCCTCCCCGCCAAGCAGCTGCTCGGCGCGTCCCTCGCGTGCGCCGTCGCGTTCTTCGTGCTCAAGCAGTTCGCGGCGCTGCTGCTCTCGGGCGGCTCGAACCCGCTCGTCGCCGGCTTCGCCGCCATCCTCGGCATCCTCGTCTGGCTGAGCCTCGTCAACCAGATCCTCCTCATCGCGCTCGCGTGGATCTCGGTGGGCACCGTCGGCAAGGCGTACGCACGCCTCGAGGACGTCGAGATCGCGCGCGCCGAGGCCATCGAGCAGGCCAAGCGGGATCGGGCGGCCCTCAAGGAGGAGATCGCGCAGCGCGAGAGGCCCGACCCCAAGCAGGGGCTGCTCATGCGGCAGACGCACAAGCGCCTCGCCAAGCGCGTGCGCAGGCGCTGACGCCCGAGGGCGCGTCGGTGGTGCGCCGGTAGGCTGGGCTCCATGCGCATCGTGTCCGTCAACGTCAACGGCATCCGGGCGGCGGCGGGCAAGGGCATGCTCGAGTGGCTCGACGAGGCGAGGCCCGACATCCTGTGCCTCCAGGAGGTCCGCGCGCAGGACGAGGACGTCCTGCGCATCCTCGAGGGCTGGCACGTGCTGCACGACGCGGCCACGGCGAAGGGCCGCGCCGGCGTGGCCGTCGCCTCGCGCATGCCGTCGATCGCGCACCGCACCGACATCGGCCTGAAGACCTTCGACACGAAGGGTCGATGGCTCGAGGCCGACTTCCTCCTGCCCGCCGACGACGCGGGCGTCGAGCGCGTGCTCACGGTCATCTCCGCCTACGTGCACTCCGGCGAGGCGGGCACCCCCAAGCAGGACGCGAAGATGCGCTTCCTCGCCTCGATGCTCAAGCGCCTGCCACAGGTGCGCGCGCACACCGACCTCGCCGTCGTCATGGGCGACCTCAACGTCGGCCACACCGAGCGCGACATCCGCAACTGGAAGGGCAACCGGCGCAGCGCCGGGTTCCTGCCCGAGGAGCGCTCGCACCTCGACCGCATCCTCGGCGCCGAGGGCCGCATCGTCACGGGCGTCGACGGCGTGCGCGGCAAGGGCCAGGGCTGGGTCGACGTCGGGCGCGCCCACGCCGGCGACGTCGACGGCCCGTACACGTGGTGGTCGCAGCGCGGGCGCGCGTTCGACACCGACACCGGCTGGCGCATCGACTACCAGCTCGCCACCCCCGCCCTCGCGCAGACCGTGACGTCGTACGCCGTCGCGAAGGCGAGCGCGTGGGACACGCGATGGTCCGACCACGCCCCCGTCGTCGTCGACTACGCGCTCTGAGCACGACCCTCGCGGCGCCGTGCGCGCCCCAGGCATCGAAGGAACCAGCATGACCACCAAGCCCCGCCTCTACTCCGGCATGCAGCCCTCGTCGGGCTCGCTGCACATCGGCAACTACATCGGCGCGATCCAGCAGTGGAGGGCGATGCAGGAGGAGTACGACGCCTACTTCTCGATCGTCGACCTGCACGCCATCACCGTGCCGCAGGACCCGAGGACGCTGCGCGAGCAGGTCCGCACCGTCGCGGCGCAGTACATCGCCGCGGGCATCGACCCCTCGCGCTCGTGCCTCTACGTGCAGTCGCACGTGCCCGCGCACGCGCAGCTCGCCTGGGTGCTGTCGACGATCACGGGGTTCGGCGAGGCCGGCCGCATGACGCAGTTCAAGGACAAGTCCGCACGTCAGGGCGCCGACGCCGCGTCGGTCGGGCTCTTCACCTACCCGATCCTCATGGCCGCCGACATCCTGCTGTTCGACGCCGCGGCCGTGCCCGTCGGCGACGACCAGAAGCAGCACGTCGAGCTCACGCGCGACCTCGCGACCCGGTTCAACGCCCGCTACGGCGACACGTTCACGGTGCCCACGCCCGTGATCCAGGGCGAGGCGGCGCGCATCTACGACCTGCAGGAGCCCACGGCGAAGATGTCGAAGTCGGCCGCGACCGACAAGGGCCTGCTGTCGCTGCTCGACGAGCCCGCGCGCCTGGCGAAGAAGATCCGCTCGGCCGTGACCGACATGGAGGGCGTCGTGCGCGCCGACCGCGCGACGAAGCCCGGCGTCACGAACCTCCTCGCGATCCTCTCGAGCGTCTCCGGCAGGTCGGTCGCCGACCTCGAGGTCGAGTTCGACGGCCAGCAGTACGGCGCGTTCAAGGCCGCGGTGGCCGACGCCGTCGTCGCCGAGGTCGAGCCCATCCGCGACCGCGCGCTCGCCCTGCTCGACGACCCGGCCGAGCTCGACCGCATCCTCGCCGCGAACGCCGCCCGCGCCTCCGAGGTCGCCGAGGCCACGCTCGACCGCGCCTACCGCGCGATCGGGCTGCGCTAGCGCGGCCCGGCCATCGTCGGTCCCTCGGTGGACGCGGGAATGCCCGCCGACGGGGGCGAGTTGTAGGATCCACGTACACGTCGAGTGCTCACGGGGTCAGTGCAAGTCTGAACCGGCGGTCAGAGTCCGCGAACCACCCACCCGGGTGGCCGAGCAGGTGGAACTCCTGCACCGACGGTGAGAGTCCGGATGGAAGTGGCACCTCGAGTGGGTCGCCCCTGTGCGCCCACGGCCTCGACACCGGAGGACGAGTGGCGACAGGGCAGGCGGCGGCGACCGCGACGGGCGCGGAGCGCGAGGCGCTCGATCGGGCCATCGCGCTCGCCCTGCGCGGCCCGCGCACGCACAACCCGCAGGTCGGCTGCGTCGTGCTCGGCGCCGACGGCACGGTGCTCGCCGAGGGCCACCACCGCGGTGCGGGCACGGTGCACGCCGAGGTCGACGCCCTGTCGCAGCTCGCGCCGGGCGCCGCCCGCGGCGCGACGGCCGTCGTCACCCTCGAGCCGTGCGACCACGTCGGCCGGACGGGCCCGTGCTCCGAGGCGCTCATCGCCGCCGGCGTCGCACGCGTCGTCTACGCCGTCTCCGACCCGGGCACCGCCTCGTCCGGTGGCGCCGCGCGGCTCGCAGCCGCGGGCGTCGACGTCGTGCGCTCCCCCGACGACCGCGCCGAGGCGGTCGTGGCCGACTGGTGCTTCGCCATGCGGCACGGCCGGCCGCACGTGACCGTGAAGTGGGCGCAGTCGCTCGACGGACGCGCGGCCGCCGCCGACGGCTCGAGCAGGTGGATCACCGGCGAGCGCGCCCGGGCGCACGTGCACGCGCAGCGCGCGGCGCACGACGCCATCGCCGTCGGCACCGGCACGGTGCTCGCCGACGACCCGGCGCTCACGGCGCGCACCGACGACCCGAGCGCCCCGCAGCCGCTGCCGGTCGTCGTCGGCGCGCGCGACGTGCCCGCCGACGCCCGCGTCCGCGCGCATCCGCGCGGGCTCGTGCAGCTCGAGGGCGCCCCCGACGTCGTGCTCGCCGCCCTCTGGCGCGAGCACGGGGTGCAGACGCTCTACGTCGAGGGCGGCCCCACCCTCGCGTCCGCCCTGCTCGCCGCCGGGCTCGTCGACGCCATCCACTGCTACGTCGCGCCCACGCTCCTCGGCGGGGGCCGCACCGCCCTCGGCGACCTCGGCATCGCGACGATCGCCGATCGACTGCTGCTCGACGACGTCGCGCTCGAGCACCTGGGCGACGACCTGCTCCTGACCGCGACCATCCGACCTGCCGCCACCGCGGCGAAGGAGGGCTGACCCATGTTCACAGGGCTCATCGAGGAGATCGGCGAGGTCGTCGCGCTCGAGCGCGACGGCGACTCCGCCCGCCTCACCGTGCGCGGACCCCTCGCGGTCTCGGACGCGACCCACGGGGCCTCCATCGCCGTGAACGGCCTGTGCCTGACGGTCGTCGCGCAGACGGCCGACGCCTTCACCGCCGACGTCATGGAGGTGTCGCTGCGCATGTCGCAGCTCGGCGAGCTGCGCGTCGGCGATCGCGTCAACCTCGAGCGCGCGGCGCAGGTCGGCGACCGGCTCGGCGGGCACATCGTGCAGGGCCACGTCGATGGCACGGCGACCGTGCTCGAGACGGAGGACGGCGACGCGTGGCAGCGCGTGCGCCTCAGCCTCGACGACGAGCTCGCACCCTTCGTCGCGCGCAAGGGATCCATCACGCTGCAGGGCGTGAGCCTCACGGTGTCGGACCTCAGCGACGAGGCCGAGCCCGAGCAGTGGCTCGAGGTCTCGCTCATCCCCGAGACGCTCGAGGCGACGACGCTCGGCGCGCTCGCGCCGGGCGATCGCGTCAACGTCGAGACCGACGTGCTGGCGCGCCACGTCGCGCGGCTGCTGCTGCTCGAGCGGGCGCGCGACGCCCGCACCGATGGAGGACGCGCATGATCGGCACCATCGAGGAGGCGGTGCGCGCGCTGCGCGGCGGCCGCCCCGTCATCGTCGTCGACGACGAGGGCCGCGAGAACGAGGGCGACCTCGTGCTCGCCGCCGAGCTCGCGACCGCCGAGGAGATCGCGTTCCTCGTGCGGCACACCTCCGGCTTCCTCTGCGCGCCCGTCGCGGGCGCGATCGCCGATCGCCTCCGGCTGCCGCTCATGGTCTCCGACAACGAGGACCTGCGGCAGACGGCGTACACCGTGACGGTCGACGCCGCCGATCGCGCGACCACCGGCATCTCCGCCGACGACCGCGCCCACACCCTGCGCGTGCTCGCCGACCCCGCCTCGGGGCCCGGCGACCTGCGCCGGCCCGGCCACGTCGTGCCGCTGCGCGCCGTCGAGGGCGGGTCGCGCGTGCGTCCCGGCCACACCGAGGCGACGGTCGACCTGCTGCTGCTCGCGGGCATGCAGCCCGTCGGCGTCATCGGCGAGCTCGTCGAGGACTCGGGCGAGATGCGGCGCCTGCCCTCCCTCATCGCGTTCGGGGCGGAGCACGACGTCGTCGTCGTGACGATCGCCGACCTCGTCGCCCACCTCGACGCCGGCGCGGTCGCATCCGTGCTGCCCGTCGACCCGTCGCTCGTGCCGCGCGTGCGCTACGAGGTGTGCACGACGGTGCCGACGGTGCACGGCGACGTGCGCATGTTCGCCTACCGCGACCTCGTGACGGGCGCCGACCACGTCGCGATCGTCGCCGGCCACCCCGTCGACGACGGTGCGCTCGTGCGCATCCACTCCGAGTGCCTCACGGGCGAGGCGTTCGGCTCGCTCAAGTGCGAGTGCGGGCCGCAGCTCGACGCGGCCCTGCAGCGCATCCAGGAGGCGGGCGAGGGCGTCGTCGTGTACCTGCGCGGGCACGAGGGGCGCGGCATCGGCCTCATCAACAAGCTGCGCGCCTACCGGCTGCAGGAGGACGGCCTCGACACGCTCGACGCCAACCTCGCGATGGGGCTGCCCGCCGACGCGCGCGAGTACGGCGCCGCCGCCGCGATCCTGCGCCAGCTGGGCCTGTCGAGCATCCGCCTGCTGTCGAACAACCCCGACAAGGCGACGCAGCTCGAGCGGCATGGCATCGCCGTCGTCGCCCGCGAGCCGCTCGTCGTCGGCATCGGCGCGTTCAACGAGGGCTACCTCGAGACGAAGCGAGACCGCATGGGGCACGTCCTGCCTCAGCAGATGACGACAGGAGACTGACATGGCAGGTTCGGGAGCACCGAAGGTCGCGCTCGACGCGACGGGCATGCACGTGACGATCGTCCACGGCATGTGGCACGACGTCATCGCGGGCGGGCTGCTCGCCGGCGCGCGCGCAGCGCTCGCGTCGATGGGCGCGACGGTGCAGGAGATCCCCGTCGCCGGGGCGTTCGAGCTGTCGGTCGTGTCGCAGGCCGTGCTCGAGGGCGACGCCGAGGCGGTCGTCGCGCTCGGCGTCATCCTGCGCGGCGGCACGCCGCACTTCGACTACATCGCGAGCGCCGCGACGCAGGGTCTCACCCATGTCGCGCTGCGCACGGGCAAGCCCGTCGGCTTCGGCGTGCTGACGATCGACGACGAGCAGCAGGGCATCGACCGTGCGGGCCTGCCCGGATCGCGGGAGGACACGGGAGGCGGCGCCGCCGAGGCTGCCGTCGGCGCTGCGCTCGCGCTGCGCCGCGTCCGGGGTGGGGTCGAGGCGCGCTGACGCGCCACGTCGCGATGCGCGGTGCGGGTCGCCGGCCTGGCTAGGCTGCTCCCAGCACATCCGAAGGAGCCTCATGGCTGACGCATCCGTCATCACCGAGCCCACGAAGCCCGCGAACTCCCGCGGCCGGGTCATCTTCGCGAGCCTCATCGGCACGTCCATTGAATTTTACGACTTCTACATCTACGCGACCGCCGCCGTGCTCGTGTTCCCGCGGCTGTTCTTCCCGGCCGAGAACGAGGCGGCGCAGCTGCTCGCGTCGCTCGCGACCTTCGGCGTCGCCTTCGTCGCACGACCGATCGGCTCGATCCTGTTCGGGCACTTCGGCGACCGCGTCGGCCGCAAGACGACCCTCGTCGCGTCGCTGCTGACGATGGGCGTCGCGACGGTGCTCATCGGCTGCCTGCCGACGGCCGTCACCCCGGGCTGGGAGATCGCGGCGCCCGCGCTCCTCGCGATCATGCGCTTCTGCCAGGGCCTCGGCCTCGGCGGCGAGTGGTCGGGGGCGGCGCTGCTCGCGACCGAGAACGCGCCGGCCGGCAAGCGCGCGATCTACGGCACGTTCCCGCAGCTGGGCGCGCCGATCGGCTTCATCCTCGCCAACACGGTGTTCATCGTCATCAACGCGACGCTGCCGCCCGAGGACTTCGAGGCGTTCGGCTGGCGCATCCCCTTCCTGCTGTCGGCCATCCTCGTGATCGTCGGCCTGTACGTGCGCCTCAAGCTCATCGAGACGCCCGCCTTCACGAAGGTCGTCGAGCGCAACGAGGTCGTGCGACTGCCGCTCGGCCGGGTGTTCCGCCACAACTGGCGGCAGATCGTCCAGGGCACGCTCATCATGTTCGCGACGTACGTGCTCTTCTACCTCATGACGACGTTCACGCTCACCTACGGCACGACGGCCTCGACCGTCGAGGCCGGTGCTGCTGCCGCGGAGGCCGCCGGCCGCCCGTTCGACCCGGACGCGTTCGTGCCGGGCCTCGGCTACCTGCGCAACGACTTCCTGTGGATGCTCATCGTCGGCGTCGTGTTCTTCGGCATCTTCACGCTCGTCGCCGGACCGCTCGCCGAGCGCTTCGGCCGCAAGTGGATGCTCACGGCCGTCACCGCCGCGATCGTCGTCTTCGGCCTCCTGTGGGTGCCGCTGTTCGGCGCCGGCTTCCCGGGCGTCATGGTGACGCTCATCCTCGGGTTCACGCTCATGGGCCTCACGTTCGGGCCGATGGCGGCGTTCCTGCCCGAGCTGTTCCCGGCGAACGTGCGCTACACGGGCTCCGCGATCGCCTACAACCTGTCGAGCGTGCTCGGCGCGGCCCCCGCGCCGTTCATCGCCGTCGCGCTCTGGGGCGCCGCCGACGGCTCTCCGGTGCTCGTGGGCGTCTTCCTCGCCGCGGCGGGCGTCGTGACGCTCGTCACGCTGCTGCTGTCGAAGGACACGAGCGAGCAGGACTACGTCGGGACGACGTCGGCCTGACGCACGGCTGCCGGCCGCGGTTGGGGCCCGGGACACGACTCGGAGGGGATGCGGATCGCATCCCCTCCGTTCGTGCATGCGACGCCCACGCCGTTCGGGGGCTCGCCCCGTAGCGTCGGCAGCATGAGCCGCATCCGTCGCCGCACCGCCGCCGCCGTCCTCGCCGTCGCCGTGGCCGCGCTCGGCCTGTCCGGGTGCATCGCGCTGCCCGAGGACCCCGAGCCGTCGATGCCGTGCGGGGCGCTCACGACGCATCCGCTGCCGCGATGCTCGCAGGTCGAGGTGCTCGGGTCGACGTCCGCGACCTTCTGGCAGTCGCAGGCGGTGCCGGGGTTCGACGGCGGCACGTACGTCGTCACCGATCCCGCGGCGATGCACGACCTCGACGACGTGCTGGGCACGCGCGTCACCGGCGACGCCGTCGTCACCGGCGAGTGCGACGGCGGGCGCACGACCGAGCTCACGGTCGACACCGCGCGCCTCGGCACGATCACGGTCGTCGTCGACACCTGCACCGACGAGGCGCTCGCGAGCGACGTCGACGACCTCGTCGCGCAGTGGCACGCGGACGGCGTCGCGCAGCCGGTGCCGTGACGCGCGGCGTGCCCGCTCGCCTCAGCGCAGGAAGAGCGCGCGGAGCCGCGACGTGGTGAAGAGGATGCCGAGCACCGACATGACCGCGAGGTACGCGACGTGGATGGCGAGCGACCAGTCGAGCACGCCGAGGGTGAGCTGCCGCATCATGTCGACGCCGTGCCACAGCGGCATCGCCATGATGATCCACTGCACCGCCTGCGGGTACACCTCGATGGGGAAGAACGTCGCCGACAGCAGGAACATCGGCATCATCACGAAGTACACGTAGTCCAGGTGCTGGAAGGTCTTCATGTAGCTCGTGACGGCCATGCCGAGGCTCGCGAACGCGAAGGCGATGAGCACGGCCGCGGGGATGGCGAGCAGCGCCGTGGGCGACAGGTTGAGCCCCATGATCGTCGTCACGGCCATGAAGCCGCAGGCGTACAGGAAGCCGCGGAAGAGCGCCATGAAGATCTCGCCGAGCGCCACGTCGAGCGGGCCGAGCGACGTCGACAGCATGCCGTCGTACAGCCTCCCGTAGTGCATCTTGAAGAAGACGTTCATCGTCGAGTCGAAGACGGCGCCGTTCATCGCCGAGACCGCCATGAGCGCCGGCGCGATGTAGGCCGCGTACGGCACCTCGACGCCGCGGTACTCGAGGACGCCGATGAGCGTGCCGAGGCCGATGCCCATCGACAGCAGGTAGAAGATCGGCTCGAAGAATCCCGAGACGACGACCGTGAGGTTGTTGCGACGCATGACGTGCATGCCGCGACCGATGACGGCGCGCGCGTTGCCCGAGTAGATGCTCGACAGCGGTCCGCGGGGGCGCTGCGTCAGCAGCGGCTCGGAGGCGTGCACGGTCACAGGTCGAGCCTCCGGCGGAAGACGCGCACGGCTGCCAGCAGCCCGACGGTCGCGAAGCCCACGAGCACCGCGACGTGGGTCGCGAGCAGCCATGCTGGCACCTCGGCGCCGTAGAGGGCCCACCTGCCGAGGTCGACGGCATGCCACAGCGGCGAGATCCACCCGATCCACTGCAGCGCGATCGGCAGCGTCTCGAGCGGGAAGTACGTGCCGGAGAAGAGCATGAGCGGCAGCGTGACGAAGCGGTCGATGACGTTGAGCTGCCCGCGGTCGTGCTCCTGGTGCGCCGCCCACGCGGTGACGGGCAGCGCGACGGCGAGCACGAGCAGCAGCGCGATGGGCACGAGCCACAGCGCACGTGACGAGCCCGTGACGCCGAGGATCCAGATGGCGGCGACGTAGACGACCGCGGCGGGCATGACGCGCACGAGCGTGCCGATCGTGTAGCCGACGACCATCTGCGCGGGGCTCACGGGGCTCGAGCGCATCGCGAGGAAGATCGGCACCCACCTGAAGCCGCCGAAGACGCCGTACGTCGACTCCTGGGCGGCCGTCTGCATGGCCGATCCGAGCACGAGCGCCGGGGCGAGGAAGAGCAGGAAGTCGGCCCCGCCGACGTCCTGCCCGCCCTGCGCGTCGTTCACGACGATCGCGAGGCCGAAGCCGAGGCCCGCGACGTAGAGGAAGGGCGAGGCGAGGCCGAGCCCGATCCAGGTGCCGACGTAGGAGCGCATGGCGCGGATGCGCTGCTCGGCGACGTACCACCAGCCGAGCCTGCGGGTGCGGCGGGCCGCGGCGATGCCGATCGCGACGCGCTCCGCGTCGCTCGTCGCCGGCTGCACGGGCGCGCTCATTCGATGAGGGTGCGGCCGGTGAGCCGGAGGAACACGTCCTCGAGGCTCGACCGCCGCACGAGGCTCGTGATGGGCTCGAGGTCCTTCGCGCGGATGGCCTGCAGCGCGGCGTCGCCGTCGTGCGCGTAGACGAGGATGCGGTCGGGCAGCACCTCGAGGCGGTCGCCGATGCCGGCGATCGACGCCGCGGCCCCCTCGTTGCGGCTCGATCCGAACCGCACCTCGAGCACCTCGCGCGAGGAGTGCTCGCGGATGAGCGCCGCAGGGCTCCCCTCGGCGACGATGCGGCCGTGGTCGACGACGACGAGGCGGTCGCACAGCTGCTCGGCCTCGTCCATGAAGTGCGTCGTGAGCACGAGCGTCGTGCCGCGCTCCTTGAGGCGGAAGAGGCGATCCCACAGGATGTGGCGCGCCTGCGGGTCGAGACCGGTCGTCGGCTCGTCGAGCAGCAGGACGCGCGGCTCGTTCATGAGCCCGCGCGCGATCGTGAGGCGCCGCTTCATGCCGCCCGAGAGGTCGTCGACGCGCGCCGTCGCCTTCTCGGTGAGCTGCGCGAACTCGAGCAGCTCGTCGGCGCGCTGCTGCACGACGGCCCGCGGCAGGCCGAAGTAGCGGCCGTAGACGACGAGGTTCTCGCGTGCGCGCAGCTCGGTGTCGAGCGTGTCGGCCTGCGGCACGACGCCCAGCTGGGCACGGATCTCGGGGCCGTGGTCGTTCGTGTCGAGGCCGAGGACGTCGAGCGAGCCGCCCGTGCGGGTCGAGACGGCGGAGATCATGCGCATCGTCGTCGACTTGCCGGCGCCGTTCGGGCCGAGGAAGCCGAACGACTCGCCCTGCTCGATGTCGAAGTCGATGCCGTCGACGGCCGTGAAGTCGCCGTAGCGCTTGACGAGACCTCGGGCGGAGATGACGGCTGGCACGAGCACCCACTGTAGCCGCGGCCTCCGACGCCGCTCCTGGGAGCGTGCTCGCGGGTGGGATGATGGTCGACGATGAGCGAGCGACGAGGTTTCCTGCGCCGAGGCGCCGACGACGGCCCCAAGGCATCGGTGCGCGAGCTGCTCCCCTACCTGTTCCCCAAGAAGGGGCTGCTGGCCGGGGCGCTCGTGCTCTCGGTCTTCGGCGCCGTCACGAGCCTCGTGCAGCCGCTGCTCGTGCAGCAGATCATCACGGCCGTGCAGGACTCCGAGCCGCTCACGTGGCTGCCCTGGGTGCTCGTGGGCATCGTGCTGCTCGACGGCATCGTCGGCGGCGTGCAGCACTTCCTGCTGCAGGTGCTCGGCGAGCACGTCGTGCTGCGCACGCGCACGCAGCTCGTCGGCCGGCTGCTGCATCTGCCGATCGCCGAGTTCGACCAGCGCCGCACCGGCGACCTCGTCAGCCGCGTCGGCAGCGACACGACCCTGCTGCGCGCCGTGCTCACGCAGGGCCTCGTCGAGTCGGTCGGCGGCCTCCTGACCTTCGTCGGCGCGATCGTGGCGATGCTGATCATCGACCCGATGCTCTTCGGCCTCACGCTGCTCGTCGTCGTCGTCGCGTTCGGCGCCGTGCTCGTCGTCATGCCGATGCTCACGCGCGCGACGCGCGCCGCGCAGGAGCAGGTCGGCCACCTCACGAGCGCGCTCGAGCGGGCGATCTCGGCCGTCCGCACCGTGCGCGCCGCGAACGCGACCGATCGCGAGATCGCCGTCGTGGGCGAGCGCTCGACCGCCGCGTTCGGCGCCGGCGTGCGCGTCGCGCGCATCTCGGCGCTCGTCGTCCCCATCGCGGGCATCGCGGTGCAGGTCGCGTTCCTCGTCGTCATCGGCGTCGGCGGCCTGCGCGTCGCGACGGGCGAGCTGCCCATCGCATCCCTCGTGGGCTTCCTGATGTTCCTGTCGTACATGATCTTCCCGCTCGGCCAGATGATCGGCGCCGTCACGGCGGTCTCGACGGCGCTCGGCGCGCTCGGCCGCATCCAGGAGATCGTCCGCATCGACGCCGAGGACGCCGGCGACGTCGTCGACGACGTCCGCACGTCGGATGCCGCGATCGCCTTCGAGGGCGTCTCCTTCCGCTACCCCGAGGCCGTCGTGCGCTCGCGCGCCGCCGCGGAGGGCGCCGACGCCGAGGCCGCGGACGAGCTCGCGAGCCCCACGGTGCTGCACGACGTGACGTTCACGGTGACGCCGGGCTCGCGCACCGCGATCGTCGGCCCGTCGGGCGCGGGCAAGTCGACGCTCTTCGCGCTCATCGAGCGCTTCTACGACCCCACCTCGGGCACGATCGTCGTCGACGGCCGCGACGCGCGATCGCTCGAGCGCCGAGCGCTGCGCGCGGGGATCGGCTACGTCGAGCAGGACGCCCCCGTGCTCGCCGGCAGCGTTCGCGACAACCTGCTGCTCGCCGCGCCCGACGCCTCCGACGCGCGCCTGCTCGAGGTGCTCGAGCGCGTGAACCTGCGCGAGATCGTCGACCGCTCCGCCGACGGCCTCGACGCCGCGGTCGGCGAGCACGGCGTGCGGCTCTCGGGCGGCGAGCGCCAGCGACTCGCCATCGCGCGCGCGCTGCTGTCCGCGCCGGCGGTCCTGCTGCTCGACGAGTCGACCTCGAGCCTCGACGGTCGCAACGAGGCGCAGCTGCAGGCGGCGATCGACGCCGTCGCCGTCGGGCGCACGCTGCTCGTCATCGCGCACCGGCTCTCGACCGTCGCCGACGCCGACCAGATCGTCGTCCTCGACGCCGGCCGCGTCGTCGCGACGGGCACGCACGCCGAGCTGCTCGAGTCGTCGCCGCTGTACCGCGAGCTCGCGACGCACCAGCTGCTCGTGCCGGCCGACGCGGGCACGCAGGCCTAGGTCACGCCCTCGCGGCGTCCCGTCCGTCGGGGCGGCCGGCGCTCGCGATCGTCGCCGACATGAGCGCGACGGCGCGGGCGCGCCACTCGGCGCGCGGCGGGCTCGCGGGCAACGGCAGGTCGCGCACGTGCGCGAGCGCGACGTCGACGATGCCCGCGGCCTCGTCGAAGCGCGCGAGCGCGAGCACGCCGGCCTGCTCCTTCGTGAGGATGCGCCCGGTCACGATCGTCGCGTCGAGGCGCGCGGGCCCGAGGACGCACCACGCGAGCCACGCGGCCGTCATGGGGCGCGTGCGGCGCGCGACGGCGTCGCGCACCGAGGCCCAGTAGCCCTCGAGGTTCGCGCGGTTCCACTCGACGAGCCGATCGGGCTCCGCGTCGAGCCCCCACGTGGCGATCGGGGCGCCGCGCACGACGACGCCGCCGTCGAGCAGCTCGCGCCACACGACGGGGTTCACGTCGAACGCCTCGCCCATCGCGAACTGCTCGCCCGTGTGCGACGCGATCGGGCGGATGGTCGTCACGGGATGCGCGAGCTCGCTCGCGTGCACGAACGACGCGTTGCACGCCGCCGAGATGCCGTGCCCGCGCGCGACGCGACCTGCGAGTCGCGGCAGCTGGGAGCGGTGCAGCCTGCGCAGCATCCGCATGTCGCGCCTGCGCACCGCCCCGCCGCCCAGCACGACGAGCAGATCGACGTCGCTGCGGCCCGGCCGGTACGCCCCGAGCGCGATCGACCCGGCGATCGCGCACGCCACGACGCGGCCGGGCAGCAGCCGGTCGGCTGCTCGCAGGTAGGCGCGCACGGCGTGGACGACCTCCGGGTGCAGGTCGTCGACGCCCATGGGTCAGGCGTACGGGTTCGGCATGAGCGTGTACTTCGTCTCGAGGTACTCGTAGATCCCCTCGGCGCCGCCCTCGCGGCCGAGCCCCGACTGCTTGACGCCGCCGAACGGACCGGCGGCGTTCGACACGACGCCGACGTTGAGGCCCATCATGCCCGTGTCGATGAGGTCGATCATCCGCTGGCCGCGCGCCGCGTCCTGCGTGAAGACGTAGCCGACGAGGCCGTACTCCGTCGCGTTCGCGAGCCGGACCGCGTCCGCCTCCGTCGCGAAGCGCTGGATGCCGACGACCGGGCCGAAGATCTCCTCGATCGAGACGGACATGTCGGCCGAGACGCGGTCGATGACCGTGGGCTCGAAGAAGGAGCCCGCGCCCTCGATCGCCTTGCCGCCCGTCGTGAGGACGGCGCCGGCGGCGACGGCCTCGTCGACGAGTCGCACGGCGTTGTCGACGGCCTTCGGCTCGACGAGCGGGCCGATCTGCACGCCGTCCTCGGTGCCGCGGCCGACCTTCATGCCCTGCACGCGCTCGGTGATGCGCGCTGCGAACTCGTCGGCGACGGACTCGTGCACGATGAAGCGGTTCGCCGCCGTGCACGCCTGGCCGATGTTGCGGAACTTCGCGAGCATGGCGCCCTCGACGGCCTTGTCGAGGTCGGCGTCCTCGAAGACGACGAACGGCGCGTTGCCGCCGAGCTCCATCGACGCCTTGAGCACGTGGTCGGCCGCCTGCTTCAGCAGTCCGACGCCGACGGGCGTCGACCCGGTGAACGACACCTTGCGCAGGCGGTCGTCGGCCATGATGCGGTCGGTGAGCGCGCCGGTGCTCTTCGTCGTGATGACGTTGACGACGCCCTTCGGCAGGCCCGCGTCCTCGAGCAGCTGCACGAACGCGAGGGTCGTGAGCGGCGTGAGGGTCGCGGGCTTCACGACGGCGGTGCAGCCGGCGGCGATCGCGGGTGCGATCTTGCGCGTCGCCATCGCGAGCGGGAAGTTCCACGGCGTGATGAGGTAGCACGGGCCGACGGGCCGATGCGTGACGATCATCTGGCCGGTGCCCTCGGGGTTCTGGGCGTAGCGGCCGCCGATGCGCACGGCCTCCTCCGAGAACCAGCGCAGGAACTCGCCGCCGTAGGCGACCTCGCCGCGCGCCTCGGCGAGCGGCTTGCCCATCTCGAGCGTCATGAGGAGGGCGAAGTCCTCCTTGCGCTCCTGCAGCAGCTCCCACGCCTTCCGCAGCACCTCGCCGCGCACGCGCGCGGGCGTGCGCGCCCAGTCGTCCTGCGCCGCGACGGCGGCGTCGAGCGCGCGGACGCCGTCGGCGACCGAGCCGTTCGCGATCGTCTTGATGACCTCGCCGGTCGACGGGTCGCGCACGTCGATCGTGCCGTCCTCGCCGTCCACCCACGCGCCGTCGATGTAGAGCGCGCCGTGCACGCCCTCCAGCAGCGCCGTCTCGTCGTGGTGCGTCATGGATGCTCCTTCGCAGTTCGCTGGTCCCAGCCTAGGCCGGATGGTGGGGTGGTCTCAGGCCGTCGCGAGCGCGTGCGTCAGCACGTCGAGGCCCTCGCGCAGCAGGTCGTCGCCGATCGCGAGCGGCGGCAGGAGGCGGATGACGTTGCCGTCGGTGCCGCACGTGAGCAGCACGACGCCCGCCGCGTGCACGGCGGCGGCGACGCGCGCGGTGCGCGCCGCGTCGGGACGCCCGTCGGCGTCGACGAGCTCGATCGCCATCATCGCGCCACGGCCGCGCACGTCGCCGATGCCGTGGCCCGCGCGCTGGGCGGCGAGCAGACGCTCCTCGACGATCGCCTGGATCTCGCGCGCCCGCTCCACGAGCCCGCCCTCGAAGGCGGCGATCGCCGCGAGTGCCGCCGCGCAGGCGACGGGGTTGCCGCCGTACGTGCCGCCGAGGCCGCCCGCGTGCGCGGCGTCCATGATCTCCGCGCGACCCGTGACGGCCGAGAGCGGCAGCCCGCCCGCGAGGCCCTTCGCGGTCACGACGAGGTCGGGCTCGAGGCCGAAGTGCTCCGAGGCGAACATCGCGCCGGTGCGAGCGAAGCCCGTCTGCACCTCGTCGGCGATCACGACGATGCCGTGCCGCCTCGCCCACGCGGCGAGCGCGGGCAGGAAGCCGTCGGCGGGCACGATGAAGCCGCCCTCGCCCTGGATGGGCTCGATGAGGATCGCCGCGATCTCGTCGACCTCCACCTGCCGCTCGATGCGGTCGGTCGCGATGCGCGCGGCCGTCTCGCCGTCGAGGCCGTCGCGGAACGGGTACGACATCGGGGCGCGGTGGATGTCGGATGCGAACGGTCCGAAGCCGCGCTTGTACGGCATCGACTTGGCCGTGAGGCCCATCGTGAGGTTCGTGCGGCCGTGGTAGGCGTGGTCGAAGGCGACGATCGTGCTGCGTCCGGTCGCGACGCGCGCGATCTTCACGGCGTTCTCGACCGCCTCGGCGCCCGAGGTGAACAGGGCGCTGCGCTTGGAGAAGTCGCCGGGCGTCAGGCGGTTGAGCGCCTCGGCGACGGCGACGTAGCCCTCGTAGCCCGTGACGGTGAAGCACGTGTGCGTGAACTGCTCGAGCTGGTGCGTCGCGGCGGCGACGACCGCGGGGTCGGCGTTGCCGACCGACGTCACGGCGATGCCGGAGCCGAGGTCGATGAGCGAGTTGCCGTCGGCGTCGACGACGACGCCGCCGCCCGCGGCCGTGACGAAGACCGGAAGCGCCATGCCGACGCCGCGCGCGACGGCCTCGGTCTTGCGCTCGAGGAGCGCGCGCGACGCCGGCCCGGGGATCGCCGTGCGCAGCCGCCGCACCTGCTCGAGCGACGGGCCGCCCCGGGGAGCCGCGACGGGCGCCGACGCGTCGACGCGATCCTGCTCGATGACCTGCTGCGCGCCCATGACGCCTCCTCGCTGCTCGTGCCCTCACGCTAGGGACGGCAGGGCCGATACGCAGTGCCACCGTGGCGGTTCTTGCATGCGATGATCGCCACCATGGCACCGCGCTCATCGCCCCGCTCCCCCGTCGTCCCCACCGTCGAGGCGATGGCCGCCGAGCCCTCGCTCGCGCTGCGGGGCATCGTCGTCGGCGACGAGCGGCGGGCGACGCCCATCTCGTGGATCGCGAGCTCGGACCTGCCCGATCCGACGCCCTTCCTCGCGCGCGACCACGTCCTGCTCACGACCGGCAGGCAGCTCGTCGAGGACGACGGCAGGGCGCCCGGCTACGTGCGCGCGCTCGTGGACGCGGGCGTCCTCGCGGTCGGCTTCGGCACGGGCCTGCACGCCGACGTCGTGCCGCCGGCGCTCGTCGACGCGTGCCTGGCCGCCGACCTCCCCCTGCTCGAGGTGCCGTACGCGACCTCGTTCCTCGCCATCATCCGCTGGAACGCCGAGCGGTCGACGGCGCGCGAGCGCTGGGCGGCGGAGGCGCAGCGGTCGATCGCCGCCGCGGCGAGCCGGTCGGACGGTGCGGCCGCGGTCGTGCGCGCCCTCGCGCGCGAGCTCGACGTCGACGCCGCGCTGCTCGACGACCGGGCGCGCGTGCGCTCCGCCGCCGGTCGCGGCGTCGATGCGGCGCTCGTCGACGAGGCGCTCGCGGTGCTGCGCGCCGGCCGCCGCGCGGCTCGCGCGACCGACGGACCCGACGGCGCGTGGACGCTCGTGCAGACCCTCGGCGGCGCCGGGCGGCTCCACGGCGCGCTCGCGATCGCCGGCGCCGTCGCGCTCGACGCCCCGGCTCGCTCCGTGGCGACCACCGCCGCCGGCCTCCTCGACCTCGCCCTGTCGACGTCGCAGGTCGCGCGCGATCGCGTCGCGGCGCTCGAGGGCGCGATCCTCGAGCACGCCCTCGCGGGCGACGTCGCCTCGGCGAGCGCGCTGCTGGCACGCGTCGGCGAGGCGCTGCCGGCCGAGCCGATCGTCGTCGCGATCGTGGCGGGCGCCGCGAGCGTCGACGCGGACCTCGCAGGCACGGCGCTCGTGGCGCAGCGCGACGGGCAGACGGTCGTCGCCGCGAGCGCCGGGCAGCGCACGGCCGTCGCGGCCGCGCTCGACGCCGCCCGGGCGCCGGTGGGCTGGTCGGCGCCGTCGTCGTGGGCGGCGGCGGGCACGGCACTCGCGCAGGCGCGCACCGCGCTCGGCCGGTCGCGCAGGCTCGCCCTCGCCTCCGCGACGTTCGACCCCGGCGCCGACGGGCTGCTCGGGCTGCTCGACGACCCGCAGGTGCGCGCCGCCGCCACCGCGCATCTCGGCGCGCTGCCGACGACGCAGGCGGGCGCACGCGACCTCGCCCTCGCGCGGACGTGGTTCGCGCACGACTGCGCATGGGACGCCGCCGCCCGGGCCACGGGACTCCACCGCCACACCCTGCGCGACCGCGTCGTGGCGCTCGGCAGGTCGCTCGGCCTCGACGTCGCCGCCTTCGCCGACCGCGCGACGCTCTGGGCGTGGCTGCAGGCGACGGCCGAGCCCGCTGCATCCCCTTAGCAGCATCCGCCCATCCGCAGGACCTGCTTGCCGGGTCGCCGCCCGCGCGTGAGACTGCATCGTGACCGCGGACCTGGCGTACCTGATCTTCGGCGTCGCGCTGCTCATCGCCGTGGTCCTGCCCGCAGCCCTCGAGCGCGTGGCGCTGTCGGCTCCCGCCGTGCTGCTCGCGGTCGGGTGCCTCATCGGGCTCCTGCCCGTGTGGGATGCGGAGAGCCTCTCCCCGATCGTGCACGCCGACGTCACCGAGCACCTCGCCGAGGCCACCGTGCTCGTCTCCCTCATGGGGGTCGGGCTCGCGCTCGACCGTCCGCTCAGCCTGCGTCGCCTGGGCGACTGGCGCCGGTGGTCGGCGACCTGGCGACTCCTCGCGATCACCATGCCGCTGTGCATCGCCGCCGTCACGCTGCTCGGCTGGTGGTGGATGGGGCTCGCGCTGCCGGCGGCGCTGCTGCTGGGCGCGGCGCTCGCCCCCACCGACCCGGTGCTCGCGAGCGACGTCCAGGTCGAGGGCCCGGGGCAGCCGAGCGAGTCCACCGGCACGATCGACGAGACCGACGAGGTCCGATTCGCGCTGACGTCCGAGGCCGGCCTCAACGACGCGCTCGCGTTCCCCTTCGTCTCCGCCGCGATCCTCCTCGCCGGCCAGGCTGTGGCGTCGGAGTGGATCGGCGCATGGGTCGGCTTCTACCTCGTGGGCAAGATCCTCATCGGCGCCGTCCTCGGCGTCGCCGTCGGCTGGGTGCTCGGACGCATCGCGTTCCGCTCGTCGAAGGAATCCATGCGGGTGGCGGATCGTCGCCAGCCCCTCATGGCGGTCGTCGTGCTCCTGCTGGCGTACGGGGTGGCCGAGGTGGCCCAGGGGTACGGCTTCGTGGCCGTGTTCGTCGCCGCCCTCACCCTCCGCTCGGTCGAGCGCGGGCACGAGTACCACCGGCAGATGCACGCGACCATCGAGCGGCTCGAGCAGCTGCTGACCCTCATCGTGCTGCTGCTGCTCGGCATCTCGCTCGCCAACGGCCTCCTGGCCGACCTGACCCCCGGGGGCGTCGCCGTGGGCGTCGCACTCGTGTTCGTCGTCCGACCGCTGACGGGGTGGATCGCGCTCACAGTCGGCAGGCGGCGACCCACGAGCGGCGACCGCGCGCTGCGCGGTCGCGAGCGGCTCGCCGTCGCGTTCTTCGGCATCCGGGGCATCGGGTCGATCTTCTACGTGGCCTACGCCGCGGGCGAGGCCGGCTTCGCCGAGCTGCCCGAGCTCTGGTCGACCGTCGGCTTCACCATCACCCTCTCGGTGATCGTGCACGGCATCACCGCGACCCCGATCATGCGGCGGGTGGGCGCCCAGCGCTGACGCTCGTGCCGCGGCGCCAGAGCGCCGAGGGCCACCACGTCGCCGGGCCGAGGTCGAGCGCGAGCGCCGGCACGAGCAGCGACCGCACGAGGATCGTGTCGATGAGCACGCCGAGCGCGACGATGATCGCGATCTGCAGCAGGAACAGCACGGGGATGACCGCGAGCGCCGCGAACGTCGCCGCGAGCACGACGCCGGCCGACGTGATGACGCTGCCCGTGACCCGCAGGCCTTGGAGGACGCCCTCGCGGTGGCCGAGCCTGCCGACCTCCTCCCGCACGCGCGTCATGAGGAAGATGTTGTAGTCGACGCCCAACGCGACGAGGAAGACGAACGCGAACAGCGGCACCGACGGATCCATCGCCTCCCTGCCCATCGCGTGCAGGATGAGCGCCGCGACCCCCAGCGCCGTCGCGAACGACAGCACGGTCGTGAGGATGAGCAGGATCGGCGCGACGATGGCGCGCAGCAGCAGCGCGAGGATCACGAGGATCACCGCGAGCACGATCGGGATGATGAGCGCGCGGTCGTGGATGGCGGTGTCGTTCGTGTCGACGGCCGTCGCGGTCGTGCCGCCGACGAGCGCACCGTCGAGGTCGGCGTCGGCGAGCGCGGCGCGCAGGTCGCGCACCGTCTGCTGCGCGGCATCGGAGTCCGGCGCCGCGTCGAGCGTGAGCTGCAGCAGCACCCGACCGTCGACGACCTGCGGCTCGCCGGGCGGTGCGCCGGCGACGGCGGGCACGGGCACGGTGCCGCCGGGCGCGTCCTCGCTCGAGGCCGCGACGGCGTCCACCCCGTCGACGTCCGCGGCGGCCTCGGCGACCGCGTCGAGGTCGCTCTCGTCGGCGAGCACGTACGTCGGCGCGCCCGAGCCGCCCGGGAAGTGGTCCGAGAGCACCGTCTGCCCGTCGCGCGCCTGCGAGGCGCCCGTGACGAACTCGCTCGAGGGCACGCCGTTCGCCTGCAGCTGCGTCATGCCGAGGGCACCGGCGGCGAGCACGAGTGCCGTGACGATCCACACGGGCCGCGGGCGACGGCCGACGAGCGCGGCGACGCGGCCCCACAGGCCGGCGGTCGCGGGCTTCGCGGCGACCGCGTCGCGCTCGTGCGCGCCGTGGTGCCTGGGGCGCACCGGCCAGTAGGCGGCGCGACCGACGGCGTAGAGCAGCGCGGGCAGCAGCGTGAGGCCTGCGAGCAGCGACATCGCGATGCCGATCGCCGCGACGGGGCCGAGCTGCCGGTTCGACTGGAGATCCGAGAGCAGCAGGCACAGGAGGCCGGCGATGACGGTGCCGCCGGAGGCGAGGATCGGCTCGAACGAGCCCTTCCACGCCGCGATCGTCGCATCCCACCGCCGCGCGTGCTGCGTGAGCGCCTCGCGATAGCGCGCGGTGTAGAGCAGCGCGTAGTCGGTCGCCGCGCCCACGACGAGGATGAAGAGGATGCCCTGCGTCTGCCCGCTCAGCTGCAGCACCCCCGCCTGCGCGAGCAGGAAGACGACGAGGATCGCGAGGCACAGCGCGGCGACGGAGGTGAGCAGCACGAGGATCGGCAGCAGCGGCGACCGGTACACGATGACGAGGATCACGAGCACGGCGGCGAGCGCGACGAGCAGCAGGATGCCGTCGATGCCCCCGAACGCCTCGGCGATGTCGGCCGCGAAGCCCGCGGGGCCCGTGACGGCGCCCGTGAGCCCGTCCGGCGCCTCGTCGACGAGCGCCCGCATCGCCTCGACGGCGACGTCGACGGCCTCGGCGTCGCTCGAGTCGATCACGGCGACGATCTGCACGGCCTCGCCGTCCTCGCTCGGGATCGCGGGCGACGCCTCGACGACGCCCTCGACGGCGCCGACGTCCGTCGCGAGCGCCTGCGCGTCGGCGAGCTGCGCCTCGGAGAGCGCGCCGTCGCCCTCGAGCACGACGATCGCGGGGATGCGGTCGTCGCCCAGGAAGCCGCCGAGCGACTCCTGCACGGCCGTCGCATCCGCCGACTGCGGCAGGAACGCCGCCTGGTCGTTCTCGACGACCTCGTCGAGCCTGCCGAACGTCGGTCCGCCGACGCCGAGCGCCGCGAGCCAGCCGACGATGAGGACGGCGGGGATGACGGCGCGCAGCCAGCGCGGCATGCGGCGGGGCTGCGAGCGCTCCACGGCGTCCGCGCGCTCGGGGGTGCGGGCGCTCATCGGACGACGACGCCGGCGTCGGCGAGCTCGGTGAGCGCCGCTGCACGGGTGCCGGGTGCGACGGCGGCCGTCAGGCCGTCGACGACGACGGTCGCGGGCACGACGCGGATGCCGTCGAGGGCCGAGGCGCGCACGCAGTAGTCCGTCGCGATGCCCACCACCACGAGCTCGTCGATGCCCGCCTCGTCGAGCACGGCCTCGAGCGTGCGGCCGTCCTCCGTCTCGCCCTCGAAGGCCGAGTAGGCGGGCTCGCCCTGCCCCTTGAAGACGTGCACGTCGACGAGCGAGCGGTCGAGCGCGGGGTGGTAGTCGGCACCGGGGGTGCCGGCGACGCAGTGCACGGGCCACGTGTCGACGAAGTCGGGCTCGCCGGCGGCGAAGTGCCCGCCGTTGTCGTCGTCGCCGTGGTGCCAGTCGCGGCTCGCGACGACGAGGGCGTAGTCGCTCGCGCGCACGTGCTCCGTGATCGCGGCGGCGACGGCGGCACCGCCGTCGCAGCCGAGGGCGCCGCCCTCGGTGAAGTCGTTCTGGACGTCGACGATGAGGAGCGCACGGGGCATACGTCCGATGCTACGCCGGCTGACCTTCTGCCCGCAACGCGGTCAGGACCATCGCCGAGCGCTGAGCGCCTGCACGATCTGCAGCAGCTGCGCGCGCAGCAGCTCCGGGTCCTCGACCGCGGGGATCGCCTTCGCCTCGAGCGAGCGCGCCTGCGACCACGACGCCCTCCCCGCCTCGGTGCGCGCGACGAGGCGCGACCGTCGATCGGACGGGTCGAGCGTGCGCTCGACGTGCCCCTCGCGCTCGAGCCGATCGATCGTGCGGGAGATGGTCTGCACCTCGACGCGCGCACGGCGGGCGATCTCCGACTGCGCGAGCGGACCGTCGCCGAGGAGGTCGAGCACCACGAGTCCCGCGTGCGTGAGCCCGGCGCCCTGCAGCGTGTCGTGCCACTCGTGCTCGACGAGCCTCGCCGCCATCGCCAGCAGCCGCCCCGTGGGCCAGTCGCGCATGTCGGGGGCGTCGGCGGGCATGGGCTCCACCGTATCCCCGGATGCCGTGCGCGCCCTCCGCCCGCGAGGACCGTCGCGTCGCCCGGGACATGCGGAAGGGCCCCCGCCTGGGCGAGGGCCCTTCCTGTCCGGAGCCACCCGAGGGAATCGAACCCTCGACCTATTCATTACGAGTGAATCGCTCTGCCAACTGAGCTAGGGCGGCATGTGCCGCACGCGGCACGATCAGCAATGCTAGCAAACTTCGCGGGTGCTCGCGTCCCGCTCGCGCACCTCGGACCGGCGCAAGGCTACGGTCGTGTGACGATCCGACGGTGCGCGACGCGGCGTCGCCGCGCGTCGGGCAGGATTGCTCCATGACCGAGCCCGCAGCCGAGCCCGTCGAGCCCGCCACCGCCCGCGACGCGACGCCCGACGCCGCAGCGCCGCTGCTGCGCGTGCGCGACCTGCGCGTGTCCTTCCGCACGATGGCGGGCACCGTCGAGGCCGTGCAGGACGTCTCCTTCGACATCGAGGCGGGCGAGACCGTCGCGATCGTCGGCGAGTCGGGCTCCGGCAAGTCGACGACCGCCATGGCGATCATCCGCCTGCTCGCGTCGAACGCGACGATCGCGGGCGGCAGCATCCAGCTCGACGGGCGCGAGCTCGTCGGCCTCCCCGAGGCGAGGATGCGCGCCATCCGCGGCGCGCAGATCGGCATGGTGCCGCAGGACCCGATGTCGAACCTCAACCCGGTCTCGAAGATCGGCACCCAGGTCGCCGAGACGCTCCTCGCCCACGGCAAGGCGACGCGCCGCGACGTCGGCGCGAAGGTCGTCGAGGCCCTGTCGGCCGCGGGCCTGCCCGACGGCGAGGCGCGCGCGAGGCAGTATCCGCACGAGTTCTCCGGCGGCATGCGGCAGCGCGCGCTCATCGCGATCGGCCTCGCCTGCGCGCCCCGCCTGCTCATCGCCGACGAGCCCACGAGCGCGCTCGACGTCACGGTGCAGCGCACGATCCTCGACCAGATCGGCCGCCTCACCGAGGAGCTCGGCACGAGCGTGCTGCTCATCACGCACGACCTGGGCCTCGCCGCCGAGCGCGCGTCGAAGGTCGTCGTCATGCACCGCGGCCGCGTCGTCGAGGCCGGCCCCGCCGCCGACATCCTCCAGCGCCCGCAGCACGAGTACACGAAGGCCCTCGTCGCCGCGGCGCCGAGCGTCGCCGCCGCGCGCGCCCAGGTCATCGAGCACCGTCCCGAGGGCGAGGAGGCGCCCGCCGCCGCCGACAACATCGTCGAGGTGCGCGAGCTCACGAAGGTCTACCCCGTGCGCGGCGGCGACGACTTCACCGCCGCGAAGGACGTCTCGTTCGTCATCCCCCGCGGCTCGACCGTCGCGATCGTCGGCGAGTCCGGCTCGGGCAAGACGACGACGGCGCGGATGCTGCTGAAGGCCGTCGAGCCCACGTCGGGCTCGATGCTCTTCGACGGCCAGGAGATCGCGGGCCTCAAGGGCGAGGCGCTGCGCGACTTCCGCCAGCGCGTGCAGCCCGTCTTCCAGGACCCCTACTCGTCGCTCAACCCCTCGTTCACGATCGGGCGCATCGTCGGCGAGCCGCTCGACGCCTACCGCAGGGGCTCGCGCGCCGAGCGGCGCGCGCGCGTCGCCGAGCTCATGGATCAGGTGTCGCTGCCGCAGTCGATGCTGCGCCGCTACCCCGGCGAGCTCTCCGGGGGCCAGCGGCAGCGCGTCGCGATCGCGCGCGCCCTCGCGCTCAAGCCCGACCTCGTCGTGTGCGACGAGCCGGTCTCGGCGCTCGACGTGCTCGTGCAGTCGCAGATCCTGCACCTGCTCGGCGAGCTGCAGCGCGAGCTCGGCCTGTCGTACCTGTTCATCTCCCACGACCTCGCGGTCGTGCGCCTCATCAGCGACCACGTCGCGGTCATGCAGCGCGGCGAGATCGTCGAGCAGGCGCCGAGCGAGGAGCTCTTCCAGAACCCGCGGCACCCGTACACGCGGCAGCTGCTGGCATCCATCCCGGGCGCGGAGCTCGGCGCGGCCTGACCCCGGCCGCGGGGGCGCGACGACCGTCGTGCCGCGTCGCGGCGACCGGCGCCGCCCGCCGACGGGCGAGCCGCGCCGGCGGCGGACGACGGGCTACGCCTTGCGCTGCCGCGGGTCGAGCGCCTCGCGCAGCGACTCGCCGAAGAGCGTGAAGCCGAGCGCCGTGATCGCGATGCAGATGCCGGGCAGGAACGCCAGGTGCGGCGCGATCGCGAGCTCGTTCTGCGCGTAGGTCAGCATGCGGCCCCACTCCGCGGTCTCGGGGCGACCGCCGCCGAGGCCGAGGAACGACAGTGCCGCCGCGTCGATGACGGCGGTGGCGAGCGCGAGGGTCGCCTGCACGACGACCGGACCGAGCGAGTTCGGCAGGACGTGGCTCATCGTGATCGAGCGGCGCGACAGGCCGAGCGTCTGCGCGGCGAGCACGTAGTCGGCCGAGCGCTGCTGCAGCATCGACGAGCGCAGCAGGCGCGCGAAGATCGGCACCTGGCTCGCACCGATCGCGATCATGACGGCGGCGGGCGTCTGCCCGAGCACCGCGGCGATCGAGACGGCGAGCAGCAGGTTCGGCACCGAGAGCAGGATGTCGACCAGGCGCATGACGAGGTTGTCGACCCAGCCGCCGAAGCCCGCGGCGATCAGGCCGAGCAGCATGCCGCCCGCGAGCCCGAGCGCCGTCGAGACGAGGCCGATGAGCAGCGACGCCTGCGCGCCCCAGATGAGCTTCGACAGCACGTCGCCGCCGAAGCGGTCGAGGCCGAGCGGGAACTGCGCGAGCTCGCCGGGCACCGGGATGCTCGTGGGCGTGATCTCGCCACGACCGGGCAGCGCCGTGCCCGCGTAGGGGGCGAGGACGGGCGCGAGGATCGCGACGAGGACGAAGAGGCCGACGATCGCGGCGCCGACGATGGCCTGCGGGTTGCGGCGCAGCCGCGCGAAGGCCGCACCCCACACGCTCGTGCCCGCCTCGCGGCGGACGGGACCCTTCGGCTCCTGCGGGTCGGGGGCGACGCTCGCGCCGCTCGTGGGAGGGAGGACGGCGCTCACTGGACACGCACCCTGGGGTCGATGAACGAGTAGCTGACGTCGACGACGAGGTTGATGAGCGCGTAGCCGACGGCGATGAACAGGATGAAGCCCTGCAGCACGGGGAAGTCGCGCGAGAAGATCGCGGACGCGAGGAACTGCCCGACGCCGCTGAAGGCGAAGACGGTCTCGGTGAGCACGGCGCCGGAGATCAGCAGCCCCACCTGCAGGCCGATGGTCGTGACGACCGGCAGCATGGCGTTGCGGAGCACGAAGCGGTCGCGGATCGTCGACTCGAGGATGCCCTTCGACCGCGCGGTGCGCACGTAGTCGGCGCCGAGCACGTCGAGGACGCTCGCGCGGGTGATGCGCACGATGATCGCGAGCGGGATGGTGCCGAGCGCGATGCCGGGGAGCACGAGGTGCAGGAACGCGTCGCCGGCGGCGTCGAGCTCGCCGGTGAGGAACCCGTCGAGCACCCAGAAGCCCGTGAAGTGCGTCGCGTCGATGCGCGGATCCTGCCTGCCGTCCGGCGGGAACCAGCCGAGCTGCACCGCGAAGAGGTACTTGAGGATGAACGCGAGGAAGAAGACGGGCACGACGATGCCGAGCAGGCTCAGCACGACGGAGCCGTGGTCGATCGCGCGGCCGTAGTGCTTGGCCGCGAGGTAGCCGAGCGGCACCCCGATGAGCACGGCGAAGAGGATCGCGAACGTCGCGAGCTCGAGCGTCGCCGGGAACCGGCGCGCGAACTCCTCGAGCACGGGCCTGCCCGTCTCGATCGAGACGCCGAAGTCGCCCGTGAGCAGTCGCCCCATGTAGGTGACGTACTGCTCCCAGAGCGGGCGGTCGAAGCCGTAGAGCGCGTTGATGCGCTCGACCGCCTCGGGCGTCGCGCGCTCGCCGAGGAGCGCGGTGGCGGGTCCGCCCGGGAGGGCGCGGACCCACAGGAACAGCAGCAGGCTCAGCCCGACGAGGGTCGGGACGAGGAGCAGGAGCCGCTTGCCGATGACTCGGAGCACGGAGGCCTTTCGTCAGGATGAGGCGGGAGGGGCCGTTCGGCCCCTCCCGCCCAGGATCATGCGCTCGTCGAGACTACGACGACAGCTCGATCAGGTTGAACACCTCGTCGTTCACCGGGCTCGTCGGGTACGACTCGACGCGCTCGGAGAAGGCGAGCGAGGGGGCCGGGTGCGCGAGCGGCACGCCGGGGGCGAACGTCGCGACCTCCTCGTTGATGGCCTCGTACAGCGGGATCTGCGCGTCGAGGTCCGGCTCCGCACGCGCGGCGGCCAGGTCGTCGAACAGCTGCTGGTTGTCGAAGCCCCACTCGTTGGACTGGCTGCCGAAGAAGACGCCGAGGAAGTTGTCGGTGTCGTTGTAGTCGCCCGTCCAGCCGAGCAGGTGCAGACCGTGGTCGGCACCGCCCTGGATGCGGTCGAGGTAGTCGGGCGACCAGGCGTTCGGCTGCGGGTCGACCGTGATGCCGACCTCCTCGAGCTGCGCGGAGAGGTTCGTGAAGATCTCCTCCGGGTTCGGCATGTACGGACGCGAGACGTTCGTCGGGTAGTTGAACTGCACCGTGAAGCCGTCCGGGTAGCCGGCGTCGGCGAGCAGCGCACGGGCCGCGTCCGGGTCGTAGGCGTACTCGGTGATGTCGTCGTTGTAGCCGGCGACCGACGGCGGGATGAACTGGTTGGCGACCTCGGTGCCCTCGGGCAGCGTCTGCGACACGAGCTGGTCGCGGTCGATCGCCATCGTGATCGCCTGGCGCACGCGCGGGTCCTGCAGCTCGGGCACCTGCTGGTTCATGCCCAGGTAGAGGATCGTGAACGGGTCGCGCGACTCGATGAGGTAGCCGTCCTCCTCGAGCGCCGAGGCGTCCGCGGGGCTCACGAGGTCGTAGCCGTCGATGTCGCCGGCCTCGAGCGCCTGGCGGCGTGCGGTCGGGTCGTCGATGACGCGGAAGATGATCTCCTGGACCTGGCCCTGGTCGCCCCAGTAGTCGCCGTAGGCGCTGAGCTCGAGCTGCGCGCCGCGCTCCCATGCCTCGAACTGGAACGGACCGGTGCCGACGGGGTGGCCGTTGGCGTACTCGCTGAGCGTCGGGGCCTCCTCGGTGCCGCCGACGTCGTCGGCGCCGAACTCCTCGAGCGCTGCGGGGCTCTGCATCGCGAAGGCGGGCAGCGACAGGGCGGAGATGAAGCCGGCGAAGGGCTGCGCGAGCGTGACGGTCGCGACGAGGTCGTCGTCGACGGCGCACGAGTCGTAGACCGCGTCCTCGGGGCTGTCGGCGTAGCCCTTGAAGAGGCTCGTGTAGTAGTAGGCCATGCTCTCGGCCTGCGCGACGCCCGTGAAGTTGTACCAGCGGTCGAAGTTCGCGCACACCGCGGTGGCGTCGAAGTCGGTGCCGTCGTGGAACGTCACGCCGTCCTGCAGCTGGAACGTGTACGAGAGGCCGTCGTCCGACTGCTCCCAGCTCTCGGCGAGCAGCGGAGCGGGGTCGGCCGTGCCGGCCTCGACGCCGACGAGGCCCTCGAAGATCTGCCGCGAGACGCGGAACGACTCGCCGTCGCTCGCGAACGCGGGGTCGAGGCTCGCGGGGTCGGCGGATGCGGCGAACACGAACGTCGAGTCGACGTCGCCGCCCTCGCCGCCCGCTGCGGGCTCGTCGCGGTCGCTCTGCACGCAGCCGACGAGCGCGACGACGGCTGCTGTGCCACCTGCGAGCGCCGCGATGACGCGGCGCCGGGTTGCGGGTCGGGACACGGTGACCTCCTGGGTCCTGGTGCGGGGATGCGTGGGGACGGCCGTCGACCTCGATCGACGGCGAGCACGCGTTCCCCGTACGCTACCCGCGCCCGGGGCGCTGGATCGTCGAGATGGCGAGGTCGTGACAGGACTGTGACCACCCCGCGACGTGGGGCTCGCGCCCGGTCAGACGATGCTCGCCTGGCGCACCATGCGGCGCACCTCGGCGAAGGTCGCACGCACGGCGTCGTCGAGGGTCTCGGCGCCGGCTCGGTCGACCCAGCGCATCCAGCCGGCGCGCAGCGCGCCCATGGCCACGAGCGCCGCGATGCGTCCGCGCTCGAGCGGCCGATCGCTGCCGTCGAGCTCGGCGCGGCGCTCGGCGAGGCGCACGAGGTGCTGCTCGATCTCGTGGCTCTGCATGATGCGCCGGGCGAAGAGCTCGGGATGCTGCCGCATGACGTCGCGGCGCAGCAGGATGAGGTCGCGGTCGAGCTCGCGATCGCCCAGCACGCGCAGCGCCGTCGTCTCGAGCATGTCGAGCAGGTCGTCGCCCACGCTCGGGTCGGCATCCTCGGGGAAGCGCATCGGCTCCCCCACGAGCGCCTCGTCGCGGGTGGCGAAGTAGTTGAAGAACGTGCGCGGGCTGACGTCGGCGCGGGCGGCGATCGCGTCGACCGTCGGATGGAGGTCGCCGAGCTCGAGGGCGAGCTCGAGCGCGGCGCGCTGGATCGCCGCGCTCGTGGCGCGCCGCTTGCGCGCGCGGAGGCCGTCGTCCGTCATGGCTCCATTGTTGCAGTCGCTGCAAGGTTGCAGCGAATCCGCCTGGCGATCAGCAGTCGAGGTCGTCCGTCGGAGCCGCGCCCGTCAGGAAGTACGCGTTGACCGGCTCGTCGACGCAGGCGTTGCCGAGGTTGTACTGCGAGTGCCCCTCGGCGTCGACTGAGATGAGCACGCCGCTCTCGAGCTGGTCGGCGAGCGAGACGGACTGCTCGTACGGCGTCGCGGGATCGTTGCGACCGCCGATGACGACGATGGGCTCGGCACCGGGCGCCGTGATGACGTGGGGCTCGCGCGTCGCCTCGAACGGCCACGACGCGCAGATCGACATGCCCGTGAAGTCCTCCCACAGCGTGGGCGCGACCTCCTGGATGCGCGTGGCGTTCGCACGCACGTCCTCGAAGTCCGTCACGGGCGGCGCGTCGAGGCAGTTGACGCCGATGAGCGCCTCGAACGAGTTGTCGGCGAAGGTGCCGTCGGGGTTCACGCCGTAGTAGCGGTCGGACTCGGCGAGCGCCGAGTCGGGATCGCCGGCGATCGCGTCGGCGAAGACCGAGCGCAGCGTCGACCACTGCGACGGCGAGTAGAGGTTCGCCGCGATGGCCGTGAACATCGACGACGAGCCGAGCTGCCGACCGTCGCTCGCCGGCAGCGGCGCCGCCTCGAGCCCGTCGAGGAACGCGCCGATCTGCTGCATGCCGGCGTCGGCATCGGGGGCGTCGAACGGGCACGAGCCCACGCTCAGGCAGTCGGCCATCCAGTTGCGCAGGGCGAGCTCGAACCCGCCCGCCTGGAAGATCGTGCCGTCGGCGTCCGACGCGTCGGGCGCGACGGCGGCGTCGAGCACGAAGCGGCCGACGTGCTGCGGGAAGAGGTCGGCGTAGGTCGCGCCGAGCAGCGTGCCGTACGAGACGCCGAGGTACTGGAGGCGCTCCTCGCCCAGCAGCGCCCGGATGAGGTCCATGTCGCTCGCGGCCTGCTCGGTGCCCATGAACTCGAGCGCCTCGCCCGTGAACTGGAGGCAGGCGTCGGCGAACTCGGCGCCGGCGTCGAGCTGCTGCTGCAGGTCCTCGTCCGACAGCGGCTCGGGCGCCGGCCCCTCGGGGATCTCGTAGAGGTAGTCGTACAGGAACGCGGGGTCGTCGTAGCACGTGATGGGCGTCGACTGCCCGACGCCGCGGGGGTCGAAGCCCACGAGGTTGTAGTGCTCGAGCACCTCGGGGGCCAGCAGGTACTCGGCGTAGTCGCGCACGTACTCGAGGCCCGAGCCGCCGGGGCCGCCGGGGTTGTAGAGCATCGAGCCCCACACCTCGCCGTCGGCGGGCCGCACGATCATGCTGACCTCGATCGAGCGCCCGTCCTCGGGCGCGAACCAGTCCATGGGGGCGTCGATCGTGCCGCACGTGTAGCCGGCGTCGCACAGCGTCCAGTCGACGTCCTGCCCGTAGTACGGCTCGAGCGCCGCGTCGACGTCCTCGCCCGTGGGCGTGAAGTCGAGCAGGCCGGAGCCGTCCGGCGACGTCGTGGGGCCGCTGCCGCCACCGGGGCCGGGGCCCGGGCCGATGGCCGGCGGCAGCACGATGCAGCCGGAGAGCACGATCGCGACCGCGGCGGCGAGCGCTGCGGCCGAGCCGCCGCGACGGAGCATCGAAGCCATGGGAGTCCCTTCGTCCGCGCTCATGCTACGGGGACGATCCGTGCGCCAGGCGCGTCAGCGGCGATCGTCGGGCGATGCGATGACGACGAGCAGCGCCTCGAGCGACAGCAGCGGCGGGACGTTCGCCTCGATGCGCTCGCGGGCGAGCTGGATGCCGTCGAGCACCGCGAGGGTGTCCTCGGGTCGCCGGCCGCGTGCCGCCTCCTCGATGCGCGCGCGCTGCGCCGCGTTGACGAGCTCGTGCGCGACGCCGAGCTGCGTCAGCAGGATGTCGCGGAAGAGCGACAGCAGGTCGACGAGGATGCGGTCGACGCCGTCGCGCAGGCCGCGCCTGGCCCGCCCCTTCTGCCGTTCCTCGAGCTCGCGCAGCTGCTTCCGCAGCTGCGGCGGCACGGTGCCGCCCGGTGCGATGCCGAGCTGCCGCAGCACCTGGTCGCGCTCGGCGGCGTCCTGCTCGGTGCCGAGCGCCTCGGCGTCGGCGCCGGCGATCTCGACGTACCGCGCAGCCGCGAGCACCGCGTGCCCGGCCGTCTGCACGCGCAGCGCGACGTCGAGCGTCTCGGCGCGACGCGCGCGCGCCTCCTCGCTCGTGGCGAGCCTGCGCGCCATGCCGATGTGGCTCTGCGCCTCGCGCGCGACCTGCGCCGCGAGCGCGGGGTCGACGCCGTCGCGCTCGACGAGCAGCCGGGCGACGGCGTCGGCGTCGGGCACGCCGAGCGACACGGTGCGCACGCGCGAGCGGATGGTCGGCAGCAGGTCGCTCTCGCCGGGCGCGCACAGGATCCACACCGTGTCCTCGGGCGGCTCCTCGAGCGCCTTGAGCAGCGTGTTCGACGTGCGCTCGGTCATGCGATCGGCGTCCTCGACGACCACGACGCGATGCCGCGACGTCGCCGGCGACATCGACGCGCGCTGCACGGCCTCGCGCGCGGCGTCGATCGAGATGAGCACGCCCTCGGTCGCGAGCACGACGAGGTCGGGATGCGTCCGCGCCGTCACCTGCACGTGCACGCGCTCGTCGATGGTGCCGGGAGGCGACAGCAGCGACGACGCGAAGGCGAACGCGAGGTTCGAGCGGCCCGATCCTGGCGGGCCGGTGATGAGCCACGCGTGCGTCATGGCCGACGAGTCGGGCGCGGCGGCGGCACGACGCAGGGTCGCGACGGCGTCGTCCTGGCCGATGATGTCGCCCCAGGGATCCGCCACGTCAGGCCTCCAGCAGCCCGGCGACGCCCTCGCGCACGCGAGCGTGGATCGCGTCGGGGTCGGCGGCGGCGTCGACGACGAGGAAGCGCGCCGGCTCGCTCGCCGCGAGCGCGAGGTACTGCCGGCGCACGCGGGCGTGGAAGTCGTCCGGCGCGGCCTCGAGGCGGTCGTACGGCGCATCCGCGCGGGACGCCATGCGGCGGCGCCCCTCCTCGGGGTCGAGGTCGAGCAGGACCGTGAGGTCGGGCAGCAGGCCGTCGGCCGCCCAGAGGGAGAGCTCGCGCACCTCGTCGGCGCCGAGCACGCGCCCCGCCCCCTGGTACGCGATCGACGAGTCGAGGTAGCGGTCCTGCAGCACGACGGCCCCGCGCTCGAGCGCGGGTCGCACGAGCGTCGCGACGTGATGCGCGCGATCGGCGGCGTAGAGCAGCGCCTCGGCGCGCGGGGCGACGTGGCCGCGACGATGCTGCACGAGATGGCGGATCTCGACGCCGAGCTCGGTGCCGCCGGGCTCGCGCGTCGTCACGACCTCGCGGCCGGCCTCGCGCAGCCACGCCGCGAGCAGCGACGACTGCGTCGACTTGCCGGCGCCGTCGCCACCCTCGAGCGTGATGAAGACGCCGGACATCGCTGCCACCGGGCTACTTCTTGGCGGCGGGGCGGCGCTTCGCCGCGGGCTTCTTCGCCGGCTTCTTGACCGGGCCCTTCTCGCGCTTGATCTGCAGCAGCTCGACGGCACGCTCGAACGTGACGGCCGAGACCTCCTCGCCGCGCGGGATCGTCGCGTTCGTCTCGCCGTCGGTGACGTACGGGCCGAACCGGCCGTCCTTCACCTTGATCGGCTTGCCGCTGACGGGATCCGCGTCGAACTCGGCGAGCGCCGACGACTGCCTGCGGGCGCCGTACTTCGGCTGCGCGAGCTTCTCGAGCGCCTGCTCGAGCGTGATCGTGAAGATCTCGTCCTCGCTGTCGAGCGAGCGCGTCTCGTCGCCCTTCGTGATGAACGGGCCGTAGCGGCCGTTGCGCACCGTGATGGGCACCTCGGACTCCGGGTCGATGCCGATGGTGCGCGGCAGCGACAGCAGCTGCACCGCCGTGTCGAGGTCGACCGTCTCGGGCGACATCGACTTGAAGAGCGATGCGGTGCGCGGCTTGGGCGGCTTCGGCGCCTTCTTGGGCTTGCCCGTCTTCGTCAGCTCGGGCTCGGCCGTGCTCTCGGGGACGAGCTCCTGCACGTACGGGCCGAACCGGCCGTCCTTGACGATGATCGACTGCCCCGTCTCGGGGTGCTCGCCGAGCACGCGCTCCTCGACGGGCGGCGCGTCGAGCAGCTCGGTGGCGCGCTCGAGCGTGAGCTCGTCGGGCGTGAGCTCCTCGGGCACGTTGGCGCGCTGGATCGTGCCCTGCTCGTCGGTGCGCTCGAGGTAGGGGCCGTACTGGCCGACGCGGAGCGTGATGCCCTCGCCGATGTCGATCGAGTTGACCGCGCGCGCGTCGATCTCGCCGAGGTTGCCGACGACGTCGCGCAGGCCCGGCTTGCCGTCGTGCCCGCGGTAGAAGCGCGACAGCCACTCGACGCGGTCGGCGTCGCCGTCGGCGATGCGGTCGAGGTCGGCGAGCATCTCGGCGGTGAAGTCGTAGTCGACGTACTGGCCGAGGTGCTCCTCGAGCAGGTTGATCGTCGCGAACGCGATCCACTCGGGCACGAGCGCGCCGCCGCGCACCGTGACGAAGCCGCGGCGCACGATGGTGTCGATGATCGACGCGTACGTCGACGGGCGACCGATCTCGAGCTCCTCGAGCGCCTTGACGAGGCTCGCCTCCGTGTAGCGCGGGGGCGGGGTCGTGACGTGGTCCTTGCGGTCGAGCCGCTCGAGGCCGAGGGCGTCCTTCGCCTGCACGTCGGGCAGCGTCGCATCCTGCTCGGCGTCGTCGGCGTACCGGTCGACGTCCTTGCCCTCCTCGTACGCCTGCAGGAAGCCGGGCTCGGTGATGACGGTGCCCGAGGCGGTGAACTCGGCGACGCCGCGGCTCGTGGCGTCGGAGGCGATCGTGATCGTCGCGGTCTGCCCCGTCGCGTCGATCATCTGGCTCGCGACCGTGCGCTTCCAGATGAGGTCGTAGAGGCGCGACTCGTTGTCGGTGAGGCGGCTCGCGAGCGACTTCGGCGTCTGGAACGCGTCGCCGGCGGGGCGGATGGCCTCGTGGGCCTCCTGCGCCGACTTCGACTTGCCGGAGTAGAGGCGCGGCGCGGGCGGCACGGAGCCGTCGCCGTAGAGCGACTGCGCCTGGTTGCGCGCGGCGTTGATCGCCTGCGCGGAGAGCGAGGGCGAGTCCGTCCTCATGTAGGTGATGTAGCCGTTCTCGTAGAGCGACTGCGCGACCGACATCGTCTGCTTGGCGGAGAAGCGCAGCTTGCGGCCGGCCTCCTGCTGCAGCGTCGAGGTCGTGAACGGCGGCGACGGGCGACGCCGGTACGGCTTCGACTCGACGCCGGAGACCGTGAACGACGACCGCTCGAGCTCGTCGCCGAGCGCCGCAGCGGCCTCGGCGTCGAGGATCGTGCGCACGCCCTTGACCTGGCCGCGGTCGTCGAAGTCGGATCCCGTGGCGACGCGTGCGCCGTCGAGGCGCACGAGGCGGGCGAGGAAGTGCTTGCCCTGCGCGTCGAACGTCGCGGCGAGGCTCCAGTACGCCGCGGGGACGAACGCCATGCGCTCGCGCTCGCGGTCGACGATGAGGCGCGCGGTGGGCGACTGCACGCGGCCGGCCGACAGGCCCTGCCGCACCTTGCGCCACAGCACGGGGCTGACCTCGTAGCCGTAGAGGCGGTCGAGGATGCGGCGGGTCTCCTGCGCGTCGACGAGGTCCATGTCGAGCTGGCGCGTGTTGTCGCGCGCGTGCTCGATGGCCTCCTTCGTGATCTCGTGGAAGACCATGCGCTGCACGGGGACCTTGGGCTTCAGCACCTCGAGGAGGTGCCACGCGATGGCCTCGCCCTCGCGGTCCTCATCCGTCGCGAGGATGAGCTCGTCGGCGTCCTTGAGGGCCTTCTTGAGGTCGGTGACCGTCTTGCGCTTGTCGTCGTTGACGACGTAGTACGGCTCGAAGGCCGAGTCGACGTCGACGGCGAACTTGCCGAACGGCCCCTTCTTCATGTCTGCGGGGAGATCGCGCGGACTCACGAGGTCGCGGATGTGCCCGACGGAGGCCATGACCTTGTAGCCCTCGCCGAGGTATCGCTCGATCGTCTTGCCCTTCGCGGGGCTCTCGACGATGACGAGCTTGGTTCCGTCTGCCAACGCACTTCCCTTCCCGCTGAACGCGCCCTCACCATACATGCGCGGCAGGAGGGCACCGCGCACGCGTTCGCCGCAGGCGTCCCCGCAGGTGACGCGGCGGTCGTCGCCGCGCGGGCCCCGCCGTCGCGCGCCCGGCGATCGGCAGGCCGCCCGCGTCGACGACCGCGACGGTCGCCTCGACGCCCTCGAGCCCGCATGTCGCGACGACGGCGCCGTTCGCCGCGGCGACGACCGCGGCCCGCGCGCAGGGGTCGTCCGCGACCCAGCCGCCCGCCGCGTCGGGCG
>NZ_BAAAQT010000004.1:28906-91848 GCF_039531815.1 Agrococcus versicolor | reverse complement strand
GCGAGGTCGGCGCGCAGCGTGCGCATGGCATCGCGCACGCCGCCGCGGACCTCGTCGGCGAGGCGTCGCACCGAATCGCCGATCTCGGTCTCGAGGGCGTCGAGCTCGCCCTCCCGCTCGGCGAGATGCGCGCGTCCGGCATCCGTGATCTCGTAGCGCGTGCGACGCCCGTCGGCGTGCTTGGCGACGAGCCCCTCCTCCTCGAGCCGCGACAGGCGCGGGTAGATCGTGCCGGCGGAGGGCTGGTAGGTGCCGCCGAAACGACGCTCGAGCGCCTGCATGACCTCGTAGCCGTGCATCGGCGACTCCGCGAGCAGCGCCAGCAGGTACAGGCGCAGGGCGCCGTGCGCGAAGACGGGGCTCATCGGCGCACGACCGTGTGGTCGCCCGAGACCGAGTTGAGGCTCACGCGGGCCGCCTCACCGAGGCCGGGCTCCGTGTGGCGCCCGCCGCGCTTGGGCATGCGAGCGCCGAAGATGCTCCCCGATCCGCTCACGGTGTTCGTGACGACCTCGGCCGCGACGCCCTGGTCGACGCGGATCGTCGCGTCGGACGAGACGCCGTTGATCGACACGGACCGCACGGGGCCGTGGAGGTCGAGCAGCACGTCGCCGCTCACGGTGTCGATCCCCACGCGCGGGGAGGCGCCGGAGGCCGTGACGTCGCCGCTCACGCTGTGCACCTGCAGGTCGCCGTCGACCCCGGTCGCCTCGACGTCACCGCTGACGGTGTTGACCTGCAGCGCGCCGACGACGCCGTCGAGCTGCACGGCGCCGGAGACGGTGCTGACGTCGGCCCCCGCGGTCAGGCCCGTGACGAGCCCCTCCGCCGACACCTGCCCGTAGGTGAGCCGGGTGCCGCGCGGCACGAGGATGCTGACCTCGACGCGCCCGCGCTCGCCGCCGAGCGACTTCAGCGACTCGAGGAGGTTCGACCAGCGCAGCAGCGGATGCGCGACCGCGAGCGCCCCGTCGTCGAGCGAGACCTCGAGGTCTCGGCCGTCGACGCGGTGGACCTCGACCCGCGCCCACGGCTCGTCGTGCCCCACGACGTCGACGCTGCCGGCGATGACGCCGACCTTGAGCCTGCGCACGCCCTCGAGCGTGATCGTGCGGCTCTCGCCCGGGCGGATCGTCCACCGCTCGGCGCTCGAGTCCGCGGGCGTCGCGCCGTCGAACGGCGCCTCGTGCTGGTTCGCCTCCACGGCGGCTCCTCTGCTCGTCCCAATCGCGATATATCGCGTCTCTCCCTCACGATATATCGCGTCTGCGCCGGTCGCAACCCTCCCGTCAACCCTCCCGGCAGCCCTCCCCCAGCGCCGCGCTCTCCTCTCTTCCGAGGTGGGCCTGCTGCACCAAGGGGCTGCTACATCCGCACCTCGTCGCAGCAAGCGCACCTCGCAGCAGGGGGTCAGGCGCGCCAGCGGACGCCCGGTGGCAGCACCGCGTCCCGGTGCGGCAGCCCGGCTGCCAGCAGGATGGCGCGGAGGCGGGCCGGATGCAGGACGTCGTCCCACGTCCACCTGCACACCCGTGCGACGCGGCGCAGCGCATCCTCTCGGCGCTTCTCGGCGACGAGCGCGTCGGTGCCCGACCTGCCGGCCGCCGCGGCGAGGGTGCCGTACTTCACGAGGCCATCGAACTCGCCGACCAGCAGGCCATCGTCGAGTCGCCAGCCGAAGTCCGCGCGCACCTCGCCGATCGTGGTGCGCACGACGACCTGGAGCTCGGGTGCCGGGAAGCCGAGCAGCGCGATCGCCACCCGGCTGCGGGACTCCCCGACCGACTCCGCGCCTGCGTTCGCGAACGCGTTCGACCACCGCGCTCGCGCGCGGCCGCGCGTGCTCTGGGCCGCCAGCGCGTGCTCGACGTCATCGCTCGTCGCGAACCGGTCCCGCAGCGCGGCGTCCATCGCCGGCACCGCCTCGAGCGGCCCCCGCCGCCTGCCGAGGTCGGCGAGCGTCCAGGCCACGCTCGAGCAGCGGATGCCGTCGACCTCGGCCACGTGCTCGGGTGGGATCGGCAGATGCGAGCTGCGCACGCCCGCGCGTGCGCCCGACATGGAGGGATCGCCCGTGCTGAAGACGTACGCGGGCTCCAGGCCGATCGGCAGTCCGTGGAGGATGGCGGCGGACTCGAGCGCCATGACGATGCCGGGCCGAGCGAGCGCGACGGCGCGGATCCGTGCGAGATACCGGGCCTCGGGCGTGGCGTCCCCGTGCGCGGCGGCGTCGACGTACGCGCCTCGTCGCACGCGCTGCAGCGACCGGGCTCGCGACGGCACGACGCCGAGCGGCGTGACTGCCTGGGTGTGCACGAGCTCGAGACGGTCATCCATGCCCGCGAGGATGCGCGCCTCGCGGGCGCGCCGTCGCCACGAGCGCACGGCCTGTGCACGGGCGGCCCCTGTGGAACCGCCCACCGTGGCGTCCCGAGGTGCGTTGCGCACACCCGACAGCGTTCCGAGGTGCGCTTGCTGCACCGAGGGGCCGATGCAACAGCCCCTCGAGGCCGCAACCGCACCTCGAGACGCGAGCGGGGTGGGTGCCGCTCCGCGCGGGTCAGCGCCGGTAGTTCGGCGCCTCCACGACCATCTGGATGTCGTGGGGGTGCGACTCCTTGAGGCCGGCGGCGGTGATGCGCACGAAGCGACCCTTCGCCTGCAGCTCGGGGATCGTGCGGCCGCCGACGTAGAACATCGACTGCCGCAGGCCGCCCGAGAGCTGGTACGCGACGGTCGCGAGCGGACCGCGGTACGGCACCTGACCCTCGATGCCCTCGGCGATGAGCTGCTCGTCGGAGGGCACGTCGGCCTGGAAGTACCGGTCGCGCGAGTACGAGGTCTTCGTGCCGCGCGTCTGCATCGCGCCGAGCGAGCCCATGCCGCGGTAGGTCTTGAACTGCTTGCCGTTGATGAGCACGAGGTCGCCGGGGCTCTCGTCGGTGCCTGCGAGCAGCGAGCCGAGCATGACCGACGACGCACCGGCGACGAGCGCCTTCGCGATGTCGCCCGAGTACTGCAGGCCGCCGTCGGCGATCACCGGCACGCCCGCGGGCGTCGCGGCGAGCGACGCCTCGTACACGGCCGTCACCTGCGGCACGCCCACGCCCGACACCACGCGCGTCGTGCAGATGGATCCGGGACCGACGCCCACCTTGACGGCGTCGACGCCCGCGTCGACGAGCGCCTGGGCGCCCTCGCGGGTCGCGACGTTGCCGCCGATGATGTCGACGGCGTCGAACCGCGAGTCGGCCTTGAGCCGGTGGACGATGTCGATGACGCCCTGGCTCTCGCCGTTCGCCGTGTCGACGACGATGGCGTCGACGCCCGCCTCGAGCAGCGCCTCGGCACGCTCGTACGCGTCGCCGAAGAAGCCGATCGCCGCGCCCACGCGCAGGCGGCCGTGCTCGTCCTTCGTCGCGAAGGGGTACTGCTCGACCTTGTCGAAGTCCTTGATCGTGATGAGCCCCGCGAGGCGGCCGTCCTCGTGCACGAGGGGCAGCTTCTCGAGCTTGGAGCGACGGAAGATCTCGAGGACGTCCTCGCGGGACGTGCCCACGGGCGCCGTCGTGAGGGGCGCGGGCGTCATGACGTCGCGCACGAGCGTCGTCGGCCCGTCGGCGCGCGCCACGAAGCGCATGTCGCGGTTCGTGATGATGCCGAGCAGGTGGCCGGACTCGTCGACGACCGGCAGACCCGAGACCTTGTACTGGCCGCAGATCGCGTCGACCTCGGCGACCGTCGCGTCGGGTCCGATCGTCACGGGGTCGGTGATCATGCCCGACTCCGACCGCTTCACGCGGTCGACGATCGCCGCCTGATCCGCGATCGCGAGGTTGCGGTGCACGATGCCGATGCCGCCCTGGCGCGCCATGGCGATCGCCATGCGCTCCTCGGTCACGGTGTCCATGGCGCTCGAGACGAGCGGCACGGACAGCCGGATGCGGCGGGAGAGCCAGGTCGAGGTGTCCGCCTCGCTCGGGATGACGTCGGTGCGGCCCGGGAGCAGCATGACGTCGTCGTAGGTGAGGCCGGTGAAGCCGAACGGGTCGCGCGTATCCATCGCCATCCATCGTACGAGTAACGATTCGGTCCCGAGTCACGCTTCGGGCAGAACTCGAAACATGCTCGACACCGTCACCGGGCTATGGTGACTCCACCGTGCAACAGGCACCCAGCCTCTCGCATTCCCCTCGGGCTGCGCCACGGACCACTGGAGGACATGTGGAGAAGACGCTCCGACCGGCCAGGTGGTGGCTCGCCATCCCTGCGCTGCTCGCCGCACTCGCCGTCGCGCTCGGACTCGGGGCACCCCCCGCCGACGCGACCGCCCCGCCCTCGGACTCGGGGAGCGCGTACCAGTTCCAAGGCATCGTGCGCTCCGATCCCCAGACCCCGATCGCCGGCGTCGTGATCAACGCCTCCGGCCCGGACGGGTTCGCAGGCACGGCCACCACGGCCGCCGACGGCCGCTGGTCGATCCCGACGCCCGGACCGGGCGACTACACGGTGTCGATCGACGAGACGACGGTCCCCGACGGGCTCGAGGTGAACCCCGCGCACATCTCGCGCGACTTCACCCTCGGCACGACGAGCTCGCAGAGCGTGCTCTTCGGCATCGGCGCTCCCGGCTCGTTCGCACCCGCGCCGAGCGCAGGCTCGGGAGACGGAGGCGGCGACGACGGCGGCTCCGAGTCGAACGAGTCGACCTCGAGCTCGAGCTCGTTCTCGTGGTCCCGCCTCGGCCAGCGCCTCTTCACGGGCCTGAACTTCGGACTGCTGCTCGCGCTCGCCGCGATCGGCATCACGCTGATCTTCGGCACGACCGGCGTCAACAACTTCGCCCACGGCGAGATGGTGACGTTCGGCGGCTTCGCCTTCTTCCTGCTCACGACGACGCTGGGGCTGCCCGTCTGGGTCGCCATCATCGGCGTCCTGATCGCGAGCGGAGCGTTCGGCTGGCTGCATGACGCGGCGATCTTCAAGCCGCTGCGCCGACGACGCGTCGGCCTCGTGCAGGTGCTGATCGTCACGATCGGCCTCTCGATCGCGCTGCGGTACTTCTACCAGTTCCTCTTCGGCGGCGGCAGCAGCACCCTCGCGGTCGACAACTCGGCGCGCATCTCGTTCGGCACGTTCAACGTGAACGTCTCGAACATCGTGAGCATGGTCGTCTCGGTCGTCATCCTCGGCGCCGTGGCCTACTTCCTCACGCGCACGCGCATCGGCAAGGCGACGCGCGCGGTCAGCGACAACGCGGGCCTCGCAGCCGCGTCGGGCATCAACGTCGACCGCGTCATCCGCATCGTGTGGGTGATCGCCGGCATGCTCACGGGTCTGTCCGGCGTGCTGTACGCGTACTTCATCGGCGCGAGCGTGCGGTGGGACATGGGCTTCCTCATCCTCCTGCTGCTCTTCGCATCGGTCACGCTCGGCGGTCTCGGCAGCGCGTTCGGCGCCCTGGTCGGCGCGCTCATCATCGGCATCGTCACCGAGGTCTCGACGCTCTGGCTGCCGAGCGACCTCCGGTTCGCGGTCGCCCTCGTCATCCTCATCCTCGTGCTGCTCGTGCGGCCGCAGGGTGTGCTCGGTCGCAAGGAGAGGATCGGCTGATGCTCGACGTCCTGCTCGGTTCGCTCGGCAATCTCATCTCCGCCGAGTCCGCTGCCTACGCCCTGGCCGCCATCGGCCTCGGCATCCACTTCGGCTACGCCGGACTCCTGAACTTCGGCCAGGCCGGGTTCATGGCGATCGGCGCCTACGGCTTCGCCATCTTCACGCGGTTCGTCGACCCGACGACCCAGTTCGGATGGCCGTCGTGGCTGTCGCTCATCGCGGCGATCCTGTTCGCGGTGGTCTGCTCGGTCATCTTCGCCCTCATCCTCGGCATCCCGACGCTGCGCCTGCGCGGCGACTACCTGGCGATCGTCACGATCGCCTCGGCCGAGATCGTGCGCTTCGTCGCCCGCACCCAGGACCTCACCGAGGTCACGGGTGGCTCGCAGGGCATTCGAGGCACCGACTACAAGGGCGACATCAACGCCTCGAACCCGTTCGCCGACGGCGGCTGGCTCCACTGGGTCGCGTCGGGCCCGCTCGAGTCGCTCTCGTCGAACAACGGCTGGTACACGTTCCTCAGCTGGGTGCTCGTCATCGTGGCCGTCGTGCTCGTGTGGGGCCTGATGCGCAGCCCGTGGGGCCGCGTCATCAAGGGCATCCGCGAGGACGAGGACGCCGTGCGCAGCCTCGGCAAGAACGTCTACTCCTACAAGATGCAGGCGCTCGTGCTCGGCGGCGTCATGGGCGCCATCGCCGGCATCCTGTTCATCTTCCCGAGGGCCGTCCAGCCCGACAGCTTCGCCACGACCCTCACGTTCAACGTGTGGACGGCGCTGCTGCTCGGCGGCGCCGCGACCGTGCTGGGCCCCGTGCTCGGCGGCGTGCTGTTCTGGTTCCTGCTCTCGTTCGTCCGCGGCCTGATCGCCGAGCTCCACGGCCTCGGCATCTTCGGCACCATGTCCGCCTCGCAGGCCGGACAGCTGGCGTTCGTCGCGGTCGGCGTCGCGCTCGTCGTGCTCGTGGTCTTCCGCCCACAGGGGATCATGGGCAACAAGAAGGAGCTGTCGTTCCATGTCTGACACGCAGATCACGCATCCGCTCGTCGACGGCCCGGTGGGCCCCGGCTGCAAGAAGGTCGACCCGATCGTCATCGCCGACGGCGTCAAGCGGCAGTTCGGCGGCCTCACGGCCGTCGACGTCGCGCACGTCGAGATCCCGAGGAACGCCATCACGGCGCTCATCGGCCCCAACGGCGCCGGCAAGACGACCTTCTTCAACCTCCTCACCGGCTTCGACAAGCCCAACGAGGGCAACTGGCAGCTCGACGACCAGTCGCTCGCGAACGTGCCCGCCTACAAGGTGGCGCGCCGCGGCATGGTGCGCACCTTCCAGCTCACGAAGTCGCTCGGCCGCCTCACCGTGCTGCAGAACATGCTGCTCGGTGCGCGCGACCAGCGCGGCGAGCGCTTCCTCTCGGCCCTCCTGCCGTTCCTGTGGGGCCGTCAGGAGCGTGCGAACGTCGAGCGCGCCGACGACCTGCTGCGGCGCTTCAAGCTGCACGAGAAGCGCGAGGACTTTGCCGCGTCGCTCTCGGGCGGCCAGCGCAAGCTGCTCGAGATGGCGCGCTCGCTCATGAGCGACCCGCGCCTCGTGATGCTCGACGAGCCGATGGCCGGCGTCAACCCGGCCCTGACGCAGTCGCTGCTCGATCACGTGCTCGGGCTCAAGGACGAGGGCATGAGCGTCCTCTTCGTCGAGCACGACATGCACATGGTGCGGCACATCTCCGACTGGGTCATCGTGATGGCCGAGGGCAAGGTCGTCGCCGAGGGCCCGCCCGAGTCGATCATGCAGGACCAGGCCGTCGTCGACGCCTACCTGGGCGCGCACCACGACACCGACCTCGGCACGCTGACGAACCAGCAGGTCGTGCAGATCGAGCAGGAGGCCGCCGCGGAGCTCGCGTCGACCGACGAGGAGGAGAAGGCATGACCGTCGTGCTCGAGACGAAGGATCTCGTCGCCGGCTACCTGCCGGGCGTCAACATCCTGAACGGATGCTCGATCGTGGCCAACGAGGGCGACCTCATCGGCATCATCGGCCCGAACGGCGCCGGCAAGTCGACCCTGCTCAAGGCCATCTTCGGCCAGGTCAACGTGCGCGGGGGCGAGATCCTGCTCAAGGGCGACGACATCACGGGCCTCAAGGCCGACCGCCTCGTGTCCAAGGGCGTCGGCATGGTGCCGCAGAACAACAACGTGTTCCCGTCGCTGACGATCGAGGAGAACCTCGAGATGGGGCTCTTCCAGGAGCCGCGTCGGTTCAAGGAGCGCTTCGAGTTCGTCGCAGGCCTCTTCCCCGAGCTCGCGAAGCGTCGCAAGCAGCGTGCAGGCAGCCTCTCCGGCGGCGAGCGCCAGATGGTCGCGATGGGCCGTGCGCTCATGATGGACCCGTCGGTGCTGCTGCTCGACGAGCCGAGCGCCGGCCTCTCCCCCGTGCGCCAGGACGAGACGTTCCTGCGCGTCGCGGAGATCAACAAGCACGGCGTCACGATCGTCATGGTCGAGCAGAACGCGCGCCGTTGCCTGCAGATCGCCCACCGCGCCTACGTGCTCGACCAGGGCAAGGACGCGTACACGGGCTCGGGTCGCTCGATGCTCAACGACCCCAAGGTCGTCGAGCTCTACCTCGGCACGCTCGCGACCGACGTCGAGGAGAAGGCGAAGACCGCCTCCCACGACCAGGTCCCGGCTGCGCCCGCGAGCCCCGTGCAGACGGATGCTGCGGGCTCGACCCCCGGTGCTGCGGCTCCTGCGACGGATGCCGACGTGCGCCCCTCCGAGGAGCGCTAGCAGCCCCAGCGGCGACGCATCGACGGCGGGTGGCCCCACGGGGCTGCCCGCCGTCGCTGCGTGGTCGGCCGGCGATGCACGCACACTGGTCACGGTTGCACCTCGGAGGGCCTCTTCGAGGTGCAACCGTGACCACCGTCGGTGCGATCGTGACCACCGTGCGTGTCATGGCGTCCACCGCCGGTGCGATCATGACCGATCGACGCAGGATGCGACCACTCGGCCCAGGACGACGGTCGCATCTCCGCGCACGGGCATCCGACACCACGTGGGCGGCCCCCAGGAGGCGCGCACAGGCTGCAGGGCACGTGCAGCCTCCTGGTCGCCTTCCGACCCACGGTGGTCGCTGTTGCACCTCGCATGGCCCCTCCGAGGTGCAACAGCGACCACCGTCGGTGCAACCGTGACCACCCTGGGTGCAACCGTGACCACCGTCGGTGCAACCGTGACCACCGTGGGTGCAACTGTGACCAGTCGACGCACGACGTGACCAGTCGACGCACGACGTGACCAGTCGGCGCGAGACGTGACCGGTCGACGCGGGACGTGACCGGTCTGGGCGCTCGGGCGCGGCGGCGGGCGCTCCCCACGCACAGCGAAGGGGCCCCGATCTCCCGGGGCCCCTTCGTGATGCGGTGCTGTGATGCGGTGGTGCGGAGTGCTGGCTACTCGGTGAGCGAGCCGGCCTCGGTCGTCGTCAGCGTGTAGCGGTTGTCTGCACCGTAGGTGTAGATGCCGATGAACGCCTCGGTCGGGTCGCCGTTCTCGTCGAACTCGATCGGGCCGGAGACGCCGTCGTAGTCGATGTCCTCACCGTCCTCGATGAGCTGGAGGCACTCGGCCACGTCGGTGCACTTCGTGCCACCCTCGGACACCGACTGCAGGTTGTCCTTGATGGTGTCGGCGTCCGCCGAGCCGCCCTGCGCGGCGGCGAGCGCTGCGAGGATGACCGCGTCGTACGACTCGGGTGCGTAGGAGAAGTCCTCGAGGTCCGGGTTCACCTCTGCCAGGCGGTCCTGGAAGTCGGTGTCGGCCGGGTTGCCGGGCAGCGTGCCCTGCGCACCCTCGAGGGTGCCCTCGGGGAACTCGTACGTGTTCGAGAGGTTGCCGTCGACGAAGTAGACCTGGCTCGCCGGGTAGCCCTGCGTCGAGATCAGCTCGGGGACGATGTTCTCGGTCTCGACGAACGCGAGGAGGCCGACCGCGTCGGCGCCCGAGGCGATGATCGACGCGACCTGCGACGAGAAGTTCGTGTCACCGGGGTTGTAGGCCTCGGATGCCACGACGGCGCCGCCGGCTGCCTCGATGGCGAGCGTGGCGTTCTCGGCCAGGCCGATGCCGTAGGGGTCGTTGACGTAGATGAAGCCGACGTTCGTGGCGCCGTTGTTCACCATCAGGTTGCCGAGCACGCGGCCCTGCAGCACGTCGGAGGGGGCGGTGCGCCAGTAGATGCCGTCGTCGTCGTAGTCCGAGAAGTCGGGCGACGTGTTGGCCGGCGAGATCTGCACGATGTTCGCGTCGATCAGCTGGTCGACGAACGTGAAGGACACGCCCGAGGATGCTGCGCCGATGACGACGTCCGCGCCGGCGTCGACGAGCTCACCCGCCGACTGGATCGCGATGTCGGTCGTGGTGTCGCCGGAGTCCTTGTGGTCGACCTCGACGGCGAACTCGTAGCCCGCCTCCTCGAGGTCGGCCGCTGCGAGGTCGACGCCTGCGAACTCGGGCGGGCCGAGGTACTCGAGGTTGCCGGTCTGGGGCAGGATCGTGCCGACGTAGAGCGTCGACTCGGGGCCGCCGTCGCCGCCTCCATCGCCGCCGCCGGCGTCGCCGCCGCCGCCCGACGAGCATGCGGCCATCGCGAGGACGCCGATGGCGCTCGCTGCGAGCAGCGCGTTCCGGCGCGAACGCGGTCGAAGGAATGCCTTCATGGTGCTCCTTGAGTCAAGGGTGATGCCCCCGACCGTGCCGGGGTTGAGGCAACGATAGACGCGGGAAGGTCCGAGAAACCCTCAGTTGCGTGACGTTCTTGTAACGGTCTGATCCCGGTACGGTCACGGTCGTCGAGCGGGGCGCAGCCGCTCAGGGAGCGGGCAGCGGCACGGCGAGCGCGCGGCGCCTCGACCGCTCGGCGACGACGAGGTCGACCATGAGCACCGCGAGCGCGAGCCACACGATGGCGAAGCCGACGAGCCGCTCGAGCGGCATGGGCTCGCCCATGACGAGCACGCCGAACGCGAGGCTCATCGACGGGGCGATGTACTGCGTGAAGCCGAGCGTCGCGAGCGAGACGCGTCGCGCCGCCGCGGAGAACAGCATGAGGGGCAGCGCCGTGACGACGCCGAAGCCGAGGACCGCCCACTGCTGCCCGGGCGAGACCTCGAGGATGGTCGGACCGACGATGACGATCGACCCGACGAGCATCGCCATCGAGATGGGCAGCGTCGCCGCGGTCTCGATCGTGAAGCCCGTGATGGCGTCGACCTTGGCGCCGACCTGCTTCTTCAGCAGCCCGTACGTGCCGAACGACACCGCGAGCACGAGCGCGATCCACGGGAACGTGCCGTAGCCCACGACGAGCACGACGACCGCGACCGAGCTGATGCCGACCGCGACCCACTGCGCGGGGCGCAGGCGCTCGCGGAGCACCACGACGGCGAGCACGACCGACAGGATCGGGTTGAGGAAGTAGCCGAGGCTCGTCTCGACGATGTGCTGGCTGAGCACCGCGTACGCGAAGACCGTCCAGTTCGCGAGGATCGCGACGCCGGAGAGGCAGAGGAACAGCATGCTGCGCCGATCGCGCAGCACCGCGCGGATGCGGGACCAGCCGCGCACGACCGTGACGATGATCGCCGCGACGACGAGCGAGGCGAGGATGCGCCAGCCGATGAGCTCGATGGCGCCGATGCCCTCCATGAGGACGACGTACATCGGCATGACGCCCCACACGAGGTAGGCGCCGACGGCGAGCAGCAGCCCGCGGGACGACTCGCGCATCATGCCTCCTGGAACGACGCCGACGGCGGCGCCCATCCCGGGCGCCGCCTTCGGCGGTGGTGGATCGGTGCGCGTCAGCGCACGACCACGGCGAGCACGTCGCGCGCGGACAGCACGAGGAACTCGTCGCCGCCGAACTTCACCTCGGTGCCGCCGTACTTCGAGTAGAGCACGCGGTCGCCCTCGGCGACGTCGACGGGCACGCGGTTGCCGTTGTCGTCGATGCGACCCGGTCCGACCGCCACGACCTCGCCCTCCTGGGGCTTCTCCTTGGCGGTGTCGGGGATGACGAGCCCGCTGGCAGTCGTCGTCTCCGCCTCGACCTGGCGGATGACGATGCGGTCCTCGAGCGGCTTGATGGAGACCGACACGGTTGCCTCTTTCCTGAGTCGACAGTCTGCTGGCAATCGACGTCGTCGAGTGCCAGGTCGACTGTACGCGAGGCGCTGGCACTCGGTCAACATGAGTGCCAGCGTCGCTGCTGCTTGGATGGGGACATGGACGCCGTCGGCTTGCGCATGCTGCTCTCGCGCGAGGGCCTCGCCCTCCTCGACGAGGCGTCGGCGAGCCTCGACGACCTCGGTGGCGCCGTGCAGGCGGTGGCGACGCTGCGTCGCCGCGGGCACGACCCGGCGCTCGTCGCCGCCGTGCTGACGCAGGCCCGGCTGCGCCGGCGCGCGCACGCCAAGTTCGGCGACTTCGCCGCGGCGATGCTCTTCACGGAGGCGGGTCTCGAGCAGGCGACGCGGCTGCGCGTCGCCGCCGTGCACGCCGGCCGGATGCGCGACGCGGGCATGCGCGCCGTCGCCGACCTCGGCTGCGGCATCGGCGGCGACGCGATGGCGCTCGCGGGTGCCGGCTGCGTCGTGCGAGCCGTCGACGCCGACGAGGTCACCGCCGCGGTCGCGGGCTTCAACCTCGCCCCGCTGCCCGAGGCATCCGTCTCCCACGCCCGCGCCGAGGACGTGGACCTCGCGGGCGTCGACGCCGTCTGGGCAGACCCGGCACGGCGCGACGCCACGGGCCGCAGGCTGCCGGTCGAGGCATGGTCGCCGCCGCTGCCGTGGCTGCTCTCGCTCGCCCACGAGCGCCCCATGGGCATCAAGGTCGCCCCGGCGATCGACCGCGACCTGATCCCGGCCGGCAGCGAGGCGCAGTGGGTCACCGTCGACGGCGAGACGGTCGAGGCCGTCGTGTGGACGGGCGGGCTCGCCCGCGTCGGCGTGTCGACCTCGGCGCTCGTGCTCGACGCGGCCGGCGCGCACGAGGTGGCGGGGACGCCCGACGCCGACGACGTGCCGGTGCGGGAGCTCGGCGCCTGGCTGCACGAGCCCGCGGGATCCGTCATCCGCGCGCGCCTCATCGGCTCGATCGCGGAGCGCATCGCAGCGGGGGCCGTGAGCGAGCGCATCGCGTACCTCACGACCGACGCCGACGCGACGAGCCCGTTCACGCAGCGGTTCCGCGTGCTCGCGACGCTCCCCCTCGACGAGCGCACGATCCAGCGCGAGCTGCGCGAGCGGGGCATCGGCACGCTCGAGATCAAGAAGCGCGGCGCCGACGTCGACCCCGATCGCCTGCGCAGGCGCCTGCGCCTGCAGGGCGACCGCTCGGCGACGCTCGTCGCGACGCGCCTGGGCGGCCGCCACCGGGCGATCCTCGCCGAGCGCGCCTGAGGCGCCTCCCCGTCACGCAGAACGCCCCGCCGAGCAGGCGGGGCGTTCGTGCGATCGGCGGGGATGGCTCAGAACGAGCCGCCCGCTGCGAAGTACTGACCCCACACGACGACGTAGATGATGATGACGATGAGCGTGATGAGGGTGCCGAGCACGCCCGCGAGCATCGCGATGAGGCCCCACGGCTTGTTCTGGGGCGCGCGGCGCATGCTCATGAGGCCCGTGACGATCGCGCCGACGGCGGGCAGGAGGCCGAGGCCGGACCACGACAGCACGAAGCCGAGCGCACCGAGCACGATCGCCGTGATCGTGAGGCCCGTGAGCTTGCCGCGCGGTGCCTTCTCGGGCTGTCCGAACTGCTGCTGGCCGTAGGCGGCGTAGCCGGTCTGCTGCTGGCCGTACTGCGGCTGCTGGTAGCCGGGCTGGCCGTAGGCGGCCTGCTGGCCGTACGACCCGTCCTGCTGCTGCTGGCCGTAGGCGGGCGCCGACGACTGCTGGCCGTAGGCCGGGGTCTGCTGCCCGTACGACGGAGCGGGCGTCGACTGGCCGTACGACTGCTGCTGCTGGCCGTACGACGGGGTCTCGGACTGCTGGCCGTACGACGGGGTCTCGGACTGCTGGCCGTACGACGGGGTCTCGGGCTGCTGGCCGTACGACGGGGTCGATGCGGGCTGCTGGCCGTAGGAGGGCGTCTCGGGCTGCTGCTGTCCGTACGACGGCGTCTGCTCGGCCTGCTGGCCGTATGCGGGCGTCTCGGACTGCTGGCCGTACGACGGCGTCGCCTGCTGGCCGTAGGACGGGGTCGCGGGCTGCTCGGGCTGCTGCGCGGCGGCCTGGCCCCACGAGCCGGCCGACGAGTCGCTCGAGGCGCTCCACGACTGGCCCTGCTCGGGCTGCTGCGACTGCTGGCCGAAGCTCGGGTCGGTCGCGGGCTGCTGCTCGGGGGTCTCCGACGGCGCGAAGCGTCGCTCGTCGCCCTGCTGCGGGAACTGGTCGCTCATGGTCCCTCCTGGGATCCTCGCCTGCCTGGCAGGCTGTGGTCACGGTCGTCACGAAGAGCGGTGCGACGCGACGTGCTCACGCTACCGCACGCGTCCCGGCCGAGACCGTGGGTCGCGTCATCGAACGGTGGGCAGCTGCTCCACGAGCTCGCCGATGCCGACCGCGAAGAGCGCGACCCCCACGACGAGCAGCACGAGCGAGAGCGCGCCGAGCACGATCGCCGCGAGCGCGAGCGGGCGGCCGCCCGCGTCCGTGCGTCGGATGCGGACGAGCGCGATCGCGCCGAGCACGATGCCGGCGATCGACCCGATCCCCGGCAGCAGCACGAGGCCTGCGGCGCTCGCGCAGATGGCGAGCATCGCGAGCAGGTCGGTCGCGGGCGCGCGGTACGCGGCGGCGTCGGGCGCCTCGTGCGCGGCGGCGAGGGGCGGCGGCGGTGCGATGCTCACGCTGCAGAGCATGCCATCCGAGCCTGTGCGGCGGCTCTGTCGCGCGCACACGGCGCTGCCGATGGGCGCGTCAGCCGACCTGGACGATCCCGGCGTCGAGCGTCGACTCCACGCCGAAGCCCGGCGCGCTCGGTGCGACGCCGCGCGAGACGAGGCGCGCGCCGAGCCCGGCGATCATCGCGCCGTTGTCGGTGCACAGCGCCAGCGGAGGCACGCGCAGCGCGACGCCCGCCGCCTCGCACCGCTCCGCGGCGACCTCGCGCAGCCTCGCGTTCGCGACGACGCCGCCGCCGAGCAGCAGGCGCGGCACGCCCGTGTGCGCGCACGCGTCGAGCGCCTTGGTCACGAGCACGTCGACGACGGCCTCGCGGAAGGATGCCGCGACGTCCGCGACGCGCAGCTCGCCCGCGTCGCCCGTGCGCTCGACGTGGCGGGCGACGGCGGTCTTGAGGCCCGAGAACGAGAAGTCGAAGCGGTGCCGCTCGCGATCCTTCGGCGCGGTGAGGCCGCGCGGGAAGGCGATGGCGCGCGGATCGCCGTCGACGGCGGCCGCGTCGATCGACGGCCCGCCCGGGTAGCCGAGGCCGAGCAGCCGCGCGACCTTGTCGAACGCCTCCCCCGCCGCGTCGTCGATCGTCTCGCCGAGCGTCACGACGTCGGCGTCGACGTCACGGACGTGCAGGAGGGACGTGTGGCCGCCGGAGACGAGCAGCGCGATCGTCTCCTCGTCGATCGGCCCGCCTGCGAGCGCATCCGCCGCCACGTGGCCCACGAGGTGGTTGACGCCGTGCACGGGCAGGCCCGTCGCGACGCCGAGCGCCTTCGCGGCGCCGACGCCGACCATGAGCGCGCCCGCGAGGCCGGGGCCGGCCGTCACGGCGATGGCGTCGAGATCGCCGAGCGTCACGCCCGCCTCGGCGAGCGCGCGCTCGATGGTCGGCTCCATGGCCTCGAGGTGCGCGCGGGCCGCGATCTCGGGCACGACGCCGCCGAAGCGCGCGTGGAGGTCCATCGACGACGCGACGACGTTGGCGAGCAGCTCGTCGCCGCGCACGATCCCGACGCCGGTCTCGTCGCAGCTCGTCTCGATGCCCAGCACGAGCGGCCTCATGCGAGCTCCTTCCGCATCGCGATCGCGTCGATGCCCTCCGGCTGGTAGTAGCCGGGGCGCACGCCGATCTCCTCGAACCCCTCGGACAGGTACAGCGCACGCGCCGGGGCGTTGTCCTCGCGCACCTCGAGGAACAGCTCGCGGACGCCGCGCATCCGGGCGTCCTGCTGCGCCTCGGCGAGGAGTCGCCTGCCGAGGCCCGTGCCGCGTGCGGCCGCCGAGACGGCGATCGTCTGGATGTCGCCCTCGACGCCCACGGCGCGCAGGCCGACGTAGCCGACGACGGCGCCCGCGTCGTCGACGGCCACGACGTAGCGCCCCCACTCGCTCGTCATCTCGCGCTCCATGACCGGGCGCGACCATGCGGTGAGCCCGAAGGACGCGGTCTCGATCGCCATGATGGCGTCGAGGTCGCCCGGCACGGCCGTGCGCAGCGCGATCACGTCGTCACCCGCTTCGGTGCGGCGCTCGGCACGGCGTCCGCCTCGCGGAGGTACAGCGCCTCCCGGCCCGTCTCCGCGCCGGCGGCGAGCGCCGCGACGAGCCCGGCGGCGTCGATCCAGTCGGCGTCGACGCGGCGAGCGCCCTCGACGACGGGCACCTCGAGCGCGGGCGCGATCGCCGGACCGTCGACGCGGTGGCCGCCGTCGTAGATGCTCCACGCCCGCTCGCGCCTGCGCACGTCGGTCGTGACCTGCACGAGCCCCTGCTGGCCGACCCCGACGGCGTCGTGGCTGCACACGCCGACCCACGGCACCCCGAGGCCGAGCGCCGCGGTGCGCACGGCGACGATGCCGATGCGCAGGCCGGTGAACGCGCCGGGCCCGAGCCCCGCGACGACGCTCGTGACGGCGCTGCGATGCGTGCCGAGCACCTCGGCGAGCAGGACGTCGAGCACCTCCGCATGGCGCCTCGTGTCGTGCTCCTCACGCGACGCGACGACGCGATCGCCGTCGACGAGCGCGATCGACGTGCCCCGCGACGTGTCGATGGCCAGGATCATGCGCTCCCCCTCGCGAATGTCAGCAGGCGGGCGGCGGGCCATGCCGGCCCGTGCCCCGTGAGCCGCACGGTGCGCGGCTCGTCGACGTCGTCGCCGCCGCGCGCGCGCACGATCTCGACGTGCAGCCACGCGTCGACGGCGTGCACGAGCGGCAGGCCCCACTCGGCGACGGTGATCGAGGCCTCGACGTCGAGGTCGAGGTCGTCGAGCTCGGCCTCGTCGCCGAGCCGGTACGCGTCGACGTGCAGCAGCGGGACGGTCGCGGTGCGGTGCGTCCGCGCGATGACGAACGTCGGGCTCTGCACGGTGCCGACCGCGCCGAGCCCCGCGCCGATGCCGCGCACGAGCGTCGTCTTGCCCGCACCCAGCTCGCCCGTGAGCACGAGGACGTCGCCGGCGGCGAGGATGCCAGCGAGGCGCACGCCGAGTCCCTCCATCGCATCGGCGTCGGCCACGACGCCCTCGACGACGACGTCGACCCGCGGGCCGACGAACGCGGCGAGCAGCGCCGCCGGCACCCCCGCGGCCTCGCCCCATGCCTCGATGCCGGTGCCGCCCGCACCCCACAGCACGGCCTCCGCGCCCGCCTGGACGCGCGCGTCGCCGACGTCGAGCACGACCTGGTCCATCGCGACGCGCCCGGCGATCGCGTGCGACGCGCCGCCGACGGTCACGGGCGCGCCGGATGCCGAGCGCGGCACGCCGTCGGCGTAGCCGAGCGCGACGAGGGCCAGGGTCGTCGGCTCGGCGGTGACGTGCTCGCTGCCGTACGAGACGCCGTGCCCGGCCGGCACGCGCTTCGTCGACACGACCTCGCCCGCGAGCCGCACGACGTCGCCCGCGAGGTCGACCGTCGCGACGCGACGGGGTGCGAGGGCGCTCATGCAGCAGCCATCCGCGTGACGACCTCGTAGCCGATCGTGCCCGCGGCCAGCGCCCACGCGACGGCCGTCGGCTCGCCCTCGCCGGGGTCGCCCCACAGCACGGCCTCGCCCGTCGCGTGCTCGGCGAGCCGCGACGTCGCGACCCCGACCTCCGCGATCGGCACGATCCGACCGCCCACGAGCACGGGTGCGCCCTCGGCGGGCAGCAGGCCGTGGCGCGCGCCGACGTCGAGCACGCCGTCGGTCGCGACGCCCGTGACGCGCATCGCCGGCCGGAGCCCCGCGGCCGTCGCGGCCGAGCCGGCGGCATCGTCGCCATCGGGGTGGATGCCGTAGGCGGCGATGCCGACGCGCACGAGATCCATGCCCGCGCCCGCGAGGCCCATGGCCGCCGAGGAGTTCGCGAGATGGCGCACCTCGGGCTCGAGGGCGGCCGCGACGTCGCACGCCGCGACGAAGGCGTCGCGCTGGCGGGCATCCGAGACGGCGCCCGAGCCCGCGAGGTGCGAGAAGATGCCGCGCACGCGCACCGAGCCCGCGGCCTGCAGCGCGGCCGCGCGGGCCACGACGGCCTCCCACTCGCCGAGCGGCACGCCGTTGCGCCCGAGGCCCGTGTCCACCTTGAGATGCACCGTCGCGCCCACGAGCGCCGCCAGCTCGAGCTGCACCAGGCTCGAGACGCCGACGTCGACGCCCGCGGCGACCGCGGGCGCCAGATCGGGATCCGCCGCGTGCAGCCAGGCGAGGATCGGCACGTCGATGCCCGCCTCGCGCAGCGCGAGCGCCTCGGCGACGTCGACGACGCCGAGCCACGCGGCCCCGCCGTCGAGCATCGCGCGCGCGGCGACGAGGGCGCCGTGCCCGTAGCCGTCGGCCTTCACGACGCCGCACACGCCGACGCCCGCCTGCGCCGCGACGGCGGCGACGTTCGCGGCGATCGCCGACGCGTCGACCTCGACGCGCATCACGCCTCCGCGACCACGACGGCTGCCGCGACGCCCGCGTCGTGCGTGAGGGACACGTGGACGCTCGTGACGCCGCGCGAGGTCGCGAGCGCCGCCCACGCGCCACCGAGCACGAGCGAGGGCGCGCCGGCCGCGTCGGACGCGACCACGAGGTCGCGCCACCGCTGGCCCTCGATGGTGCCGAGCGCCTTCGCCGCCGCCTCCTTGGCCGCCCAGCGGGCTGCGAGCGAGCGGACGGGCCTCGGCGACCCGGAGACGACGAGCTCGTCGTCGGCGAAGAGCCGCTGGGCCAGGCCGGGCGTGCGCGCGACCGCGCGCTCGAAGCGCGCGACGTCGACGACGTCGATGCCCAGCCCGACGATCACTCGACCGTCACGGACTTCGCGAGGTTGCGCGGCTGGTCGACGTCGAGGCCCTTCGCCGTCGCGAGCTCGAGCGCGAAGACGTGGAGCGGCACGACCGACAGCACCGGCTCGAGCAGCGGCAGGGTCAGCGGGATGCGCAGCACCTGGTTCGCGTACGGCAGCACCGCCGAGTCGCCCGCCTCGGCCACCGCGATGACGCGGGCGCCGCGCGCACGGATCTCCTGGATGTTCGAGACGACCTTCGCGTGCAGGCCCTGCTGGTGCCGCGGGCTCGGCACGACGACGAAGACGACCTGGCCGGGCTCGATGAGCGCGATCGGGCCGTGCTTCAGCTCGCCGGCGGCGAAGCCCTCCGCGTGGATGTAGCTGAGCTCCTTGAGCTTCAGCGCACCCTCGAGCGCGACGGGGTACCCCACGTGCCTGCCGAGGAAGAGCACCGAGCGCGTGTCGCTCATCCACTGCGCGAGCTCGCGGATCTCGTCCTGGTCGGCGAGCAGCGTACGCAGCTGCTCGGGCAGCTCCTCGAGCGCCTCGGTCACCTCGCGGATCGCGTCGTCGGCCATGGCGCCGCGCACGCGTCCGAGGTGGAGGCCCGTGAGCAGCAGCGCGACGACCTGCGCGAGGAAGGCCTTCGTCGACGCGACGGCCACCTCGGGCCCCGCGTGCGTGTAGAGGACGGCCTCCGAGGCGCGCGCGATCGTCGAGCCCTGCGTGTTGCAGATCGACAGCGTGCGGGCGCCCTGCGCGATGGCGTGCTGCACCGCCATCTTCGTGTCCATCGTCTCGCCCGACTGCGAGATCGAGATGACGAGCGTGCGCTCGTCGACGATCGGGTCGCGGTACCGGTACTCGTGCGCGAGGTCGACCTCGACGGGGATGCGCGCCCACGCCTCCATCGCGTACTTGCCGACGAGCGCGGAGTACGCCGCGGTGCCGCACGCGACGATCTGCACGCGGTCGATGCCGCGCAGCGCGTCGTCGTCGAGCGAGCCGAGCTCGCCGAGCGACGGCAGGCCGTCGACGAGGCGTCCGCGCAGCGTGTTGGCGACGGCCTCGGGGTCCTCGGCGATCTCCTTCGCCATGAACGACGACCAGCCGCCCTTCTCGGCGGCCGCGGCATCCCACGTGACCTCGAACGTCTCGCCCTCGAGCGGCCGGCCGTCGAAGTCGACGACCGTGACGCCCTCGGGCGTGATCGTCGCGACCTCGTCGTTGCCGAGCGCCCTGGCGTGGCGCGTGTAGCGCACGAAGGCGCTCACGTCGCTCGCGAGGAACTGCTCGCCCTCGGCGAGGCCGACGAGCAGCGGGGAGTTGTGGCACGCGCCGACGACGACGTCGGGCTCGTCGAGGTGCACGGCGAGGAGCGTGAACTGCCCCTCGAGCCTGCCGGCGAGGGCGAGCATGGCCTGCGTGAGGTCGCGGTGCTCGCGGTGGAGGCGGCCGAGCAGCAGCGCGGCGGCCTCGGTGTCGGTGTCGGACGTGAACGTCTCGCCCGCCGCCTCGAGCTCGGCGCGCAGCTCGGCGAAGTTCTCGATGATGCCGTTGTGGATGAGCGCGAGGCGCCCGTCGTCGCCGAGGTGCGGGTGCGCGTTCTCGTCGGTCGGCCCGCCGTGCGTCGCCCAGCGCGTGTGGCCGATGCCGATGCCCGACTCGGGCAGCGGCGCGTCGTCGAGCGACGACCGCAGCACGCCGAGCTTGCCTCCGCGCTTGCGCCACGAGACCCCGTCGACGCCCACGACGGCGACGCCCGCGGAGTCGTAGCCGCGGTACTCGAGCCGACCGAGCCCCTCGAGGAGCACCTCGACGGTGTCCCGTGGACCTGCATACCCGACGATGCCGCACATGCCCCTCAGCGTACCGGCGGCGCGACGCACCCCTCGCTAGGCTCGGCGCCTGTGACGCAGCAGCAGACGCCGTTCGTCGAGATCGGGCGCATGGCCTGGTCCCGACTCGCCCCCACGACGCCCAACCCGCTCACCGAGCGGGAGGTCGCGCGCCTGCGCGGGCTCGGCGACCGCCTCGAGCTGCGCGAGGTCGCCGAGGTGTACCTGCCCATCTCGCGGCTCGTGAGCCTGTACCAGGAGGCCGCGCGGCGCCTGCGGCGCGACACCACCGCCTTCCTCGGCGAGCGCGAGCACCCCGTGCCGTTCGTCATCGGCGTCGCGGGCTCCGTCGCGGTCGGCAAGTCGACGACGGCCCGCCTGCTGCAGGAGCTCCTCGCGCGCTGGGAGGGCAGCCCCCGCGTCGACCTCGTCACGACCGACGGCTTCCTCCTGCCGAACGCCGAGCTCGAGCGGCGCGGCCTCATGCAGCGCAAGGGATTCCCGGAGGCCTACGACCGCCGTGCGCTGCTGCAGTGCATCTCGCGCGTGAAGTCGGGCGACGAGGAGGTCGAGGTGCCCGTGTACTCGCACCTCACCTACGACATCGTGCCCGACGAGCGCATCGTCATCCGCAGGCCCGACATCCTCATCGTCGAGGGCCTCAACGTGCTGCAGCCGCCGGCGTCGAAGGCCCACATGGCCGTGTCGGACCTCTTCGACTTCTCGATCTACGTCGACGCGCGGACCGCGTCGATCCGCGAGTGGTACGTCGAGCGCTTCCTCGCGCTGCAGCAGGGCGCGTTCCAGAGCCCCGACTCGTACTTCCACCGCTTCGCCGACCTCGACGAGCAGGCGGCGCGCGCGCACGCCGTGAAGATCTGGGATGCGATCAACGGTCCGAACCTCGCCGAGAACATCCAGCCGACCCGCTCCCGCGCCGACCTCGTGCTGCGCAAGGACACCGACCACACGGTGCGGTCGGTGCTGCTGCGCAAGATCTAGCGCACGGTGCCGCCGGCGTCGTCGGTGGGCTGCAGCGCGCGGGCGGCGGCGCCCGGCGCCCGTGCGGGCTCCTCGGGTGCGACGAGCGGCAGCTCGACGGGCGCCGTCACCGGGTCGCGCTGCGCGCGCGGCCTGCGCAGCTCGCCGGCGCGCACGAGCACGACGCCCGCGAGGATCGCGATCGCGCCCGCTCCCTGCACGGGCGAGGGCACGATCGCGAGCAGCAGCGCCATCCAGAGCACCCCGAACAGCGGCTCGGAGTAGCCGAGGAAGCTCGAGAGCGTCGCGCCGAGCCGGCGCACGCCGGACACGCCGAGGACGTAGGCGGCGACGGTGGCGACGAGCACGAGGATCGCGAGGGTCACGACCATGGGCACCTCTGCGCCCGCGAGGATCGTCGGCGCCGTCGCGATGGTCATCGGCAGCACGCCGATCGCGCCTGCGGCGAGCAGCAGGACGCCGCCGACGGCGAGGCCGAGGCCCGCGAGGGTCACGGGCGGCAGGCCGTGCGTCGTGGATGCGGCCGACGCCCAGTAGACGGCGTTGCCGACCGCCGAGACGAGCGCGAGGCCGATGCCGATGGGGTCGAGCCCCTCCGCCTGGCCGACGCCCGACACGAGCCCGAGGCCCAGCACCGCGATGCCGGCGCCGACGAGCGTGAGCGCGGCGGGCGAGCGCCGCGTGCGCGCCCACGTCCAGCCGACGAGCAGCACAGGGCCGAGGAACTCGATCAGCAGCGCGAGCGCCGGCGGGATGCGCTGCACGGCGCTGAAGAACGCGAGCTGGCAGATGGCGACGGCGAAGATGCCGAAGAGCAGCACCTGCCACCGGCCGGCCCACAGCGCGCGCCACCGGCCGCGGAGGGCGAGGAGCGCGGGGACGAGCATGACGAGCGCCGCGAGGCAGATGCGCGCGGTGGTCACGGCGCCGGGCGACCAGCCCGAGCCGATGAGGGCGCTCGCGAAGATGCCGGAGAGGCCGAAGGACGCTGCGGCGGCGATGCACAGCAGCAGTCCGAGGCTGCGTCGGTCGGTCATGCTCGCTCCGTCGGATGTCATGGGCGTTCGTTCGTACGGTCGTGACGCTATCCTATGGACGATGAGACGCGCCACATGGTGACCCCCCTGCGGCTGCCGACCGAGACCGTCGCAGCGCTCGACGCCGTCGTCGCGTTCGCGACCGCGGCGGCCGACGGCACGCTCGACGACGCCGCCGGGCTCGACCGCGCGGTGGGCAGCATGCAGTACACCGGCGCGCGGACCCACGACGACCTCGAGGCGCAGCAGGTGCGCGACGTCGTCCCCGCGCTGCTCGCCATGTGGGACGCCGAGCGCGACGACGTGCCGGCGCTCGCGAACGCGATCCTCCGCACCGCCGACGCCGCGCCGCAGCTCGTGCGGCACGACGGCATCGACTGGCATCTGCACGCCGTCGACGCCGAGCGCCCGCTCGCCGAGCGCATCGCCGTCGAGACCGCGATCGCGTTCGTCGACATCATCCGCCTCGGCGAGACCGACCGCTGCAAGCGCTGTGCGGATCCCCGCTGCGGCCTGCCGATGCTCGACCTGTCCCGCAACCGCTCGCGCCGCTTCTGCTCCACGGCGTGCCAGTCGCGCGTCAACGTCGCCGCGTACCGCGCGCGAGCCCGCTGACCGGGCCGCGCGCGCGGCGCGCTAGCCCTCGGACGCCATGCCGAGCCGGTCGCGCACGAGCTGCGCCAGCTCGTGCGCCACGCGGTCGGCGGTGTGCTGCTCGCGTGCCTCGACCATGACGCGGATGATCTTCTCGGTGCCGCTCGGGCGCAGCAGCACGCGCCCGGCGTCGCCGAGCTCCGCCTCGATGCGGGCGACCTCGGCGTGGATGACGTCGTCGCCCGAGAGCGCGAGGCGGTCGACGCCCGACACGTTCACGAGGACCTGCGGGAACACCTGCATGACCGACGCGAGCTCGGCGAGCGAGCGACCCGTGCGGGCCATCTCCTGCGCGATGTGCATGCCGGTGAGGATGCCGTCGCCCGTCGTCGCGTGCCGCGTGAGGATGACGTGGCCCGACTGCTCGCCGCCGAGGGTCAGCCCGTAGGCGTCGAGCGCCTCGAGCACGTAGCGGTCGCCCACGGCGGTCTGCACGAGCTCGATGCCGTGCTCGTCCATCGCGAGACGGAGCCCGAGGTTCGACATGACGGTCGCGACGAGCGTGTCGTCGACGAGCTCGCCGCGCCCCTTCGCGGCCACGGCGAGGATCGCGAGGATCTGGTCGCCGTCGACGACGCGGCCCTCGGCGTCGACCGCGAGGCAGCGGTCGGCGTCGCCGTCGTGCGCGATGCCGAGGTCGGCGCCGAGCGCGACGACGCGCTCCTGCAGCAGCTCGAGATGCGTCGACCCGACGTCGCGGTTGATGTTCATGCCGTCCGGCTCGGCGCCGATGACCGTCACGGTCGCGCCGGCGTCGACGAACGCGTCCGGGCTCACACCCGACGCGGCGCCGTTCGCGCAGTCGAGCACGACGTGCAGGCCGTCGAGCCGCACGTCGAGCGTGCCGAGCAGATGCAGCACGTAGCGATCCTCGGCGTCGGCGAAGCGGCGGATCCGCCCGACCTCGCCGCCGACGGCGCGCAACGGCTGCTCGGCCATCGCGCGCTCGATGTCGTCCTCGGCGGCGTCGCGCAGCTTGAGCCCGCCCCGCGCGAGGAACTTGATGCCGTTGTCGGGCGCCGGGTTGTGCGACGCCGAGATCATGACGCCGAAGTCGGCGTCGACGTCGCCGACGAGGAACGCGGCCGCCGGCGTCGGGATCACCCCGGCGTCGAGCACGTCGACCCCGCTCGAGGCGAGACCCGCGGAGACCGCGGCCACGATGAACTCGCCCGAGACCCGCGGGTCGCGAGCGACGACGGCGACGGGCCGACGACCCTCCAGACGTGCAGCACGGCCGAGCACGGCTGCACTCGCCTGGGCGAGTGACAGCGCGAGCTCGGCCGTGATGTCCGCACCGGCCAGGCCTCGGACTCCGTCCGTGCCGAACAGGCGCGACAAGGTCAGCGCTTCGAGTACTGAGGTGCCTTGCGAGCCTTCTTGAGACCGGCCTTCTTGCGCTCGATGACGCGGGCGTCACGCGAGAGGAAGCCGGCCTTCTTCAGCTCGGGGCGGTTGTTCTCCTCGTCGATCTGGTTGAGCGAGCGAGCGATGCCGAGGCGCAGGGCGCCGGCCTGGCCCGAGGGGCCACCACCGGAGATGCGCGCGATGACGTCGTAGCTGCCACCGAGCTCGAGGATCGTGAACGGGTCGTTGATGAGCTGCTGGTGCAGCTTGTTCGGGAAGTAGTCCTCGAGCGTGCGCCCGTTGACCACGAAGGTGCCCGAACCGGGGACGAGGCGCACGCGGGCGATGGCCTGCTTGCGTCGGCCGACGGCCTGGCCGCCGACGGTGAGGACACGGGGCGCACGGGGCGCTGCGGCCTCGGGCGTCTCGGTCGAGAAGCTCTCCGGCGTCTCGATGGAGTCTGCGATCTTCGCCATGATGTGTCGGTTCCCTCTCGCGCCTACTGGGCGACCTGGTCGAACGTGTACGGGGTCGGCTGCTGGGCAGCGTGAGGGTGCTCGGCACCCGCGTACACCTTGAGCTTCTTGATCTGGGCGCGGCCCAGGGAGTTCTTCGGCAGCATGCCGCGGATGGCCTTCTCGACCGTGCGCGCGGGGTACCGCTCGAGGAGCTCGGCGTAGCCGGTGGCCTTGAGGCCGCCCGGGTAGCCGGAGTGGCGGTAGGCCAGCTTCTGCTCGCGCTTGGCGCCGGTGAGGGCCACCTTCGCGGCGTTCACGATGATGACGTGGTCGCCCATGTCCATGTGCTGGGCGAAGGTCGCCTTGTGCTTGCCGCGCAGGAGCGCGGCGGCGTGGCTGGCCAGACGGCCGAGGACCACGTCGGATGCGTCGATGACGATCCAGTCGTGCTGGATCTCGCTCGCCTTGGGCGAGTAGGTGCGAGTCATGTGTGCCTCACGGGTCGAAGTTGAGATGGTCGTGCATCCCGCTCCATGGGGTTCCCGTGTGGGACGCACCCGGTTGGAGGGCTCAGCTCGAGGCTCGCAACGTGGCGAGCACCAAGGGTCGACACTACCGTGCGCGCCCTCGCCGGGTCAATCCGACCGGTCTCCGCGCGGCGTGGCGCGGCGCCCGGGCGCGCGGCGCGAGGCTCAGCGGTCGTCGCGATCCTCGTGCCAGACGACCTCGACCTGCTCGCTGACGATGCCGCCCTCGGGTGCGGCGGGCTCGTCGCGCTCGCCGTCGCCCGTGACGATCGTGAGGCCGTCGAGGTCGTCGGCGAGGTCGACGTGCTGCGCGTGCGGATCCTGCTCGACGATCGGCTCGGCGTCGACGACGCCGTCGTCGGCGCCGTCGCCCGGCTCGTCGACGGGGGCCGGCACCGGCGGGAAGGGACGCTCGGCCGCGCTCGACGACGCGGACGCGGTCGAGGCGGCGTCCGTCGACGCGTCGTCGTCGCCGAACGTCGGCAGCGCCGCCCGCGTCGCCTCCGCGATGGCCATGAGCTGGCCGAGCTCGGCGCGGAAGCCCTGCAGCTGCTGCTGCTGGAAGCGCAGCGTCCGCGCGCGGTCCTCGGCCTCGTGCAGCACGTCCTTCGAGTGCGCGAGCACCGACTCGACGATCGAGTGCGCGCGCGTGCGCGCCTCGCCGAGGATCGCGCTCGCCTTCGCGACGGACTGGCGCTCGACGTGCGTCGCCTGGGCGCGCGAGAGGTCCTCGAACGCCTGCGCCTGCTCGGCGATGTGGTTGGCGTGCTGCAGCGCGGACGCCACCTTGTCGTTCGCGTCGCCCGTGATGCGCTCGGCGTGCTGGATCGCGTGGTTGTGCAGGCGGAGGAACTCCTGCTGCGCCTCCTCCTGCCTGCGCTTCGCCGCGGCCTCGAGCTCGAGCTGCCGCGCCCGTGCGTCGCGCAGGATGCGCTCGGCCTCGCTGCGCATCGCGTCGGCCTCGCCCGTCGACTGCGCGCGGAGGGCGGATGCGCCGCGCTCGGCCTCCGAGATGAGCACCCTCGCCTCCGAGTCGGCCTGCGCGACGCGCTCCTGGTGCTTCGCCTCGCGCGACTCGAGCTCGGCGGCGTGCGCGCTGCGCTCGGTCTCGATCCGCAGGCGAGCCTGCGCCTCCTCGTGCTTCGCGTGCTCGAGGATGCGCTCCGACTCCTCCTTCTGCGTCTTCCGGTCGCGGGCGATCTGCGTCGTCGCGTCGGCCACGATGCGGTCGGCCTGCTGCACGGCGTTGTCGATGAGCGCCGATGCCTGCTCCTCCGCGACGCGCAGGATCTCCTCGAAGCGCGGCTCCTCGCCGTCCTCGCCGACCTCGCGACCGAGGATCTGGGCGCGCGACTCGGCCGCCTGCAGCCGGCTGCGCACCTCGATGAGCTCGCCCTCGAGCCGCGTGATGCGCTGCTCGGCCGCCGACATGTCGTCGCGGTGGTGCTCCGCCTGCGCCTGCACGTCCTGCGCCGCCGCCTGCGCCGAGCGGCGCGACTGCTCCACGGCGTCGCGAAGGCGCTGCACCTCGGCATCCACCTGCGCCTGGTCGTACCCGCGGAACGCCTGCTTGAACTCCTGCACGTCCGTCATCGAAGATCGCCTCATCCACTCGCCATCGGCACCGACGCCACCATCGTAGCCACGGCCTCGGATGCGAGGATGGGCCCGTGATCCCCTCGGCCGCGCTCCTCGACCTCGACGGGACGCTCAGCGACTCGGCCCCCGGCCTCCTCGCCTCGCTGCGTCACATGCACGAGGGCCTCGGCTGGCCCGTGCCTCCCGACGACGTGCTCCGCGGCTGGCTCGGGCCGCCGACCGCCGCGACGCTCGCAGCCCTCGGCCACGACGACGCGACCGTCGAGCGCGGCATCGCGCTCTTCCGCGAGCACCTCATCGACGGCGGCGGCCTGTGGGACCAGGAGGTCTATCCGGGCATCCGCGCGCTGCTCGCCGACCTCCACGCGGCCGGGGTGCCGACGAGCATCCTGACCTTCAAGGTGCAGGAGGACGCGGTCGCGGTGGCCGACCACCTCGGCCTGCGCGCGTCGCTCGGCGCCGTGCACGGCCGCATCCCGACCGACGACGGCCGGAGCAAGGCGCCGCTCATCGCCCGTGCCCTCGCCGAGCTCGGCGTGCCCGCCACGGGCGACGTCGTCATGGTGGGCGATCGCCTGCACGACGTCGAGGGCGCGCACGAGGCCGGCGTCGCCGCCGTCGGCGTGACATGGGGCTACGGCTCGCGCGAGGAGCTCGAGGCGGCCGGCGCCGCGCACGTCGTCGACGACGTCGACGCGCTCAGGCGCCTGCTGCTGCCCTGAGGTCCTCGGCGGAGCGACGTGCGCGCGCCCGCTGCGCCTGCGCGGCGAGCTCGGCGTCCGGCGGGTACCCGACCTCGACGAGCGTCAGCCCCTGGGCGGGCATGAGGCGGAAGCCGTTCGAGCGCTCGGGCACCTCGAGGAGCGCGGCCGCCTGCGCCAGGTCCATCCGCCCCTCCCCCACGCCGACGCACGCACCGACGAGCGAGCGCACCATCGAGTGGCAGAAGGCGTCGGCCCGCACGGCCGCGACGAGCATGTCGCCGCGCGCCTCCCACGTGAACGCCTGCAGGGTGCGGATCGTCGTCGCGCCCTCGCGCGGCTTGCAGAACGCCGCGAAGTCGTGCAGGCCCACGAGCACGGCCGCGGCGCGCGACATCGCCTCGACGTCGAGCTCCTGCGGCACGAACGCGCTCGTGCGCCGGGCGAGAGGATCCGCCACCCGCGTCTGGATGCGGTACTCGTAGCGCCGATGCAGCGCGGAGAAGCGCGCGTCGAACCCCTCGGGCGCCACCGTGGCGGCGCGCACGACGAGGTCGCGCTCGCGCACGAGCGACGACAGCCGATGCTCGAGCCTGGGCTCCGGATCGTCGGCGAGGTCGACGTGCGCGACCTGCCCGGTCGCGTGCACGCCCGCGTCGGTGCGGCCGGCGACCGTGACCCGCACCGGCGTGCGCATGACCGTCGAGATGGCGGCCTCGAGCACGCCCTGGCACGTGCGTCGCCCGGGCTGCGCCGCCCAGCCGGAGAAGTCGGTGCCGTCGTACGCGATGTCGAGGCGGACGCGAGGCATGCCTCCACGGTACCGAGGCTCCGAGGTCCTCGGAGCACCCCGGACATGCGACGAGGGCGGGAGCGCAGCGCGCTCCCGCCCTCGTGGCGGATGGACCTCGACCTACTTGGTCTCGTCCTTCGACTCGGCCGGGGCCTCGTCGGTCGATGCGTCTGCCTCGGCGGCGTCGGCCTCGGGAGCGGCGGCGGTGTTCGCCTCCACGATCTCCTCGGTCGTCTCCGTGGGCTGCTCGGCGTCGCGCTCCTCGGCGGCAGCCTGGTCGGCGTCGGCGGTCTCCGCGGCAGCGGCGGCCTTCGAGCGCGACGGCTTCTTCTGCACGGGCTCGAGCACGAGCTCGATGCGCGCCATGGGGGCGTTGTCGCCCTTGCGGAAGCCGAGCTTCGTGATGCGGGTGTAGCCACCCTCGCGCTCGGCGACGAGCGGTGCGATCTCCGTGAACAGCTCGTGCACGACGCCCTTGTCGCCGATCACGGCGAGGACGCGGCGACGCGCGTGCAGGTCGCCGCGCTTGCCGAACGTGACGAGGCGCTCGGCGATCGGACGGAGGCGCTTGGCCTTCGTCTCGGTCGTCGTGATGGCCTTGTGCGTGAACAGCGCGGCGGCGAGGTTCGCGAGCAGCAGGCGCTCGTGCGCCGGTCCGCCTCCGAGGCGGGGTCCCTTCGTGGGCCTGGGCATGGTGGTGCTCCTTGGTGTCTTCCGAAGCCCTTAGAGGGCTTCCTCGTCGTCGTAGCCGTAGAAGTGCGCGCCGTCGAAGCCGGGCACCGCGTCCTTGAGGCTCAGGCCGAGCTCGGTGAGCTTGTCCTTGACCTCGTCGACCGACTTCTGGCCGAAGTTGCGGATGTTCATGAGCTGCGTCTCGCTGAGGGCGACGAGCTCGGACACCGTGTTGATGCCCTCGCGCTTGAGGCAGTTGTACGAGCGGACCGAGAGGTCGAGCTCCTCGATCGGCGTGCCGAGCTCGCCCGAGAGCTGCTCAGCGGCCGGTGCGGGGCCGATCTCGATGCCCTCTGCCGCTGCGTTGAGGTCGCGCGTGAGGCCGAAGAGCTCGACGAGCGTGCGGCCTGCGGACGCGACGGCGTCGCGGGGCGTGATCGCCGACTTCGTCTCGACGTCGACGACGAGGGAGTCGAAGTCGGTGCGCTCGCCGGCACGGGTCGCGCCGACGCGGTAGGTCACCTTGAGCACGGGCGAGTAGATCGAGTCGATCGGGATCGACCCGGCCTCGGCGAACTCGTCGCGGTTCTGCGATGCGGAGACGTAGCCGCGGCCACGCTCGATCGTCAGCTCGAGCTGGAACTTCGCCTTGTCGTTGAGCGTGGCGATGACGAGCTCGGGGTTGTGGATCTCGACGCCGGCCGGGGCCGTGATGTCGGCGGCGGAGACGCTGCCCGCACCCTGCTTCGAGAGGTACGCGACGATCGGCTCGTCGTGCTCGCTCGAGACGACGAGGCCCTTGAGGTTGAGGATGATCTCGGTCACGTCCTCCTTCACGCCCTGGATGGTCGTGAACTCGTGGAGCACGCCGTCGATGCGGATGCCGGTGACGGCGGCGCCGGGGATCGACGAGAGGAGGGTGCGACGGAGGGAGTTGCCGAGGGTGTACCCGAATCCGGGCTCGAGCGGCTCGATGGTGAACCGCGAGCGGTGCTCCGAGATGACCTCTTCGGAGACGGTCGGGCGCTGGGCGATCAGCACGGTAGGCGTTCCTGTTCTGCGAGTCCGCTATATGACTCGCGATGGCGAATGGCTGCAGGCGACGCGCGGGGACGGATCGTCCCCGGGCTTCGTTCGATCAGTTGCGGCGGGGCTTCGGCGGACGGACGCCGTTGTGCGCCTGCGGCGTGACGTCGTGGATCGCGCCGATCTCGAGGCCGGTGGCCTGGAGCGAGCGGATCGCGGTCTCGCGACCGGAGCCTGCGCCCTTGACGAACACGTCGACCTTCTTCATGCCGTGGTCCTGCGCCTGACGCGCGGCCGACTCCGCGGCGAGCTGCGCGGCGTAGGGCGTCGACTTGCGCGAGCCCTTCATGCCGATCGCGCCGCCGGAGGCCTGCGAGATGACGGCACCGGTCGTGTCGGTGATCGACACGATGGTGTTGTTGAAGGTCGACTTGATGTGCGCCTGACCGACGGGGACGTTCTTCTTGTCCTTGCGACGCGGCTTGCGAACCGCGGACTTGGGAGCTGCCATGAGTCTCTACCTCCCGGGGCCCTTAACGGGCCTTCTTCTTGCCGGCGACGGTGCGCTTGGGTCCCTTGCGGGTGCGCGCGTTGGTCTTCGTGCGCTGTCCGCGCACCGGGAGGCCGCGACGGTGGCGGACGCCCTCGTAGGAGCCGATCTCGACCTTGCGGCGGATGTCGGCGGCGACCTCGCGACGGAGGTCTCCCTCCACCTTGAAGGTGCCCTCGATGTGGTCGCGGAGCGCGACGAGCTGCTCGTCGGTGAGGTCCTTGACGCGGGTGCTCTCGTCGATGCCGGTGGCCTCGAGCGTCGCGACCGAACGCGTGCGTCCGACGCCGTAGATGTAGGTGAGTGCGATCACCACGCGCTTGTCGCGCGGGATGTCCACGCCTGCGAGACGTGCCATCTGTGCTCCTTCTCGGAGTCATGGGAGGTGTGGTGCTGCCGCGGTGCCAGGGCCTCTCCTGCCCTGGGTGTCCCCTCGCCTCGATGGAGGTCCGGATCGTGCGGTGCTTGTGTGATGCGGTCTCGCGGCGGATGCCGGTCGACCTGCCTAGTCTCGGAGCGGTGGCGGCGATGCCGCCTGCCCCTCGACCTCGAGCCCGTCGCGCGATGGTCGGCGTGGCCGATCGTCGCGCTGCGGGCTCAGCCCTGGCGCTGCTTGTGGCGCGGGTTCGCGCAGATGACCATCACGCGACCGTGCCGGCGGATGACCTTGCACTTGTCGCAGATGGGCTTGACGCTGGGATTGACCTTCATGTTCTTCTCTTCTCGCTGGCCTCGTGCTCCGGGATGGAGCCGTTCCTTCTCAGCGACCTATCGGTACCGGTAGACGATGCGACCACGGGTCAGGTCGTACGGGCTGAGCTCGACGATCACGCGGTCCTCGGGCAGGATGCGGATGTAGTTCTGCCGCATCTTGCCGGAGATGTGCGCGAGGACGACATGCCCGTTGGTGAGCTCCACGCGGAACATCGCGTTCGGCAGGTTCTCGATGACCGAGCCCTCGATCTCGATGACGCCGTCCTTCTTAGCCATGACCTCGTCTAGGGTTGGGGATTGGTTGCTGGTCGTGCGGGTGGCATGGACGCAGTCGCGTCATGACACCAAGGGTCTACTGTACGCGGGGATCGCGCCGGGCTGCAACTCGGGCGTGTCGCGCCGAGCGCGGGTCAGCGCTGCACGTGGATGCCGCCCCAGATGAGGCTGCGATCCTCGTCGGCGAGCGCGCTCGCTCGTGCGTCCGCCGACGCGGCGAACGAGCGCACGACGATGGGCCCGCCGGGCACGACGGCGCGGCGTGCGGCCCGGCCGAGGCGCTCGACGACGTCGGCGCGCGTGCCGTCGGCGACGTTCGAGAGCGTCACGGCGTCGTACGACGCCGGCGCGACCGACTCGAGGTGCGTCAGCGCATCCTCCTCGGCGAACGCGATCGACCCCGGCGGGGCGATCGGCGGCGCGTAGCCGGGCGGGTCCTCCCCCGCGAGCAGCCGCCACGCGAAGCGGTTGCCCGGCGAGGGGTGGATGCCGAGGCGCGCGTCGATGCGCGCGCGCACCGTGTCGGTGAAGTGCGCCGGCAGCGCCGTCGAGAAGTCGCGCTGGATGGCGGCGGCGAGCATGCCGGCCGGGGCCATCGTCGCGTGGAGCACGCTGCGGAACGTGCGGTTGTCGAAGCGCTGCCGCCACTGCTGCTGCACGCGCTGCGGCGACGCGTCGGAGAGCAGGCTCCGCACCTTGCGCCGATGCCATGCGGGGCTCGCGGCGCGGATGAGGGCGCGGCCGGCCTCGAGCACGCGCTCCGCCGAGCCCGGCTCGAACGCGCCGCCCGCCGAGCGTCGCCGCGCGTACTCGAGCTGCTCGCGGTTGGCGCTCACGGCGACCACCTCGTGGCCGGCCGCCGCGAGGTGCGCCACGAGCTCGCCCGCGCCTGCCGCCGAGAGCACGCGGCTGCCCGGGGCGAGCAGCGAGAGCTCGATCTGCTCGTCCTCGATGTCCCACCCGTACAGCAGCCGGTGTCGCGGCGTCGCGCTCGTGCGGCCCGAGATGCCCCGTCGCACGGCCATCAGCCGACCGCGCGGACATCGGCGGTCCGGCAGGGCTGCGGGCGCGACGGCATGCCGCCATCGTAGGCGCCCCGGCCGGGACCGCGGCGCGTCAGCGCGCCGCGACGACGGCGACGAGCGCCGGCTGCAGCGGGTGACCCGCCGCGATGCCGCACACCTCGGCGACGAACGCCTCGGGATCGAGCTCGCGCAGCAGCCGCTGCAGCTCGACGGCCTGCTCGTCGTCGGCCGGGTCGAACGCGAGCGCCGCCTCGACGGCACGCAGCAGCGCCACGGGCTCGACGCCCTGCTCGGCGAGCGCCGCCGCGGGGCGGATGAAGCGCTCGTCCCGCGAGAGCTTGCGCAACGGCTGCCTGCCGATGCGCTCGCACGTGTCCGGCAGCGCTCGGTTCTCGAAGCGCTGGATGGCGCGTGCCACGTAGGCGGCGTGCTCGTCGGCGTCGAGCCCGAAGCGCTCGACGAGCAGCGCGCTCGTCTCGGCGAGCGCCGCCTCGACCTCCGCGCGCACCGCGGGCATCCCCAGCGCGTCGGCGATCGTCGCCGCTCCCGCCAGTCGCCCGTGGTACGCGGTCGTCGCGTGCCCGGTGTTCACCGTGAACAGCTTGCGCTCGATCCACGGCGTGAGGTCGTCGACGAGGTGCGCGCCCGGGATGGTCGGCTCGGCGCCCGCGAAGGGCGTGCGGTCGATCGACCACTCGAAGAAGTCCTCGACGACGACGTCGACGCCCGAGGCGTCCTGCGCCGGGATGATGCGGTCGACGGCCGTGTTGGCGAAGACCGCGCGGTCGGCGAGCTCCGGCACGCCCTCGAGCACGAAGCCCGCGAGCGTGTCGGAGGCGCCGATCGCGTTCTCGCACGCCATGACGGCCAGCGGCGCGGCGCCCTCGGGGCGGGCGGCGAGGCCCGCCCGGACGACGGGTGCGATGAAGCGCAGCACCGTCGGCCCCACGGCGCACGTGACGACGTCCGCCTCGGCGATCGCCGCGACGGCCGCGGCCTCGTCGGCACGGGAGTCGATGGCGTCGAACCCCGTGACGACGTGCTCGCGGGCGTCGGGGCCCACCTCGGTGACGGCGTACGAGTCGGCGGCCTGCAGCATCCCGATGAGGTCGGCGTTCACGTCGACGAACGTCACGTGGTAGCCGGCCTCGTGGAGCAGCAGCCCGACGAACCCGCGGCCGATGTTGCCGGCACCGAAGTGGACGGCCCGCATCAGTCGTTGACCGCCGAGAGGATGTCGAGGATCTCCTGCTCGTCGCGCGCGTCGACGAGCCGCTGCACCTGCTCCTCCTCGCTGAAGACCGTCGCGATCTTCGCGAGGATCTCGAGGTGCCCGCCGTCCTTGCCGGCGATGCCGACGACGAAGCGCACGTCGTTGCCGTCCCACGACAGCGGCTCGGAGTACCGGGCGACGGAGATCGCGGACGCGAGCACCTCGCCCTTGGCCTCGTTCGTGCCATGCGGGATGGCGAGCAGGTTGCCCATGTACGTCGACACCGTCGCCTCGCGCTCGCGCATGGCGTCGGCGTACGCCGGCGTCACGGCGCCGGCGGCGACGAGCGCGTCGGCGGCCTCCTGGATGGCCTCCTCCTTCGAGCGGGCACGCGGCGAGACCGTGATGCGCTCGAGCGTGAGCACGTCGTCGGCCGTCGACGCGGCAGGGCCCGTCGGCGCCGGAGCCGCCGCGGGTGCGTCGTCGCCGGGTGCCTCGCGGCTCTCGGCGACGAGCCGGACGACGTCCTCGTACCTCGGGCTGCTCATGAAGTTGTCGACCGAGACGTGGATCGCGTCGGGCGTGCGCTGGCGGGCGCGCTCCGTCAGCTCCTGCTGGGTGACGATGACGTCGGGCGTCGCGTCGAGGTTCGCGATCGCCACGTTGGAGACGCTCACGTCGCCGAAGCCCGCCTGCTTGATCTTGCTGCGCAGCACCGAGGCGCCCATGGCGCTCGATCCCATGCCGGCGTCACAGGCGAAGACGATCTTCGAGATCGGTCCGGCGAGCGTCGCGGTGGCCGCGCCGCCCGCGGATGCCCCGCGAAGACCGGCGAGCGCGTCGGACGAGCGGCCCTTGTTCGCCTCGGTGCGGGAGATCGCGGCGCCCAGGGCATCGTGCCCGGCCGCCTCGCGCTCGAGGTCGCGCTTGCGGGATGCACGCAGGATGACCGCGGCCACGGCGAACGACACCGCGGCCGCCAGGACGACCGAGAGCGTGACGCCGAGGATGCTGCCCGCGGGCGATGCCGCCCAGATCGCGAGGATCGAGCCCGGGGCCGCGGGGTTGCGGAGGCCCGTCTCGAGGATCATGTTCGTCGCGACGCCCGTCATGCCGCCGGCGACGACCGCGAGCAGCAGCGCCGGCTTCATGAGCACGTACGGGAAGTAGACCTCGTGGATGCCGCCGGCGAACACGATGAGGGCGGCGCCGGGTGCCGTCGCGCGGGCGGCGCCGATGCCGAAGATCGTGTACGCGAGGAGCACGCCCGTGCCGGGGCCGGGGTTCGCCTCGAGGAGGAAGAGGATCGACTGGCCGTCGGCCGCGGCCTCGGTGAGCCCGAGCGGCGTGAGCACGCCGTGGTTGATGGCATTGTTGAGGAAGAAGACCTTCGCGGGCTCGATGAGGATCGACGCGAGCGGCAGGAGCCCGGTCTCGACGAGCCAGCCCACCGCGCCGCCGACGACCGTCATGATGCCGTTGACGATCGGGGCGATGACGTAGAAGCCGAACGCCGCCATCGTGAACGCGAGCAGGCCCGCGGAGAACATGTTGACGAGCATCTCGAAGCCGGCGCGGACCTTGCCCTCCCAGAGCCGGTCGAGCCGCTTCATGACCCAGGCGCTCAGCGGGCCGAGGATCATCGCGCCGATGAACATGTGGACCTGGCCGAGCTGGTTGTCGTCGGGCAGGTCGGCGTTGATGAGGCCGATGAGCCAGTCGGATCCGAGGATCGCGCCCATGGTCGCGAACGTGCCCACGACGCCACCGCGCGCGTCGTAGACCATGCGACCGCCGGTGTTGGCGATGAGCAGCGGCAGCAGGTAGTGGATCGTCGGACCCACGAGCGTCGAGAAGTCCTCGCGGGGCGTGAAGCCCTCGGGGATGAAGAACGCCGTGAGGATGCCCCACGCGATGAGCGCGGGGATGTTGGGCATGATCATGCCCGACAGGAAGGTGCCGAACCTCTGGACGGCGACTCGCGCGCCGCCCCTCTGCTCGGTCGCGGGTGCGGTGGCGGTCATCGTCGACCTCTCTGGTGCCGTGGTGGGGTCAGGCGTCGTGATCGGTGGTGAGGAGCTCCTCGAGCGCGTCGAGGGTCGCCTCGTCGTCGCTCGAGATCACGACGGCGTCGCCCTTGGCGACGCCGAGGGAGATGACCGACAGGATCGACGCGGCGTTGACCTGCTTGTCGCCCTTCGCGATCGTGACGGGCGAGGACGCCTTCGCCGCCGCCTGCGTGAACAGCGATGCGGGGCGGGCGTGCAGGCCCTGCGAGGATGCGACGGTGACGGTGCGCTCGGCCATGGGGGTGCTCCTGATCGGACGGGATTCTCGGTGACGAACCTAGCACCCGCCGATCGCTCCCCCATGCGTTCGCCGACTAGGTTGCGGCGCGGCCCGAGCCGTGCTGACCTGCCTCGCGAGCGCCCGCGCGCACGACGCGTCCGACCCCTCCGCGACCGGGCGGGTCGGTCAGGGCCCCCGCAACGCGCGGCGCAGCGCGAGGATCGCGAGCAGCAGCGTCCAGCAGCCGACGACGGCCGGGAGCAGCACGGGATCGACGGGGTCGACCGCCGCGAGGACGACGCGGTCTCCGGGCGCCGCGAGCTCGCCGAGCATGCGCAGCGCCGTCCCGGGCAGGAGTCGCTGCACGCCCGCCGCACCGACCATGGCGAGCGATCCGGAGATCGCCGGCTCGAGCACCGCGGGGACGAGGACGCCGCACGCGATGGTCACGAGCGTCGAGCGCGTCACGGTGACGAGGCAGACGAGCCACGCCGACCACAGCACCGTGAGGGCGACGTGGACGCCGAGCGCGAGCGGGATGCCGTCGAGCGGCACGCCGGCCAGCGACGCGACGAGCAGGAGCGCGATCGACGCCGAGGCGGTGGCGAGGAGGACGGCGAGGAGCGCCTGCCCGGCGGCGACGGCGGCGAGCCGACCGTGTCCTCCGAGCTGGAGCCAGCCGAGCGTCGCGGTGCCGTGCCGATGGTCGGCGCCGACGAGCAGCCCGACGGCCACGGCGACGCCCACGTGCGCGCCCGATCCTCGGTGCACGGCGGCGGCCGCCGCCTCCGCGGGGCCGGGCGCGAGCGTGCTCGCCAGCAGCACGACCGGCGCGGTGGCCACGAGCGTCGCGACGACCGCGCTCGCGCCGATCGCGAGCGCCCGCCGACCGCCGCGCAGCCGCAGGAGCTCGGAGCCCATGGCGGCCCGCCAGCCGACGGGGTGGACGCCGCGCCTCATGCCGGCCCGATCGCGTCGACGAACGCGTCGTCGAGCGACGGCGTCCAGGTGGTGAGCTCGAGGACGAGGATGCGCTCGGCGAGCGCGGCCCACGCGACGGTCTCGGAGGCGACGCCCGCGACCCGCAGCCGGTCGCCCTCGGCGTGCACGACGGTCGCGCCGAGGGCCTCGACGGCGCGACGCAGCCTCGCGACGTACGGCGTCCGCACGTCGACGGCGCTCGCGAGCCGCGCCCGGAGCGCCGCGGTCTCGCCCTCGAAGCGCACGCGCCCGGCGTCGAGCACGACGACCCGGTCGACGACGGGAGCGACCTCGTCGAGGCCGTGGGCCGACAGCAGCACCGCTCCCCCGCGGTCGGCGTGCTGGCGCACCACGTCGCGCAGCCAGTGCCTGCCCATGGGATCGAGGCCGTCGAACGGCTCGTCGAGCACGAGGATGCGCGGCGCCCCCACGAGCGCGCCCGCGATGGCGAGTCGCGTCCGCATGCCGAGCGAGAGCGCCGAGATGGGCACCCGCCGCCGCGGGTCGGCGACGTCGGCGAGCCCGACGTCCTCGAGCAGACCGGGCACGCGTCCGCGCCCGATCGAGGCCGCGACCGCGAGCTGCTCGAGGTGCATCCTCGGCGTGTGGGCCGGGTAGGCGGCCAGCGCGTCGAGCGCGACGCCGACGACGCGGGCGGGATTGTGGATGCGCTCGGGCGCGACGCCGGCGATCCGCACGGTGCCGCGCCCGGCGATGAGGCCGAGCAGCCGACGGATCGTGGTGCTCTTGCCGGCGCCGTCGGTGCCGAGGAGGCCGGTCACGCTGCCCCACGGCACCTGGAGGGACACGTCGCGGAGGATCGTGCGGCCGGAGCGCTCGACGCCGAGGCCCTGCGCCTCGATCGCACTCACTCGCCGGATCCCATCGCGATGCGCACCACGTCCCGCGACCACCCGCGGGGCGCACTGCGGTCGACGAGGAGCACCGCCGACGTGCGTGCCCACGCCTCGATCTCGTCGAGCAGGACCGCGGAGGCCGCGTCGTCGAGATCGAGGAACGGCTCGTCGAGCACGACGAGCTCGCGCTGCGGCGTCGTCGTCAGGACGACCCACGCGAGCCGCGCCATGCCGGCCGACAGCCGCTCGGTCGGCGCGTCGAGCCAGGCGAGCGGGCCGTGGGCGGCGAAGCGGGCGAGGAACGGCTCGTCGTCGATGCCGGCGGCGTGCGCGAAGAGCCGTACGTGCTGCCGCACGCTCGCTCGCGCGGCGAGCCCGATCGTCGTGCGGCAGATGCTGCGGCTGCGCACGAGCCGCGGGTCGGCGGGATCGAGCCCGAGCACGCGCGCGGCGCCGCTGCGGGCGGCCAGGGTGCCCGCGCAGAGCTCGACGAACGTCGACGCGCCGGTGCCGTGCGGCCCGCCGAGCACGGTGATGCCGGGCGACGCGACCTCGAGGTCGGGCACGACGACGGATGCCAGCGGTGCGGCGAGCCGCACCCCGCGCGTCACGACGGCATGCATCGCAGTCCCCTTCGAGCGGCGGCCGACCGGACGGCCGAGACAGATGCCGGCGCGAACGCGGCGGCGACGTTCATGCGTCACCGCCGTCGAGCTCGGGAGACGCGAGCAGGTGGTGGACGAGCGCCACCGCGGCGACGAGGACGACGAGCGTCGGAGCGAGCGAGCCGCCGACGGGTGCGACACCCAGCGCGGTGGCGCCGGCGACGCCCGCGAAGGCGAACGTGAGCGCCGTGACGATCCTGGCCGACCACGGCCCGAGCATCGCGAGTGCGACTCCCGCGATGACGGCGACCGACATGGCGACGACCACGACGACCGCGACCGTCCGCGCCGGTGCGTGGGCCTCGACGCCCCTGCCACCCGCGGCGACCGCCATCCCCAGGCCTCCGCAGGAGAGCGCGACGGCGAGGGCGGACGCGCGTGCGAGCGGCCGCGACAGCGGCACGCGCAGGCCGAGCGGACCGCGGCTGCTCACTGCATCCACGGCAGCACCCCCGCGGCCACGGTCACGACGAGTGCGCGCCGGTAGCCGCGCGGCGATCGCGGCTCGCGGAATGCGAACGGCACGAGGGCGGCGAGCGCGGCGATGGGGCCGAGCGCGAGCGGCGACGTGCCGACGGACTCCACGTCGAGCGCGATGGCGCCGAGCTGCAGCCCGACGGTCGTGACGCCGAGGACGAGGCCCCCGGCGCCGAGCCGGAGCCACGAGCGAGGCGCCCACGCCGCAGGACCGAGCCATCGTTCGAGCAGCGAGACGACGACCGCGACGGCGATCGTGACGACGACGAGCACGACGATCGCGGCGAGGACGCCGCCGCGCACCGAGGCGCCGTCGAGCGCGGCGTCGCCCGGGTCTCCCGAGAGCGGGGCGGTGCGCGCGCGGGCGAGGCGCTCGAGCTGCGGCAGCCGCAGCGCCATGACCGTCGTGACGACGACCAGGATGCCGAGCCACGCCACGACCGAGGTGCCGCGGCACGGGTCGAGGCGAGGCGTGTCGGGATCGGAGGGCCAGGGCTGCGCTGCCGGTCGGCCTCGTGCTCGGCCGACGTCTCGGGAGCGCGCGACGGGCTCGTCGCCAGCCCGAGCGCGGCGCCCACCAGCGGTGGGAGGCGAGTCGATGGCCCGCGGAGGCTGCGCGCCGACACCCCGTCGACGGCTCATGACGCACCCCCGACGCCCGCATCGCGCAGGTGCGCCGCGAGCACGGCGGTCGCGGCGGCCAGGAAGTCGGCGGACGGCGTGACCACGCCGCGCTCGACGGCGCGGAGGTGGTCGACGCCGACGCCCAGGCGTGCGGCGAGCTCGTCGGACGACATGCCTGCCGTCTCGCGCAGCCGACGCAGGGATGCACCCACGCGTCGCCCATCGGTCATGTCGAAGACCATGCCATACCTTCGACGCCGATCGAGCGGACGGCGGCCTCCTGTGGACAACGGACCTATGCTCGTGCCGAACGGACCACGCCGGAGGCCACGACGTGAGCATCAACCTCAAGGGCGCGAGCGCCGCGGAGCGCGCGCGCTACGCGGCGCTCGTGCGGCCGAGCCGGGCCCGCCTGGGCATGTCGCAGCTCGAGCTCGCGACGATCGCGGGCGTCGATCGCACGACGGTCAGCAACGTCGAGCGCGGCGCCGTCGCCCCGCAGCCGGACGTCCTGCGTCGCATGCTCGGCGCGCTCGGCATCGCGACCGACGACGGCGCCGAGGACCTCGAGGTCGCGCTGTGGTCGGCGATGATCGAGTCGCTGCTGCGCTCGCTGCCGGACGATGCGCGCGAGGCCGCCGCGGACGACGCGATCGCCGCCATCGCCCACCACGTCCGCGAGACGGGCTCGTCGGAGGCAGCGGCTAGCATCCCCCGCATCGACTCGATGCAGAGGCAGCATGCAGACCTCCCCCTCGCCGCGAAGCGCGGCACCTCCCGGCGCGACGAGCGCCACGCCGACTGACCTCGACGCGCTCGCGCGTCGACTCGGCGTCCGCGTGGGCGTCGCCGCGCTCGAGCCCGGCCTCCTCGGCCTCTACGACGCGCGAGCGCATCGGATCTGGCTCGCCGAGGGGCTCACGCCCGTCGAGCGCCGCTGCGTCCTCGCGCACGAGCTCGGCCATGCGCGGCATCGCCATCGCTCCGGCACGCCGGCGAACGAGCGCGTCGCCGACGCGTTCGCGGCGCGGCTGCTCGTCGATCCCGCCGCGCTCGAGGCCGCGAGCCGCTGGAGCCACGATCCGGCCGAGATCGCCGACGAGCTCGACCTCACCGAGGACGTCGTGCGGGCCTACCTCACGCTCGTCGCCGCGGGGCGCTGAGTCAGCGGTCGCGGATGGGGCGCGGCTCGATGCCGAACGGCGCGAGCCCTGCCGCCCCGCCGTCCTCGGCCGTGAGCACCCAGATGCCGTCGGCGTGCACGGCGACCGAGTGCTCCCACTGGCACGCCTGGCTGCCGTCGACCGTCACGACCGACCAGCCGTCGTCGAGGATGCGCGTGGCCTGGTCGCCCGCGACGACGATCGGCTCGATCGCGACGCACAGGCCCGGCTTCACCGCGGGCCCGAGCACGCGCGTGCGGTAGTTGAAGACCGGCGGCTCCTCGTGCATCGCGCGACCGATGCCGTGGCCGATCCAGTCGTCGCTGATCGCGTAGTCGCCCGCGGCCTCGATCGCATCCTCGACGGCGGCGCCGACCTCGCCGAGCATCCGCGCCGACGCGAGCGCGGCGATGCCCGCCCACAGCCCGTCGTGCGTGGCCTGCGACAGCCGCTCGCGCACCTCGACGAGCGAGCCGGAGCCGCCGGGGACGACGAGCGAGAACGCCGCGTCGCCGTTCCACCCGTCGACCATCGCGCCGCAGTCGATCGTCACGAGGTCGCCCGCCTCGACGGGCCGCTCGTCGGGGATGCCGTGCACCACGACGTCGTTGACGTTCGCGCAGATCGTGTGGTGGTAGCCCGGCTCGAGCTGGAAGTTCGGGATGCCGCCGCCGGAGCGCACGACGTCCTCGGCGATCGCGTCGAGCTCGAGCGTCGTCACGCCGGGCCGGATGGCGGCGCGGACCGCGTCGAGCGCCCGACCCGTGAGCGCGCCCGGGGCGCGCATCGCGGCGAGCTGCGTGCGGGACTTGTAGATGCGGCGCACGGTCAGCGCGCGACGACGCCGCGCTCGCTGAGCGCCGACAGGATGCGCTCGGTGACCTCGTCGATCTCGCCGAGGCCATCGATCTCGACGACGACGCCACGCCCCGCGTATGCGGCGAGGATCGGCTCGGTCTCGCGCTCGTACACCTCGAGGCGATGCCGCATGGCACCGTCGGTGTCGTCGCTGCGCCCCTGCTCCTCCGAGCGGATGCGCAGGCGCCGGATGACCTCGTCGTGGTCGGCCACGAGCCGCACGACGGCGTCGATGCCGCGACCGCGACGCTCGTTGAGCCCGTCGAGGAACGCGACCTGGCCCTCGGTGCGCGGGTACCCGTCGAGCAGGTAGCCCTCCTGCGCGTCGGCCTGCTCGAGACGATCCTGCACGAGGTCGTTCGTGAGCGTGTCCGGCACGTAGTCGCCCGCGTCGAGGATGGCGGTGACCTGCTGGCCGAGCTCGGTGCGATCCCGGATGTTCGACCGGAAGATGTCCCCGGTCGAGATGGTCGGGATGCCGAAGCGCTCGGCGATGCGCGAGGCCTGCGTGCCCTTGCCCGCTCCGGGAGGACCGACGATGAGCAGCTGGGTCACGTGCGGATCAGCCCCTCGTAGTGGCGCTGCTGCAGCTGCGCGTCGATCTGCCGCACCGTCTCGAGGCCGACGCCCACGATGATCAGGATCGAGGCGCCGCCGAACGGGAAGTTCTGGTTCGCGCCGACCGTCGCGAGGGCGATGAGCGGGATGAGCGCCACGACGCCCAGGTAGATCGAGCCGGGGAACGTCACGCGCGTCAGCACGTAGTCGAGGTACTCGGCCGTCGGGCGTCCTGCGCGGATGCCGGGGATGAACCCGCCGTACTTGCGCATGTTCTCGGCGACGTCGTCCGGGTTGAACGTGATCGCGACGTAGAAGTACGTGAAGCCGATGATGAGCAGGAAGTACAGCACCATGTACAGCGGGTGGTCGCCCGTCGTCAGGTTGTCGTTGATCCACTGCACCCAGCCGGCCGGCTGCTGGCCGTTGGCCGGCGAGTTGAACGATGCGATGAGCGCCGGGAAGTACAGCAGCGACGACGCGAAGATGACGGGCACGACGCCGGCCATGTTCACCTTGATCGGGATGTACGTCGACTTGCCGCCGTACATGCGCCTGCCGACCATGCGCTTGGCGTACTGCACCGGGATGCGACGCTGCGACTGCTCGACGAACACGACGGCGCCCATGATGACGACGCCGATGGCGATGACCGCGACGAGCATCTCGGTGCCGTTCGTCTCGCCGATGAGGAAGAGCGCGCTCGGGAACGTCGCGGCGATGGACGTGAAGATGAGGAGCGACATGCCGTTGCCGATGCCGCGCTCGGTGATGAGCTCGCCCATCCACATGATGACGCCAGTGCCGGCCGTCATCGCGACGACCATGAGCACGATCGCCCACCACGACTCGTTCGTGAGCAGGTTCGCGCACGGCCCGGTCGGCACGACGCCGCCGGTGGAGAAGAGCTGGCCCGAGCGGACGACGGCGATGAGCGTCGTCGACTGGAGGACGCCGAGGCCGATCGTGAGGTACCGCGTGTACTGCGTCAGCTTCGACTGCCCCGACTGGCCCTCCTTGTAGAGCGCCTCGAAGCGGGGGATGACCACGCGCAGCAGCTGCACGATGATCGATGCCGTGATGTACGGCATGATGCCGAGCGCGAAGACGCTCAGCTGGAGCAGCGCGCCACCCGAGAACAGGTTGACGAGCTGGTAGAGGCCCGACGTGTCCGCCGCGGCCGTGTCGAGGCACGCCTGGACGTTGCCGTAGTCGACGAACGGGGCGGGGATGAACGATCCCAGCCGGAACGCCGCCACGATGGCGAGCGTGAAGAGGATCTTCCGTCGCAGATCGCGAGTCCTGAAGATCCTGCCGATTGCCTTGAACACGTGAGCCTTCCGGTGGACGCAGAAGAAGGATGGGGCGGCCGCGAGGGCCACCCCATCCCCGTCGCTTAGTGGATGGAGCCGCCGGCGGCGACGATCTTCTGCTCCGCAGCAGCCGACACCTTGTCGACCGTCACGTTCAGCGTAGCCGTCAGCTCGCCGTCGCCGAGCACCTTCACGAGCTCGTTCTTGCGCACGGCACCCTTCGCCACGAGCGCTGCGACGGTCACGTCGCCACCCTCGGGGAAGAGGTCCTGGAGCTGGCCGACGTTGACGACCTGGTACTCCGTGCGGAACGGGTTCTTGAAGCCGCGCAGCTTGGGGGCGCGCATCACCGAGGTGAGCTGACCACCCTCGAAGCCGAGGCGCACGGTGTTGCGGGCCTTCGTGCCCTTGGTGCCACGACCGGCCGTCTTGCCCTTCGAGCCCTCACCGCGTCCGACGCGCTGACGGTCCTTCTTGGCACCCGGCGCGGGACGCAGGTGGTGCACCTTGAGTGCGGGCAGCTGCTCGCCGTCCTTGTTCTTCTTGTCGCTCATTCGTCGACCTCCTCGACGCGCACGAGGTGCCGCACAACGTTGATGTAGCCGCGGTTCTGCGCATCGTCCTCGCGCACGACCGTGTGGCCGATGCGCTTGAGGCCGAGCGACCGCAGCGTCTCGCGCTGGTTGGGCTTCTCGCTGATCTTCGACTTGACCTGGGTCACCTTGAGCTTGCTCATCGGGTCGCCTCCGCGATCTCCGCCGCGTGCTGCACGGCATCGGACGCTGCACGGCGCAGGCGTGCCGGGAGGACGCGGTCGAGGTCGAGCCCACGACGGGCTGCGACCGCTGCCGGCTCCTCCAGCTGCTTGAGCGCCTTCACCGTCGCGTGGACGATGTTGATGGTGTTCGACGAGCCGAGGGACTTCGACAGCACGTCGTGGATGCCGGCGCACTCGAGGACCGCGCGGACGGGGCCCCCAGCGATGACGCCGGTACCGGCAGCGGCCGGACGCAGCAGGACCACGCCTGCAGCAGCCTCGCCCTGCACGGGGTGCGGGATCGTCGCGGCGATGCGGGGGACGCGGAAGAAGTTCTTCTTCGCCTCCTCGACGCCCTTCGAGATCGCCGTGGGGACCTCGCGGGCCTTGCCGTAGCCGACGCCGACCATGCCGTTGCCGTCGCCGACGACCACGAGGGCGGTGAAGCTGAAGCGACGACCACCCTTCACGACCTTCGACACGCGGTTGATGGTGACGACGCGCTCGAGGAACTGGCTGTCGTTGCCGCGGTCGCGCTGTCCGCGCTCGCCGCGCGTGCCGCGGTCGCGGCTGCCGCGACGCTGCTCGCGGGGCTCGCTGCGAACGTCGGTGCCCTGCACCGTCGTCTCCGCAGCGGCGGTGGCGGTTGTGTCGCTCACCTGCGTCTCCTTCGTCTCTTCGCTCACAGCTCCAGACCTGCCTCTCGTGCACCGTCGGCCACTGCCGCGACTCGGCCCGCGTAGCGGTTGCCGCCGCGGTCGAACACGACCTTCTCGACGCCGGCGGCCTTGGCGCGCTCGCCGACGAGCTCGCCGACGCGCTTCGCCTTCTCCGACTTGTCGGCGGAGAGGCCGCGCAGGTCGGCCTCCATCGTCGACGCGTAGGCCAGCGTGTGGCCCTGGGCGTCGTCCACGATCTGCACGAACAGGTGCCGTGCGGAGCGGGTGACGACGAGGCGCGGCGTGGTGGCCGAGCCGACGATCTTCTTGCGCAGTCGCGAGTGACGACGGCCGCGGGCAGCGGACTTGCTGGTGCCTCGGGTTCCGATTCCCATCACTTACCTGACTTTCCGGCCTTGCGGCGGATCTGCTCGCCCGCGTAGCGGACGCCCTTGCCCTTGTAGGGCTCGGGCTTGCGGAGCTTGCGGAGGTTGGCAGCCACCTCGCCGACGGCCTGCTTCGAGATGCCGGCGACGATGACCTTGTTGTTGCCCTCGACCGTGAACGTGATGCCCGCGGGGGGCTCGACGGCGATCGGGTGCGAGTAGCCGAGCGCGAACTCGATGCCGGCGCCCTTCGACGCGACGCGGTAGCCCGTGCCGACGACCTCGAGGCCCTTGGAGTAGCCGTCGGTCACGCCGACGATGTCGTTCGCGATGAGCGTGCGGGTCAGGCCGTGGAGCGAGCGCGACTCGCGCTCGTCGTCCGGGCGCGTGACCTGCACCTGGCCGTCGACGACCTCGACCTGGATCGGCTTCGCGACCTCCAGGCTGAGCTCGCCCTTCGGGCCCTTGACGGTCACCGAGGCGCCGTCGACGTTGACCTCGACACCCGCGGGGATGTCGATGGGGAGTCGTCCGATTCGAGACATGTCAGATCACCACACGTAGGCGAGGACTTCCCCACCCACGCCCTTCTGCTGGGCCTCACGGTCGGTGAGCAGTCCCGAGCTCGTCGAGAGGATCGCGACGCCGAGGCCGCCGAGCACCTGGGGGATCTCGGTCGACTTCGCGTACACGCGGAGGCCGGGCTTCGAGACCCGCTTGATGCCGGCGATCGAGCGCTGACGCTCGGGGCCGTACTTGAGGCCGATGGTGAGGGTCTTGCCCACGCGGGCGTCCTCCACCTTCCAGCCGGTGATGAAGCCCTCGCGCTCGAGGATCTCGGCGATGTGCGTCTTGAGGTTCGACGACGGCAGCGAGACCTCGTCGTGGAACGCCGTGTTGGCGTTCCTGAGCCTCGTCAGCATGTCGGCGACCGGATCGGTCATCGTCATGGATGTCTCCTTGGGTTGAGTCCGGTTTCCCCGCCCGTTCCACGGACGGCGACCTGGACACGTGCCTCGACGCCGATGGGCGCCGAGGGTCCTGCTACTCGGACTTGAAGGGGAAGCCGAGCGCCTTGAGCAGCGCGCGACCCTCGTCGTCCGACTTGGCCGTCGTGACGACGGTGATGTCGAAGCCTCGGACCCGGTCGATGCGGTCCTGGTCGATCTCGTGGAAGACCGCCTGCTCCTGGATGCCGAACGTGTAGTTGCCGTTGCCGTCGAACTGCTTCGGGCTCAGGCCGCGGAAGTCGCGGATGCGGGGCAGCGCGAGCGTCAGCAGACGGTCGAGGAACTCCCACATCCGGTCGCCGCGGAGCGTCACGTGGGCACCGATGGGCATGCCCTCGCGCAGCTTGAACTGGGCGATCGACTTGCGAGCCTTGGTGACCATCGGCTTCTGGCCGGTGATGGCCGTGAGGTCCTTCACCGCGCCGTCGATGACCTTCGAGTCGCGAGCAGCCTCGCCGACGCCCGTGTTCACGACGATCTTCACGAGGCCGGGGACCTGCATGACGTTCGCGTACTCGAACTGCGAGCGCAGCTGGCCCACGATCTCCGCGCGGTACTGCGCCTTGAGGCGCGGCAGGCGCACTGCCGTGTCAGTCATTGCTCTTGATCTCCTTGCCCGAGCGCGTGCTCACACGCACCTTCGTCGTCACCTTGACGCCGTCCTTCTCGACCTTGCTGATCGAGGCACGGACACGCGTCGGCTTCTTGGTCTCCGGGTCGATGAGCGCGACGTTCGACAGGTGGATCGGGGCCTCCTGGGTCTCGATCCCGCCCGTCTTCGTGCCGCGCTGCGTCTGGCCGACCTTGACGTGCTTCGTGACGAGGTTGATGCCCTCCACGATCACGCGGTCCTGGTCCCTGAGGACCTCGAGCACGCGCCCGGTCTTGCCGCGATCGCCGCCACGGCTCTCCCGGCCACCCGAGATCACCTGGACGGTGTCGCCCTTCTTGATGGTCGCCATCACAGCACCTCCGGCGCGAGCGAGACGATCTTCATGAATCGTCGATCGCGCAGCTCACGGCCGACCGGTCCGAAGATGCGGGTGCCACGGGGGTCACCATCGGTCTTCAGGATCACGGCGGCGTTCTCGTCGAACTTGATGTAGGAGCCGTCGGGACGACGAGTCTCCTTCACCGTGCGGACGATGACGGCCTTGACCACATCGCCCTTCTTCACGTTCCCACCCGGGATGGCGTCCTTGACCGTCGCGACGATCGTGTCGCCGAGACCCGCGTAGCGGCGGCCGGAGCCGCCGAGCACGCGGATGGTCAGAAGCTCCTTGGCGCCGGTGTTGTCGGCGACCTTGACGCGGGATTCCTGCTGCAGCATGTCTGTCTCCCTCGCCCTACTTGGCCTTCTCGAGGACCTCGACCAGACGCCAGCGCTTGGTGGCGCTCGTCGGTCGAGTCTCCGCGATCAGGACGCGGTCGCCGATGCCGGCGGTGTTCTGCTCGTCGTGGGCCTTGACCTTCGACGACGTGCGGATGACCTTGCCGTAGAGCGGGTGCTTCACGCGGTCCTCGACCTCGACGACGATGGTCTTGTCCATCTTGTCGCTCACGACGAATCCCTGACGCGACTTGCGGTAGCCGCGCTGGATCGTCTGAGCTGCCTCTGCCTTGTCGGCCATCAGCTCTCCTCGACCTTCTCGGCCTCGGTGGCCTTCTTGGACTTCTTCTTCTCGGCGGGCTTCTCCACCGGCGCCGGGGAGGCGCTGATCCCGAGCTCGCGCTCACGGATCACGGTGTAGAGGCGCGCGATGTCGCGCTTCACGGCACGCACGCGGCCGTGGCTCTCGAGCTGCCCGGTGGCAGCCTGGAAGCGCAGGTTGAACAGCTCCTCCTTGGCGCGCTTCAGCTCGGCGACGAGACGCTCGTCGTCGAACGTGGCGAGCTCGACGGGGAGCAGCTCCTTCGTTCCGATCGCCATTATGCGTCAGCCTCCTCGCGGGTGATGATGCGCGCCTTGAGCGGCAGCTTGTGGATTGCACGGGTGAGCGCCTCGCGGGCGAGCGCCTCGTCGACGCCGGCGACCTCGAAGAGGACGCGGCCCGGCTTGACGTTCGCGACCCACCACTCGGGCGAGCCCTTGCCGGATCCCATGCGGGTCTCGGCGGGCTTCTTGGTCAGCGGACGGTCGGGGTAGATGTTGATCCACACCTTGCCGCCACGCTTGATGTGACGCGTCATCGCGATACGAGCGGACTCGATCTGACGGTTGGTCACGTACGCGGGCGTCAGGGCCTGGATGCCGAACTCGCCGAAGCTGACCTTCGTGCCGCCGGTCGCCTGACCGGTACGGCTCGGGTGGTGCTGCTTGCGGTGCTTGACGCGACGGGGGATCAGCATGATCAGCCCTCCGATCCGGCGTTGGAGTCGCGACGGGGTCCCCGGCGCTCCGGACGCTGCGACTTCTGGTTCGCCTGCTCGCGAGCGAGCTCGCGGTTGGTGATGTCGCCCTTGTAGATCCAGACCTTCACGCCGATGCGGCCGAAGGTGGTGCGGGCCTCGTAGAAGCCGTAGTCGATGTTCGCGCGGAGCGTGTGCAGGGGCACGCGGCCCTCGCGGTAGAACTCCGAGCGGCTCATCTCGGCGCCGCCGAGGCGACCCGACACCTGGACGCGGACGCCCTTGGCGCCGGCGCGCTGCGCGCCCTGCAGACCCTTGCGCATCGCACGACGGAACGCGACGCGAGCGCTGAGCTGCTCCGCGATGCCCTGTGCGACGAGCTGTGCCTCGGCCTCGGGGTTCTTGACCTCGAGGATGTTCAGCTGGATCTGCTTGCTCGTGAGCTTCTCGAGCTCCGAGCGGATGCGCTCGGCCTCGGCGCCGCGGCGGCCGATGACGATGCCCGGACGTGCCGTGTGGATGTCCACGCGGACGCGGTCGCGGGTGCGCTCGATCTCGATGCGTGCCACGCCGGCACGGTCGAGGCTCTTCTTGAGCAGCTCGCGGATCTTGATGTCCTCGGCCACGTAGTCGGCGTAGCGCTGACCGGGCTTCGACGAGTCGGCGAACCACCGCGACACGTGGTCGGTGGTGATGCCGAGGCGGAACCCGTACGGGTTGACCTTCTGTCCCATTGTTCCTAGACCTCCGTCTCGGGCGTGGCCAGCACGACGGTGATGTGGCTCGTTCGCTTGTTGATGCGGAAGGCACGACCCTGCGCGCGCGGTCGGAACCGCTTGAGCGTGGTGCCCTCGTCGACGTAGATGCTGGACACGTACAGGTCCTGCTCGTCGAGGTAGGTGTTGGCGGCGTCGGCCTTCACGCGAGCGTTCGCCACCGCGGAGGCGACGAGCTTGCGGACGGGCTCCGCCGCGCTCTGGGGCGCGAACTTGAGGATGGCCATGGCCTCCTCCGCCTGCTTCCCGCGGATGAGGGCCACGACGCGACGGGCCTTCTGCGGGGTGATGCGGATGTGCCGCACCCGAGCGATCGACTCGATCATCTCTTCCTCCTTCAGCGTCGCCGCGTCAGCGGCGACGGCCCTTCTTGTCGTCCTTCACGTGGCCGCGGAAGGTACGGGTCGGCGCGAACTCGCCGAGCTTGTGACCGACCATCGACTCGGTGACGAACACCGGGATGTGCTTGCGACCGTCGTGGACGGCGATCGTGTGACCGAGCATCGCGGGCACGATCATCGAGCGGCGCGACCAGGTACGGATGACGTTCTTGCTGCCGGCCTCGTTCTGACGGACCACCTTCTGGAACAGGTGGTCGTCGACGAACGGGCCCTTCTTGAGGCTGCGAGGCATCTTGGGTTACTTCCGCTTCTTGTTCGTGGACCGGCGACGGACGATGAGCTTGTCGCTCTCCTTGTTGGGGCGACGGGTACGGCCCTCCGGCTTGCCCCAGGGGCTCACCGGGTGACGGCCACCGCTCGTCTTGCCCTCGCCACCACCGTGCGGGTGGTCGACCGGGTTCATCGCGACGCCGCGGACGGTCGGGCGGATGCCCTTCCAGCGGTTGCGACCGGCCTTGCCCCAGTTGATGTTCGACTGCTCGGCGTTGCCGACCTCGCCGATCGTGGCGCGGCAGCGCGCATCCACGTTGCGGATCTCGCCCGAGGGGAGACGCAGCTGGGCGTAGGGGCCGTCCTTCGCGACGAGACGCACGGAGGCGCCGGCCGAGCGGGCCATCTTCGCGCCGCCGCCGGGGCGGAGCTCGATGGCGTGGATGACGGTACCCGTGGGGATGTTGCGCAGGGGCAGGTTGTTGCCGGGCTTGATGTCGGCACCCGACCCCGACTCGACGACGTCGCCCTGCGAGAGCTTGTTCGGCGCGATGATGTAGCGCTTCGTGCCGTCCGCGAAGTGCAGCAGCGCGATGCGCGCCGTGCGGTTCGGGTCGTACTCGATGTGCGCGACGCGTGCGTCGATGCCGTCCTTGTCGTGACGACGGAAGTCGATCACGCGGTACTGACGCTTGTGACCGCCACCGATGTGCCGCGTGGTGATGCGACCGGTGTTGTTGCGGCCACCCGTCTTGGGCAGCGGGCGGAGCAGCGACTTCTCGGGGGTCGAGCGCGTGATCTCCGCGAAGTCGGCGACCGACGAGCCACGACGACCCGGGGTCGTCGGCTTGTACTTGCGAATAGCCATGTGTCTAGTCCTCAGATCCTCAGCCGACGGCCGTGAAGATGTCGATCGAGCCGGAGCGCAGCGTGACGATCGCGCGCTTGGTGTCCTTGCGCTTGCCGAGGCCGAACTTCGTGCGGCGGGTCTTGCCCTGTCGGTTCAGCGTGTTGACGCGCTCGACCTTGACGCCGAAGATCTTCTCGATCGCGAGGCGGATCTCGGTCTTGGAGGCGCGGGGGTCGACCTCGAAGGTGTAGCTGCCACGGTCGATGAGCGAGTAGCTCTTCTCCGAGACGATCGGGCGCAGGATGACGTCGCGCGGGTCCTTCTGGATGCTCATCGTCCTACTTCTCCTCTGCCTCGGTGGCCTCGGCCTTCGCGGCCTTCGCCTTCGGAGCCTTCTTCGCCGCAGCGGCCTCGACCTCGACGGTCTCGCCCGTGCGGGCCTCGACGAACGCCTGGTACGCGGCCTGCGAGAAGACGAGGTCGTCGCTGCGGAGCACGTCGTACGCGTTCAGCTGGTCCCACGTGAGCACGTGGACGTTGTCCAGGTTGCGGACCGACAGCCACGCCGACTCCTCGTCGCGGTGCAGCACCACGAGGACCTGCTTCGAGGACGCCACCGTCGCGAGCAGCGCGACGGCCGTCTTCGTCGAGGGAGCCTCGTCGGTCGAGAACGACTCCACGACGTGGAGACGGCCACCGCGGGCGCGGTCCGAGAGCGCACCGCGGAGCGCGGCGGCGATCATCTTCTTGGGGGTCCGCTGCGAGTAGTCGCGCGGCGTCGGGCCGTGCACGACGCCACCACCACGGTGCTCGGGCTGGCGGATCGAGCCCTGGCGCGAACGGCCGGTGCCCTTCTGCTTGAACGGCTTGCGACCGGAACCGGACACCTCGCCGCGGTTCTTGGTGCTGTGCGTGCCCTGGCGTGCGGCAGCGAGCTGCGCGACGACCACCTGGTGGATGAGGGGCACGTTCGTCTGGACGTCGAAGAGCGACTCGGGCAGCTCGACCGAGCCTGCCTTCGCACCCTTGGCGTCGAGGACGTCGACCTTGTTCGCCATGGTCAGGCTCCCTTCACGGCGTTGCGGACGAACACGATGCGGCCGCGAGCCCCGGGGACGGCGCCCTTGACGAGCATCAGGCCCTTCTCGAGGTCGACGGAGTGCACCGTGAGGTTGAGCACCGACACGCGGTCGCCGCCCATGCGGCCCGCCATGCGCATGCCGCGGAAGACGCGGCTGGGCGTCGACGAGGCACCGATGGAGCCGGGCTTGCGGTGGTTGCGGTGGGCACCGTGGGAGGCGGAGACGCCGGCGAAGTTGTGACGCTTCATGACGCCCGCGAAGCCCTTGCCCTTCGAAGTGCCGACGACGTCGACCTTCTGGCCGGCCTGGAAGACGTCGACCGCGATCTCCTGGCCGAGCGCGTACTCGGACGCGTTGGCGGTGCGGACCTCGGTGAGGTGGCGGCGAGGCGTGGCGCCTGCTGCCTTGAAGTGACCGGCCGTGGGCTGGTTCACCTTGCGGGGGTCGATCTGGCCGAACGCGATCTGGATCGCGTCGTAGCCGTCACGCTCGGGCGTGCGGATCTGCGTGACCACGTTGGGCGTGATCTCGACGACGGTGACGGGCACGAGCTTGTTCTGCTCGTCCCACACCTGCGTCATGCCGAGCTTCCGGCCCAGCAGACCCTGAGTCGTTGCGAGGGTGGACATGCGATTCCTTAGAGCTTGATCTCGATGTTGACGTCGGCAGGGAGGTCGAGGCGCATGAGCGAGTCGACCGCCTTCGGCGTCGGGTCGACGATGTCGATGAGGCGCTTGTGCGTGCGCTTCTCGAAGTGCTCGCGGCTGTCCTTGTACTTGTGGGGAGAGCGGATGACCGGCACCACGCTCTTCTCGGTCGGCAGCGGCACGGGGCCCACCACCGTCGCGCCCGCACGGGTCACGGTGTCGACGATCTTCCGCGCCGACGAGTCGATGACCTCGTGGTCATACGACTTCAGTCGGATGCGGATCTTCTGTCCCGCCATGCTGTCCTTCTCTCATCGACGCGCAGCCTTGCGACTGCGACCTTGAGCACTGCTGTGCGCCATGTTCTTCTGTCAACGCCCCGAGGGGCACGCCGATCCTGCTGCGGGCACGCCCGCAGGAGCTTCGGCGAAGTGATGTCGATCTGCCCGCGGCCCACGACCTGAGGTCCTGTGCACTGCCGAGCAGTGAGCCGCGATCGCGGCGTCTGCAACCTGACGATTCTCGCACGCATGGGTGGTGTGTGCAACCCGGGCGTGTCGCGGCCACCGCATCGGGGCCTGCATCCCGGGTCATGCAGCGGGATCGCGGCTCGGCGCTGGCGGCCGCGGCGGCTGCCGTCGCCTCCGGCACGCGCACCCCGGGGACCGCGCCGGTGGCTCCAGCGTACCGGCGAGACGGCGACTGGTCGACGTGCGACCGTGACCAGTCATCAGGGCGGGCGGGGCTGCGGATAGCGTGGGCGCATGGGCGAGGACGCACGGACGGACGCACAGACGGACGCGAGGACCGACGCGGGGGCGGACGCAGGTCTGCCTTCAGGGCGCGACGCACGGTCGGACGCAGGGGTCGACTCGCGGGTCGCGGCGCGGCGGGTGCGGGACGCGATGCACGTCGACGCGCTGTGGCCGCGGGCCGGCGGATGGGCCGACCTCGGGGACGAGGACGTCGACGCCGTGCTCGTGGGCGTCGGCACGCACGCGACGAGCATCAGCGCGACGGGCGCGCACGCGACGCCGCTCGCCGTACGCGAGGCGCTCGCGCGCTTCGCCGCCCACGCCGAGGGCGTCGACCTCGGCGCGCTGCGGATCGCCGATGCAGGCGACGCCGTCGACCCCGACGGCGACGAGGAGGCGGCGACCGCGCTCGTCGCGCGCGCAGCGACGCGCTCGCGCCTCGTCATCGTGCTCGGCGGCGACAACGCCGCGACCGTGCCCGCGGCGCTCGGCGCCTGGCGCGGTGCGGGCGTCACGGCGGCCACGGCGGGGCTCGTGACGCTCGACGCCCACCACGACCTGCGCAACGGCCGCTCCAACGGGTCCCCCGTCCGCCGGCTCGTCGAGGCCGGGCTCGACGGCCGCCGCATCGTGCAGGTCGGCATCCAGGACTTCGCGAACTCCGCCGCCCACGCCCGCCGCGCGGCGGAGCTCGGCATCGTCGTCATCTCGCGCGCCGCCGTCGAGGAGGAGCCGGCCGGCATCGTCGCCGCCCGCGCGCTCGACGTCGCAGCGGCAGGGCGCGGACCGGTGCACGTCGACGTCGACGTCGACGTCGTCGACCGCGCCGCCGTGCCCGCCTGCCCCGCATCGGTGCCCGGCGGCATCTCGGCATGGCGCCTGCGGGAGCTCGTGCGCGCCCTCGCCCGCGACCCGCGCGTGCGATCCCTCGACCTCACCGAGGTCGACGCCACCGCGGATGCCGCGGATGGCCGCACGGTGCGGCTGACCGCGCTGTGCGTGCTCGAGGCGCTCGCGGGCCTCGCCGAGCGCCCCCGGCGCTAGGCGCTCGCGGTCCTCTCCGAGCGTCCCCGCGGCCAGACGACCCGCTCCCCCGCGCGCCACACGGCGTGCGTGAGGGGCACGCCGGGCCGGTACGCGAGGTGCGCGGCCGACGGGGCGTCGAGCACGTGGAGGTCGGCACGCGCACCCGCGCGGATGCGGCCGAGATCGGGCGCACCCGCGCGCGGCTCGTCGCGCCCGAGCGCGATGGCGCCGCCGAGCGTCGCCGCGCGCACCGCCTCCGCGACCGTCAGGTGCTGCTGCAGCACGGCCGTCGCGACGCAGAACGCCATCGACGTCGTGGAGGAGGTTCCGGGGTTCGCGTTCGTCGCGATCGCCACGACGGCGCCCGCGTCCACGAGCGCACGGGCCGGCGCGAGCGGCATGCGCGTCGACAGGTCGCATGCGGGCAGGAGCGTCGCGACCGTGCCGCGCGCACCGTCGGCCCACGACGCGGCGAGCCCCGCGATCTCGTCGTCGTCGACGAAGCCGACGTGGTCGACGCTGCGTGCGCCGAGCTCGAGCGCGAGGCGCACGCCCGGTCCGGGTCCGAGCTGGTTGCCGTGCACGCGCACCGCGAGGCCGGCCGCCCGTCCCGCCTCGAGCACGCGCCGCGAGGCCGCCTCGTCGAACGCGCCGCGCTCGCAGAAGACGTCGATCGCGTCGACGTGCGGCAGGACCGCCGCGAGCATGGGCCCCGTGACCTCGTCGAGGTACGCCGCCTGGTCGCGGCCGTCGGGCACGAGGTGCGCGCCGAGGAACGTCACGGCATCGGCGCGCGTCGCCGCGATCCGCGCCGAGCGCGCCTCGTCCGCGACCGTGAGGCCGTAGCCCGTCTTCGTCTCGAACGCCGTCGTGCCTCCGTGCAGCGCCTCGTCGACGAGGCCGTCCAACGACGCCTGCAGGGTCGCGTCCGACGCGGCACGGGTCGCCGCGACCGTCGTGGCGATGCCGCCGGCGGCGTACGCCTCCCCCGCCATGCGCGCCTCGAACTCCGCCGAGCGGTCGCCGGCGAAGACGAGGTGCGTGTGCGCGTCGACCCATCCGGGGAGCACGGCGCGACCTGCGACGTCGACGCGCTCGTCGGCGGACGGCGCCGCGGCCGCCGCGCCGACCCACGCGATGCGCTCCCCCTCGAGCACCACGGCGGCGTCCTGCAGGCGGCCGCCGTGGTGCTCGTCGTTCGTGATGAGCTCGCCGATGCCCGTCACGAGCGTCGAGCGCGGCATCATCCCTCCTGCATCGGCACGCGGATGCCGTGCGCGAGCGCGAACTCCGTCGCCTCGTCGTACCCGGCGTCCGCGTGCCGCAGCACGCCCATGGCCGGATCGTTGCGCAGCACGGCCTCGAGGCGCTCGGCGGCGAGCGGCGTGCCGTCGGCGACCCTCACCTGGCCCGCGTGGATCGACCGGCCCATGCCGACGCCGCCGCCGTGGTGGATCGACACCCAGCTCGCGCCCGACGCCGTGGCCGTGAGCGCGTTGAGCAGGGGCCAGTCGGCGATCGCGTCGGAGCCGTCCTTCATGGCCTCCGTCTCGCGATACGGGCTCGCGACGGAGCCGGCGTCGAGGTGGTCGCGGCCGATGACGATCGGCGCGGAGAGCTCGCCCGAGGCGACCATCTCGTTGAACCGCAGCCCCGCGAGGTGCCGCTGCTCGGCGCCGAGCCAGCAGATGCGCGCAGGCAGGCCCTGGAACGCGACGCGCTCGCCGGCGAGCTCGATCCAGCGGCGCAGCTGCGGATCGTCGCCGAACAGCTCGAGGATCGCGCGGTCGGTCCTCGCGATGTCCTCGGGGTCGCCCGAGAGCGCCACCCAGCGGAACGGCCCCTTGCCCTCGCAGAAGAGCGGGCGGATGTAGGCCGGGACGAACCCGGGGAAGTCGAAGGCGCGCTCGTAGCCGCCCAGCCGCGCCTCCGCGCGCAGCGAGTTGCCGTAGTCGAACACCTCGGCGCCGGCGTCCTGGAAGCCCACCATCGCCTCGACGTGCCGCGCCATCGACGCACGCGCCGCCTCGGCGAAGCCCTCGGGGTCGGCCTCGCGCGCCGCGTGCCAGTCGTCGAACGCGACCTCGACCGGCAGGTACGCGAGCGGGTCGTGCGCGCTCGTCTGGTCGGTGACGACGTCGATGGGCGCCTGCATCGCGAGCAGCTGCGGCACGATCTCGGCGGCGTTGCCGAGCACGCCGATCGACACGGCACGGCCCTCGTCGCGGGCGCGGATCGCCCGCTCGACGGCGTCCTCGACGCTCGTCGCCTGCTCGTCGAGGTAGCGGTGCTCGATGCGGCGCGCGATGCGCGTCGCGTCGACCTCGACGCAGATCGCCACGCCGCCCTGCATCGTCACGGCGAGCGGCTGCGCGCCGCCCATGCCGCCGAGCCCCGCGGTGAGGGTGATGGTGCCGGCGAGCGAGTCGCGGCCGAGCGCCCGTGCGACGGCGCCGAACGTCTCGTACGTGCCCTGCAGGATGCCCTGCGTGCCGATGTAGATCCACGATCCGGCCGTCATCTGGCCGTACATCATGAGGCCCGCGGCCTCGAGCCTGCGCAGCTCGGGCCACGTCGCCCAGTCGCCCACGAGGTTCGAGTTCGCGATGAGGACGCGCGGCGCGCGCTCGTGCGTGCGCAGGACGCCCACGGGCTTGCCCGACTGCACGAGCAGCGTCTCGTCGTCCTCGAGCGTCTCGAGCGTGCGCACGATGGCGTCGAACGCCTCCCACGAGCGCGCGGCCTTGCCCGTGCCGCCGTAGACGACGAGCGCGTCGGGGTGCTCGGCGACCTCGGGGTCGAGGTTGTTCTGCAGCATGCGCAGCACGGCCTCCTGCTCCCACCCCTTCGTATGGAGCTCGGTGCCGCGATGGGCGCGGACGGGCCTGGGGCCGCTGACGCTGGGACCGGTCATCGGTCGTTCCTTCCGTCGGCGTCGGCGATCGCCGACGCGGTGCTGGTGATGCCCGCCGCCGCGAGCAGGTCGCCGGAGGCGACGAGCGCGCGGACGGCGGCGATGTCGGGGGCGAGGAACCGGTCGGGGCCGGCGCCGGGCACGTGCTCGCGGACCGCCGCGATCACGGCGCCCGTCCGCCTGCCGGCGGGAGCGTCGCGCAGCTCGATGCCGCGCGCCGCCGTCATGACCTCGATCGCGAGGACCTGCTCGAGGCCCGCGAGCGCGGTGCGCAGCTTGCGCGCCGCACCCCATCCCATCGACACGTGGTCCTCCTGCATCGCGCTCGAGGGGATGGAGTCGACCGACGCGGGCATCGCGAGCCGCTTGAGCTCGGAGACGATGCCCGCCTGCGTGTACTGGGCGATCATGAGGCCGGAGTCGACGCCCGGCTGGCCGGCGAGGAACGGCGGGAGCCCGTGGCTGCGCGCCGGGTCGAGGAACCGGTCGGTGCGGCGCTCGCTCATCGAGGCGACGTCCGCGACGACGATCGCGAGGAAGTCGAGCACGGCGGCGACGGGCGCGCCGTGGAAGTTGCCGTTCGAGACGATGCGGCCGTCGAGCGTCACGACGGGGTTGTCGATCGCCGACGACAGCTCGGCGGCGGCGACGCGCGCCGCGTGGTCGGCGGTGTCGCGCGCCGTGCCGTGCACCTGCGGGGCGCAGCGCAGCGAGTACGCGTCCTGCACGCGCGTGTCCTCCGGTCCCGCGTGGCTCGCGACGATCGGGCTGCCTGCGAGGAGGCTCGCGATCGTCGCGGCGCTCGTGGCCTGCCCGAGGTGCGGGCGCAGCGCCTGCAGGTCGGCGGCGAAGGGCGCGTCGGTGCCGAGCAGCCCCTCGACGCTCATGGCGGCGGCGAGGTCGGCGGTGCCGAGCAGCCGGTCGAGGTCGGCGAGCGCGAGGCACAGCATGCCGAGCATGCCGTCGGTGCCGTTCACGAGGGCGAGGCCCTCCTTCTCCGCGAGCACGACCGGCTCGATGCCGGCGGCGGCGAGCGCATCCGGGGCGGGCAGCTCGACGCCGTCGACGCGCACGGTGCCCTCGCCCATGAGCGCGAGCGCGACGTGCGACAGCGGAGCGAGGTCGCCCGAGCAGCCGAGGGAGCCGTGCTCGCCGATCACGGGGTGGATGCCGGCGTCGAGCATGGCGGCGTACGTCTCCACGACGATCGGTCGCACGCCCGTCCTGCCGGTGGCGAGGGTGCGCAGGCGCAGGAGCATGAGGGCGCGCACGACCTCGTCCTCCACCGCGGGCCCCGAGGATGCGGCGTGCGAGCGGATGAGGCTCTGCTGCAGCCGCGTGCGGTCGACGGGCGCGATCGACGTCGTCGCGAGGGCGCCGAAGCCGGTCGAGATGCCGTAGTGCGGCTGCACGTCGTCGGCGAGGGCGTCGACGATCGCGCGGGTCTCGGCGACGGCGACGAGCGCGCCGGGATGGATGCGCACGCGCGCGCCGTGGCGGGCGACCGCGACGACGTCGGCTGCTGCGAGGGGCCCTGCCCCGATGACGATCTCCTGCATGGGTCCATCTCAGCCCGGCGCGTGCGCCGGCGCATCGAGCTGGGAGACACTGGTGTCCGAGATCTCGGACGCTGGGCCGGGTCGGAGGGGAGGCGCGCATGCCGACGCCCCGCATGCCCGCGGCGAGGCACGCGCTGCGCGTCCTCGCGCTGCTCGCCGAGCACCTCGGCCCCGTGCGCGCGCAGACCATCGCACGCGACCTCGGCATCCCTCGCTCGACGACCTACGACTTGCTCGCCGTCATGCGCGACGAGGGCTTCCTCGTGCACTACCCCGAGCTCGGCGCATGGGGTCCGAGCGCCCGGGTCGCGCGCATCGGCTCGCGCGTCGACGCCGCCACCCGGATCGAGCGGCTGGGTCAGCCGCTCCTCGACCGGCTCGTGCGAGCGGCCCCCGTGCCGGCGACGGCGCATCTCGCGGTGCTGTCGGGCGTCGAGGTGCGGTACGCGGGCCGCGGCTCCGGCCGCCGCTCCCCCACGACGGTCTCGAGCGTCGGCGTGCGGCTGCCGGCCGTGCGCACCGCGACGGGGCGCGCGCTGCTCGCGGCGCTCGACGACGCCCAGGTGCGTGCGCTCATGCCGCACGACGCCGACCTCGCCGGCGGCGGCGAGCCGGCGACGCGCGCCGCGCTCGGGCGGATGCTCGCCGACGTGCGCGCCCGCGGCTGGTCGCTCGAGCGCGGCGACGTCGACCCCGCGTACGGCTCCGTCGCCGCGGCGGCGATCGACGCGGTCGGCGATCCCGTCGCCGGGGTGGGCGTCACGGTGCGCCTCGACGACGCGGATGCCGCGGACGCATGGCCCGCGCTGCAGGTGCTCGTCGTCGAGATCGCCGCCGAGCTGAGCGCGCGCCTGGCCGCACGCCGCTCCCAGCCGGGTCGGGATGCGGACCCTGCCGCGCGGTGAGCTCTGTGCGGCCCTTCAGATCGCGCGCGTCATGAACAGGCTGCACGGGTCCAGCGCATACGACCCGAACGGCTCGCAGACCGCGAAGCCGCTGCGGAGGTAGAGCGCTCGCGCCGGCGCGAAGTACGGCTCGGCGCCCGTCTCGAGGCTCATCCGCGTCGCCCCGCCGGCCGCGGCCTCCGCCAGCACGTGGTCGAGCAGCAGCCGGCCGAGGCCGCCGCCGCGGCTCGCGCCGGCGACGCGCATCGACTTCAGCTCGACGTGGCCGGGCTCGCCCGCGATCGGCGCGAGCGCGACCGTGCCCGCGACCGACCCGTCGTCGCCACGCAGCACCCACAGCCGCATCCCCTCGGCGCGCAGCGCGGCGACGTCGAGCGCGTGCACCGACTCCGGTGGCGAGACGCTGCGCATGTCGGCGAGGTGCTCGTCGAGGAAGGCGACGACGTCGTCGGCGATCGACGCGTCGAGCGCGATGGCGGGCATGCGCGTCGGACCCGGGGTGCGGGTCAGCCCGCGAGCACCTCGGCGAGCGTCGGTGCGTCGAGGTCCTTCTGGCTGATGATCGACCGGTCGTCGCGGTCGGGCTCGATCGGCCAGAGGATGCCGAGCTCGGGGTCGAGCGGCGTGATGGCGACGCCGGCCATGCCGGGCACCCACTCGCTCGTGAAGCAGTACACGTACTGCGTCGGGGTGTCGCCCGTCGACTGGAAGCCGTTGCAGACGCCCTCGGGGACGAGGATCTGCGTGCCCGGCTGCAGGTCGGTCTGGAAGACGGCGCCGCGCGTGGGCGAGCCGGGCCGGGTGTCGACCCAGGCGCCGTACGCCGTGCCGTGCGCGATCGCGATGAGCTTCACCATCGACTCGCCGTGCATGCCGCGCATGCCGCCCGGCTTCGTCTCGGTGACGTTCACCTGCTGGAAGGCCGGCAGCGGGAATCCCGCCTCGGCGAGCGCGGACGCGCGGAAGAACTCGCGGACGGTGCCGCGGTCGTCCGTGATCTGCTTCATCCGGATGAGGGCCAGGCCCTCGATGGGCGTCGTCTGCACGTCGAAGTCGATGATGTCCACCATGCCGTCCATCCTACGAGCACGGCGAGGAGCCTCCCGCCCAGCGCCGTGCCGGCGGCACGCGAAAGGGCCCCGCCGAGGCGGGGCCCTTCCGATGCGACCGGGGTCGCGGTGCAGTCAGATGACTACTTGACGATCTTCGTGACCGTGCCGGCGCCGACGGTGCGGCCACCCTCGCGGATGGCGAAGCCGAGGCCCTCCTCCATGGCGATCGGCTGGATCAGCTCGACGACCATGTCGGTGGTGTCGCCGGGCATGACCATCTCGGTGCCCTCGGGCAGCGAGATGACGCCGGTGACGTCGGTGGTGCGGAAGTAGAACTGCGGGCGGTAGTTCGTGAAGAACGGGTTGTGACGCCCACCTTCGTCCTTGGACAGGATGTAGGCCGTGCCCTCGAAGTTGGTGTGGGGCGTGACCGAGCCCGGCTTGACGACGACCTGGCCGCGCTCGACGTCCTCGCGCTTCGTGCCACGGAGCAGGAGACCGCAGTTCTCGCCGGCCCATGCCTCGTCGAGCTGCTTGTGGAACATCTCGATGCCCGTGACCGTGGTCTTCTGCGTCGCGCGGATGCCGACGATCTCGACCTCGGAGTTGATGCCGAGCGTGCCGCGCTCCGCGCGACCCGTGACGACCGTGCCACGACCGGTGATCGTGAAGACGTCCTCGATCGGCATGAGGAAGGGCTTGTCCTTGTCGCGGATCGGGTCCGGGATGGACTCGTCGACGGCCTCCATGAGGTCGAGGACGGCCTGCGACCACTTCTCGTCGCCCTCGAGCGCCTTGAGGCCCGAGACGCGGACGACGGGAGCGTTGTCGCCGTCGAAGTCCTGCGACGACAGCAGCTCGCGGACCTCGAGCTCGACGAGCTCGAGGATCTCCTCGTCGTCGACCATGTCCGACTTGTTGAGCGCGACGAGCAGGTACGGCACGCCGACCTGCTTCGCGAGCAGCACGTGCTCGCGCGTCTGCGCCATGGGGCCGTCGGTGGCGGCGACCACGAGGATCGCGCCGTCCATCTGCGCGGCGCCCGTGATCATGTTCTTGATGTAGTCGGCGTGACCCGGGGCGTCGACGTGCGCGTAGTGGCGCTTCGGCGTCTCGTACTCGACGTGCGAGATGTTGATCGTGATGCCGCGCTGGCGCTCCTCGGGAGCGGAGTCGATCGAGGCGAAGTCGCGCTGCACGTTGGTCGCCGACGGGTACTTGTCCGCGAGGACCTTCGAGATCGCGGCGGTGAGCGTCGTCTTGCCGTGGTCGACGTGACCGATCGTTCCGATGTTCACGTGCGGCTTGGTCCGCTCGAACTTGGCCTTGGCCACTGTGTCCTCCTAGGACGTCTGGTTCTGTCTCGCTTCGCAGCACGCGCGGCGGCGAAGCGCTTCGGGGTATGCAGTTATGGTATCCGCGCTCGGCCCAGGGGCCGAACCGGCAGGGCGCGTCCCGGGGGCCCCTTCGAGAAGGGGCCCCCGAGAGGCTACTCGCCCTTGGTCTTCTGGACGATCTCCTCCGAGACGGCCTTCG
>NZ_BAAAQT010000004.1:0-28773 GCF_039531815.1 Agrococcus versicolor | reverse complement strand
CCATCGAGAGGATCTGGCCACGACGCGAGTTCAGGTCGCCGATGACGTCGCCCATGTACTCCTCGGGCGTGCGCACCTCGACCGCCATGAGCGGCTCGAGCAGGATGGGCTGCGCACGACGCGCGGCCTCCTTGTACGCCATCGATCCGGCGATCTTGAACGCCATCTCCGAGGAGTCGACGTCGTGCGCCGCGCCATCGAGCAGCGACGCCTTCACGCCGACCGTCGGGTAGCCGGCGAGCACGCCGACCTGCATGGCGTCCTGGATCCCGGCGTCGACCGAGGGGATGTACTCGCGGGGCACGCGGCCACCGCTCGTCGCGTTGACGAACTCGTACGTCGTCTCCGCCGTGACCTCCATCGGCTCGAGCTTGATCTGCACCTTCGCGAACTGACCGGATCCACCGGTCTGCTTCTTGTGGGTGTAGTCGTAGCGCTCGATCGTCGACTTGATCGTCTCGCGGTAGGCCACCTGCGGCTTGCCGATGTTCGCCTCGACGTTGAACTCGCGACGCATGCGGTCGACGAGGATGTCGAGGTGGAGCTCGCCCATGCCCTTGATGACCGTCTGACCGGTCTCCTGGTTGAGCTCGGTCTGGAAGGTCGGGTCCTCCTCGGCGAGCTTCTGGATCGCGAGACCCAGCTTCTCCTGGTCGGCCTTCGTCTTCGGCTCGATCGCGACCTCGATCACGGGGGCCGGGAAGGTCATCGACTCGAGCACGACCTGGTGGGCCGAGTCGCTCAGGGTGTCACCCGTGGTGGTGTCCTTGAGGCCGATGACGGCGTAGATGTGGCCGGCCGTCACCGAGGCGACGGGGATCTCCTTGTTGGCGTGCATCTGGAAGATCTTGCCGATGCGCTCCTTCTTGCCCTTGGTCGAGTTGACGACCTGGGCACCGGAGTCGAGGTGTCCCGAGTACACGCGGATGTACGTGAGACGACCGAAGAACGGGTGCACGGCGATCTTCGACACGAGCGCCGCGAAGGGCTCGGTCGAGTCGGCGCGACGCTCGATGATGATCTCCGGGTCCTTGACGTCGTGGCCCTGGACGGGCGGGACGTCGAGCGGGCTCGGGAGGTACGACACGACGGCGTCGAGCATCGGCTGGACGCCGCGGTTCTTGAACGCCGAGCCGCACAGCACGGGGTAGGCCGAGCCGTCGATCGTCAGCTTGCGGATGCCGGACTGGAGCTCGGCGATCGACAGCTCCTGGCCGTCGAAGAACTTCTCCATGAGGGCGTCGTCGGCCTCGGCCACGGCCTCGACGAGCCGCGCGCGGTACTCCTCGGCCTTGTCCTGCAGGTCGGCCGGGATCTCCTGGATCTCGTACTTGGCGCCCATGGTCACGTCGCCCTTGGAGTCTCCGGGCCAGACGAAGGCCTTCATGGAGAGCAGGTCGACGACGCCGACGAACTCGGACTCCGAGCCGATGGGCAGCTGGAGGACGAGGGGACGCGCGCCGAGGCGCGAGACGATGGTGTCGACCGTGAAGTAGAAGTCGGCGCCGAGCTTGTCCATCTTGTTGACGAAGCAGATGCGCGGGACGTTGTACTTGTCGGCCTGGCGCCAGACGGTCTCCGACTGGGGCTCGACGCCCTCCTTGCCGTCGAAGACGGCGACGGCACCGTCGAGGATGCGCAGCGAGCGCTCGACCTCGACCGTGAAGTCGACGTGGCCGGGCGTGTCGATGATGTTGATCTGGGTGCCGTTCCAGAAGCAGGTCACGGCGGCAGACGTGATCGTGATGCCGCGCTCCTTCTCCTGCTCCATCCAGTCGGTCGTCGAGGCGCCGTCGTGCGTCTCGCCGATCTTGTGGTTGACGCCCGTGTAGAAGAGCACGCGCTCGGTCGTCGTCGTCTTGCCGGCATCGATGTGCGCCATGATGCCGATGTTGCGGACCTTCGTGAGGTCCGTGAGCACGTCTTGTGCCACAGGGGTTCCTTACTGGAGTGGATTGGCGGGTGGGGCCGCAGGGCGTCCGGTCGGGACGCCCTGCGGCCGGATGATCACCAGCGGTAGTGAGCGAAGGCCTTGTTCGACTCGGCCATCTTGTGCGTGTCCTCGCGACGCTTCACGGCAGCGCCGAGGCTGTTCGAGGCGTCGAGGATCTCGTTCATGAGGCGCTCGGTCATCGTCTTCTCGCGACGAGCCTTGGCGTACGAGACGAGCCAGCGCAACGCGAGGGTGTTCGCGCGGTGCGGCTTGACCTCGACGGGCACCTGGTAGGTCGAGCCACCGACGCGGCGCGACTTGACCTCGAGGGTCGGACGGATGTTGTCGAGCGCCTTCTTCAGCACTGCGACGGGCTCGGTGCCAGCCTTCTCCGCCACGCCGGCGAGCGCGCCGTAGACGATGCGCTCGGCCAGGCCCTTCTTGCCGTCGAGGAGGATCTTGTTGACGAGCTGCGAGACGATCGGTGCGCCGTAGACCGGGTCTGCGACGACCGGGCGCTTCGGGGCGGGTCCCTTGCGAGGCATGTGCTCAGCCCTTCTTCGCGCCGTAGCGGCTGCGAGCCTGCTTGCGGTTCTTGACGGCCTGCGTGTCGAGCGCGCCGCGCACGATCTTGTAGCGGACGCCCGGGAGGTCCTTCACACGACCGCCGCGCACGAGCACCATGGAGTGCTCCTGCAGGTTGTGGCCCTCGCCGGGGATGTAGGCGGTGACCTCGGTGCCGTTGGAGAGCTTGACGCGGGCGACCTTGCGCAGGGCCGAGTTCGGCTTCTTGGGCGTGGTCGTGTAGACGCGAGTGCAGACGCCTCGCTGCTGCGGGTTGGCCTTGAGCGCGGGCGCCTTGGTCTTGACGACCTTCGGCGTCCGGCCCTTGCGGACCAGCTGCTGGATGGTGGGCACGAATGCTTCCTTCTGCTGCACGGTGACAGCATCGATGTGATCTGCCGGCGGGGCCGGCGCCATCGGTGATCCGACGCGCGAGCGGACTCGCGATGATGTCGGATATGCCGTGGGGGCTCGAGCGGGTGCTCGATTTCCCAAGTGCTGCTCGCCGCCACCCGTGCATGACGCAGGGGGCGCATGAGCGCACACGCATCCCAGTCTACGGCCGCCCTCCGCCGCCGGTCAAGGTCGCGCCGCGCCCCGGCGCTGCCCTGCGCCGCGCGTGCGCCGCTCGCCCCGCATCCAGGATCGTGTCGTCCCCGATGCCTAGGCTGCTCGTGTACCCCGAAGAAGGAGCATGATGCCCACCATGACCACGCGCGCCCTCCGCGGCTCGACGCTCGTCGCCATCGCCGCGGTCGGCGTCCTCGGCCTCGCCGGCTGCGCCGGCGGCGGCGAGGAGGAGCCCACCGCGAGCGCGACGAGCGGCGCCGAGGAGTCGCCCGAGGCCTCGAGCGAGCCCACGACGTCGCAGGAGCCCGAGGAGACCGAGGCGGCGGCCGGCGACGGTGCGCTGTGCACGGCCGAGCAGCTCGGATCGCTGACCGCGGCGTCGGGCGTCACGATCCCGGAGGAGGCCTTCGCAGCCGCGACGGCCGAGTTCCGACCCGCCGCCGCCATCGCAGGCCAGCCCATCGAGTGCGTCCTCACGGTCGAGCAGTCCGGCCAGTTCGCGTCCTTCGCGTTCCTGTCGGGCGGCGCCGCGACGCTCACCGCCATCGCCGAGCAGGCCAACGCGGCCGGCGGCGCCATGCAGGACGTCGGCGGCGTCATCACCGGCACCTTCGACGGCGCCACGATCAACGGCGCCTCGCTGACCCAGGTCGCGCCCGACACGACGGCGTTCGAGAACCCCGCCGACGTCGTCTTCCTCGGGTCGCTCCCCGCGGCCGGCTGACGCCGACGACGAGCGCACGCGGCCCCCGGACCTCGGTCCGGGGGCCGTCGTCGTCTCAGCCGCGCAGGCGGTCGGCGAGCGCCGAGCCCGACGCGAAGCGCGCGCCGAGCGCGATCTCGTCGAAGAGGGCGAGCAGGAGCGGCGCGAAGGGCGTCTCGGGCGCGACGGCGTGCACGAGGCGCGCATGCCGCTCGCCGGGCACCGTGATCCAGTAGTCGACGCGCAGCGTCGGCAGCGGCCCGAGGACCTGGTCGTCGACGACGTGGACCGACGGCCTCCGCAGCACGAGCGACCGGGGCGACTCGAGCACGCGATCGTCGGGACCTGCGATGGCCGAGCCCCCGTGCCGCTCGTGCGCGGCACGCAGCACGAGGGGCACGAGCGCATCCATGACCGACCTCGGCGACGCGTCCGCGGCCGTGCCGACCGCCACGCCCGGGTACACGGCGATCGACGCCGGCAGCGGCGCGCCGCCCTCGAGCGCGCGGCCGAGGTGCAGCTGCTCGGCGCGCCCGCGCTCGGCGTGCGCGAGCGCGACGTGCAGGCGACGACGCAGGCGGATGCGCTCGAGCGCGGCCGCGTCGCCCGTGCCGTGCACCTCCTCCGCGAACGCCCGGATGCTCGCACGCGCGTCGGGCTCCCCCACCGGCACGGCGAGCCAGTCGCCGGGCAGCGGCAGCACGAGCCTCACGGCACGAGGCCCTGGAGCGCGGGCGCGCCGACGACGATCGAGCGCCGCGACACGATGCCGACGCCTGCGACCCCGCCCTCCGCGGCGACCCGGCGCGCGTCGAGACGCTCCTCGTGGGGCCGGTGGGTCGTGAAGGTCACGGTCGCCCGAGGCATGCCCGGCCCGGCCGCGGCGAGCGCTGCGAGCGCACCTCGACCCGTCGATCCCGGAGCGTCGGCGACCGCGGGATCGAGGTCGACGTGCACGACGAGGGCCGTGCGCCACGGCGCCCCGTCCGCGATCTCGGCGACCGATGCGGCCACGACGCCGTCGACGGCGAGGATCGCGGCCTCGAGCGCGACGCGATCGACGCCCGCCGTCGTCATCGCGCCACCGGCTGGCCGCCGCGCTGGTAGACCGACGCGTGCCGCTGCTCGTCGCCCCCGAAGTAGCGGTCGATGCCGGCGCGATCCACCCACGCCTCGGCCTCCGAGCCGGGCAGGTCGCCCTGCTGCTGCAGCGTCGTCTCGTACGCCGCACCCTCGTGGGGCACGAACGGCGCCCCGGCGGGAGGATCGACCTCGATGCGCGTGCGGCCGGGATCGTCGCGGTGGTACCCGCCCCGCGGGTCCTCGAGGAGGGGCACGGGGTCGCCGACGTGGTCGACCGAGAGCACGGGGATGTGCGCGGGCACGGCGACGTCGTCGACGGGCGCGCCGGCCACGACGACGCCGTCGACGTCGTAGCGGGCGGAGAACGAGGGATCGGCCGCGAGGTTCGCCGCCGTGATGCCGCCGAGGCTCCAGCCCGACAGCAGCACGCCCGCGCCGTCGGGCACGCCGGCCTCCTCCATCGCCTGCCGCACGGCGAGCTCGAGCCGCGTCGGATCCTGCCCGAGCTTCGCGTTCGCGTCGCTCGCGATGTCGTTGATGCCGTCGGTGCCCGTCGTCCACTGCTGCGTGCTCGGGATGTTGACGCGGTAGCGCACGACGCCGTCGGCTCCCGTGACGGCCGTGACGGTGATCATCGTCGCGTTCGTCGGGTCGAGCCCCTCGGGAGCGCCCTTCAGGGCGTCGACGTCGCGGTTGCCCGCCTGCAGCTCGGCGAGGAGGTCGCCGGCGGTCGCGTCGCGACCGAGGTCGCTGCGCACGGTCGTCGTCTCGCTCCACCGCAGCGAGGGATCCCCCGCGTCCTGGGCGATGAGCCAGTCGAGCACGCCGGGCGCCGTGGTGCGCAGGGTCTCGATGGCCCCTGCCATGAGCGCGGCGTCGAGCTCGCCGGTGCGCAGGAGCGTCGTCACGAAGGCCTCGGCGCCGCCGTTCGCGACGAAGAGCACGACCGCGGCGAGCAGCAGGCCGCCCAGCAGCGCGACGATGCCGCCCACCGCGAGCAGCGCGACCGCGATCGCCGCGGCGACGATGACGACGACCGCGACGAGCACGACGGCGGCGATCCACTCGAGCACCGCGACGATCGCGTCGGCGATCGCCTCGAAGAGGTCGGTGATGCCGCCCCACAGGTCGTCCCAGAACGAGTCGTTCAGGTCGGCATCCTCGACCTCGGCGCGGATGCGCGCCTCCGCCTCCTCGGCCGCCGAGCGCTTGCGCTCGACCGCGACGAGCCAGTCGTCGTACGCCTGCTCGCGCGCGGCCTCGTGCGCCGCGACGACCGCCTCCTGCTCGCCCACCGCGTCGCCGGCCGCGTCGTCGGGCACGGTCTCGGCGAGGTGCCTGCGCTCCTCGTCGGCCGTCTCGACGGCGGCGTCCGCGGCCTCCCAGCGCTCGATGGCCTCGTCGGCGGCGCCCTGCGCGATGCGCAGCTCGGCGGCGTAGTCGACGAGCGCCGTGCCCGTGACGTCGTAGCGCGAGCGGGCCCTCGCGATCTGGTCGCTCACCTCGCCCGCCGCGTCGCGCACGCGGTCGAACGCCTGCGCGATCGTGGAGTCCTCGTCGCGGATGGCGCGCAACCGGTCGATCGCGGCCTCGATCGCCTCGGCCGTGCCGACGTAGGCGCTGCCGTGCCCCTCGACGACGCTCGCGTCGCCCGTGAGGGCCTCGGGTCTCATCGCTCGTCCCTCGCGAGCTCGACGTCGAGGTCGACGAACGCGCGCATGATGGCGTCGATCGAGCGGGCGAGGCCCTCCGCCGCCTCCTGGAAGTCCTCGCGGTTGTCGTCCCACGTGTCGGCGGACTCCCGCACCCGATGCCCGAGACCGTCGTGCCCGACGGCGTCCGCTGCCGCGTCGGCGGTGTCGTCGTGCGCCGCGAACTGCGTCGCGACGTGGTCGAGGTTCGTCACGGCGCCGCGCAGGTCGCCGTACGAGATGCGGATGTCCTGAGCCATGGCGCTGCCTCCTCGGTGCACCTGCCTGCGTCGCTGCCTCGTCGGTGCATCGCCAGGCTATGCGCCACCCCTGCCGCTGCCGATGGGCAGGTCTGCCCATCGACGCGGCGGACCGTCCGGGGCACGGGACCCGTGCGCCGCCCGCGTCGAGGGGACGCGCGAGCCGGGCGCGAGGGCCGGCCCGGGCATGACGAAGGGGCCGACCATCGTGGTCGGCCCCTCGTCGTGCAGATGGCTGGGATCAGCCGCCGGCGAGCTGCTCGTCGAGCTGCTGGATGGCCTGCATCATGCCCGTGAGCGCCTCGGACATGTCGCCGATGCCGTCGACGGCCGTCGTGAGACCGCTGGTCAGCTCCTCGTAGCCCTCGCCGAACTTGCCCGACGCGTGCTGCGTCTTGAAGTCCTCGCCCAGCAGCGTGTCGACCTTGCCCTTCAGCGACTCGAGCGTCGAGACGATGTCGTCACGACCGTCCGTGAGCGCCGCAGCGACCTGCTCCATCTCGCCATAGCTGGCTCCGAAGTCCGTCATGGTCCTTCTCCTCGTTCGGATCTCGCGGCCCGAACGGACCGTGCGACCCCCACGCTACGAGCGGCGCCTGGGAATCGCCATGGGCAGGTCTGCCCATCGGCTCGAGGGCGGGCCCGCGCGGTGCGGGCATGACGAAGGGGCCGACCATCGTGGTCGGCCCCTCGTCGTGCAGATGGCTGGGATCAGCCGCCGGCGAGCTGCTCGTCGAGCTGCTGGATGGCCTGCATCATGCCCGTGAGCGCCTCGGACATGTCGCCGATGCCGTCGACCGCCGTCGTGAGACCGCTCGTCAGCTCCTCGTAGCCCTCGCCGAACTTGCCCGACGCGTGCTGCGTCTTGAAGTCCTCGCCCAGCAGCGTGTCGACCTTGCCCTTCAGCGACTCGAGCGTCGAGACGATGTCGTCACGACCGTCCGTGAGCGCCGCAGCGACCTGCTCCATCTCGCCATAGCTGGCTCCGAAGTCCGTCATGGTCTCTCTCCTCGTTCGATGTTCGTGGATCGGCGTCGTGCCGATGAGGCAACGCTAGGACGGCCCCGCGCGGGTGTCGATGGGGACAACTGCCCATGCCCTCAGCCGCGCGGCGACTGCGACATGCGCACGGCGAGGAGGCCGAGGTCGGCGCGGCGCGCGGTCGCCGACGCTGCACGGTCGATGACGCCGCGCCGCTCGAGGTCGACGATCGCGGCGTCGAGGTCGGCGCGCACCGCGGCGCGTGCGGGCTCGTCGAGTCGCGCGACCGCCGCGCGCACGACGGGCAGCGGGCCGTCGACGGGCGCTGGTGCGCCCCTGCCCGCGTGCGGCCCCTGCGCGCCGCGGCCGCGCAGCGCGAACCACGCGCCCGCCACGACGAGCAGCAGCCCGATGAGGGCGGTCGCCGCGAACGGCACGAGCGCGAGCGCGATGGCCTGGCCCGCATCCGCGCGTGCGACGACGAGGATGCCGAGCACGATGCCGATGCCGAGGTAGATCGCGCCGATGCCCGCGAGCGAGCCGCGACGCTGCGCGGGATCGGACAGCCCGCGCCAGGCGAGCCACGCGGGCACCGCGAGGCCGATCGTCGTGAGGATCGCCGCGGCGGGCACGGCGGTGGCGCCGTCGACCTGCACGTCGACGAAGCGCCCGCCGAGCAGCGTCGCGAGCGTCCACACCGGGCAGAGCGCGACGAGCGCGACGACGATCATGCGCACCACCCGCATCGAGGACGGGCGCGTCGCCGAGCGTCGACCGCGGGGATCGAGCGCCCGCGTCACGCGCGGATGCTGCGAGAACGCGGCGAGCTCGAGGTCGCGCCAGCGCACGGCGGCGCCGGGCTCGAGCCTCGACGCGGCGGCGACGGCCGTCGGCGTCGCCGTCACCGAGCGTCCATCGCCCAGAGCTCGGGCTCCTCCGGGCGCATGGGCGCGAGCTCGAGCGTCGATCGCTGCCACGGCGCCTCGTCGCCCTCCGCCTCGAGCGAGATGCCGGCGACGAGGCCGCGCAGGTCGTCGACGAGTCGCAGCGCGAGCGCGGGCACCGTGGGACGCGCCGTGACGCGCAGGGCGCCGGTCGGGCCGCGGAAGGCCATCGAGACGCCGACGAGCTCGGGCACCTCGGCATCGCCCGTCGGCACGCCGTAGCGGATCTCGGAGCCGACGCCGATGCCCGGCGCGTCGACGAGCGCGACGCGGATGCGCTCGGGGTCCGCGTCGCCGGGCACGAGCACGACGTCCGCCGTCTCGCTCGGCGACGCGAGCACGCCCTCGATCGTGACGATCGTCGCGGTCAGCAGCGGCGTGGGCCAGTGCTGCAGCGTGGCGAGCGCATCCGGCTCGACGGCGTCGATGCCGTGGCCGATCGCGGCGCGGATCGCCGCGACGAGCGGCTCGACGAGCTCGTCGCCGTGCTCCTGCCGCATCGCGTCGACCACGACCTCGATCCACGCGTCGCGCGTCGTGCCCGACTCGGTCGGGAAGTCGTCGCGCAGCGCGAGCCAGCGACGGACGTCGAAGTCGCCCGCGAGCCTCACTGCGGACGCTTCCAGCGCAGCGTCGACACCGTGGCGTCCATGAGCAGGCGCAGCGCCTCGAGCGGCGGGTCGTCGGCGGGGGCGTCGGGATCGTGCGTGAGGAAGGCGCTCAGCAGCAGCGCCCGCTTGCGATCGCTGCGCGGATACGGCGTGAGGTAGGCGATGGTCGTGACGCCCAGCCGCGTGCCCTGCACGGTCTCCTCGCCGCGCTGCTCCCAGCGCACGAACCGCTTGTCGCCGTGCAGCGGGGTCGCTCCACGGCGCTGGATGAGCACGGCCACCTGCTCGTCGAGCGTGCCCGAGGCGTCCGCGTGCCGCACCGACGCCACGAGCGACGCCGGCACGTGGAGGCCGTCGTCGGCCTCCCCCGCGCCGAAGAAGGCGATGGCGCCCGTGCCGCGCATGCGATCGAACGCGCCGTCGATGAGCTGCGTCGCCTGCGCGAAGAGGTCGGGCCTGCCTGCGCGCATCGTCGTGCGGCGCGCCTGGGCGCGCAGCCCGTCGCGCTCGTCGTCGTCGACGCCGCGGCGCACCCACCCCGGCGGCAGCACGAGGTGGAAGTCGATGTCGGGCAGGCCGCGGAGCTCGCTGCGGAGGTCGGTCATCGTCGGCGCATCCCCATGCGATCCAGCCTACGGGCCATGCCTCAGTCCTCCCAGGGAAGGTCGGGCGGCGTGATGGGCTCGGGGTTGCTGCCGATCGCCGCCTCGTCGAGCGACGGGCTCGGCAGGCCGCCGGTGGCCTGGCCGTTCGTGGCCATGTCGGCGTTGCCCACCGAGTGCTTCACGATGTCGATGCCGCCGCCCCAGTCGAGCGTCGCGAGGTCGCTGCCGTTCTGGCCGGTCGCGAGGCGCGTGAGGGCGTTGACGAAGCCGCCGTCGGCGAACCTGCCCGCGTTGCCCTGCATGCCCGCGATGCCGCGGTTGAGGCTGTTCAGCAGGCCGCCGCCCTGGCCGAGGCCGCGGCTGAAGCCGCGTCCGAAGGCGCTGAAGCTGCCGGCGAAGTCGCCCGCGTTGCGTGCGAAGCCGCTGAGGCCGCCCTTGGGGAAGCCGCCGAGCATGTCGTCGAGGAAGGCGCCGCCGCCCTTGCCGATGCTGCCGAACGGGATGACGCCGACGATCGCGAACGCGAGCTCGGTGAGCCCCGCGTCGTCGCGCAGCACCTGGTAGACCGTGAGCGCGAGGGTCGCGAGGGCGAGGATCGCGCCGAGGGCGGCGAGGAACGGGCCGCCGATGATCATGCCGAGCACGGCGACGGCGATGCCGACCCACTTCAGCACCGTGAGCATGTCGGCGACGAAGCCGTCGAGCATGTCCCACTTCGAGTCCTTGAGCGACCCGTCGAGGATGGTGCCGACGCGCTCGGCCGCGAGGTCGAACGCCGCCTCCCAGTCCTCGTAGTCGTCGTCGAAGAGGCCGGCCTCGGTCTCCCATGCCTCGTACGCCTCCTGCTTGGCGTCGTCCTCGGCCTTCTGCTCCGCAGCCTCCGGGCTGCCCTCGTCGGGTCCGAAGAGGCCGCCGGTCCCGCGGCCCTCGCGGTCGCCCGGCAGCGAGTCGTACGTCGACCACAGCGTCTCGCACGTGTCGACGTGGGTGTTGATCTTCGGCTTGAGGTCGTCGAGCGCGACGCCGTAGGCGTGCACGACGGGGCCGGTGGGCTCGTACATCTGCGCGACGTTGCGCAGCTCGACGTACGCCTCGCCGATGCCCTCCTTGAGCTTGTCGACGGCCTTGCCACGCAGGGTCGTCGTGCCCGTCGCGATGTCCTCGAGCTCCGAGGCGCTCGAGGCCATGAGCTGGCCGAGCGTCTCGATCTGCGTGCCGCGCTCCATGATCACGTCGGCCTCGCCGCTGACCTTCTCGATGTCCCGGTTGCCCGGCGACTGATCCATGCCGCCCCACATCAGCCCGACTCCTCCATGCTCGCAGCGGTCTCCGTGTCCCAGTCGCTGAACCCGTCCAGCACGCCCTGGACGTGCTCCTGGAGCGCCGTGATGTCCTTCGCGAGGTCCTCGCGACGGTTGTTCCAGCGATCCTCGAAGTCCTCGACGGCCTCGCGGAGGTCGTTCTTTCCGTAGGGGTCGCCGATCGCGTCCTCGAGCTGGTCCGCTCGGCTGCCCGCGTTCTCGAGCTCGCTGGTGATCTCCTTCAGCTTCTCGTTGAGCGCGTCGAGATCGCTGAAGTGGATGAGGACGTCGTCGCCCATCGTGCTGCCTCCTGTCGGTGCTGGACATGGCCGCGGCGGCGGGCTCGCGCCCGCCGCCGCGTGTCGTGCGGTGGCGTGGGATCAGCCGCCGGCGAGCTGCTCGTCGAGCTGCTGGATGGCCTGCATCATGCCCGTGAGCGCCTCGGACATGTCGCCGATGCCGTCGACCGCCGTCGTGAGACCGCTCGTCAGCTCCTCGTAGCCCTCGCCGAACTTGCCCGACGCGTGCTGCGTCTTGAAGTCCTCGCCCAGCAGCGTGTCGACCTTGCCCTTCAGCGACTCGAGCGTCGAGACGATGTCGTCACGACCGTCCGTGAGCGCCGCAGCGACCTGCTCCATCTCGCCATAGCTGGCACCGAAGTCCGTCATGGTCATCCCTCCGTCGGAAGTTCCGTGGCCCGGCTGGACCATCTGCGATCAACCTACGAGCGATGCCTGGACGTCGCCATGGGGAGTCCTGCCCATGGGGAGGACTCCCCATGCCTCACGCGGTCGGCAGGACGGTCGCGTCGCTGACGAGCGCCTCGTCGAAGGCCGGCGGGGCGGCGGGCGCGGCGGATGCCGGCACGGGAGCGCGATCGGTCTGCACGAGCGGCATCTGCATCGTGACGGCACGTCCCGACTGCACGAAGATGCCGCGGCCGACGGGGAAGTCGACGCGCTTGACCTTCGGGAAGGGCACCTTGAACACCGAGTCGCCGTCGAACGAGTCGGGCTTGAGGATGATGCCCTTGCGGCCCGCCTTGAAGTCGCCGATGAACCCGAACCCGCTCGTGACCTGCGACACGTCGGCGTCGCCGACGAGGAAGTGGTCGGAGCGGTTGATGGCCTGCATGAGCTCCTTGAGCTTGCGCTCGGCCTCCGAGTCGGCGAACTGCGGCACGTTCTCGACGACGATCATGATGCGACCCGGGATCGTCTCGTCCTTCACGATGTCGACGAGCTCGGTCGCGAGCGCCTTCGCGTCGTCGACGTTCACGGCGCTGCGCACCCACGGCGCGTAGTCGTGCAGCACGGAGCGGCGACCGGCGAAGTGGAACAGGCGCACGTCGGGGTCGAAGCGCAGCATGCTGTTGACGATCGCCTTCATGGCGTTCGTCTTGCCCGACTCCGGCGGCCCCGCGACGATGAACGTGCCGATCGCGTCGAACTCGCGGGCCGCGAGGGTGTCCTCCGCGACGCCGAGCACCGGGAAGCCCTTGATGCGCGCCGGGAGGTTGCCCTCCGACAGCCGCGTGGGCAGCGCGCCGATCTCCTCGACCTCGCGCGCGCCCTGCCTGCGCAGCTCGTCGGCGAGCTGCGCCATGAGCTTCGACTGCTCGGCGACGTTCGGCGTGCCGCCGAGCACGGCGATCTGCGTCTCGAAGCCGTCGACGATCGCGCGTCCGGGCGCCGAGTGCTCGTCGAGCACGTCGCGGGCGACGTTGACCATGACGTAGCCGTTCTCGTCGGCGAGTCGCAGCACGACGCGTCGCGAGACGTTCGAGGAGACGCCCGTGGGCACCGCGCCCGAGCGGTCGGCCGTGAAGACGGCGTGCACGCCGAGCGGGCGACCCTCGCCGAGGATGCGCATGAACACGGCGTAGAACGGCGAGCGGGCGCTCGTCATGTCCCACTCGGCCTTGAACTGCGGGAAGTTGTCGATCAGCACGAGGATGCGCGGGATGCGCTCGCCCGTGATGTCGCGGTACTCGGTGATGTCGGAGGCGTTCGCATCCGAGAAGCGCCGGCCGCGGTCGTCGAGCAGCATGCCGAGCGAGCGCAGCAGGCGCTGCACGCGCTCCGCGTCGTCGCCGGAGATGATCGAGCCGACGTGCGGCAGCACCTCGAGCGAGCGCAGGGCTCCGGAGGCGAAGTCGAGGCCGTAGACCTCGACGTCGTTCTCGGGCCGCATGCCCGCGCCGATGCCGACGGTGCGCAGCACGCTCGACTTGCCGGCGCCCGACGTGCCGTAGACGAGCAGCGAGCCGTCGCGGTCGGGCGCGAAGTACATCGGCTCCTGCAGCTGCCGCTCGGGGATGTCGGCCTTGCCGAGCAGGATGCGCCGGTCGTCGTGGATCGGCATGTCGCGGATGTCGACCGTCCGCTCGAGGTCGTCGAGCCACGGACGCCGCGGGGCGGGGATGCCCGCCTCCTGCGTGGCGTCGATGAGGGTGCGCACGATGCGCTTCTGGTCGTTGGGGCCGGGATCGGCGTCCTCGTCGAGGTCGACGGGCGCCTCGCGCTCCCATCGCACGAGCGAGCCGAAGCGGAGCTCGGAGACCTGCACGTCGGCGACCTGCACGACGTCGTCCTCCGTCCAGCCGCCCGCGTACGCCGACTGGAAGCGCACGAGCCTGCCCGGGCCGGTCTTCGCGATGCCGCGGCCGGGGATCGACGGGTCGAACGTGCCGGCCACGGGGTCGTCGACGACGTCCTTCGAGTCCGACTCGTCGGCCATGCGCAGCGCGACGCGCAGGTTGGTGTTGGCGCGCAGGTTGTCCTTGATGACGCCCGCGGGCCGCTGCGTCGCCATGATGAGGTGGATGCCGAGCGAGCGACCGCGCTGGGCGATGTCGACGACGCCGTCGACGAACTCGGGCACCTCGCCGGCGAGCGCCGCGAACTCGTCGATCACGAGCACGAGCGCGGGCGGGCAGTCGGGGTCGCGACGCTTCTCGAGCTCGAGGAGGTCCTTCGCCTTCTTGCGGTTGAAGAGGTGCTCGCGGAAGTGCAGCTCGGCGCGCAGGCTCGTGAGGGCGCGGCGCACGAGGTGCGGCGACAGGTCGGTGACGAGCCCGACGCAGTGCGGCAGCTCGACGCAGTCGGCGAACGCCGATCCGCCCTTGTAGTCGACGAAGAGGAACGTGACGCGGTCGGGGCTGTGCGCCGCGGCCATCGCGAGCACCCACGCCTGCAGGAACTCCGACTTGCCCGCACCGGTCGTGCCGCCGACGAGGGCGTGCGGACCCTGGGTGCGCAGGTCGAGCGTCATGGCGTCGGTCGCGCCCTGGCCGACGACGGCGCGCAGGTTGCCCGCCTTCTTGAGCCGCGGCTGCTGCGCGCCCGAGCGGTCGATGATCGTGTGGTTCTGCCCCCAGCGCTCGATGACGGCCGACGGCTCCTTCGCGATCTCGGAGCCCGTGAGCGCGAGCAGGTTCACGGAGGTGGGGATGTCGGAGGCGTCCTCGATGACCGTCGAGGAGTCGACGACGGGGGCGAGGCGCTTCGCGAGCATGTGCATGTACTCGTTCGACACGCCCTCGACGACGACGTCGGCGTACGTGACGCCCGAGCGCACCGTGCCGACGCTCGCGTGCGTGAGGCCCGCCGTGACGTCGACGAACGTGCGGCACGCCGCGGGCAGCGACTCGACGGTGGGTGCGACGAAGAGCGTGTAGACGCCGACGTCGGGGCCGCGCTCGAGGATCTGCGTGAGGCGGGGGCGGTCGACGGGCGCGTCGTTCGTGACGATGAGCACGATGGCGGTGCCGCCGGGGAACTTCGACTCCTTCGACGCCCGCTCGACGTCGGTGCCGTAGTCCATCGGATCCCAGTCGTCCTTGTACGGCGGACGCAGGTCGGCCTCGGTCTTCTTCGACCGACGCATGATGTGCTCCTCGATCGCCGAGAGCAGCGCCTGCCCCGTCGGCGCCGAGTCGGCGAGCGGCATGTCCTTGAACGGGTTCTTCTCGCTCGAGGTGTGCGGCAGCCACTTGAGCCACTCGAGCTCCTCGACCCAGTCGGGGTCGGTGAGCGCGACGGAGACGACGTCGTTGGGCGCGTGCATGCCGAAGAGCTGCACGCCCAGGCCGCGCAGCGCGTCGCTCGCGGCGGCCTTCGGGCCGGCGACGCCGAGGGATCCCGTCGACAGCAGCGTCTCGAAGACGGGCACGTCGGAGATCATGCGGTAGCGCTCCTCGAGCGCGTCGACGCGCTCGACGTAGTCGGGCAGCCCCTCCTGCACCTCCTGGCGCTTGATCTCGTTGCGGCTCTCGGTCGTGCACGTGCCGAGGCGCACGCCGAGGAAGTTCCAGTGCTCGGGCCTGCGCGTCCACAGCATCGGGCCGAGGCGCATCGCGTGGTCGAAGACCTCGGCGACGGGCGGCGCCTCGAGGTTGCGCACGCGGCGCTCCTCGGGGATCGCGCGGTACAGGAGCTCCTCGAGCCGCTCGAACTGCTTCTCGAACGTCGCGGCCTCGGCCTTGATCTTCTGCCCGAGCTGCGTGCGCTGCGAGATGAAGTTGCCGGCGAGCATGAGCGGCGTCATGAACGCGACGACGAGCGATCGCGCGCGGCCGGTCATGGCGAAGAGCGTGGAGGCGAGGATGATCGGCGCGATGAGCATCGGCCACGGGAACATCCGCGACGACGGCTCCTTCGGCATGCGCGGCTCGTCCCAGCTCTCGCCGGAGTAGCGCTCCTCGACGCGCGGGCTGCGGTTGAACATGAGCGAGCCGCCGCGCTCGAGCACGGGGTCGGCGCCGCCGGCGTCGAACGCGCCGGCGAGCTGCACCTGCAGCACGCTCTCGCCGAGCTGGAAGGGCTGGCCGGGGATGACGCGCAGGCGCGAGACGAGCTGGCCGTCGACGAGCACGCCGTTGGCCGAGTTGAGGTCGACGACCTCGATGTGGGTGCCGACCTCGATGCGCGCGTGGCGCTTCGACACCTGACGGTCGCCGACGACCACGTCGCACGACGGGTCGCGACCGATGGTGTGCTGCCCCGCCGAGAGCTGCACCTCGACGCCGGCGGCCGGGCCGCCGATGACGCGCAGCACCGCGAGCGCCGGCCCGCCCGCGTTGGCGGCGCGCTGCTGCCTGCGGGCACCGAGCGGCAGGACGGCGGCGTTGAAGCCCGAGCCGATCGCCGCCTCGCCGATGAGCGCGTCGGGGTCGAGTGGCTCGAGCCGCGGGCTCGTGGGCGGCGCGACGGCGAGCGTGACGACCTGGTCCTCGCCGATCGCGACCCCGCCCGCGGGATCCGCGTCGGCGATCTGCCTGGCGACGTCGTCGACCGTCGCGGTCGAGTCGGCCGTCACGACGATGTCGCGGGGGGCGGCCCCGTCCTTGTGCAGCGTCAGCTTGACCTTCATGCGTCGGTCCCCTCGTCGTCCGTGCCGCGCAGCGCGTCGTCGTCGAGCAGCGCGAGGTCCGCGCGCGTGACGAGCTGCGACGACACCGCGTACTCCACCAGTCGTGCGCGGCGGTTGCTCGCGAGCCTGCCCGCGCCGCCGCGCAGCCCCTGCACGCCCATGCGGTCGAGCTTGTCGCAGACGTTGTCGAGCTTGCGGTTGAAGCGCGACATCGACCAGCCGAGCCGCTCCGCCGCCTTCGTGCTCGTCGGCAGCTCGCTGACGCCCACGCCGTCGCGGCGCAGCATCGGCTCGGCGAGCGCGACGATGAGCGCCTTCTGCAGCGCCGTGAGCTGCGAGGGCATGACCGTCGCGTCGCCGAGCGGCACGGCGGCGCCCGTCGCCGCCATCGCGAACGGCGCCGTCGTCGTCTGCACGCCGATCTCGTACGTCGTCGGCCCGGCGGTGAACACGATGGTCGCCTCGGCGAACACGAGCGGCAGGCTCGCGCCCGGCGACAGCCACGACTGCACGACGCCGCCGGCGCTCGAGAGCGTCGCCGACAAGCGCGAGCCGACGTTCGTGAGCCACCACAGGCCGTCGCGATGCGTGATCTCGAGGAAGGCGCGGTGGAGGTACGGGTTGTCGTCGACGGCGAGGTCGCCCTCGCGACCGATCGTGAACGGCTCGCCCGCGACGGGATCGAACCACTCGCCGGCGAACTCGACGCGGAGCGTGGTGGCGTCAGCCATCGAGGCAGACCTCCCGGTAGGTCGACTGCAGGCCGTTCGCCCGCTGCACCGCGACGGACACGCACGTGCGGCCGTCCGGGTCGGCGGGCAGGAGGATCTCGGCCTCCTGGATCGTCTGGATGATGGGGTCGCCGTCCGACGGCTCCGAGCGGATGGCGAACTCGTCGCCGTCCTGCGCCGACGGGTTGGTCCACGTGAAGCGCACCTGGTCGCCCTCGGCGGCGCCCGCCATGGCGATGGGCGGCGACGGCGCCGTGGCGTCGGGCGGCGCGATCGTCGGCGTCGAGCTCGGCTGCGTCGCCTGCGGATCGGCGCCGATCGACACGACGATGCCGATGCCGACGACGGCGACGAGCACGACGCCCGCGGCGATCGCCGCGACGAGCGGGGTGCGCGAGCGCTTGCGCCGCGTGGCCTGCGCCTGCGCGGACGCCGCGCCCCACGGCGACTCGGGATCGGCGGCGACGGGCAGCTCGCCCGGCCGCGGGATCGGCGGGCCGGGCGCCGCGGCGGGCTGCTGCGACGGCCGCAGCACCGTCGCCTCGGACACCATCGCCGCCGCGTAGGTGGGCGGAGGGGGCGCGGGCGCCGACGTCGCGAGGCGCGGCGGGTCGTCGACGTGCGGATCGATCTCGACGACGCCGCGGATGCGCGTCGCGCCGCCGTCCTCGTCGTCGACGGCGTCGACGGGCAGCGAGTCGTCGAGCACGTCCATCTGCGTGACGGACAGGCTCATCTCGGCCTCGACCTGCTGCAGGGCGCGGCCGAGCGCCTGCGCGCTCGAGAAGCGGCGACGCGGGTCGGTCTCCATCGACGAGCGCAGCAGCGCCTCGAGCGACGCGGGGACGTCGGAGCGCGCGAGCGGCGCGACCTCGCCGCGCTCGATGCGGGAGATGACGTCGAGGCTCGTGTTCGACCCGCCGGGCAGCTCGAACGGCGAGCGGCCGGCGAGCAGCGTGTACAGCGTCGAGCCGAGCGAGAACACGTCGGACTCGCGACCGCTCCACGCGGGCTCGGCGAACGCCTCGGGCGGCGACCACGGGATCGACATGCCCGCCGCGACGTCCGCCTCCCCCGTCGTCGTCGCGATGCCGAAGTCGGTGAGCGCGGGGCGGTTGTACGCCGTGACGAGGATGTTCGCGGGCTTGATGTCGCGGTGCAGCACGCCGGCGCGATGCGCCGTCTCGACGGCGCCGGCGATCTGCACGCCGAGCGCGAGCACCTCCGAGACCGAGAAGCGGTCGCTGCGGTACCGCACGCCGAGGTTGGGGCGCGGGCAGTACTCCATCACGAGGTACGGGCGGCCGTCGTCGGACACCGCGGCGCCGTAGATCGTCACGATCGACGGATGCGACGACAGCTGGGCCATGACGTTGGCCTCCTGCCGGAAGTGCTCGACGACGTCGCGGTCGACGGCCTCGGTGAGCAGGACCTTCACGGCCACCGGGCGCGAGGGCAGCACCTGCTCGTAGAGGAAGACGTCGGCGAAGCCGCCGGAGCCCAGGAGGCGACGGTGCTCGTAGCCCGGCAGGACCGGCGGCTGCGACGGCGCGCGACGCGGGCTCACGAGGCGCCCTCCGAGCGTGCGCGCTCGACGCGGACGACGACGCCGTCGCCGAGGTCGAGCCGGTCGCCGAACGCGACGAGCTGCGGGGCGTCGGCGCGCAGGCGCATGGGGGCTGCACCCTCGCGCAGCAGCACGGTGCCGTTCGTCGACTCGAGGTCGATCGCGAGCACGTTCCAGTCCTCGCAGCGCACCTCGAGGTGGCTGCGCGAGATGTCCTCGCTCGGCGAGTGCACCGTGACGAGACGCGGCACGCGGCCGTCCTCGACGCGACGGCTGCGCGGTCGACGCCCGAGCACGACGCCGCGGCCGAGCGGCACGCGCTCGCCGTCCGGCAGCACGAGCTCGGCGAACTCCGGACGCGCGCGCTGGTCGGCCGTGCCGGTCTCGATCGCGGCGCCGCATGCGCACACGGTCGTGCCCGGGGGGTTCACGTGCCCGGCGGCGCAGAGCGTCGAGAGCACGACGGGTCCCGTCGCCGGCCCGAGGACGGGCTGCTGCGCCGGCTGCTGCTCGCGCGCCGCGGCGGCGAGCGCTCGTGCGGCGTCGCCCGTGATCGTCATGCCGTCGTGGTCGCCGAGGTCGAGGTCGGGCACCGACACGACGGTGGCGGGACGGATGAATCCGGGGACGGAGTCGATGATGCCGACGATGCCCGGATGCGCCGTCGGCGGCGTCTCGGGGATGGGCTGCGACGCGGGCTCGGGCGTCGGCTCCGCATCCGGCGTGGGAGACGTCTGCGTCACCGTCTCCGGCTCGGCCTCCGGGACCGGCTCGGGAACGGGCTCGGGCGCCGGCTCGGACTCGGGCTCGGACGCCGGCTCGGGGTCGGGTGCCGTCTGCGTGACGGTGTCGGGCTCGGGCTCGGGTTCGGGCGCCGGCGCCGGCGCCGGCTCCGGCTCCGGCTCCGGCTCCGGATCGAGCGCGGGCGCCGCGGCGGGCGCCGCCTGCGTCTCGGGCGCGGGCTCCGTCTGCGGCTCCGGCGTGGGCTCGGGCAGCGCCTCCACCTCGGGCTCGGGCTCCGTCTCGACCTCCGCCGGCGTCGTGCCGACGGGCGCGACGTCGACCGCGGGTGCGACGAGCTCGACGCGGACGGCGCTCGCGCGCACGACGCCGCCCTCGAGCGGCAGCGCGTCCGCGAGCGCGCCGACGGCGCCGAACGCGACGGTCGAGCCGACGGCGAGCAGGTCGCTCCCCCACGTCTCGCCCGTGCGGTCGGGCAGCGCCTGGGTCGTGACGGCGGGCACGCCGCGGCGACGCCACAGCAGCCACCCGTCCTCGACGGGCTCGAGCACCGCGAGGGCGAGCGGCTCCTCGCGGAGCGCCGCGGGCGACATCGCGCCGTGGATCTCGCCGGCGCTGCGCGCGTCGAGGCCGCGGTCGAGGACGACGAGCACGTCGCCGCGCACGACGCACCACGCCTCGCCCGTCGTGTACCCGGTGCGCATCAGCGTCGCCTCGCGATGGGCACGGTGTCCTCGTCGAGAGCGCCGCGATGCGTGTCGTCGAGGTCCCAGCCACCCGCGACCTGGTCGACGTCGACGACGATGACCGTGACGTTGTCGCGGCCGCCCGCGTGGAGGGCGCGCGCGACGAGCGACGCCGCCGCGTCCGCCGGCGACGGCGTCGCGCGCAGCAGCCCGGCGATCTCGGCGTCGTCGAGCTCGCTCGAGAGCCCGTCGGAGCAGACGAGCAGCCGCTGGCCGTGCTCGGCGGGCAGCAGCCAGCTGTCGGGCGCGTGCTCCTGGCCGGCGCCGATCGCGCGCGTGATGACGTGGCGCTGCGGATGCGTGCGGGCGGCGGCGCGCTCGACGGCGCCCGCGTCCACGAGCTCCTGCACGACCGAGTGGTCGACGCTCAGCTGCTGGAGGACGCCGTCGGCCAGCAGGTAGGTGCGCGAGTCGCCCACGTTGAGGACGTACCAGTGCGCGATGCCGCCGACGTCGACGGCGACGGCGCCGGCGAGCGTCGTCCCGCCGGCGGCACCGTGCCACGCGGCCTCGTGGCGCACGGCGCGGAAGGCGCGCTCGACGCTGTGCTCGACGCCCTCGATCGTGGCGAGCGCGCGCCCCTTGAGGGTGCGGAACGACTCGACGGCGAGGGCGCTCGCGACGTCACCCGACGCCTGCCCGCCCATGCCGTCGGCGACGAGGAAGACGGGGAAGGAGGCGAAGACCGAGTCCTCGTTCGTGGTGCGCGCCCCCTCGTGCGTCGCCGCGGCCCAGCGCAGCGCGATCGCGGAGTGCTCGAAGCGGTACTCGCCCACGTGCAGCTCAGCCACGCGCGATCACCGCCCGACGGTCGCCGAGCACGATGGTGTCCCCGACCTCGGCGCGCGCGGGCACGCCGCCGACGAGCCGCGTCTCCTTGCCGCCGCGGACGATGGACGTGCCGTTCGTCGAGTGCCGGTCGACGACCTGGATCGTGCCGCCCTCGACGTCGATCGCGACGTGCGTCTTCGAGAGCGATCGCGAGTCGTCGGGCACGGGCACGAGCGTGCCGGCCTCGCCGGGCTGCAGCGTGGGGTTGCGGCCGATGAGCACGCGACCGCCGAGCTGGATGCGGCCGCCGCCGTCGAGCTCGAGCACGAGGGCGCGCGGACGCGCGATGCGCGTCGCCTCGAGGTCGTCGCCGTCGTCGATGGCGCCCGGCACGACCGTCGCGTCGGGCACGTGCTCGGCGGCGACGGGCGCCGACGGCGGCACGGGAGCCTGCGCCTGCGCAGGAGCCTGCGCCTGCGCAGGAGCCTGCGCCTGCGCGGGGGCGAGCGCTGCCGGAGGCTGCGCAGCCTCGGCGGGCACGTGCTGCGGCGGCGTCGCGGCACCGGGCCACGACGCGCCGCCCGCGGGCTGCACGACGGGCGGCTGCGACGGCGTCTGCTGCTGCGGCGTGGCCTCGGGCACGGGCGGCACGCCCTGCACGGGCTGCCCCGCCTGCTGCAGCTGCGGCGCGCTCGGCACGCCGGCGGGACGGGCGAACGGCGACGACGGCGTCGAGGGCACGCTCGGCGCCCCGCTCAGCTCGCCCGGCCGGTACGGCGCCGCGGGCGCCGCCTGCTGCGGCGCGGGCGCGGGTGCAGACGGCTGCGGCTGCGACGCCTGCGACGACGCGAGGCCCACGACGGGCTGCTCCCCCGGCGCGTGCGGGCGAGCGACGCCCAGCACGCCCGCGCTCACGCGCGCGCCGGGCTGGTAGACGGCCTGCGCGCCGTGCTGCACGGGCGTGGCGAGCGAGGGCAGCTCGACCTGCGCGCCCACGGGATCCGCCGCGACGGTCTTGCGGGCGATGCGCATGCGCTTGACGTCGTACGGGTCGAGGCCGCGCGCCGCGTCGACGAGCCACGTGCGACCCACGAGGTCGAGCCACCCGCGACGCCGCTGGCGGTCGAGCAGCGGGGAGACGAGGAAGAGCACCGGCCCGATCACGGGGACGATCGAGGACGCGCCGAGGACGACGACGCGCAGCACGGCGCGTCCGAAGCCGGGGCTCGCGAGCGTCGCGACGTTGACCGTGCGCAGCCCCGTGAGCGCCTTGCCGAGCGTGACGCCCTTCCTGCCGTGCAGGATGAGCTGCACGATCGTGAAGACGAGCGTCAGCACGACGGATGCCGCCGCGCACACGATCGTGATGACGAGGTCGGGGTGGTTGAGGAAGCCGTACCAGCTCGTCGCACCCGAGAGCAGGCTCACGATGCGCGGCGACGCGCCGGTGACGAGCGGCAGCGCGAGCAGCGCGTACACCGCCGCCTCGATGAGCGTCGACGCGACGCGACGCCCGAGCGGCGCGCGCACGAGCCCGAGGCTCGCGGCGTACGCGGGATCGGGCACGCCGTCCTCGTCGACGCCCTCCGGGCGCTTGGCCGTGCCGTCGTCGATCGACCAGATCATCGGCTCCTCCGCTCCGCTCGTCGCCTGAGGAAGGACCGCAGGGAGAGCATCCCGAGGATCCTCGACCGCCTGCTCGCCTCCTGCCGCATGGCCTGCACGCTGCGGTCGACATCCTTCCAGAACGCGTCGATCTCGCCCTTGTGCGGCTCGCCAGGGCCGAAGACGCCCGCGTCGACGTACTCGCCGATGGCCGTCGCGCGCGAGCGCGGATAGCGGTCCTCGACCGACGAGGCGACCTCGCGGCGCGTGACGCCGGCGGGCACGGGCAGGCCGAGGTCGACGGCCTCGTCGACGACCTGGTGCCAGCCGCCCGCGAGGCGCTCGCTCTCGGTCGCCGCCTCGAAGCGCTTGCGCCTGCGGCGCCGCTTCAGCAGCCCGATCACGAGGAACGGCAGCGCGAGCAGCAGCAGCACGCCGAGGATGATGCCCGCGACGGCGAGCACGATGAGCCAGCCCGTCGTCGCCTGGTCCTCCTCGTCGTCGTCCGCCTGGTCGGGCTGCGTGTTGGGCAGCAGCTCCGCGGGCTCCTCGGGCGGCTGCGGCGGCTGCAGCACCTGCGGACGCGGGTCGGGCTGCGGCTGCGGCTCGGGCTCGACCTGCGTGTTGTCCTCGGGCGGCGTCGGGTCGAACGGCACCCAGCCGACGCCCTGGAACGACACCTCGACCCACGCGTGCATGTCGCCGCCCGTGAGCTCGACGGCCTCACCCTCGCCGTCGAAGCCGTCCTCGCCCGGGTACATGCCCATGACGACGCGCGAGGGCACGCCGTAGAAGTCGAGCGCGAGCGAGAAGGCGGCGGCGTACTGCTCGTCGTCGCCCAGCAGCGTCTCCGCGTCGAACATCGAGGTGAGGCGTCGCTGCCCGTGGCCGGCGAGCGAGGTGGCCTCGTCGTCGCCGACGCCGTGGCTGAACGCGCCCTGCTGCAGCGTCGCCGCCATGGCGAGGATGTTGTCGAGCGTCGTGCGCTCGGTCGCGTTCGACGCGGACCAGGCCGTGATGAGCTCGGGCATGTCCTCGGGCTCGGGCATGTCGATCTCGGAGGCGGGGATGCCCTCGAGGTCGGCGTAGTCCTCCGGCACCTCGGGCACGATCGCGTCGATCGTGTAGGAGTCGCCCGGGCCGAGGCCCGACTCGGCGAGCACGTTGCCCGTGAGGCCGTTGTAGGCGAGCGACGACTGCAGCGCGACGGCGTCGTCGCCGGCGAAGTCGATGCGCTCGGCGTAGCCGACGCTCGGCACCCACACGCCCGAGTACTCCTCGATCTGCACCTGGATCTGCGCGGGCGTGCCCGGCTGCGACGTGCCGATCGCGTCGCCGACGCGCGAGAACGAGCCCGAGGCCGACGACTCCTGGCTGCCGGCGACGGCGTAGACCGTGCCGTCGTACCAGTCGAGCGTCGCGAGCCGCAGCCGCGATCCCTCGGGCATGCCGGAGACGGTGAGGAGCGTCGCCTCCTCGAAGTTCTTGTGCCACGTGCGGAAGCCGGCGAGCGGGCTCGGGTAGTCGGCGAGCTCGATGGGCGGCTCGACGTCGTCGCGCAGCACCTGGCGATCCGTGAAGGCGACGGGCACCGCGGCGAGGCTCGCGACGAGCGCCGCGGCGGCGACCATGCCGACGCCGCCGATGAGCCGGCGGCGTGCGAACGCCCTGCGGTTCGCGTCGTCGCGCGTGACCTCGACCTCCTCGGCCAGGTTGCGCCGGGCCGTGGCGCCGCGCCACGCGATCCACGCGATGGATGCGCACGCCGTGACGACGCCGAGCAGGATGGGCTGCGCCGCGATGCGCGTGCCGAAGGCGATGCCGACGACGAGCGCGACGACGCCGGGCAGCATCGCCCACGCCGCGCCGCGTCGGAGGCGGAGGGCGAGGACGGTGGCGACGGTCGCGCACACGAGCATCGTGAGCATCGGCACGACGAGCAGGCTCGGGAAGCCCTGCACGGGCGGCTGCGCCGTGAGCAGGCTGCGCCACGACACGAACGAGCCGAGCATGAGCTCGCGCAGGCCGTCGATCGTGGGGATGACGCCGCCGATCGTCGCGTGGCGCACGGCGAGCGCGGGCCCGACGACGACGTAGGCGACGACGACGCCCGCGACCGTGACGAGCCAGCCGCGCAGCGGTCGCAGCGACGAGACGATGCCGACGAGGATGCCCGCGATCGCGCCGCCGATGCCGGCGATCGCGAAGTCGACGCCGCCGAAGACGGGGCCGAACGCGAGCGTCGCCATCGCGTGCACGAGCAGGATGACGCCGCAGTCGATCGCGACCTGCCAGAGCCTGCGCGGCAGGAGGGGCGCGCGGCGGTCGGCCGCGGAGGGTGCGGGGGCGCTCACTGCTCGCTCACCGCCCGGACGATGCGCGGCAGCTCCGCGAGCGACGGCAGCTGCGCGAGCGTCGCGGTGCCGAGCGGCTGCACGCGAGCCTTCGTGCCGACGATCGACTGCAGCACGAGGATGCGGGCCTGCGACGGCAGCAGCGACGTCGCGCGCCGCACGGTCGCGACGTCGACGCCCGCGCCGACGTGCAGCATGACGACCGAGGCGCCGGCGTGCTCGCGGCCCATGGTGGCGGCGAGGCCGATGAGGCGCTCGTGGCGAGGGCTCCAGTCGATGCCCGAGAGGCCGTCGAGCAGGCGCTTGCCGTTCATGGCGGGCAGCGACCGGCGCGAGGTGCGCACGACGACGTCCATCTCGTCGCGGATCGCCTGCAGGCCGAGCGAGCCGAGCACCGAGATCGCGGTCTCGAACTCGTCGGGGTGGCCGTAGTCGTCGGGGTTCGTCGACAGCCCGAGCGCGAGCACCGAGCGGCGGGTCTGCTCGAACTGGCGCACCATGAGCTGGCCCGTGCGCGCGGAGGACTTCCAGTGGATGTAGCGACGATCGTCGCCCGCGACGTAGTCGCGCAGCGCATGGAAGGCGATGTCGGAGTTCGTGAGGTCGCGGGTCGTGATGCCCTCGAGGTCGCGGATGAGGCCCGGCGCGGTCTCGTCGAGCTGCACGGTGCGCGGGTGCACGAAGAGCTCGACGGGCTCGGTCCACCGCACCTGCCTGCGCAGCAGGCCGAGCGGATCGCCCTTCACCGATCGCACGGGTCCGACGCGCAGCACCGCGCGGCGGGAGGTGGGGATGGCGAAGACGTCCTCGTGCACGTCGCGCGGCTGCATGCGCGGCAGGTGGAAGGCGGCGACGGCGGAGCCGACGGGCACCTCGATCGTCGCGGGCATGAGCGGGCGCGAGCTCGCCGAGTGGATCTCGATGCGGCCGAGCGCGCGCTCGCCGACGACGACGCGCGTGTAGGCGAGGTCGAGCTCGATGCGGTACATCGTGCGTCCGATGACGTAGACGACCGCGATGAGGAGCAGCACGGCGCCGGCGAAGGCGATCGTGACGAGCTCGACCCACTCGAGCGCGATGCCGACGACGAGGGCTGCGATGGTGATGGCGAGCGCGACCCAGCCGAAGCGCGTGACGGGCGCGAGCACGGGACCGACGGCGCGGGCGCCGCGCACGACGACCCTGCGCGCGCCGAGCGCGGCATCCGAGCCGAGCACGCGGCCGATGCCGCCCCGCGCGGCCCCGAGCAGCTGCCGCGGCGAGCGCGGCAGGACACGGCGCTGCCGCGGCTCCTGCGGCTGCTCCTCCTGCGGTGCCGGGGCGACGGGAGGCGGCTCGACCTGGGTCATCCGACCAGGGCCCGTTCCTGCGGCGCCGGCACGTCGGCGATGGCGCGCTCGATGACGCGCTCGCCCGTGACGCCCGAGAACTCCGCCTCGGGGTCGAGCACGATGCGGTGCGCCCAGACGAACTGCGCGAGCGACTTCACGTCGTCGGGCAGCACGTAGTTGCGGCCGCGGGCCGACGCCCACGCCTTGGCGGCGCGCGTGATGGCCATCGCGCCGCGCACCGAGACGCCCAGGCGCGTGTCCTTCGACTCGCGCGTGTGCTCGGCGAGGCCGGCGATGTAGTCGAGCACGGCGGCGTCGACGTGCGCGGTCGCGGCGAGGTCGATCATCTCGGCGACGGCCGACGTCGTGACGATGGGCTGCACGAGCGACGAGGAGTTGCGCTGCGCCGACCCGGCGAGGATGCGCACGGTCTGCTCGCGGCCCGGGTAGCCGATCGACGTCTTCATGAGGAAGCGGTCGAGCTGCGCCTCGGGCAGCCGGTACGTGCCCGCCTGCTCGATGGGGTTCTGCGTCGCGATCACCATGAAGGGTCGGCCGACCTCGTACGCGTCGCCGTCGACGGTGATGCGCCCCTCCTCCATGACCTCGAGGAGCGCGGACTGCGTCTTGGGGCTCGCGCGGTTGATCTCGTCCGCGAGCACGATCTGGGCGAAGATCGGCCCCTTGTGGAACTCGAACGCCTGCGTCTTCTGGTCGTAGACCGTGACGCCCGTGACGTCGGAGGGCAGCAGGTCGGGAGTGAACTGGATGCGCGTGTTCGCACCCGCGACCGTCGCCGCCATCGACTTCGCGAGCTGCGTCTTGCCCGTGCCGGGGGCATCCTCGAGCAGCAGGTGGCCCTCGGCGAGCATCGCCGTGAATGCGAGCGCGATCACGTCGTCCTTGCCGAGCACGACCGCGCCGACGTTCGCGACGAGTCGCTGGAACGTCTCCTGGAACCATGCCGCCTGCTCGCGGGTCATCGTCATCGCCATGTCTGGCCTCTCAGTTGCTCGAGCTGGCGGAGACGTACTCGTTCCCGCCGTAGTAGAAGGTGATGCTGTACGGGCCGCCGCGCTCCGAGATGCAGAACGTGTACTGGTTGCGCGGCGAGGTGCCGTTGGCCGAGCCGAAGGTGTGGGGCTGGCGCTCTGCGCGGATCGGGCCGTCGGCGTCGAAGCACTGGTACATGAACTGCACGCCGGTGGGCATGTCGTTCCAGGAGACGACGAAGGTGGGCGCCACGTTCTGGTTCTCAGGCGACTGCACCTCCTCGCCGCGCGAGAGCGAGATCGACGGGTTCGCGGTGCGCGCGCTCGCCGAGGCCGTCGTCGTCTGCGCACCGTGGCCGTTGCCGTCGGGCAGGCCCGTGGACGCTCGGACCTCGATCGTGATCTGCTGACCCCGGTTCGCGGGCTCGGACCGCGAGCCGTTGTTCGGGACGTTCTCGAAGGCACCGCCGTTGATGCGGATCTGCATCGAGACGGGGCGGCCGTTCGCCGCCGGCGCCGACCAGCTCACCTCGACGTTGTCGACGCCTGCCCGCGCCGACGCCGTGGGTGCGCCGATCGGGCCGAAGGGCGCTGCCTGGACCACGTTCGACGCCCCGCTCGTGTAGGTGATGCCCTGCACCTGCGACACGGCGCGCACCGAGATGTTGTACGGGTTCGCGCGGTTCGCGAGCGGGATGCGCCCGCCGGTCGCCGAGACGGTGCCCTGCTGCGTGCCGCCGACGAGCACCTGGTACTGGATCTCCTCGGCGCGCGCGCCGTTCGCCGAGCCCGCCTGCATCGTGATGTCGGCGAAGCCGTCGCCCTCGCTGACGGCGGTGATCTGCGGGGCGGCGGGCGTCGTCGCGTCGCGCACGCCGTTCGACTGCGCCGACGCCGGCGACGGACCGACGTCGTTGACCGCCTGCACGCTGAACGAGAGCGTCACGCCCGTGCCGGCCGGCAGCGAGCCGGCGCCGAACGTCGCACGGGTCGACGTCGCGCCCGACACCGTCTGCGGCTGGCCGTACGCCGTGCCGTTCGAGTACGCCTGCACGAGGTACTGCGAGATCGCGGCGCCGTTCGACTGGGTCTCGTGCTGGTCCCACGTGACCTGGATCTGCACGTTGCCGGGGATCGACTGGTCGCGCGCGGCGGCGACGCCCGTGACCTGGAACGGCGGGCCCGCCGGGGTCTGCGTCGCCGACGCGGGACTGAAGTCGCTCGGCTCCGGCGCCGAGTTGTAGGCCTGCACGCGGAACGAGTACGCGACGCCGTTCGTCAGGCCCTGCCACACGTACGAGGTCGCACCGCCGTCG
>NZ_BAAAQT010000003.1:3519-5794 GCF_039531815.1 Agrococcus versicolor | reverse complement strand
GCTCGTCGCCAGCATCACCGACGACGCCTCGTCACCCACCTGCTGCAGCACCGCATCCTCAGGCACATCCACCGTGCGACCGGGCAGGAACAGCCGCTCGCCGCCCAGCGCCACCGCCTGCTCGCCCACGAGCGTGACGGAGACGTCGTCCGCGTCGGCGAGGCCCTCGCGCGACTCGGTCTCGGGCTCGGCGAACGCACCGTCCTCGTCCGGCTCGAAGCGCAGCACGGCGCCCTCCTCGGGCGAGGCGACCGCGACGGCGCCGTCGAGCCCGACGGCCAGCGCCGCGCCGTCGCCGAGCTCGGCGAGCGGCTCGACGTCCTCCGGCACGAAGCCGCCGACCTGCCCGACGGGCATGGCCCACAGCTCGCCGTCGGGCGAGAGGACCGCGATGGTGCCGCCGCGCTGCTGCACCTGCGCGTCCGGGTGGAGGGGGACGGTCGCGCCGAGCGTCATCGACGCCGGGTCGACCTGGATGAGCGCGCCGTCGCCATCGCGCAGGAACACCGACTCGCCATCCTGCAGCACGTCGAACGACGTGGAGCCGGACGGCACGAAGAACCCGCCGTCGAGCTCCTGCGCCTGCACGTTCAGATGCCCGACCTGCGCATCCGAGGTGCGCGTGACCCACACGCCGCCGTCATGCAGATCGACGTCGGTCTGCGTGAAGCCCTCGTACGTGAAGGCGAGGACGCCGAGCGCGATCGCGGCGGCGGACACGACGGCGATGGACGCGGTCGTCCTCCGACGACGCTTCATCCAGCGCAGCACGCCCACGACTCCCCCGAACGCTCGAACCCACCGATCATGCCCTACCGGCGGCGTCGACTGCTGGGTGCCGCCTGAGCCCGCGCCACCGTGTCGCCGAGATCGGCCGCTCGCCGCGCCTCAGCGGCGGGTCACGGCCAGCCGACGCGGGGGGACGTGAGGCTCACGCCGTTGCCCTGGATCGTGAACCACGCCTCGCCCGCGAAGCCCGAGTAGCAGATGCGGTCGCCGCCGATGCGGGTCTGCGTGCTGCCGTTGGCGCTGCCGACCCGGATCGTCGCCGTCTGGAACGGCGTCGTCGCGTTGCCGTCGCTGTGATGGCATGCGACGGAGTAGTCGCCCGTCGGCATGTCGTTCCAGTTGATCTGGAAGTAGCGACATGCCTCGCCGTTCGCCCCCGAGCATCCGTCGCCGCGCACGTCGCCCTTCGACAGCGTGACGCTCGGGTTCGCGCGGCCCTGCGCCTGGGCGGTCGCCGTCGTCGTCTGCGCGCCGTTGCCGTTCGCGTTCGGCGCGCCCGTCGACGCCTCGACCTCGATCGTCACGGGGTTGCCACCCGGCTGATCGTCCACGGTGCGCGAGCCGCTGGCGCCGACGCTCTCCCACCCGCCGCCGTTCACGCGGATCCGCATGCCCACGGGCCTGCCGTTGGCCGCCGGCGCGCTCCACGACACCGTGACCTGGCCGACCTGGGACGTCGCGGTCGCCGTCGGGTTGCCGATGGGCCCGTAGGGCGCGGCCTGCACGACGTTCGACTGGCCGCTCGCGTACGCGATGCCCTGCACCTGCGAGCGTGCGACGACCGTGATGCTGTACGGATCCTGGCGATTCGCGAGCGTGACGGTGCCGCCCGTGCTGCCGACCGTCTGGCTGGTCGCCTGCCCGCCGACGTGCACGACGTAGGAGACCTCCTCGGCGCGCGCGCCGTTCGACGACCCCGGCGTCATGGCGAAGCTGACCTGGCCGTTGCCCTCGCGCACGCTCGCAGGATCGATCGTCGGCGCGGCGGGCGTCGTCGCGTCGCGCACGCCGTTCGACTGCGCCGATGCCGGCGAGGGCCCCACGTCGTTGACCGCCTGCACCGAGAACGTGAGCGTGACGCCCGTGCCGGCCGGCAGCGAGCCCGCGCCGAACGTGGCCCGGGTCGTCGTGGCGCCGGCCACCGAGAGCGGCTGGCCGTAGGCGGTGCCGTTCGAGTACGGCTGGACCGCGTAGCTCGTGATCGCGGCGCCGTTCGACTGGGTCTCGTGCTGGTCCCACGTGACCTGGATCTGCACGTTGCCGGGGATCGACTGGTCGCGCGCGGCGGCGACGCCCGTGACCTGGAACGGCGGGCCCGCCGGGGTCTGCGTGGCCGACGCGGGGCTGAAGTCGCTCGGCTCGGGCGCCGAGTTGTACGCCTGGACGCGGAACGAGTACGCGACGCCGTTCGTCAGGCCCTGCCACACGTACGAGGTCGCACCGCCGTCGATCTGCACCGTCGGCGCACCGTTCGCAGGCGGCGGGC
>NZ_BAAAQT010000003.1:0-3464 GCF_039531815.1 Agrococcus versicolor | reverse complement strand
GCGTGCACGTCGTCGACGCGCACGCCTGCGAGAACGACCCATCCGCGCTCTGCACCGTGTAGCCCGAGATCGCCGCACCGTTCGACGCCGGGGCAGCCCACGCGAGCGTCACCGTCTGGTCCCCGACCGACAGCACGTTCGGTCGGATCGGCGCCTCAGGCCGGCCCTTCACGTTCAGCACGACCTGCCCGGTCTGCTGCCGCTGCACGGTCTCCGTCGCATCCTGCACCGTGTAGCGCACGGTCAGCACGCCCGAGAACTCCGAGCCGGGCGTCACCGTGACCGTCGCGCCATCGGTCGTCGCCTGGCCGTCGCCGCCGACGACCGTCGCCTCGATCACGCGCAGCGGCGCCTGGCCCTCGAAGGGGTTGTAGTCGTTGGCGAGCACGTTCACGGCCGAGGCGACGCCCTGCACCGCCTCGCCCGTGTCGTCGCGCAGGCTCGCGAGCGGCTCGTTCGAGATCACGACGGTCGCGACCACGGTGCCCTGCACGGCGTTGCCATGGCGATCGCTCACCTCGATCGAGTACGACACCGACGCACCGAGGTCGGCGTTCACCGGGGCCGTCAGCGTGAGGGTCTGATCCGCGATCGCCGCGTCGAGCTGGCCCGACTCGCCGCCGACGCGCTCGTAGTCCATCTCCTCGAGGTCGCCGGGATCGGGATCCCGGGTGGCCGACGTGAGGTCGAAGTCGACCGTCCCGCCCTGCGGCACCTGGATCGAGGCGCCGTCGAAGGTGGGCGGCACGGCCGAGGACGGGCGCACGAGCAGCGCGATCGAGAGGGTCGCGGTGTTGGCGTCGGGGTCGGACTCGTCGGTGCCGTCGCTCACCTCGAAGCTGAGCGTCGCCGGGCCCGTGTAGCCGGACTCCGACGTGTAGACGAGCGTGTCGACGTCGACCACGAGCGGATCGCCGTTCGCGTTCGTCGCCGACACGCGATCGGCGGTCGTGATGCGCGGCGCATTCTGCGACACCTCGACCAGCTCGTCGAGGTCGAACTCCTCCGCGATCCCCGACTGCACCTCGTACACCGCGCTCGGATCCGACAGTCGCGGCGCGGTCCCGCGCGCGACGGGCACGAACACGAACGCCTCGGCGCTCTCGCCGTCGGGGTCCGTCACCCGGTACGTGACGACCTGGAACTCCTCGTCGCTCGGCGTCATGCGGATGCCGTCCGTCACCAGGTCGCCCGCACCCTGCAGCACCGTCACCTCGAGCGCGTCGGGGCTGCCGTCGGGGTCGAGGTCGTTGTCGAGCACGGGCACCGCGAGCGGCTCCCCCGCGACGACCTCGGCCGGCGGCACGACGTCGTCGACCGCGATCGGCGGCTCGAGCGGCGCATCCTCGGCCACGGTCACGAGCACGAGACCCTGCGTCGACCCGCCGCGGCCATCCGAGATGCGGTAGCGCAGCTCGTACTCGCCCGGAGCATCCGGCGACACGAAGTCGACCGTGCTGCGATCCTCGTCGATCGTCACCTCGCCGAGCTCCTCCGAGGCGTCGGCGATGCCGTCGGTCTCGAGCGTGAGGAGGTCGCCGTCGGGGTCGGAGTCGTTCGCGAGCACGGCCACGGCGATGTCGCGGCCCGGCTGCACCGACACCTCGTCGCGCACGGCGTACGGCGCCTGGTTGATCTCGGGCGGCGGTGCGATGCCCACGACGACCGCGGCGGTCGACTCGTCGCCCCAGCGATCGCGCACGCGGTAGGTGAAGGTCGTCGAGCCCGCCGTGCCCTCGTACGCCTCGTAGACGAAGAAGCCGTCGCCGACCTCGACGATGCGCCCGGCGCCCGGTGCCTCGTCGTAGCCGACGAGCTCGACGCCGTCGCCGTCGGGGTCGATGCCGTCGAGCGGGATCGGGATCGACACGCGATTGCCCTCGACGACGCGCGCCGTCACGGTCTCGGCGATCGGCGGCGCGTTGCCCGAGTCGCGCGCGACGACCGTGACGTCGATGGGCGCCGTGGCGACGCCGCCGTGCACGTCGGAGATCTCGTAGACGAGGCGGATGGACGAGGGGCCGCCGACGGGCACGAACACGCGCACCTGGTCGCCGTCGACGAAGGCGCAGCCCTCGGCATCCTCGCCTGTGACGTCGCAGCCGTCGTCGCCGGAGGCGAACGTGGTCTCGACGAGCTCGCCCGACACGGTCAGCTCGATGTTGTCGGGGCTGAAGTCGTTCTCGAGCACGGGGATCGACACGAAGTCGCCCTCGCGCACCGTCGCGGTGTCGGCGACCGCCGTGGGCTGCGCCGGCTGGTCCGGCGGCGGCACCGGGATGACGACCACCTGCCCGGTCTCGGTGAACCGTCCGTTCGACACCGTGTAGGTGATCGTCGTCTCCGAGGCGATGCCCTGCGTGTCCGACAGCCGCAGGACGCGGCGCTCGAGCAGCTGCGCGGAGACGGGCGAGCCCTCGGCGACGACCGACTGCACGACGAGCACGCCGCCCGAGGGGTCGACGTCGTTGGCGAGCAGGTCGACGAGCGTCTCGCCCAGCTGCGGCAGCAGCGCGATGTCGCGCACGGCGACGGGCCGTGCCTCGTCGTCGGTCTCGCGGATGTCGACGCGGATCTGCCCCGTCGGCGACGATGCGCCCGCGGAGGCGAGATACGGCAGGTAGTGCGTGCCGACGGTGTCGCCGGACAGCGACACGATGCCGGTGTCCGGATCGAACGAGCCCGTCAGCTGCGGTGCGCGATCGAACGACACCTGCGCGAGGCGCGCATCCTGGGTGCCGGGCACGTAGTCGTTCGCGAGCGGCTCGATCGACACCTCCTGCCCGACCGTCGCGGTGATGAAGTCCGCGTTCGCGATCATCTCCGCGGTGTTGCGCTCCATGACGGTGACGCGGATCGAGCCGGTCGCGGCCTGCCCGCGGCTGTCGACGATGGAGAGCTCGACCGTCGTGGGCCCTGGGGATCCGGTCGCGGTGTAGAGGATGCGGCCCGCCGGGGATGCCTCGATCTGGTCGCCGGAGGGGCTCGTGGCCGACTGCAGGTAGAAGTCGTCCCCGTCGGGGTCGTACCAGCCCTGCAGGCCCGGGTACTCGAACCGGGCGGTCTGCTCGATCGTGAACGACTGCTCGAACAGCGGCTCCGGCGCACCGTTCTCATCCGGCGTGCGCACCGTCACCGTCACGGTCGCCGTCGCCGAGCCGCCCTTGCCATCGACGACCTCGTACTGGAACGTCACGATCCGCTCCGAGAACGACTCCGGGATCTCGATCTGCAGCTGCGAGTCGTTCGCGATCGGCGACACCGTGATGCCCGACGGCAGATCGGACACGACCCGCGCCGTCAGCACGTCGCCGTCCTGATCCGAGTCGTTCGCCAGCACCGGCAGGATGCTCGCCCGCCCCGGACGCGCCCCCAGCTGATCGTCCGTCGCCACCGGATCGTGGTTCTCCGCCGACGGCGGCGGGACCGTCTGCTGCAGGATGTCCTCCAGCGACTCGTCCTGC
>NZ_BAAAQT010000002.1:0-3427 GCF_039531815.1 Agrococcus versicolor | reverse complement strand
CCCATCCGCGCTCTGCACCGTGTAGCCCGAGATCGCCGCACCGTTCGACGCCGGGGCAGCCCACGCCAGCGTCACCGTCTGATCCCCGACCGACAGCACGTTCGGACGGATCGGCGCCTCCGGCCGGCCCTTCACGTTGACGACCACCTGGCCCGTCTGCTGGCGCTGCACGGTCTCGGTCGCATCCTGCACCGTGTAGCGCACGGTCATGACGCCCGAGAAGTCGGCGTCCGGCGTCACCGTCACGCTCGCGCCGTCGTCCGAGACCTGGCCGCCGCCGGCGATCACGGTCGACTCGACGACGCGCAGGGGCGCCTGCCCCTCGAAGGGGTTGTAGTCGTTCGCGAGCACGTTGACGGTGGAGGCGATGCCCTGCACGGCCTCGGCGGCGTCGTCGCGCAGGCTCGCGAGCGGCTCGTTCGAGATCACGACGGTCGCGACGACCGTGCCCTGGGCGGCGTTGCCGTGCCGGTCGGTCGCCTCGATCGTGTACGACACGGACGAGCCGACGTTCGCGTTCACGGGCGCCGAGAGGGTGAGCGTCTGGTCGGCGAGGTCGGCGTCGACCTGGTCGGACTCGCCGCCGACGACCTCGAAGCCCATCTCGTCGAGGTCGCCCGGGTCGGGGTCGCGCGTCGCGGTCGTGAGGTCGAAGTCGATCGAGCCGTTCTGCGGCACCTGCAGCGACGCGCCCTGGAACGTCGGGGCGACGGCGGACGAGGGGCGCACGAGCAGCGCGATCGAGAGGGTCGCGGTGTTGGCGTCGGGGTCGGACTCGTCGGTGCCGTCGCTCACCTCGAAGCTGAGCGTCGCCGGGCCCGTGTAGCCGGACTCCGACGTGTAGACGAGCGTGTCGACGTCGACGACGAGCGGATCGCCGTTGGCGTTCGTCGCCGAGACGCGATCGGCGGTCGTGATGCGCGGCGCGTTCTGCGACACCTCGACCAGCTCGTCGAGGTCGAACTCCTCGGCGATGCCGGACTGCACCTCGTAGACCGCGCTCGGGTCGGCGAGCCGGGGTGCGGGATCGCGCGCGACGGGCACGAACACGAAGGCCTCGGCGCTCTCGCCGTCGGGGTCGGTGACGCGATACGTGACGACCTGGAACTCCTCGTCGCTCGGCGTCACCCGGATGCCCTCGGCGACGACGTCGCCGTCGCCCTGCAGCACGGTCACCTCGAGCGCGTCGGGGCTGCCGTCGGGGTCGAGGTCGTTGTCGAGCACGGGCACGGCGAGCGGCTCGCCCGCGACGACGTCGGCCGGCGGCACGACGTCGTCGACCGCGATCGGCGGCTCGAGCGGCGCATCGGCGGCGACCGTGACGAGCACGACGCCCTGCGTCGATCCGCCGCGGCCGTCGGAGATGCGGTAGCGCAGCGAGTACTCGCCGTCCGCGTCGGGGGCGACGAAGTCGACGGTGCTGCGATCCTCGTCGATCGTCACGTCGCCGAGCTCCTCGGAGGCGTCGGCGATGCCGTCGGTCTCGAGCGTCAGCAGGTCGCCGTCGGGGTCGAAGTCGTTCGCGAGCACCGGCACCGCGATCTGCCTGCCCGGCTGGACGGACACCTCGTCGCGCTCGGCGTACGGCGCCTGGTTGACGTCCGGCGGCGGGGCGATGCCGATGACGACGGCCGCCGTCGACTCGGCACCCCAGCGGTCGCGCACCCGGTAGGTGAAGGTCGTCGAGCCCGCGGAGCCCTCGTAGGCCTCGTAGGTGAAGAAGCCGTCGCCCACCTCGGTCACGCGTCCCGCGTCGGGTGCCTCGTCGTAGCCGACGAGCTCGACGCCGTCGCCGTCGGGGTCGATGCCGTCGAGCGGGATGGGGATCGAGACGAGGTTGCCCTCGACGACGCGCGCCGTGACCGTCTCGGCGATGGGCGGGTCGTTGCCGGCCTCGCGGTCGACCACGGTGAGGTCGATGGGCGCCGTCGCGACGCCGCCGTGCACGTCGGACACCTCGTAGACGAGGCGCACCGACGACGGCCCGCCGACCGGCACGAACACGCGCACCTGGTCGCCGTCGACGAAGGCGCAGCCCTCGGCATCCTCGCCCGTGACGTCGCAGCCGTCGTCGCCGGAGGCGAACGTGGTCTCGACGAGCTCGCCCGAGACCGTGAGCTCGAGGTTGTCGGGGCTGAAGTCGTTCTCGAGCACGGGGATCGACACGAAGTCGCCCTCGCGCACCGTCGCGGTGTCGGCGACCGCCGTGGGTGGCGTCGGCTGCTCCGGCGGCGGCACGGGGATGACGACGACCTGCCCCGTCTCCGTGTAGCGGCCGTTCGACACCGTGTACGTGATGGTCGCCTCGGACGTCAGGCCCTGCGTGTCCGACAGGCGCAGCACGCGGCGCTCGAGCAGCTGCGCCGACACGGGCACGCCGTTCGCGACGACCGACTGGACGACGAGCACGCCGCCCGAGGGATCGACGTCGTTGGCGAGCAGGTCGACGAGCGTCTCGCCGAGCTGCGGCAGCAGCGCGATGTCGCGCACCGCCACCGGCCTCGCCTCGTCGTCGGTCTCGCGGACGTCGACGCGGATCTGCCCGGTGGGCGACGAGGCCCCGGCCGTCGCGAGGTAGGGCACGTAGTAGGTGCCCACGGTGTCGCTCGAGAGCGTGACGATGCCCGTCTCGGGGTCGAACGACCCGGCGATGGCAGGCGCGCGGTCGAAGGACACCTGGGCGAGGCGCGCCGCCTGCGTGCCGGGCACGTAGTCGTTCGCGAGCGGCTCGATCGACACCTCCTGCCCGACGGTCGTCGACACGAAGTCGGCGTTCGCGAGCATCTGGGCCGTGTTGCGCTCCATGACCGTGACGCGGATGGACCCCGCGGTCGCGTCGCCGCGGCTGTCGACGACGGACATCTCGACCGTCGTCGGGCCCGGCGAGCCGGTCGCCGTGTAGAGGATGCGGCCCGCGGGGGATGCCTCGATCTGGTCGCCGGAGGGGCTCGTGGCGGACTGCAGGTAGAAGTCGTCCCCGTCGGGGTCGTACCAGCCCTGCAGGCCCGGGTACTCGAACCGGGCGGTCTGCTCGATCGTGAACGACTGCTCGAACAGCGGCTCCGGCGCACCGTTCTCATCCGGCGTGCGCACCGTCACCGTCACGGTCGCCGTCGCCGAGCCGCCCTTGCCGTCGACGACCTCGTACTGGAACGTCACGATCCGCTCCGAGAACGACTCCGGGATCTCGATCTGCAGCTGCGAGTCGTTCGCGATCGGCGACACCGTGATGCCCGACGGCAGATCGGACACGACCCGCGCGGTCAGCACGTCGCCGTCCTGATCCGAGTCGTTCGCCAGCACCGGCAGGATGCTCGCCCGCCCCGGACGCGCCCCCAGCTGATCGTCCGTCGCCACCGGGTCGTGGTTCTCCGCCGACGGCGGCGGGACCGTCTGCTGCAGGATGTCCTCCAGCGACTCGTCCTGC
>NZ_BAAAQT010000001.1:379577-451838 GCF_039531815.1 Agrococcus versicolor | reverse complement strand
CGTCGGCGTCGCCCGCCGGCACGGCGCCGAGCAGGTCGTCAGTCGTCATGGCCGACCTCCAGGAGGGTGCGGAGCCTGCGCACGCCGTCCGACGACGCCTTGCGCGCCGCCGCCGACGAGACGCCGAGCGCCGCCGCGACGTCGTCGAAGGGCATGCCGCCGAGGTGATGCAGCACGACGCACGACCGCTGCCGGTCGGGCAGCGACGCGAGCGCTCGGCGCAGGTCGAGGTCGGGGTCGCGCGACGGCGCCGGCCGCTCGGGCACCTCGGCCACCGGGAGCGCACGCGACGAGCGACGCAGCACGTCGATCGCCTTGCGGTGCGCGATCGTGACGAGCCACCCCCGCACGTTGGCGTCGGCGTCGAGCCTCGGATATGCCTCGAGCGCTGCGAGGAAGGCGTCGCTCCAGGCGTCGTCGGCATCCCACGGGCCGACGACGGCGCGCACGACGCGGTAGACCGTCGCCCCGTGCTCGCGCACGACGCGCTCGAAGGGCTCCCGCGTCACGCAACGGAATCTAGCGCGACGCCCGAGCCGTCGAGCAGGTCGCCGCGCTCGAGGTCGAGCAGCGCCCGCTTGCACGCCACGCCGCCCGCGTAGCCCGTGAGCGCACCGTTCGCGCCGACGACGCGGTGGCAGGGCACGACGATCGAGATGGGGTTGCGGCCGTTCGCGAGCCCGACGGCGCGCACGGCCGTCGGCTGCCCGATGCGGGTCGCGATCCAGCCGTACGTGCGCGTCTCGCCGTACGGGATCTGCCGCAGCTCGTGCCAGACGCGGAGCTGGAAGGGGGTGCCGACGGGGTCGAGCGCGAGGTCGAAGGCTCGTCGGTCGCCGGCGAGGTACTCGTGGAGCTGGGACGCGGCGTCGGCGAGCGATGCGTCGTCGCGCTGGCCGAACCGCTCCCGATCGGGGGCGGGTCGGTGCTCGGCGTAGTACAGCCCCTGGATGCCGGCGGCGCCGCCGACGATCGTGATGGCGCCGACGGTCGTGTCGACGATGGCGTGCCTGGTGTCGTTCATGGGTCCACGTCCTCTCGCACCCTGCTGACGCACGAGCCCTCCGGAATGTGAGGTGTGGATGCGATCGACCTGCGCGGGACGCGCACGCCGCGCCTCACGGCACGACCGACGCGAACGCGACCTGGAGATGCGCGAGGGCGTCGCGCGGCAGCGCCGCGGTCACGATCGCGCCATCCGGCAGCGCGACGCCCAGGCCGAGCACGTGGCGATCGCCCTCGATGGCCACCCCCGGCCAGGCACGTCCGTCGACCACGACCTCCGCCGCGCGCACCGAGCCGGGCGCGACGAGCTCCGGGCGATCCCATCGGGCGCCGGGCCCGCGCTCCTCGTCGAACCCGTTCACCAGCACCGACGCGAGGTGCTCGACGAGCGCGCCGACGACCTCCGCCTCGCCCGCGTCGCGATCGCGCTCCCACGAGGTGCGCACGGCCTCCCACAGCATCGGCCGACGCAGGCGCTCGACGACGTCGAGCAGCCAGGCCGGCCGCGGCCACGGCGGCACGTCGTCGAGGCTCGCGCGCGTCCGCTCGTCGAGGTCGGCGAGGTTCGCAGGGTCGTCGCGATCGCCCGGCACCCGCCACAGCGTGTACGACCAGGCGACCTCCATCGACGCGGGCTGCTCGCCCGCGGCGCCCGAGCTCGACACCGAGGGGTGCGGGATGCGCTCGAGCGACGGCTGCACCACGAGCGAGCGCACGGCGACCGGCAGCGTCCGAGCCGTCGCGCACGCCGCGATCGCGGGATCGGGGGCATCCTCCGGCACGACGCCTGCGACTCGCATGCCCGACGGTCGCACGGCGCGACGACGATCCGCAAGACGCCGGGGACGAGCGGCCGCGGGTAGGCTCGAGCGGTGCAGATCGCCCTCGTGAGACATGGCCAGACGGACTGGAACCTCGACCTGCGCATGCAGGGCACGAGCGACATCCCCCTCAACGACACGGGGCGGGCGCAGGCGCTCGAGGCGGCGGTGCTGCTCGCCGACGACCGCTGGGACGCGATCGTCTCGTCGACGCTCTCGCGTGCGGCCGTCACGGCCGACATCATCGCCGAGCGGCTCGGCATGGAGGTCCTCGAGCGCGACCCGCGGCTCGTCGAGCGCGCCTACGGCGAGGTCGAGGGGCTCACGAAGGCCGAGGCCACCGAGCGCTTCGGCACCGCGTGGCCGGGCGAGGAGTCGTACGAGGCGCTGCAGCGACGTGCGGTCGCCGCGGTCGACGCCGTCGCCGAGCGCCACGCCGTCGACCACCTCGTGATCGTCACGCACGGCACGTTCATCCGAGCCTTCGCCGACGCGACGACGGGCCTCGAGACGCGCACGCCGCGCAACGCGGAGTCGATCCGCTTCGAGGGCGCGCCGGGCGCCTGGACCCCCGTGGAGGGCGTGGTGCTCGTCTGATGGATCTCGACTCCCTCCGGGCAGCGTCGCCCGGGATCGTCGTCGACACGAGCGAGGCCTCCCTCGAGGCCGCGCGCGCCGATCGCTCGGGCCACCGCGCCGACGGTCGCCCCCTCGCGGTCGTGCGCGCCACCGAGGTGGAGCACGTGCAGGCCGCGCTGCGATGGGCGAGCGAGCACGGCGTGCCCGTCGTGCCGCGCGGTGCGGGCACGGGCCTCGCCGGCGGCGCCAACACGGGCGAGGGCGAGCTGAGCATCGACGTCTCGGGCATGCGCCGCATCCTCGAGGTCTCCGCCGCCGACCAGCTCGCGGTCGTCGAGCCCGGCATCCTCAACGCCGACCTCAACGTCGCGCTCGCCGAGCATCACCTGTGGTGGGCGCCCGATCCCGCGAGCCGCGCGATCTCGACGGTGGGCGGCAACATCGCGACGAACGCCGGCGGCCTGCTGTGCGCCAAGTACGGCGTCACGCGCGAGGCCGTGCTCGCGCTCGGCGTCGTGCTCGCATCGGGCGAGCGCATCGACGTCGGCCACCGCACGGTGAAGGGCGTCACGGGCCTCGACCTCGCAGCCCTCATGATCGGCAGCGAGGGCACCCTCGGCGTCATCGTCGAGGCGACGCTGCGCCTGCGGCCGACCGTGCCCGGCGGCGTGTGGACCATCGGCGCGTTCTTCGCCGACGAGACGGCCGCGGCGCGCGCGTGCGCCGCCATCACGGCCGCGCACATCCGTCCCGCGATCATGGAGCTCGTCGGCACCGAGTCGGTGCGCATGCTCGCCGCGTACACCGGTCGGGCGATGGAGGGCGCGTTCGTGCTGCTGCAGCTCGACGACGTCGGCGCGGACGCCATCGCCCTCGACGCCCTCGCGATCGTGGAGGCGCACGGCGGCGACGCCGAGCTCTCGGACGACGTCGAGCGCAGCGCGATGCTCGTGGAGGTGCGCAGGCAGGTGCACTACGCGCTCGAGTCGTTCGGAACGATCCTCGTCGAGGACGTCTCGGTGCCGCGCACGCGCATGCCCGACATGTTCGCGCTGTGCGCCGAGGTCGCCGAGCGGCATGGGGTCACGATCGCGACGACGGCGCACGCCGGCGACGGCAACCTGCACCCCACGTTCGTCTTCGACGACGCCGAGCCCTCCCCCGCGGTGTGGGCGGCGGCGGACGAGATCTTCCAGGGTGCGATCGCCATGGGCGGCACGCTCACGGGCGAGCACGGCGTGGGCGTGCTCAAGCGGCGCTGGCTCGGCCTCGAGCTGGGCCAGACGCAGCTGCGGCTGCAGCGCGAGATCAAGGCCGTCTTCGACCCGGCGGGCATCCTCAACCCCGGCAAGGTCTTCGAGGACTGAGCGACGCGGGACGCGCGCCCGGTCCAGTCAGGCCTGTCGGTCGTCGTTCTCGCGCACGACGTCGCGCAGCTCGGCGTCGAGGTCGCCCGCCTCCTCGACGGCGGCGGCCATGCCCGAGAGGAAGCGCGCGACGACCTCGAGCTCGGCGGCCGTGAGGTCGTCGACGACCTCGATCATGCGACGGTGCATCGCGCCGAGCGTCTCGCGCACCTCGTGCTCGGTCGCGGTCGTGGGCACGACGATCGTCGAGCGACGATCGGTCGGGTGCGCACGACGCTCGACGTGACCCGACCGCTCGAGACGATCGACGAGCACCGTGACGGATGCGGACGTGATGGACAGCACCTTCGCGAGGTCGCGCTGCCGCACGAGCGCGCCGGTGCGCTGCGCCGCGAGCAGCGTGCGCAGCGCGAGCAGGTCGGTCTCGCCCATCTCCATCGACGACCGGGTGCGCGCGCGCATGCGCGACTCGGCCGCGCGGTAGCGCCGCAGGAGGTTGAGGACGTCGACGGTGGAGGCCCCGTCGCGGTCCGGGTACCAGTAGCCCGTCGCCTCCGAGCCCTCGTCGTTCGCCATGGCCGCCATGCTACGTGGCAGCCAGATGATTCGGCCCGGAACCCTCCGTTGATTCCTCCGGTATCGGCAGGGACGTCTCAGCCGTCTCGCGTCGCGCAAGGTCGCGAGGCGGCTCGCGCCGTGCGGCCCGAACCTCCGGGATCGCCGTGATTCCGCGGAGGATCCGCTCACGATGCCCGTCGCCCGGCGTGCAGGGGCGATGGACTGGCGACACGCGCGGTGGACGCCGGACTTGCTCGGGAGTCGCTAGTCAGATACTTTGCTAGACGAACTAGCAATACATTCATCTCGGCAGTCGAGGTGAGACGCTGCGAAGGAGACCGCGATGGGCACGCTCAGGTACGGCAACGGAGACGACTCGACCTTCGAGATGGAGGACGGCGACCTCGCGCACCTCGCCGCGGTGGTGACGGCGAAGCTGCGCAGGCGCGAGCCCTTCCTCCTCACCTGCCGCTCCGACGACTCGCGGCAGTCGATCTGGATCCACGAGTCGGCCACCCTCGTCTACGCGTACGCATCCGCCGAGGCCGCCGACCTCGACCGCGCACGGCTCGAGGCCATGGTCGCCGACACCAACCGGCCCGCGGGCCTCACGATCGCCTGCGCCGCACCCGCGCTCCAGGCGCTCGACGCGCTCGTCGCGGCGTGATGGGCCCGATCATGACCGACCTGTGGAGCGACTGGAACGCGGAGGTCGTCGCGCCCTCGACGCTCCGCCACGGCACGACCGACGGCGCCGAGGCGTCGCCATGACGATGGCGTCCGGCGTCGCACGGCTCGACGAGCAGCGGGTCGACGACCTCCTGCCGCAGCTGCGCGCGGCCTCGATGCGCCTCCTCACCGCCGTGCTGCGGCTCGGCGACGACGAGCTCTCCGCCTCGGCACGCTCGGCGCTCGGCACGCGCAGGCACGTCATCGCCCGCATGGCGCGGCGCGCCGATCGCACCGTGCGCGCGCTCGACGGCGAGGACGGACCGGAGCCGGCCGATCGCCTCCTCGCCCTCGCGCCCGCCGACCTCGTCGCAGCGCTGACCTCGTCGCTCGGCGGCGTGCTCGGCGCGCTGGCGGAGCACGCGAGCGGCATGCGTCCGACGAGCCCCGCGGCTCGCCTCGCGCTGGCCCATGCCCGCGAGCACCTCGCCTGGCTCGAGCTCAGCCACGTCGACCTGCACGTCGGCTACGACATGCACGACATCCCGGACGCGTCGCTCGACGCCGTGGCCGCGCACTTCCGCGACGCCCGCGACCCCTCGGCCGCGAGCGCCCCGGCGGGCAGCAGCCCCTTCGCTCCGCTCATCGCGGACTGACGCCTGCACGAGTCGACGCCGAGCGCCAGTCCCGTGCCCGGGACGCGCGAAGTGGTTAGAGTCACTAGTCAATCCCTCGCACCACCCGAGGAGCAGAAGGAGGCGAGCATGGCGACGACCACCACGCAGGGCGCACGCACGCCCGAGATCGACGTCCCCGGCGAGGATGCCGTGACGCAGCTCACCTGGGCGGTCGAGGAGCTCCGGCTCGCCGAGTCGCGGCTGTCGCGCCGGAGGCAGGCGTCCTGCGGCCCCGGCCACAGCGAGCGCGAGGCCATGCGCTTCATCGCCGAGCGCGCCGACGCCGGCAAGCCCCCGACTCCCACGGAGCTCGCGACCCACCTCGGGCTCACGACGCCGTCGGTGAGCGCCATCGTGCGCCGCCTGCAGGACGGTGGGCTCATCTCCACGCGCCAGCACGAGGAGGACAAGCGCAGCAAGCTGCTCGAGCCCGCCTCGCGCAACTCGCCCGACACCGCCGACGGCCTCGCGCCGTCCATCCGCTCCGCCGCGGCCGACATGGATCCGGGCGAGGCCCGCCGCCTCGCCGCCTTCCTCGCGCACGTGCGTGACCTCGTCGACGCCGACTGCCGCGACTGACGATCGTCAGCGACCGGGATCGTCCCCGGTCATGGCGTCGAGCTGGATCTCGAAGACGTCGAGCTGGCGCTGCATGGCCGCGAGCGTCTCGGACGAGAACGCCCCGCGCTGCCGCTCGGCCTTGAGCGCCGCCCGCTCGGCGACGAGCTGCGCCCTGCGCACCGCCACGAAGGCGCGGGTCTGCTCCTCGTCGACGTCCTCGCCGATGCCCAGCATCCGCGACGCCCGCTCGACGCGGCGTGCGGGCATCTGCAGGATCTCGTCGCGCATGTCGTCCGACAGCGGCGCTGCGAGCGCAGCCATCTCCGCCGACATCGCCGTGCTGCCCGCCTCGGCGACGCGGCGCGTGAGCTCGAGCAGCTCGGTGCGCTCCTCGACCGTCGAGTCGCGCTGCAGGCGCAGCGCCCGCACGAGCATCGGCAGCGTCAGACCCTGCGACAGCAGCGTGACGATCGCCACGACGAACGCGACGAGCACGAGCGCCGCGTAGTACGGATGTTCGTGCGGCAGCGTCTGCACCGCCGCGACCGTGACGACGCCGCGCATGCCGGCCCAGCCGAGCACCGTGCCGTCGCGCCAGCCGAGCGCCTGGTCGCGCTCGGCCGTCACGTCGTGCTCGCGCTGCTCGAGCCTGCGGCGGAACTGCTCGAGCCTGCCCGAGATGCGGCGATCGCTCGTGTCGGCGAAGCGGTCGTCGGCCTGCTGCATCCGCTGGGTGCTGCGGCGCTGCAGCCGCTCGAGCCTGCGTGCGCGGAATCGGATGGACCACAGCAGCAGCGGCATCGCCGCGAACCGCAGCAGCACGAGCAGGAGCGTGACGAGCAGCCCGACGCCGACGACCTGCCACAGCGACTGCTCCGCCGACTCCACGGCGTCGACGACGGGACGCAGCCGCAGCCCCATGTAGAGGAAGACGGCATGCTCGATGACCATCGTGAACGTGCGCCAGCTCGTCCGCTCGCTCTGCCGCTCGCGTGCCCCCACGCGGCCGGGGCTCGCGTTGCCGACGACGATGCCCGCGACGACCACGCCGACGACGCCGGAGGCGCCGATCTGCTCGGCCGCGAGGAACGCGACGAACGGCACGACGATCGACAGCGTCGTGTCGAGGACGAGGTCGTGGATGCGCGCACGCACGACGACGGCGAGCCAGCCGACGACGAGGCCGACGAGGATCGCGCCGACGACCGCCCACGCGAAGGCGCCGACGACGTCGCCGAGCTCGACCGCGCCGTCGGGGTCGCCCGCGTTGGCCGCGATGCCCACGGCGGTCGAGAGCAGCACGAGCGCCGTGGCGTCGTTGACGAGCCCCTCGCCCTCGAGGATCGTGACGATGCGCGGTGGCAGCCCGAGGCGCTTGCCGAGCGACGTCGCCGCGACGGCGTCGGGCGGCGCGACGACCGCCCCGAGCGCGATCGCGAGCGCGAGCCCGACCGCGGGCCAGATCCACACGACGAGGCCGCCGACGAGCACGGCGGAGACGATGACGAGCACGACCGCGAGCAGCGCGATGACGCGAAGGTTGCGCCGGAAGTCGACGATCGGCACCTGGAGCGCCGCCGCGTACAGCAGCGGCGGCAGCACGACCGTGAGGATGATCTCGGGATCCACGATGATCTCGGATGCGCCGGGCACGAACCCGAGCCCGATGCCGACGACCGTGAGCAGCAGCGGCGCAGCGACCCCGATCCGACCCGCGACGGCCGACACGGCGCCCACGATGACGATGCCGAGGACCGCGATGATCGTGACCTGCTCGGCGAGATGCTGCTCCATACCGGCCTCCCGCAGTCGAGGCTAGCCCCGGAGCCATGGGCGTCCGCCCGACGTAGCCTTGGTGCTCACCCACGACGAAGGAGCCACCATGGCAGTCACGAGCAGCGCGAGCACCGTCTGGAACGGCGGCCTCGCCGACGGGTCCGGCACCACGACCCTCGCCTCCGGCATCGAGACCGCCGTCTCGTGGAAGGCGCGCACCGAGGGCGGCGGGCAGACGACGCCCGAGGAGCTCATCGCAGCGGCCCACGCCTCCTGCTTCTCGATGGCGCTGTCGCACGCCCTCGGCGAGGCCGGCCACGCGCCGAGCTCGATCTCCGCGAGCGCAGAGGTCGGCTTCGTGCCCGGCCAGGGCATCACGGGCTCGGTCCTGACGGTCACGGCGACGGTGCCGGGCCTCGACCAGGCCGAGTTCGAGCGCATCGCCAACGAGGCGAAGGCCGGCTGCCCCGTGTCGCAGGCGCTCGCCGGCATCGAGATCACGCTCGCGAGCGCGACGCTCGAGGGCTGAGCCCCTCGAGGCTCGCTCCGCTCGCACCTCGGGGAGCGGGTGGGATCGGGAGCATCGCCTCCCCCCCACCCGCTCCCCGAGGAGGCCGCGAGCGCAGCGAGCCGCCGTCTCGAAGGGCACCCGGCTACCCTGCCCTGATGCCCACCCGCCGCATCCTCGCCCGCATCGCGGCCCTGGCCGTCGCCTGCGCGACGCTCGTGGGCTGCGCGCCGGGCGCCCTCGACACGCAGCCGACCGCGTCGGCACGGCCGGCCCCTGCATCCTCCGCCCCCGAGCCCTCCGCGACGTCCGAGCCGCCGCGAGCGCTCCTGCTGACGACGCTCGCCGCCTCGGATGCGCTCGCCGTCGTCGATCCCGATGCGCCGGACCCCGTGGTGGCCTCCATCGGGGTGGGGGCTGCGCCCTGGGGCGTCGCCGCCGACCAGGAGGCGCAGCGAGCGTACGTCGCGACGGCGGAGGGCCTCGCGATCGTCGACCTCGCGTCGATGACGCGCACCGCGCTCGTGCCCTTCCAGCACCAGCCGCAGGCCGTGACGTTCGGCGAGTACCGCGATGGCGGCCTCGGCATCGCCGTCTCGCCCGACGGCTCGACCGTCTTCGTCGCCGTGCATCGCTGGCCGGATCCCGCGTGGCTCGAGGTCTTCGACGTCGCCTCCGGCGCGTTCACGGGCTCGGTCGAGGTCGGCGTGCGCCCGTTCGACGTGCTCGTCGACCCCGCCGGCGCCTGGGTCGCGACCGTCGACCACGACACGTACGGCGTCACGGTCGTCGACGTCGCGACGCTCGCGACCCGCAGGATCGAGGTGGCGCCGTTCGGCGACCTCGGCTTCGCGTCGTGGGAGAAGCCGCACTACGGCATCGTGACGGCGTCCGGCACGATCCTCCTGCCGTTCCAGGGCCAGGCGATGGTCGAGGTCGACCCCCTCGCGGGCACGTCGACGATCGCGCCGCTCGCAGCGCAGACCCATCAGCACGGCGTCGCGCAGGTGCGCGACGACTCGGCGATCGACGGCACGACGCTCGTCGTGGGCACGGGCGCGTTCGGCTCGGCGACGCAGGGGCCGAGCCTCGAGATCCTCGCGCCCGACGGCGCCGACGTCGTCGTGCCCCTCGCGAGGCTCCATGAGACGGTCGTGCCGTGGCGCGCGGACGGCGACGACGCGTGGTCGGCGGTGCTCGCCGGCGGCTACACGCGCGACGGCTGGTGGGACGGCCTCACGATCGTCGACCTCGACACGCTCGCGCAGCGCGAGGTCCCCGTCGCCGGGCGGCCGCAGGCGATCGTCGCGGTGACGCTGCCCTAGTCGAAGGAGGCCGTCGAGACGTTGCGCTGGTAGTCGAAGACGATGCTCGTGCGCGTGGAGGCCACGGTCGCGTCGCCCGAGAGGTGCTCGACGACGAATCGGCGCATCTCGGACGAGTCGCCGACCGCGACGTGCACGATGAAGTCGTCGACGCCGCCGAGGAAGAAGACCTGGCTCACCTCGGGCAGCGCGCGGACGCGCTCGGAGAACTCCGTGATGCTCGCCTGCCGCGCACCGGGCCGCAGCGTGACGTGCACGAGCGCCTGCAGCCCGTGGCCCATGCGCTCCTGCCGCACGACGGCCTCGTAGCCGGCGATGACGCCGCGCTGCTCGAGCCTGCGCACGCGGGCGTGGACGGTCGACTCGGCGAGGCCGACGGCGCGCGCGAGCTGGCGATTCGTCGCGCGCGCATCCCTGCGCAGCACGTCGAGGAGGTCGAGGTCGGTGGCGTCGAGGGCGTCGTCACGCTGCAGCATCCGCGCTCCGCATCGGTCGAGGAGGGGCATCGCACGAAGGATTCCGCCGATCCGGCCACGATAGCGCTGGATGCTTCGGCGGACCTTCCGTCTCGCGCCACTTCCTCCCATGCTGGTGGCACCGGCAGCAGCGCCGCGGCCGGTTCGACGAGAGGTTCACCATGCGCATCGCCGTCCCCGCCGAGATCAAGCCCAGCGAGCAGCGCGTCGCCATCACGCCCGCGGGCGTCGACGCCCTCGTCGCGCACGGCCACGAGGTCTGGATCGAGCAGGGCGCCGGGGTCGGCTCGCGCATCCCCGACGAGGCGTACGTCGCCGCCGGCGCGCGCATCGCCGCCGACGCCGACGAGGCGTGGCAGCGCGGCGACCTGCTGCTCAAGGTCAAGGAGCCCATCGAGCCGGAGTTCGCCCGCATGCGCGAGGGCCAGGTGGTCTTCACGTACCTGCACCTCGCCGCCGCGGCCGACACGGCGCACGCGCTCGTCGCCGCCGGCACCACCGCCATCGCCTACGAGACCGTGCAGCTCGACGACCGCTCGCTGCCGCTGCTCGCCCCCATGAGCGAGGTCGCCGGCCGGCTGTCGATCGTCATGGGCGCGCACCACCTCATGGGTCCTGCGGGCGGGCGCGGCATCCTCCTCGGCGGCGTCCCCGGCACGCGTCGGGCGAAGGTCGTCGTCATCGGCGGCGGCGTCGCGGGCGAGCACGCCGCGCGCAACGCCGTCGGCCTCGGCGCGGACGTCACGGTCATCGACCTCTCGCTCCCCCGCCTGCGACAGCTCGAGGCGTCGTTCGGCACGACCATCCAGACGCGTCACTCGTCGCGGCTCGAGATCGCCGACCAGGTCGCCGACGCCGACCTCGTCATCGGCTCGGTGCTCGTGCCCGGCGCCGCGGCACCGAAGCTCGTGACGGATGCGATGGTCGCCACGATGCGGCCGGGCTCGGTGCTCGTCGACATCGCGATCGACCAGGGCGGCTGCTTCGAGGGATCGCGCCCGACGACGCACGCCGATCCCGTCTTCGCCGTGCACGACGCGCTGTACTCGTGCGTCGCGAACATCCCCGGCGCCGTGCCCGAGACCTCGACGCGCGCGCTCACGAACGCGACGCTGCCCTACGTGCTGCGCATCGCCGACCTCGGCTGGGAGGCTGCGGCACGGGCCGACGGAGCCCTCGCGCGGGGCGTGAACGTGCACGCGGGCGCCATCACGAACCAGGGCGTCGCCACGGCGCTCGGCGTCGAGGCCGTGCCGGCGCTCGCCTGACGATGGGCGCGGGCCCGCGGCACGTCCTGCGGGCTCCCGGGCGTACCGGCGCGTCGGTGGCCGCGGCTAGCCTCGGCGCATGACCTTCGCGAACGTGGGCAGCCTCGGCGCCCTCCCCGGCCGACGCGACGAGCTCGTCGCCATCCTCACGCGCCCGAGCGCCGACCTCGCGGCCGCCGGATGCCTGCGCTACGACGTCGGCGTCTCGGACGAGCATCCCGACGCCGTGCTCGTCGTCGAGCTCTGGGTCGACGCCGCGTCGCATCACGCCTCGCTCGGGCTCCCCTCGGTGCGCGCCGCGATCGAGGAGGCGATGCCGCTGCTGTCGGGCGAGATGGGCGGCTTCCGCTTCGACGTCGTCGGGTCGCCGCTCGACGGCGTCGGCATCGCGTGACCCGCTTCGCCATCGACGGCGGCACGCTCGTCCGTCTCGCGGAGTCCGAGCGGCCGCTCGCCGACGGCCACGCGCTCGTCGGGCGCGGATCCCTGCGCAGCGACGCGATGGCGATCCTCTATCGCGACGTGCGCGCGGGCACGCGGTCGGAGGCCGAGGCGAAGGCGATGCTCGAGCGCGTGACCGCCATCCGCGTGCGCCTGCTCGGCGATCGCGTCTCGCGGTCCACGGCGTGGTCGATCGCGCGCGAGCAGGGCCGTGCCGAGATCGGCGACGCCGAGCACCTCGCCGTCGCGCGGCTGCAGGCCGACGCGCTCGTCACCGACGACGACGCGCTCGCAGCCGCGGCCGACGGCGTCGTCCCGCTCGCGCCCTTCGAGGATCTCCTGCGCTGAGGCGAGGCCGGCGCAAGCCCGCTCGGCATGCCGGAGCACCGTGCCAGCATGGACGCATGGCCGACCTCTTCGCGACCCTCGACGTGCTCGTCGAGTCCTGCCCCATCGTGATCGACCGGGCGAAGGGCTCGACGCACCCCGTGCACGACGACGTCGTCTACCCGGTCGACTACGGCTACCTCGACGGCACGACCTCGGGCGACGGCGACGGCATCGACGTGTTCCGCGGCTCGGCCGAGGGCACGGGCGTCGTGGGCGTGACGATCTCGGTCGACCTCGGCAAGCGCGACGCCGAGGTCAAGGTGCTGCTCGACTGCTCCCCCGCCGAGGTCGACGCCATCCGCGCGCTCGCCGTCGACCGCCTCGACGTCGGCGCGATCGTGGTGCTGCGCCAGCCCTGAGCCGCCGGGCCGGCGAGATGTGCTCGGCAGGGCCGCAGCAGGCCTCCCGCGAGCACGGCGTCCCGCACAGGCGCACATCTCGCCGACCATCCCGGGGGCCGAGATGCCCGGCGGCTCGCGCCGCGGGCGTGAGGCATCCTCTCGGCGTGACCGACGACGACCTGGAGCGACGCCACGGCGTGGTGCCGACCGCACGCCTGGTCGGCCTCGGCTGGACGAGCCATGCGATCGCCTCGGCGACCAGGGCGGGCACCCTCGTCCGCCTGCGGCCGGGATGGCTGGCGCGCCGGGATGCGCACCCTCGGGTGGTCGTCGCCGTGCGCGCCGGCGGGTGCCTCTCGTGCGCGGATGCCCTGCGGCTCCATGGAGCCTGGGTGCCGGAGCGGCTCGGCCGCGGCCACGTGCGCCGCAGCCGACGTGCGCGCACCTCCGGACGTGGAGGCTGCCTCCCGCATGGTGCGATGCCGCCGGTCGATCGCGCGATCGACGACGTCGCCACCGCGTTCCGGTGCCTGCTGCGATGCGGCGAGCCAGAGGACGTGACGGTCGTCGCCGACTCGCTCCTGCACCTGCGGCTCGCGACCCGCGATGAGCTCGAGACGTGGTCGGCCACGGCGCCGGCGCGGATGCGGCGAGCCCTCGATCGGGTCGACGTCGCCGAGTCGGGCCTCGAGAGCATGGTCCGCCTGCGGCTGCGGAGCCGGAACGTGCGCGTGCGCACCCAGGTGCGGATCGAGGACATGCGCGTCGACCTGCTGGTCGGCGACGTCCTCGTCGTCGAGTGCGACGGCGGCGAGCACCATGCGACGTGGGCCGCGCAGGCCGCCGATCGCGCCCGCGACCGTCGGCTCACGACCCTCGGCTTCACCGTCGTCCGCCTGACGTACGGGCAGATCGTCGACGACTGGGATGCCGTCGAGGCCGACCTCCTGTCGCTCGTGCGACGCCGGGCGCACCGAGCGCGCGGCGAGATGCGCGCCTGAGCGGGTCGTCACGGTCGCATGGGCCGCGGCTGCCCGCTCAGGCGCGCATCTCGCCGTCGCTCAATAGGCGCGCGCGTACTGCGCAGGTGCCCAGTCGACCTCGACGCCGAGCTCGCGGGCCCAGCGGATCGGCAGGTGCGGGTCGCGCAGCGCGGCGCGCGCGACGCGCACGGCGTCGACGCCGGAGTCGACGATCGCCTGCGCCTGCTCGCCCGTCTCGATGAGGCCGACGGCCGAGGCCGGCACCGCTGCGGCCGCGATGTGCTGCGCGAGGTGGGCCTGGTAGCCGGGGCCGACGGGGATCGCGGCACGCACGAGGCCGCCCGAGGAGGCGTCGACGAGGTCGGCGCCCGCCTCCTGCGCCCAGGTCGAGATGGTCGCGGCGTCGTCGGCCGTGAGGCCGCCCTCGGTCCAGTCGGTCGCAGAGAGGCGCACGACGATGGGCATCGTCGGCAGCGCGGCGCGGATGGCCCGCACGACCTCGAGCAGGAGCGTGGCCCTGCCGTCGAGGTCGCCGCCCAGCTCGTCGTCGCGCGTGTTCCACAGCGGCGAGAGGAACTGGTGCAGCAGGTAGCCGTGGGCGCCGTGCACCTCGACGAGGTCGAAGCCCGCGTCCGCGGCGCGCACCGCGCCGGCGACGAACGCGTCGACGACGTCGCGGGCCTCGTCGACGCTCAGCGCACGTGCGTCGGCGAGCCCCATGACGGATCCGGCCGACGACGACACCGTCTGCCACCCGCCATCGGCGATCGCGAGCGAGCCGGAGCCCGCGTCGGGCCCGAAGGCGGGGCGCGTGGAGGACTTCGCACCCGCGTGCGCGAGCTGGATGCCGATCGCCGCGCCGCGCTCGTGCGCGAAGTCGACGATGGGGCGCCACGCGTCGCGCTGCTCGTCGCTCCAGATGCCGGTGTCCTGCCGCGAGATGCGCCCCTCGGGGACGACGGCGGACGCCTCGACGACCAGCAGGCCCGTGCCGCCGGAGGCGAGGGCGCCGTAGTGCACGCGGTGCCACGCCGTGGGGACGCCGTCCAGCGCATCGACCGAGTACATGCACATCGGCGCGATCCAGATGCGGTTGCGCAGGGTCAGCCCGCGGATGGTCATGGGGTCGGTGATCGACGGCATGGAGCTCCTCGTGTTCGGTCCACCTGGTCCAGCGCACCAGGCGCTCGCGCATTCCCCGCCTGCGCCGGACGCGCGTCCGGGGCGTCAGCCGGCCGCGACCTCGTACCGGTCGAGCCCCTCGCCGAAGTCGACGCGCACCGTCACGACGACGAACTCCTCGGGCTGCTCGATCGGGCGGCGGATGCTGACCTCGAACGTCAGGGCGTAGGGATCGCCCGGTCGCAGCCGCCCGTCGATGGCGAAGACCTGGAACGGGTCGGCCGCGTCGCGCTGCTGCAAGGCAGGGCAGCCCTCCGCGGGCGCGACCGCGCAGCCGCGGACGAACGCGAGCGCGCTCGCCTCGACGTCCGCGTCCAGCTGCGGCGTCGTGTCGCTCGTCCACCGGACGCTGCCGGACGACGCCGTGACGACGAGGCCGTCGAGGTTCGCGACGACGAGCTGCGCCGGCGAGCGGACGGCGACGTCGTAGCGGCCGGGCAGGAGCCAGACCGCGCGCTCGCCCCGGGTGATCGCCGTCTCGACGGGCTCGCCCGCGACCTCCTCGACGAGCAGGGTGCCCGGCTGCAGCCGCACGGGCACCGCGAGGCCCTGCGTGACCGACCATGCGTCGCCGACGCGCTCGAGCACGAGGCGCGCCGGCTCCGACCGTCGCTCGACGCGCACCGAGCAGTCGACGATCGCGACGTCAGCGCCCAGGCGCGGCTCGTCGCAGTCGACCGCCGCCGGACCCGCCGCGACCACCGCCGCCGCGACGAGCGCGGTCGAGGCGACGGCCTCGTCGAGCGCGGCGACGAGCCCGCCGCTGGCTGGCGCGCCGGACTCGACGGTCGCGAGGTAGGCGTCGAGCGTCTGCGCGACGTCGTCGCGCGCCGTCGCATCCCGCACCGAGTCGATCGCGACCACGCCGGCCGCGGCCACGACGACGCCCACCGCGAAGGCGAGCGCAGGCAGGCGGAGGCGCCGCATCGTCGCTCGCGCGCGCTCGCGGCCAGACGCCGGAGGCGGAGGCAGGGTCGGGTCGACGATCGCAGCGGAGGTCGCGGCGTCGCTCGCCGCCGGCGCGCGCATCGCCGCATCGGCGGTCGCGAACGCATCCTCGGCCGCAGGCGCGCGAGCCGCCGCGGAGGGAGGCGCGGGCACGTCGAGCGCGCCGGTGCTCTCCGGCATCTCGAAGTCGGGCATCCTCGCCACGATCGACCTCCCCGCGCAGGCTCGACGCTACTCGGCGGCGCGGCCGCGAGGCATGTGCAGCGCCGCCGCGCATGGCCGACGCATGGGAAGCCCACGGGATCCGCGTCTACGCTCCTCGGATGCCCTCCACCGTCCGCCGCGCCGCGTGATCGCCGCGATGCTCATCCCCTCGGCGTCGGCGGGCATGACGGTGCTCGCGGCCTTCGCGATCCTCGGGCCCCTGGTCGCGTGGTGGCTCGCCCCACGACGACGCGTCGCCAGCGCGCTCGCCGTGCTCGCCGCCGTCCCGATCCTGCTGCTCACGCTCTCGCCGACGCGGCGCTCGATGACGATCGGCTGCGCCATCGACTGGAGCCCGCAGCTCACCGCCGCCGAGCCCCTCGCGAACGTGCTGCTCTTCGTGCCGTTCGTGCTCCTGCTCGCCGTGGCGACGGCCCGGCCGCTGCGCGCGCTCGCCGCAGGCGTCGGCCTCTCCCTCGGCATCGAGCTCGTGCAGGCCGTCGTCACGCCGATCGGTCGCTCGTGCGACACGAGCGACTGGATCGCGAACACGGCCGGCTCGGTCATCGGCGCGACGCTCGCCGCCATCGGCCTCGGGCTCGCGCGGTGGCAGCGGCGCACGGCCGTCGACGACGATCGCACCGTCCGCGTCGACACCGAGCCCGTCTCGCACCGCTAGCCCGCGGCGGTCGGCGACGTCGCCGTCAGCCCGCCGCGTCCGCAGCCTGCCGGGCGAGCCTGCGGAACCCGTCGACGAGCTCGGGCGGCTCGACCGACGACATCGATGCATCGAAGCGCGCGAAGGAGGCGGCGAGCGCCAGCCACGACCACGAGCCCATCGTGAGCCGCGTCGCCGGAGCGTCGCCCTGGGCGGCGAGCTCCTCGACGACGCCGTCGCCGTCGCTCGCGAACGGACGGACGCGCGCGGCCGGCAGGGCGAGCACCACCGAGCCCCGGCACGGCCACGCCGTACCCTCCGTCGCACCGCGCGACCGCGCGAGCACGAACGACCGCGCATCGCCTCCCGGCACCTCGCGGCGAGCGAAGCGCACGCCCGTCGCCGGCAGCGGCGCGATGCGGTCGACGCGCAGGAGGCGCCAGCGATCGCGGTCCGGGTCGAAGGCCACGAGGTACCACCGCCCGTTCGCGGCGACGACCCCGTGCGGCTCGATGCGCCACGACGGACCCGCTCGACCGTCGTAGACGATGCGCAGCACCTCCCCCGCGCGGTCGGCCGCCGCGACGGCGAGCAGCACCTCCGGATCGACGGCGACCGCACCCGCGGGTGCGAGCGACGACACCTCGAGTCCGTCGACGCGGTGGCGCAGGTGCACGGGCAGCACCTGCCGCACGGTCGCGAGCGCCCGCAGCGCGTCCTCGGCGACGACGCCCGAGACCGACGCGGTGCGCAGGGCCACCGCGAGCGCGACGGCCTGGCCGTCGTCGAAGCGCATGGGCGGCAGCTCGGCGCCGGCCTCGAGCCGGTAGCCGCCGTCCGGGCCCTTCGTGGCATGGATGCGGTAGCCCATCGCGCGCAGGCGATCGACGTCGCGCCGCACGGTGCGGGCGCTCACGTCGAGCCGGTCGCGCAACGTCGCACCCGACCAGTCGCGCCGCGTCTGCAGCAGCGAGAGCAGCTGCAGCAGACGATCGGTCGGCGAGGACATGCTCGATGATACGTCGTAGTAGCGGTCACGATCTGACCGCTAATGCCGACATCGTGGAACGCATCGACGGGGCACCCTGCTCCGCGACGAACGGAGCCCATCGTGTCCATCACCGTCACCCCGCACCTCAACTTCCGCGGCACCGCCCGTGCCGCCCTCGAGCACTACCGCGACGCGTTCGAGGGCGAGCTCGTCATCGTGACGCACGCGCAGTCGTACGGCACCACCGACCCTGCGGAGGCCGACCTCGTCGGCTACGGCATCGTCACGGCGCCGTCGGGCTTCCGCGTCATGGTCTTCGACGTCCCCGCCGAGCGTCCCTACGATCCCGGCATCACGCCCGCGTTCGTCTCGGCACGAGGCACGGACGCCGACGAGCTCGCATCCGCGTGGGAGCGACTCGTCGACGGCGGCGACGTCATCGTGCCGCTCGCCGCGTCGCAGTGGTCGCCGCTCTCCGGCATGCTGCAGGACCGGTTCGGCGTCACCTGGGTGCTCGACCTCGAGGTCGCCTGGGGCTGAGCCGCTACGGCCGGGCGGCCCGCGCGTCCGCCAGGATGCGTCGGGCCCGCTCGGCCACGGGCGCGTCGACGAACTCGCCGCCGTCGAGCGCGATCGCGCCGCGGCCGGCAGCCTCCGGCGCCGACCACGCCGCCTCGACGCGCGTGGCCCATGCGATCTCGTCCTGCGTCGGCGTGAAGGCGGCGAGGATCGGGGCGAGCTGCCTCGGGTGCAGCGCCGTGCGGCCGCGCATGCCGAGCGCCGCACCGTCGCGGCAGCTGCGGACGAGGCCGTCCTCGTCGTCGAGCCTCGGGTAGACGGACATGGGCGGCGCCGGGAGGTCGTGGGCGAGCGCCGCGAGCACCGTGGTCACGCGGATCTGGTCGATGGCGGCGCGCGCGGAGATGCGCGTCTCGGTGAGCAGGTCCTGCTCGCCGAGCGCGATGCCGTGGATGCGCGGATGCGCGGCGATCTCGTCGAGCCGCAGGAGGCCGCGCGCCGACTCGACGAGCGCGTAGAGCGGCACGTCGGCGTCGCCGAGGAGCGCCGCGGCCCGGTCGACGTCGGCGGCGCCCTCCACCTTCGGCAGTCGCACGCCCGCGAGGCCCGCGGCATCGGCGAGCGCCCGCAGGTCGTCGTCGGAGCGGGGAGAGCCGAGGCGGTTGACCCGCACGTGGAAGGCCGCGGGCGTCTGGGCCAGCGTCGGCGCGGCCGCGAGCACCGCCTCGCGGGCGGCATCCTTGCGATCGTCGCGGACGGCATCCTCGAGGTCGACGATCACGACGTCGGCCCCGCTCGTCGCCGCCTTCTCGAACCGCTCGGGGCGATCGCCGGGCACGTAGAGCCAGGTGATCGGATGCTCCACGCTCATGCGACGCATCGTATCGGCGGCCGCGATCGAGAGTGCACAGGCTACCCGGTACCGACAGGGCCTCCCGCCGCCATGGCGAGCCTGCTCTGATGGAGGGGTCGGCCAGGGAGCACGAGGGCGCACCACGCCCCGAGCCCGGCCGGCGACCGCATCCGAGATCCATTGGAGACCACCATGCGCACCGTCGACGCCTACGCGGCCACGTCCGCCACCGACCCCCTCGTCAAGACCACCATCGAGCGCCGCGACGTCGGCGCGAACGACGTGCTCATCGAGATCGCCTACGCCGGCATCTGCCACTCCGACATCCACACCGTGCGCGGCGAGTGGGGCGACATCGCCTACCCGCAGGTCGTCGGCCACGAGATCGTGGGCGTCGTCGCCGAGGTCGGCTCCGACGTCGCGAACCACGCCGTGGGCGACCGCGTCGGCGTCGGCTGCATGGTGAACTCGTGCCGCGAGTGCGAGAACTGCCTCGCGGGCGAGGAGAACTACTGCCTGAAGGGCAACGTCGGCACGTACGCGGCCGTCGACCGCGACGGCACCGTCACGCAGGGCGGCTACTCGACCCACGTCGTGGTCGACGCCGACTTCGTGCTGCGCGTGCCCGAGTCGATCCCGTACGAGGCGGCCGCGCCGCTGCTGTGCGCCGGCATCACGACCTACTCGCCGCTGCACCACTGGAAGGCCGGCCCCGGCGTCAAGGTCGCCGTCGTCGGCATGGGTGGCCTCGGCCACATGGCCGTGAAGATCGCCGCCGCCATGGGCGCCGAGGTCACGGTGCTCTCGCAGACGACGAGCAAGCAGGACGACAGCCTGCGCTTCGGCGCCTCCGCGCACCACGCGACGAAGGACGAGGCGACGTTCGAGACGCTCGCGAACAGCTTCGACCTCATCGTCAACACGGTGAGCGCCGTCATCGACCTCGACGCGTACCTGGGCCTGCTGCGCCGCAACGGCACCCTCGTGAGCGTCGGCGCCCCGCCGCAGCCGCTGCCCGTCCAGGTCTTCTCGCTCTTCGCAGCGCGTCGCTCGTTCGCCGGCTCCGGCATCGGCGGCATCCGCGAGACGCAGGAGATGCTCGACTTCTGCGCCGAGCACGGCATCGCGCCCGAGATCGAGCTCATCGACGCCGACCAGATCAACGAGGCCTACGAGCGCGTGCTCTCGAGCGACGTGCGCTACCGCTTCGTGATCGACGCCGCCACGATCTGATCGCAGCACGACGATGCCCCGGCCACGCGGCCGGGGCATCGTCGTGTCCGGGCGAGGTCAGCGACCGCTCTGCGCCGCGAACACCTCGTCGTAGGTGCCGTCGGCGGCGGCGAACCGCTGACGGCGCACGCGCTCGACGAGCACCTGCGGCGCATCCGGCTGCGTCTGGAGGATGTCGACCACCTCCGCCACGAAGTCCTCGAGCGGCAGCGCGTGGTCGTTGTCGGTCCCCTCGCCGCGCAGCCGCGTCCTGGTGAGCGGCGGGGCGATCTCGACGACCTGCACGCTCGTCTCGCGCAGCTGCTCGCGCAGCGCCTCCGTGTAGGCGTGCACGCCCGCCTTCGTGGCCGAGTAGGTGGGCGTCGCCGCGAGCGGCACGTAGGCGAGCCCGGAGGTGACGGTGAGGATCGTGGCTGCAGGTCGGGTGCGCAGGTGCGCCAGGAAGGCCTCGACGAGCCGGATCGTGCCGAGCAGGTTCGTGGCGATCGTGCGCTCGGCGACGTCGAGCGCTCCGGGCTCGCCGATCCGCTCGAGCTCCATGATCCCGGACATGGTCACGAGCGCGTCGAGGTCCGGATGCGCCGCCACGGCGTCTGCGGCGAGGGTGGCGATGGAGGTGGGGTCGGTGACGTCGACCACGAGGCCGTCGATGCCGTGCTCGTCGCGGATGGCGTCGAGCCGGTCGCGCCGGCGGCCCGCGACGACGACCGTCGCGCCCGCCTCGCGCAGTCGCAGCGCGAGCGCCAGGCCGATGCCCGAGGTGCCGCCTGCGATGAGGATGGTGCTGCCGGGGATGCGCATGGGTGCTCCTTCGTCCTGGCAAAGCGCTGATCTCGGCTTCGCGTTACCGTCGATAACGGTATGCGACGAGCGATTGTCGTGCAAGCCGATACCGCGATTCGGTTAGCATCGTGCACATGGCGCCCGTCGACACCCGCACCCGCATCCTCGACGCCGCAGGAGCCCTCCTCGACGCCGGCGGCCGCGACGCCGTCACCACGCGAGCCGTGAGCACCGCCGCCGGGGTGCAGCCGCCCACGATCTACCGCCTCTTCGGCGACATGGCGGGGCTGCTCGACGCCGTGGCCGCCGCGGGCTTCACCGACTACCTCGGGCGGAAGCACGCGATGGCCCTCACCGACGACCCCGTCGCCGACCTGCGCGTCGGCCACGAGATCCATGTGCGATTCGGGCTCGAGCATCCCGCGCACTACCTGCTCATGTACGGTCGCCCGGATCCCGAGCACGAGACCGACGCGGCGCGCGCCGGCCACGAGCGCCTGACGATGCTCGTCGCACGCATCGCCGCGGCCGGTCGACTCGTCGTCAGCGTGCCGACCGCGGTGGCCATGGTGCAGGCGGCCGGCACGGGACTGACGCTGCAGCTCATCGCCACGCCGCCCGAGGAGCGCGATGCGACCCTGTCGAGCCGCATGCTCGAGAGCGTGCTCGCCGCGATCACGGGCGATCGGGCGGAGGAGCCCACGACGTCGGCGTGGGCCGCGAGCCTGCTCGGATCGCTCGACGACCTCGGCGGCGTGCTCACGCCGGGCGAGCGCGCGCTCGCCGCCGAGCTGCTGCGACGCGTCGCCGACGCACGCTGACGCCCCCCCTTGCGCATCGCGGGACGCAACGGGGTCGCGCTCGCCCGCGCACGGGAGGAGCGTGGAGGCATGAGCGAATCGACCCCGCAGCAGACGCCGTCCGACCCCGACATGCCGATCGAGCCGGACACGGCCGAGCCGGCGCCCGAGGCTCCCGACGTCGAGCAGCCCACCGACCCCACCGCCCCCGGCATCGGCGAGCCCGAGGCCGACGGCCCCATGCAGTTCGCGACGGCCGCGGTGGGCGGCCCCGTGCGGTCGGCGCTCGACGGCCCGGTCACGTCGGAGCTCGACGGCCCGCGCGAGCTCGACGAGGCCGTGGAGCGCAGCGAGCGCGACTGACGTACCGGCCGGCGGGCATGCGGAAGGGGCCGACGGCCAGGTCGACCCCTTCGATCGGTGCTCTCGCGAGCGACCGGTTCGCAAGCCCCTCAAGGCCGCACCATCACGCTACGGCGAACCCCCGACGTTGGCGATGGGCAGAACTCCCCATGTCACCCACGGTGGACGCACGGCATGATGCCTTGCCTCGATCGGCACAGCGGGCACGGAGCCGAGACCCGCGGAGACCAGGAAGGCCACCTGCTCTCGCAGGTGGCCTTCCACTGTCTCAACACAGTGCGCGCCCGGAGGGATTCGAACCCCCAACCTTCTGATCCGTAGTCAGATGCTCTATCCGTTGAGCTACGGGCGCATGGCCTCGAAGGCCGTGGACAAGCATACGTGACCACGGCCCCTCGGCGCGAATCGGCGTGGCGCGAGCCACGCCGCGATCACAGCGGGGTGATGTCGGAGGCCTGCGGACCCTTCTGGCCCTGCGTCACCTCGAACTGCACCTTCTGGTCCTCGTCGAGCGTCTTGAAGCCCGACGAGTTGATCTGCGAGTAGTGCGCGAAGAGGTCTGCGCTGCCGTCGTCCGGGGTGATGAAGCCGTAGCCCTTGCCCGAGTCGAACCACCTCACGGTCCCAGTGGCCATGAGTCTCCCTGTCCTGCCGTGGCGCTGCGTCCGATGCACGGCCTTCGCCGTCGGCCGGGCGGCGGGCAGCCCCTGTCCCCCGCTCGGCGTGCTCTCACGGTAGCGAAGCCATGTCGCGAGTTCGAGCGAGGTCGATGCCGATCTCATAACGGTCTCGGACACGCGCGCGAGCGACGGCCGCCGGCCGTCAGCGGTGCCTGAAGTCCGGGTCCCGCTTCTCGCGGAAGGCGGCCATGCCCTCCTTCTGGTCGTGCGTGTCGAACTGCGCGGCGAAGGCGTGGCGCTCGAAGCGGAGGCCCTCGGCGAGCGACGTCTCGAGCGCGGCGTCGAGCGCCGCCTTCGCCGCGTAGAGGCTCGGCAGCGACTTCGCGGCGATGCCGTCGGCGATGGCGGCGACCTCGTCGAGCAGGTCGTCGGCGGGCACGACGCGCGAGACGAGCCCCGCGCGCTCGGCCTCCTCGGCGCCGATGAGCCGACCGGTGAGCACCATGTCGGCCGCCTTGTAGAACCCGACGGCGCGCACGAGCCGCTGGGTGCCGCCGATGCCGGGGATGACGCCGAGGTTGACCTCGGGCTGCCCGAAGCGCGCGGAGTCGGCGGCGACGATGAGGTCGCACATCATCGCGAGCTCGCAGCCCCCGCCGAGCGCGTAGCCCGAGACCGCGGCGATGACGGGCGTGCGGACGGCGGCGAACCGCGGCCACAGGCCGAAGGGGTCGTCGACGAGCCAGTCTGTGCCCGTCTTCGACTCCATCTCCTTGATGTCGGCGCCGGCGGCGAAGGCCTTCGCGGACCCGGTGAGCACGATGGCGCCGATGCCCGTGTCGGCGTCGAAGGCCGTCGCGGCCTCGACGATCTCGCGCATGATCTGCGCGTTGAGGGCGTTGAGGGCCTCGGGGCGGTCGAGCGTGATCCAGCCGACGCGGCCTCGGGTCTCGACGCGGATGGTCTCGGTCACGGGATGCTCCTCACGATCGGCAGGGGAAGGTCGAGGTCGCCGCCGGGCGGCGGCGAGAAGTAGGCGTCGACGAGCGCGTCGTCGACGTCGGCGAGGGTCGCCGGCTGCCAGCGAGGGTCGCGATCCTTGTCGACGAGCTGGGCGCGGATGCCCTCGGCGAGGTCGTGCGTGCCGATCGCGTGCGCGACGATGCGCAGCTCCTGGGCGAGGGCGGCCTCGAGGCTCGGCAGGTCGGCGCCGCGTCGGCGCGCCTCGGCCGCGACCCGGAGCCCGGTGGGCGACTTGGTGCGGATGAGGGCGGCGGTCTCGCGGTCGGCGTCGCCGCCGGCGTCGAGCGCGGCGAGCACGCCCTCGACCGTCGGCGCGTCGAAGGCCACGGGCACGTCGTCGCCCGCACCGCCGGCGGGCTCGGTCGCGAGCGCGGCGAGCGCCGCATCCGGGTCGTGCTCCTCGAGCGATGCGAGCAGCTCGTCGAGGCGGTGCGAGGGGATGTGGTGGTCGGCGAGACCCGCCCGGATCGCGGCGGCGGGCCCGACGGGCTGGCCCGTGAGCGCCATCCACGCTCCGACGCGGCCGGCTGCGGGCCGCGAGAGCAGCCAGGAGGCGCCGACGTCGGGCGCGAAGCCGATCGTGACCTCGGGGAAGCCGACCCGGCTGCGCTCGGTGACGACGCGATGCGAGGCATGACCGCCGATGCCGATGCCGCCACCGAGGACGACGCCGTCCATCAGCGACACGACGGGCTTCGGGAAGCGCGCGACGGCGGCATCCATGCGGTACTCGTCGCGGAAGAACCGCAGCGGGCCCTCGTCGTCGCCGTCGAGGATGGCCCTGCGGAGGCCGACGACGTCGCCCCCGGCGCACAGGCCGCGCTCGCCGGCGCCGCGGATGACCACGGTGGCGACGCCATCGTCGTCACGCCATGCGTCGAGCGCGTCGAGCACCCCGAGGACCATCGCGTGCGTGAGGGCGTTCATGGCCGCCGGCCGATCGAGGGTGATGACCCCGACGCGACCGCGGCGCTCGACGACGACGTCTTCGCTCATGCGCCCACGCTACCGACCGCGAGGCGCGGCGCCAGGGGTCAGAGGATCGGGGCCTGCTGCTTGCCGGCGGTGATCTGCTCGGCCTCCTGCTCGCTCACGAGCACGAGGCCGCGCGTCGAGTTGGCCATCTCCATGAGCGCCTCGAGCCAGACGCCGTTGAGCTGCGGCACCCGCGACCCAGCGAAGCGGAACTCGAGCGGGATGGACGGCGACATCCAGATGGAGACACGGCCCGAGCCCGCGTTGGCATCGACCGCCCACGAGAGCAGGAACGACTCCTGGCGGCGCAGCTTCGCCGCCACGACCGCCTTGACGTGCGCGAGCATGCGGTCTTCGATCTCGTACTGCGTCGATCCGGCGTAGGTGAGGTGGCCCATGCTGCTCATCCTACGAACTACCACCGACTTTCAGATAATTCAGTGGGAACCGTCAAGGAAGCCGTTGCTGCGATGCAACTAGTTCGCCAGGCTAGGCATCGACCAGTTCGTCAGACGAGCGAACGACGAATCATCCTCACTCGCCTCCTCGCGGACGGGTCCGCGGGGCCCTCCCGCAACCCCGTTGCTCACCCACCGCAGGACCGATGAGATGTCTGGTGACGACGAGGAGCGACATGGGACGCCTGCACTACGGCGACGACGGCACGACGGCACGCCTGGACGACGACGACCTGGAGCACCTCGAGGTCGTGATCGTGAACAAGCTGCGCCGCGCCGAGCCCTTCCTGCTCACGGTCGAGTCGACGGATGCGCTCGAGCCGACCGTCGCCTTCTGGATCCACGAGCACGCCGACCTGCGCTTCGCGTTCGACCGCAAGGAGGCGGCGCCGACGGATCGCACGCGTCTCGAGCACATGATCCAGCAGGCGTCCTCGACGGCGGGGCTGCACCTCCGCGCGGTCTGATCGGGAGATCGGCACCGGTCGGCACCGGTGCCGGCTGCTCCCGGCTGCACACATGTCCCCCGTGCGCAAGGCATGGTGCGGACGTCACCCGTACGGTGTGCTAGGCCCAACGGGGAACACACGCGCTCGTCATCTCGACGGACGCCACAGTGCCTCCTCTTCGCAGTCAGGTGGCCGCATGGCCCGCACGCACTCCGCCCGTCTCGTCCGAGGGGGCATCGCGCTGGCAGCAGCGTCGGCGATCCTCCTGTCGGCAGCGGCACCCGCCTCCGCCGACACCGTGATCGACGGCCCCGTGCCGTTGCTCACGGCCGAGCGGTTCGCGATCCTCGCATCGCAGTCGATCTCGAACACCGGCCCGTCGGTCATCTCGGGCGACGTCGGCCTCAGCGCCAACGGCCCGTCGTCCGTGACCGGCTTCGACGGTCAGGGGCTGACGCTCGAGGGCGAGCAGGTCTTCGGCTCGGACGCCGTCACCGCCAACGGCCACGCGCGACAGGCGTTCAACTCCGCCGCGAGCCTCACGCCGACGGACACGGGCGTCGTCATCACCCAGCTGGACGGGCTCACGCTCTCGCCGGGCACGTACGCCGGCGGCGCGGTCGACCTCGCCGTCGGCGGCGACCTGACGTTCGCCGGCTCGGACCGGTCCGTCTGGGTCATGCAGGTCGAGAGCGCGCTGACGATCAACTCGAACAGCACGATGCTCTTCACGGGCGGCGCCAGCGCGTGCAACGTGCTGTGGCAGGTCGGCTCGTCGGCCACCATCGGCAGCAGCGCGGACTTCGTCGGCACCGTGATCGCCGAGTCGGACATCACGCTCGTCACCGGGGCCGACGTGCAGGGCCGACTGCTCGCCCTGAGCGGCTCGGTCGTGCTCGACACGAACACGATCCAGGTGCCCGCGTCCTGCCCGACGACGGGCACGGTCTCCGAGACCACGGTGCCGAGCATCACCTCGCCCGCACCGCCGGACGGCACGGTCGGCACGCCCTACTCCTTCACCGTCACAGCCGACGGCACGCCCGCACCGACGTACACCGTCGAGGGCGCCCTGCCCCTCGGGCTCACGATCGACACCACGACCGGCGTGATCTCCGGCATCCCGACGACTCCCGGCGCCACGACGTTCACCGTCGTCGCCGACAACCCGGACTCGGACGACGACTCCGAGACCTACACCGTCACGATCACCGCAGCCCCGCCGGTGAGCTCGCCTCCGGTGACGCCTCCGGATGCGTCCGCGCCGCCGTCGACGCCCGGCCAGCCGACCGCACCCGCACCGACGGCCACGGCACCCGGCGCCGGCGTCCCCGGTGGCGGTGGCGGAGGCGACGGCGACGACAGCAGCACCCGTGGGCAGCTGCCGCAGACCGGTACCTCGCCGATCGGCATGCTCGCAGGCCTCGCGCTCGCGCTGATGCTCGTCGTCGCCGGTCTCGTCGTCGCCTCGCGCAGGGGCCGTCCGACGTCGGCGATCCGCAGCAGCTGAGCCGGGGCGCCTGCGGCGTCCGCCGTGTCGCATCGCGACGCGGCGGACGCCGTTCGACCGTCAGGTAGTTCGCGGTCGGAACCATCCCCGAGTCCGATGCTGCATGATCTCCGAGGGGCGCGATCCGCCGCCCCACGGTGGAGCACTGCGACTCCTCGGTCGAGAAGGAGCACGGTGGCGAGGCCCGAGCTGGCGAGCACGGACGAGATCGGCGTCCACGGCGTCGCCCAATCCCTGGAGGAGCTGCGGCTCGCGGAGGCGCGCCTGGAGCGACGCCATCAGCGGCAGTCGACGCTCGCGCCGCGCGATCGCGCGGCCGTCCGCTACATCTTCGAGCGCGCGGACGACGGCGACCCTGCGTCGCCGAAGGAGCTCGCCGACCATCTCGGCATCTCGCAGTCGGCCGTCACGGCGCTCGCGACCCGGCTGGTCGCGGACGGCATCATCGTCACGCGCGTGCACACGAGCGACGGCCGTCGCAAGCTGCTCGTGCCGATGAACCGCAACGACCACATCGATGGTCAGGACCCGCTCACGGACAGCATCCGCCGCGCGGTCGCCGAGCTGAGCGACCACGAGGCCGAGATCGTGCGCGACTTCCTCGAGAACCTGCGCGACATCGTGGACCGAGCGGGCTCGGACGCGAGCAGCACGCCGACGCCGGACGAGTGACAGCGCCGCCATACGGCGCCCGACAGAAGAGCGAGGAGCGATCGATGGAGACGTACCTGCAGTGGTCGAAGCAGGGGCTGAGCGTGCACGGCACCCATTCGAGCGAGGAGGCCGCCGAGATGTGGCGCCGGCATGTGGAGCGCAACGTCGCCGCCGAGGCGCAGGACGGCGTGCGGCTCTCGGCCGAGGACTGGGATGCGGCGGACCGGCTCTGGACGCTGCCGCCCGACGACACCCTGCTGACCGAGCAGCAGCAGGACGACGGCAAGCCGGCGCTCCTGCTGCGTGGCCTGCCCGACGTCTTCTCGATCGTCGGCAGCTAGGAGCGAGCCCGCCGCAGGGCGCCGAGTCCACGCCGTCTGACGCTCCTCGTCCGCGAGCGCAAGGGGCTACGGCTGCCCGCGCACGTCCTCCGATACTTGCCTCCACGCGATGCGAGAGAGGGCGGGGATGGGGACGTTCGAGTACGGGCACGAGCGGAAGCGGATCGACGACGCCGATCTCGCGCTGCTGCAGGATCTCGTCGCGGTCATGCTCCGTCGAGGCACGCCCTTCCTCCTGTCGTTCCAGCACGAGCACGACGGACGCGACTCGCTCTGGGTGCACCCCGAGGCACCGATGCGGTTCCAGTTCGACGGCGAAGCGCCGAGCGGCACGGACCCGCTGCACCTTGACCTCATGACGGCCTACGCGCGATCGGACGAGGGGGTCACGATCCGCGTCTCGCAGTGGGCCTGATGCCGTGCACCGTCAGCGCGGTCGGTGTCGCCGACGCTGCATCGAATGGGCGAGCACGCGCAGCCGCGTCCTGAGCCGTCAGGCCTGCGCGAGCCGACGGAGCGCATCGTGGGCCGCCCGTTCGCTGAGGCCGAGCCGAGCGACGAGGAAGGTGCGGGCGATGATGACGTCGCCGCGCAGGTAGGCGTCGTAGGCCGCCTCGGCCTCCCTGGCGAGCGCCGGCGTCACCTCGCCCTGCGCGCCCAGCTCGTCGGCGAGGTCGCCGGCGGTCGTCACCCTGAACGCCCGGGCGATCTGCGGTGGCAGCAGATGCGACGCGTACGATCCCAGCTCCATGACAGCCCCCATCCGTCGGTCCCGCCGACGTCGAGCCCATCGCTTGCCATGTGCACCCCCGTGCTCCGCACCAGACTCAGCCAGGTCCAGGCCGAGAGGCTCGAAGCAGGTGGATCGCGGATGTCGAGCGGACCCATGGCTGCGTCCGCTCGCTCAGCATCCCGCATCCTCGAGCAGATGCTTCTGTCGCAGAAGCGCGATCCGCACAGCGTGCATGCGCCGGGCCTGGGCGGGCATGTTCGCGTCGTCCGCAGCGGTCCTGCGATGCTGCAGTCGGCGCTCGCAGCGACGGATGCTGCCACGCCGAGGAAGGAGCCCCATGCGCACCCACCCCGAGCCTCCTCGCCACGTGCCGCTCGTCCACGTGACGCGAGGAGCGATCGTCGAGAGCGTGCACCACGGGTCGGTCGTCGCGATCGACGCGTCTGGCCGGTCGGCCCTCGTCCACGGCGATGCCGCGACGCCCGTCTACCCCCGCTCGTCGCTCAAGCCGCTGCAGGCGACCGCCATGGTCCGCGCGGGTCTCGACCTGCCGCCGCGCCTGCTTGCCCTCGCGGGCGCCAGCCACTCCGGCGCAGCGATGCACCGCGAGGGTGCGCGCGCGATCCTCGCCATCCACGGCGTGCCCGAGGAAGCCCTGCGCAACGCCGTCGACCTGCCGCTGGGTGCCGCGGAGCGCGAGGCCTGGCTGCGGGAGGGCGGCGAGCGCACGCGCATCGCGCAGAACTGCTCGGGCAAGCACGCGGCGATGCTCGCGACCTGCGCCGTCAACGGCTGGGACCTCGAGGGCTACCTGCTGCCGCAGCATCCGCTGCAACTGGCGATCCGCGTCGCCGTCGCCGAGCTGTCGAGCGAGGAGCCCGACGCCTCGACCGCGGACGGCTGCGGGACGCCGCTGTGGGCCATCTCCCTCGCGGGTCTCGCCCGGGCCTTCGCGCGCATCGTCTCCTCGCCCGAGGGCACGCCCGAGCGACGCGTCGCGGACGCGATGCGCGCACATCCCGACATGGTGGGCGGCGACGGCCGCGACGTCACCGACCTCATGCTGCACGTGCCGGGGCTGCTCGCGAAGGACGGCGCGGAGGGCGTGTACGCCGCGGCGCTGCCGGACGGACGTGCCGTCGCGCTGAAGATCGCCGACGGCAGCGAGCGAGCACGCCTGCCCGTGCTCCTCGACGCGCTGGCGTCCTTGGGCGTCGACGCGTCCGGCGTGCAGCGACCGGCCCCCGTCCTCGGCGGAGGCCAGCCCGTCGGCGAGCTGCTCCTGGCGCCGAGCGCGACGCGACCCGTCCGCTAGTCGCGACGAGCCGGGGGACAGCCCGGTACTCGCAGGTCCTGGCGCCCCGGCCGCCACTCCGGGACAGTGGATCGAGTGAGGCAGCAGATCGGCATGCAGATGCGGACCGCGCCGAGGCTCCCGGCCCGTTCGGAGCCTCGATGAGGCGTCGACGCGGCATCGCGCTCGCCCTGGCCTCTGCGACGGCCGCGCTGCTCGTCGCCGGCGTCGCGGGCGGCCATGTCGTCGCGACGGCGACGCCTCCCGACGTCGAGGGCACGACCTCCTCCCTCGTGGCGACGACCGGCACGCCCGACGTCGCGTGGCCGGTCGGCGTCGGCGCGAGCGCCTTCTCCGTGCCGCAGCTCGCGGGCGCGGAGGGTGCGGATGGCGCGACCGCGCCGCTGCCGATCGCGAGCATCGCGAAGCTCGTCTGCGCCCTGCTCGTCCTCGAGCGCTTCCCGCTGGCGGACGGCGACTCCGGCCCGTCGATCATGCTCACCGCTCCCGACGTCGCGGCGCTCGGCGAGATGCGCGCGCTCGCCGCCTCGACGCTGCCGATCGCGGACGGCGACGTCGTCACGCAACGACAGTTGCTCGAGGCGTCGATGCTCGTCAGCGCCGGCAACGCCTCCATGAGCCTCGCCCACTGGGCCTTCGGCAGCCAGGAGGCATACGTGGCGGAGGCGACCCGCTGGCTGCAGGAGGAGGGGCTCGAGGGCATCACGGTCGTCGACGCCTCGGGCATCGGCGCCGGCAACGTCGCCACGCCCGCCGCGCTCCTGGGCCTCATGGCGCGCGTGGACGCGTCCCCCGTGCTGCGCGCGATCACGGGGATGACGCAGACCGACCTGCCGAGGCTCGGCCTCGTCTCGAACACGAACGGCGCGCTCGGCATCGCCGGCATCGACAGCGGCAAGACCGGGTCGCTCGACGAGTCGGGCCGCACGGTGCTCGTCGGCGCGACGGTCGTCGTCGGCGGCGTCGACGTGCGCATCCATGCGGCGCTGCTGGGCGTGCCTCGCGAGGTCGACCGCGACGCCGCGATCGCCGGCCTCGTCGCGAGCGTCGCCGCGAACCTCAGGATCACCGACCTCGTCGCCGAGGGCGCGCCCGTCGCGACCTACGCGGGACCGTGGGGTGAACGCGTCCTGCTGCACGCGAGGGAGTCGGCGTCGCTGCTCCTGTGGCCCGGGCAGGCCGTCGAGCTGCGCGTGACGGTGCCGCCCGACCTCGCCGTCGGCGAGGAGGCCGCCGGGTGGATCGACGTCGTCGCCGCAGGCGAGACGATCCGCGTCCCGGTCGGCACCCGCGACACCCTCGCGGGCCCGGATCTGGGCTGGCGCCTCGACCACGCACCCGAGGTGCTGGGCTGGGCGATCGGCGGGCGACGCTAGCGGCGACCGCTCCCGGTCGGGCTCAGTCCCGCGCAGCGCCGACGAGCGCGGCATGCAGGCGCTCGCTCGCGGCGAGATCGGGGTCGTCCGCGCGCACGGCGTGCGCCCTCCCCCAGGCGAGCAGCGCCTCGAGCACGGGCGCGAGGTCCATGCCCGCGGCCGTCAGGTGGTACTCGTGACGACCGGCCGCACCGACAGGCCGCCGCTCGACGACGCCGGCGGCCTCGAGGGCTCGCAGGCGCGCGGCGATGCGGTCTCGGGGCGCTCCCGTGCCTCGGACGATCTGCGTGAACCGGTGCGCTCCCAGCCAGAGCTCGCGCACGACGAGCAGCGCCCAGCGCTCGCCGACGAGCTCGAGCGACGCTGCCACGGGACACGGTCGCCCCGGCAGATCCGCGAGCACGATCGTCGTCGCGTCGGGCATCTCGTCTCCCCGTCCGGCATCCATGCTGCTACGGTGCCTCGCATGAGTTCGATTGTCAAACCACCTGCGACCGGCGTGCGGCAGTCCGCGCTGCTGTGGGTGTCGCTCGGCACGGTGACGACGCTCGCGATCTACGTCGTGCCCCTCGCGACGATCCTCGCCACCTCGCAGGACCTCGACGCCGACGCCGGTGCGCAGGCGTGGATCCTCAGCGCGATGAGCATCGGGCTCGCGGCGGCGCTGCTCGCGGCCGGTGCGCTGGGCGATGCGCACGGCACGCGTCGCGTCTACGCCGCGGGCCTCGTGACGCTCGGCGCGGGCGCGGCGGCGTGCGCCGCGGCGCAGGAGGGCATCGTGCTCGTCGTCGGTCGCATCGTCCAGGGCGTCGGCGGCGCCGCCGTGCTGGCCTGCGGGCTCGCGATCCTCGCGCAGGCGTACCCGGGTGCCGCGCGCACGCGAGCGATGGCGTGGTGGGGAGCGTCCGTGAGCATCGGCATCGCCGCGGGCGCGCTGCTCACCGCGTTCGTAGACGTCGACGGGGGCTGGCGGATCTCCCACGTGGTCACCGGCGTCCTCGCGCTCGCCCTCGTCGTCCCGAGCATGCGCTCGTTCCCCGACCCGCGCTCGGCACGCAGCGGAGCCCGCATCGGCCTGCCGGGCGTCGCCCTCCTCGTCGTCGCGATGGCCGGCATCGTCGCGACGATGACCCAGGCTCGCGAGCGCGTCGACGCCACGGCCGTCGCGCTCGGCGCCATCTCGCTCGCCGCGCTCGTCGGCCTCGTGCTCGTCGAGCGCCGCTCGGGCTCGCCGCTGGTCGGGCCGGAGCTCATGCGCTCGCCGCGCTTCCTCGCCGCGACCGTCGGATCCTTCGCCGTCGGCATCGGCATCACCGGCATGGCCTCGTTCGCCCCCGTCATGGCCCAGGCGGCGCTCGGTGCCGACCTGCGCGGAGCCGCCGTGCCCGTGCTCGCATGGACCGGGGTCAGCATCGTCGCCGCGCTCGTGCTCGGGCGACTGCCCTGGTCGCTCGGCGGGTCCATGCCGATCGGCGTCCTGCTCGTCGGGGTCGCCGCCGCCCAGGCCCTCGCGATCGGTGTCGACGGAGGCTCGAGCCTCTGGCGGCTCACCCTCCCGTTCGCGATCGCCGGGCTCGCGACCGGTGCGCTCAACGGCCTGCTGGGGCGGGAGGCCGTGGCCAGCGTGCCGGCCGACCGTGCCGCGACCGGCAGCGGCGCGAGCAGCACGGCCCGCTACCTGGGCGCAGCCATCGGCATCACGCTCTTCGTCACCATCGCGACGCACGTCGGCGACGATGTCGGCGAGGGCTGGGCCGTCGCATCCGCGGTCTCCGCGAGCCTCACCGCCGGCGGCGGCGCGCTCGTGCTGATCCTCGGATGGATCGGCACGCGCACGGCGGTGCCGAGCCGATGACCCCACACGTGCACGACAGCGAGGACGCAGGAGCGATGGACATGGACGCGAACCCTCCCACCCGCACCCGGACCGTGCGATGGCACGATCCGACGATCGGCGCCGCGAAGGCGCCGACGATGGCTGGGATCGACTACCTGCAGGCGATGATCGATGGCGAGATCCCTCCGCCGCCGATGATCTCGCTCATGGATCTCGACCTCGTCTCCGTGTCGCCGGGCACCGCGACGTTCACGTGCCAGCCCGACGAGTCGCACTACAACCCGATCGGCGCCGTGCACGGCGGGTACGTCTGCACCGTGCTCGACTCCGCCGCTGGATGCGCGGTGCACACCACGCTGCCGGCCGGGGTCGGCTACACGTCGCTCGAGATCAAGGTGAGCTACCTGCGCGCCGTCCGCGGCACGACCGGGCCGCTCACCGCCGTCGGCACCGTCACGAAGCCCGGCTCGAGGGTGGCGTTCGCCGAGGCGGTCGTCACCGACTCGGACGGGCGGGTGGTGGCGACGGCCACCAGCACCCTGCTGGTGTTCCCGATCGCGACGTGACGCGAGCGGCCTGACGAGAGCACGTCGACGAACGTCGGCGAGCGTCCGCGAGCGTCGTGCTCGCTCGCTCGTCGGCGATCAGCTCGCGAGGCGGTCTCTCGTATGGTCGTGCGACGCGTCGATGGCATCGATGTAGGCCGTGATGGCATCGCGGTTCTGGGTGAGGAAGGCGATCTTCTCCGTCATCCGGTCGCGCTCGACGGCGAGCAGCTCGCGCAGGCCGGGCTCCGCGTCCTGGACGACGATCGTGCGCGACCGGTGCAGGCACGGGAGGATGTCGGCCACGATCCGCGTCGGGATCCCTGCGTCGATCAGGCCGCGGATCTTCCGCACCCGGTCGACGAGGTACTCGTCGTAGTCCCGGTAGCCGTTCGCCAGGCGGTTCGGGGTGAAGAGCCCCTGCTCCTCGTAGTACCGGAGCATCCGAGGCGGCACGCCGGTCCGGGCTGCGAGCTCTCCGATGCGCATGGTGCCTCCGACTTGACATTCACACTGATGGCAACGTTGAGACTAGCAATGGACGATTCAGCGCACATGAGGGGAACGACCATGACCACCATCGGCTTCATCGGCAGCGGCAACATCGGCAGCGGCGTCGCGCGGCTCGCGATCGCGGCCGGCTACGACGTGGTGATGAGCAACAGCAGGGGCCCCGAGACCCTCGCCGACCTCGTCGCGGACCTCGGCCCGCAGGCTCGAGCCGCCACGCCTCCCGAGGCGGCCGCCGCCGGCGACCTCGTCGTCGTGACGGTCCCGCTGCACGCGTACCCGGACGTCCCGGTCGAGCAGCTGCAGGGCAGGACCGTCATCGACACGAACAACTACTACCCCGACCGCGATGGCCGCATCGCCGAGCTCGACGACGAGTCGACGACGACCGCCGAGCTGCTGCAGGCGCACCTGCCGCAGTCGCACGTCGTGAAGGCGTTCAACAGCATCTACTTCCCGCATCTCACGGCGCTCGCACGGCCGAGCGGCGACGCGCAGCGCTCCATGCTGCCGATCGCCGGCGACGACGCCGACGCGAAGGCCGCGGTCGTCGCCTTCCTCGATGCGATCGGCTACGACGCGCTCGACGTCGGCCCGCTGTCCGAGGGATGGCGGTTCCAGCGCGACCTGCCCGCCTACACCGCGCCGTACTTCGGCGACCCGCAGGACCCGACCGTCGGCCGTCCCGTCGGCCGAGAGGAGCTCGAGGCACGCCTCGCCGAGGCGAAGCGGTACCGAGACCTCTGAGCGCGGACGCTCCGACAGCCGCGAGCCGAGGCCCGTCGGGCCCCAGGGTACGTTCCGACACAGGGGGTGGGCGCACGGTGCTGGCAGCCGGTTCGCGCGCCGGGTGGATGGCGGGCGGGCACACGACGAACCGCCGCCGGACACGTGGTGTCCAGGGCGGCGGCCGGCCGTGCGCGTGCGGTCAGCGCTGGGCGCGTGCGGCCAGACCGGCGAGGACGAGCGCCGTCACGGCGACGCCGATGCCGAAGGCGAGCGGCTGCTCGTCGCGGAGCGTGCGGATGCGCCGGCCCATGGAGCGGGCTGCGTCGCCGAACGACGGCGAGTCGCGCACCTCCTCGATGGCCGCGCGGGCCTCTCGGGTGCCGCTCTCCACGACCTCTCGTCCGCGCTCGAGCGCGTCCTCTGCCGTCCTGCGGGCGGTGGTGGTGTCATCGGTCATGGTGCGGTCCTCTCAGGGGATGCGGTGTCGTGCATGGTCGGGCGCTCAGCGCCCGAGGTCCTTGGCGCGCTTGCGAGCGGCCTTCGCGAGGTGCTCGGCCTTCTTCCCGGCGTCCTTGCGCAGGCGCTTCGCCGTCTTCCCGGCGTCCTTCTGCAGCTGCTTCGCCTGCTGCTCACGACGCTTGCGGGCCTTCGGGTCGTTCCAGAGCCGCACGAGCTGGTGACGCACGGACTCGCGTGCGACCGGGCGGTTCGCCCGGGTGCCGAGCACGTAGCCCGCCGCGGCGATGCCGGCGACGATGAGGATCTTGGTGCGCATGGTTCGCTCCTGTCGTTGGTGGTCGCTCGGCGTCAGCCGACGCGGCCGATGGGGTCGGTGGTGCAGGGGATGCCGATGCGCTCGGTGGAGCCGCTCATGCGACTCGCGACTGCTCGGCGTCGTCCTCGTCACCCGGGATGAACACGTCGGTGACGGTCACGTCGATCTCGGCGACCTCCATGCCGACGAGCTCGGTGATGCTGCGGGCGACGGCGCGACGCACGTCCTCCGCGACGACCTGCAACTGCTCGGGGTACTCGACGACGATCGTGACGTCGGCCGCGACCTGCTTCTCGCCGACCTCGACCTTGATGCCCTGGCCCTGGTCGCGCTGGCCGATCGCGTCGCGGACGTTGCCCACGAGGCGGGCGGCGCCGCCACCGAGGTCGTGCACGCCGCGCACCTCGCGCGCTGCGATGCCGGCGATCTTCGCCACGACCGGGTCGACAATGGTCGTCGTGCCGGTCACGGCACCGTTCGATGCGGAGGCGGGGGTGGTGTCGATGGTCATGATGGCTCCTTCCGGTCGTGACGTTCGAGGTCTTCGAGGGTGAGACGTCACGACCAGGCGAATCGTCACGCAGGTTCTCGCGTCGATCTGGCATGAGCCCGCGGCGAGGAGCCCGACGGTCATGCCGGTCGAGGGGTACGACGACGGGCCCTTCGACCACGGTGTTCACCTTCGTGTGCCACGCTCCGGCCATGGCGAAGGACGTTGACCACGACGAGGTCATGCGACAGGTGATCGTGCGACTGCAGGAGCGATTCCCGGACGCGTCCGAGGAGGAGGTCGCGCGCGTCGCCCGAGAGGAGCTCGACGCGCTCTGGCAGCTGCCGGTGCAGGACTACCTCACGATCCTCACGGAGCGCGCAGCGAAGAAGCGCCTGAAGAAGAGGTAGCCCGCAGGCTCGGCTCGACGCACCGCAGCAGCGATCTCCGCGGCGAGCGTGGACAGGCGCGGGCGAGCGACGCATCCCGAGATGCGAAGAAGCCCCCACCGGTGATCCGGTCGGGGCTTCTCGCAGTGCGGAGACGGAGGGATTTGAAACCTGCCTCGTAATGCGCAATTACAACGAAGCGGCGTCAGATGCCTGATTCTTGGCGGATCCCTGATCACAGCGAACTTGCTCCATTAGGGCGCGTACCGTCGAACTGTTGCCATTCTGTTGCCACGCCTACTGGCCTTCCGAAGGCCAATTGACGCGCTAGAGAAGGTCTTCCCGCCCGACTAAGCGAGCGAAGCGAGCCAGCGCCTTCGGGTGGCGTGCGAGATCCATCAAGGCCAGCTCCCGTTGTGCTTGAAGACGCGCGGTCTTGACACGCGAGGCGGGGTCCTCAGGAGTTCGCGCCTCGATCGACATTGCCACCAAATGAGTCAGTGGCTCGCCGATGGCTCGGCGGAAGTCGAAACCGAGGAGTTGAAGCACGTTCACGACCTCGATCGACAGCAGCGACTGCAGGGCAGGAAGGATCTGCTCAAGCTCAGCCTCCTTCCCCGAGGCAACCGCCAACTCTTGCACCACCGGAAGGACGTTGGACGTGATGTAGGCGATGTCGCCAGGTGTCATCCGCTGTGAGACGAGCTCCGCCTGGTAGGCCTGCGCGATCCTCGTGATGTCCGACTTGTCCTCGATGAGCTCGCCGATGATCTGCGAAAGCTCCTCGATGGTGGCCTTGTCGTCACCCCTCGCGCGTTGCGCTCTCACTCGCTCCTGAATGTTCAGGGCAGTGTTCCTCGCGAGTGAGGCACCCAGACTCACACCGAGCTCGGCCAACTTCTCGTTGACGTCCACGACCCTCCAATCGTCTTGGGCGAGAGTACAACTGCGAGCTGCTCGAGCTCTATCGGCAGCTGAACTCCTTCGATTCCAAGTCCATCGTCCAGTTAGCGTCGGTGCTGACGCCACGAGCTACGAACCTCGAGGTCGAGGAGGCAACGGATGCGTCCACTCCATCACTGGCCCTGCTTCCTCACGTCTCCAACGGACGACGATGTCTCTGCGGAAAGGGTCGTCGTACGTGGGGGCGAACATGAACGCGAAGGCACTCTTCGGGCCAAGGTCGAACGGCTGCCGCTGGGAAGCGTCGAGGTGCAGTTCCAACGAATCAGGGATGGAGCGCACTTCGACCGCCAGCGCAGGCAGCGGACTGTTGTTGGTCACAAGGAACGTGTCTCCACCGCTCCAGGCAACGGACCATGGCGGCCCATCGAAGATGCTTCGCTCGATAGCCGCGATCATTGCACCGGACGCCGCCGCACGCTCGGCCGCCGTTACGGCGCGCTCCTCGGCCGACGCCGCCCTACCAGCAGCCTCTTCCGCTCGCTGATGAGCGACGATAGCCACGACGACCCCTGCGACCGCGGCGGAACTCGCGAGCAGGGACAGGATCAGTTCCACGCAGCGAGGCTACGGCGCATCGTCGAACGAAGCGTTCCCCGACGCGGGATCGCTCTTGCCGCGGCGTCAGGTCTCGCCGGCAGCGCCCTCCTCGTCCGGATCATCTCGGTCGATCGCGGTCGGCTCGTCCCACGAGTCCCGAGGCTCTTCGTCCAGATGCATCTCGCTGCGGAGCTCGTGAAGGCTCTCGCTCCGCCGGTGGAGGTCCTCAAGCTCGTCGGCTCGCGAGCCGTCGCCGGTGACTCTCGCCTCGAACTCGAGGTTCGCTATGGCAGCTTCCACAAGTGCGATGTCGAGGGTCAGCTGCTCTCGGCTGTAGTAGCCGAGGTGGTGGACGCCGTGATCACGTCGCAAGAGTTGCCGTCGCAGGAGCGAGGTGGGGTCGGGACGCCGTGTCATGTCGCCCTCGACGAACCGACGTCCCATTTCTGTAGCGCTCATGAGGGTCGATCGGTCGACGAGTGTCGACCACATCTTCGCCACGGAGCCTGCCTCTTCGATGACCTCGGTCGACGGAGTAGCGACCGCGGTCTCTTTCGCGACCTCGAGGAAACGCCGCGACGAATAGAAGAGGACGGGCTGACCGACTCGCGCGGTGAACTCCGCGATCAACTCCGTGCGCGGTCCGAGCCGCTCGCCACGATGCTTGTGCCACCAATCGCTCTTCGTGTCGTCGGTGACGAAAATGATCGGCGCACTCTCCCGATCGGCGAACTCGAGCAGTTGCAGCCAGACGAACACGTCGCCTACTCCACCGTCGTCTTTACCGCGATCCTCGAATCCTGGCGGCGTCTTCGCCTTGATGCGCTTGAGGGCCTCGGCCGTCAACGTCGGGATGCGGTCGTCTCCGAACGCCTCTCCAACCTTCCCTTCGTAGAGCTCCGTGATCTTCGAATGCGTCTCCTCGGGCTCGCCGTCGTCATGGCGCTGCGTCTCGACAGCCAGGCCTTCACGCTCGACGAGCGTGCGCAGGCCCGCCTTCGCCGCCTCCCACTCCTTCGAGATTCGCTGTGCGTCCAATGTCGACGTCGCACGCATCGACTCCAGGCCGCGCGGCGGCTTCATGCCTTCGATCTCGGCGATGAGCCGCTGGAGCTCGCGCTTCTGCTCGGACGAGACCTCGCGCCAGTTCCGGAGATACTCCAGGGCGACCTGGTGCGGGAGCCACAACCTGTCCTCGAGCTGGCTCATCACCTCGAGGAAGTCATCGCGATTCGCCTTGCTGTAGCGGAGGAGATTCAGGAGCACGTTCGTATCGAAGACGATTCGGCCGCTCTTCCACGTCCGAAGGCGATCGTCCTCGCTGACAGGGAAGTGCTCCGGGAACATGGATCGCATCGCGGCCTCCCTGAATCGGTTCGTGACGTCGCGGCCGTTGGCCGCGCCTCCGATCCTGACGGAGAACGACGCGCGGATGCTGAATGCGCGCGAGCCGCTGCTGACGCAGGACTCGGGCTCCCGTTGGACGCGACATTGGCTGCCGAGCTACGCCCGCAGGCGTCCGGGCTCTGAGGATCCGCTCGAGCGACGAGCCGCAGCCGATGGGTCACCGTCACGGTGTGACAACGCCCACGCGAATGCTCGACGGGCGTCCGAGGAACAGATACATCAGGCTTTCGGGAAGGTACCCGGGGGCTCGGAGCCAGCCCCGGACGCGTTCCCCATCTCCTCGCCGCTCGGCAATCTGGACCAGGCGTGCTTCGGCGTCTGCAAAGAGATGAGCTCGACGCATCCCGTGCGGTCCACGCATGAACTCCTCGAGTGCGCTGTCGCCAGCGGTCTTGTCGAGTATCCACTTTCTCAACTGCGAAGCGCCGGTTGTCATGTCGTTGATGACGTTGAGCCCCTGCACCTGGTGCCAAATGTCGAGGATTGATGCGCTCGGAGCATTCGCCGGCTCGTCGGCGGCGATGGCCAGGTACCGGAGGAATCGCCCAACCGTCTGCGCGTTGTGCTCGACATTCACAGGGACGAGGGTGCTCAGGACGGCCTCCGCTCCGGCGCGCAATAGCAAGTCGCCGATGCTGACGACACCGCCGCCTCGCGGCGAAGTGTGACATGCGCTGAGGATGACCATCGGCGGCATCGGGCCCAGATCGAGCCCCAGGCTTCGCGCTGACTCGCCGATGACGATTCCTGCGACGTTGGACTTTGAGTCGTGGAAGCCATGCGCGCTGATGATCAGGATGTCGGGAGACTCCTGCGCCACCGTCTTTCTGAACGCATCCGGCGAGGCTACTTCGCGGATATCGAAGCGGACTCCCGCAGCGGCCATCTCGGTCGCGATAGCTGCCCACGCGGCCCTTGAGGCGATCCCGATTCGATCCGAGCGGGGAATGCACTCCACGACGAGGATCCGGAACCCGGGTTGAATGCGATGGAGGCTCGGGGGGCTCAACTCGAGCTGTAGTGCACGCGTCAAGGGATTGATGCTCCGGTAGCTGATGGGCAACCGGTTTGAGAGGGGTGACGAGTCGCCGGGCAGAGTGAGGAGCCCAAGCGGGAAGTTCGTGAATGCGTCGATGTGGGACGCATTCTTGATAGCGGCTACGAACTCGCCGGTCCAGATCTTCGCCGCCGCCTTGTCGATGCGATCGATCAGCCGCTTGACTGCGGCCGGCTTCGGGCCCTCAGCCCAATGGCGTTCGAGGTCCGCGATCGCTTGGAACATTGCTCGGTCGAGCACGCCTTCGAGCACCAAGCCCATCGAGTGGTCACCCGCGGATGCGTGCGAGACAAGGAGGCTGCGTACGTCGGGGTAGTCGTCGTTGAAGGTGCCGCGCGCGCTTCCCTCCGAGATCGTCGCCAGCCGTTCGTACGTTCCGGACGTACCCGACATGCTGACCGTGAGCCGCGTTCGCGTGGCGTTCATTTGTTCTTGGATCACCTGCGGAAGCTTCTGCTCCGCGGCAAGAGGAGTCGCACCCTCCCCTTCGAGTTCGACGAGAGCGTCCAGTCGAACTCGAAGATGACGCACGCCGGCAGCCGACTGGAACGGAGACTCAGCGTCATCGATCGTGCCCCGCGGAAATCCCATCAGTCGGGCGAGCCGGCGAAGAGAGAGCACTGAGCCGTCTTCAGCAAGAGGCCACGTCCACTGAATCGCGGTCGAGTCGACAGTGACGCCTGCTGGCCAATCGCCGCTCCACTGTGAAGCCAACTCGGCCCAATGCTCGTCAAGACTCTCTTGGTCCAAAGAGTCGAAGCTGGCCGGCGCTAGTCGAAAGCCAACGTGCGCGGCGACGGACCGAGCTGCCTCCAGTTGTGCTTCCGCGGCCAAGATAACGACAGGGTCGAACCTTGCGACCAACTGTTCTATGAGATCGAGGTCCGCAAGGAGCGAGTCGGGAATCAACGCGATCGAATGTGACCGGTGGTCACTCCGAGCCTGATCCTGGACGCCTTGAAGCGGGAGGTCGAGTGTTTCGAAGCGATTCTTGGGCAGGTGCAGCGCGTAGGCGACGCCGATGAGCGCGGGGGTCACATCCTCGTCGAATGTGCCGCCCTGCGGCTGGGCAACTATCGGTGTGTATGCCTGGGCCGGCTCTGGCCCTAGCGGCACCGCCACGACATACAACGGCGCAGGAAACGAGACTTCGCGCTCTGGCTTCATTCGTTCAGGATGACGCCGTCGACTTGGACTCAACCTTGAGTCCGGTCACGACAGAGCGTCGACGCCCTCATGGCCGACGAGCGCGCCATCTGGATGGCTAGCAGGATGACGCCAGTCCACAGTCGTCTCGAGCATCAGCCTCGTCGGCATGGAGGTGTTCGGAGCCGAGGAAGTACGGATCGACGACCCAACGCATCACCTGCTGGGCGAGGGTGAGCGTGCTCAGGATGCGGCGCAACGCCACGCCGATTCCGACGCCCACCTGGCTGGCAATGAACTCCGCGCTCTTCGGCCGCGTCATGCCGCGCAGCACTTCATGCACCCTTTTCCGCGGCGACACCTGCGATCGTCTGAGCGTCGGCGATGTGCATGAGTTCGCTTCGATCAGATCGCTCCCTGGGCTATGAACGTCCGCAGTGCATGCACCCACGCTCGTAGCACCTGGCAGCACGGACGGCCCGACCACCCGTCCCCGTGCCCCGTCTTTGCGGGCTCGGAGCCCTCTCCGTCGCTGCTCGCCAGGCCAACGGAGAATGCAGTCAACGGTCCACGCCCGCGCAGATCTCACGCACGCGCCGTTCGACGCCGCCCATTCCCTCTTCGAGCAGAGCACGGACGAGTGCCGACCCGACGATCGCGCCGTCTGCGTACTCGAGCACCTCGCTGACCTGGCTCGGCGTCGAGATTCCGAGGCCGACGCAAGCACGCAGAGCTCCTGCGGCTCGCAGACGGTCCACGACGCCGCGTGCGGCGGCATCGACGTCGGAGCGCGTGCCCGTCACCCCATGGTCGATGCCGCGTACAAGAAGCCTTGCTCGCGGCGACGACTCCCTCTAGACGCTCGGCGTTCGACGAAGGGGCCGCGAGGAAGATGCGGTGGAGGCCCTTCCGCTCCGACGCATCGGGCCACTCGCTTGCTTCGTCCGGGATGACGCCGTTCGCCGCGTTCACAGCTGCACCGCGTCTTCGTCGAGCAGACCGAAGTGGCGGGCGGCCGTCGCGACATCCTTGTCGCCGCGCCCCGAGAGGTTCACGAGTACGAGGGCTTCCGGGCCCATGTCCGCGGCGAGCTTCATCGAGCCGGCCAGTGCATGCGCGGACTCGAGGGTAGGGATGATGCCCTCCGTAGGCGAGAGGAGTCGGAACGCCTCGATCGCCTCGTCGTCGGTGGTCGGCGCGTAGGTGACGCGCCCCGTCGACGCGAGGTGCGCATGCTCGGGCCCGTCGCTGGGATAGTCGAGGCCGGCCGAGATGCTGAGGCTGTCGACCGTCTGGCCGTCCTCGTCCTGCATGAGGTACGACTTCGTGCCCTGCAGCACGCCTACGCGTTCGAGCGTGAACGACGAGGCTCATCCATGGCAGGGCAGCCAACAAACACCTCTCGCACGTCCCCCACTCGACGTGTAGGACGCCACACTCCGACGCTGCGTGCGGCGTTCATCGTTCGGCACTGCTTGGCTGCAGGTCATGAGCGAGCAAGACCTCAGGACCGGTTTCGTCGAGGACGACGGTGTCGAAGACGATCCCGCCGTCGCAGGGACAGTGACGTTCAATCCCGCGACTGGCACGACGCTGCACGTTTCCTACGCCTCCCGGATGCCACAGTTCGCACGACCCGAGCGTTGGTTCGAGGACATGGGTGCACAAATCCCATCGACGCTGATCTTCGACGACGGAGGAGGTTCGATCACCCTCATCGACCCCGGCGTGGTGCGCATGCGAGGACACGGCATCGTGAGTGTGCAGGTGCGCGCTGACGTGACCGTCTTCGGACTCCCCCGCTCCTGGCAGTCTGCATACGCGGTGGAGCGGTTCGCCTCCGTGCTCGACGGGCTCGGGCCGCTCTGCGGGTTCGCGCCAGTGACGATCGGAGAGGCAGGAGGGACGAGGCGCATCGTGGTGTCGCTCGAACCTCAGGAACGGATCGAGTGGGAAGCCCAGGGCTACACGTACTCACTAGTCTCCCGCGCGAGCTGGACCGGGCGCGATGGCGAACACTTCGAGATCGTCGACTCGAGGCCGTATCTCGAGACGAGGCGCACGGACGGATCGATCGTGAGTGATCACTTCTCGGCTCATTGGCCGATCCGGGCGCTGCTGACCCTGCTCTACGGCGCGCCGGTGCGCTGGCGCGAGCATTGGTTGCAGGACGACGAGTTTCCGACCTGGACGGCCGGCGGGACCGCGGTCACGGGGACGTCGTCTCGCGTCGAGCTACGGAGCACGGTTCGCGATCACGACGAACCGGAGTCGGACGACCTCCACCGCGTCAACCTGTCGGTCGGTATCGAGCCCCTCATCGACGGCGGCTTCGTTCGGTGGATCGATCGCTACGCCGACGATGAGTTCCGCCGCGCCGTCGACCCCGCGGTCGAGGTGTTCAACGGGGCGACGCGATTCGTCGAGCCGCAGCTGATGATGCTCGCGATGGCTCTCGACCGCTTCGGGCACTACCGGTTCGAGCGCAAGGCCCGACGTCCTCAGCACGTGAACATCCTGAAGTGCCTCGACGAGGCCGGCCTCGACCTACCGGCGATCGGAAGCCGTCTCGGCATCGCGAGCGCGATCGCTCGAATGAACAACGACCTGAAGCATCCTGACCGCGAGACCGACCCGACTTCGCCCGAGATCAGAGCCGTGACCCGTCTTGCCAAGTTCGTCGTCCGTGCCCAGCTCCTGGACCTGGTGGATGTTGATCCGGACGGCCGAATCGGCTTCTTCACGGGCTTCCAGGCGAGGGAGGTCATTCGACGCTTCACCTCGCATGGAATGACGGTCGCTGACGACGGCACGATCCTGCACGCCGGGTAGCGAAGATCGTCCGCGCGGGAACTACTCCTCGAGGCCTCGCGACGGACCTACCGACACATGAAACTGGCTCGCGCCGAGTTCGGTTCGGAGTCTCAGCGAAGTGGACTGCTCGCGGGCACGGCGCGACCTAGCTCCAAGGCAGTTTGCGTTGCCCTACTCTTCATCAGGCGCGGCCTCGACGCGCTAGCCGTTGACCCTCAGTCAGGCGCCGAGCAATGTCGGCGCAGCAAGAAGGACGGAGCGCTCGCGACCCGTGAATGGGTCGTGGACGACAGTTGTCGCGTCCTCGTCGATCAGTCTCGCCGCCACCTGCGCGGCCACTGTGGCATCGAGTCGGCCGGCTTGTCGCAGAGCAAGAGCCATGAGGAATGTGTCTTGCGCTGTGCACTCCAGCGCAGCCGCTTTGGGACGGGTCGCGCTGGTGCTCCAAACCGGAGTATCGGTGTCGGCAAAACGACGATCTCGGAGGACTGCGTTTACCTCAGTCGCCGCCGCATCATCTTCACGGATTCGACGAACTAGCGGAGACGTGAGCAGCGGGAAAGTGTCCTGCGGGTAAGTTCGCCGAACGATCTGCAGGTGCGCTCGAGCATAGATCACGGGCAGAGCCTCGGCGGTCGAGCACCTGACCGAGATCGCGAGAGTGTCTCGCCACGACCGCGACTCCCGGGAGCCATACGACCCGAACCAGCGTTCGAGATCTTCGAACATTGCCCTACTTTGCACGTCGTCGGGAAAGAGCTCGCAGAACAGAGCCCTGAGCGCGGGTTCGACATCGAAATTGGAGTGCTCCACGACTAGTCGACGGATGACCTCGATTGGGAGCTCCCACGATGAGGAATCAACTAGCCGCGCATAGAACGGGTCATCCTCGTCATCGAGAGCGTCCCCGTCGCCTGCAGCATCAAGGAATGCGGTGAAAAGGCCTCGATCCCGCTGTCCACGGCGATACTTCCAGAGCAGGTACTCCCGGCTCGGCGCGAGCTCGAGCTCGAGCTCAGGCGATGCTTCTGTGAGGAGGAGTGACTCGATAGCGGGTGCGACCGTACCCGATGTGCTCAGGTACCCCAACACCGTTCTACGAGCGTCATCCACGTTCGCCTCACGACGACGAGCTTGGTTGAGCAGGTGGAAGATGTCCTCTCCGAAGTGGTTAAAGAGGTCGACCCAATGCCTATTGACGAGCTCGATGAGCTCTCTGTCGAGCCCACCGAAGAGGTGCGAGAGCGCCGTCCCGGGTTGTGTGGGGTTCCCGATCGTCTCCCGGAGCCCGTCATGCAGGCGAAGGTCGCCAAGCATCAGCATGCTTACCCAGGCCGTTTGTCGCCGGTCTTGGAACGCGGGCCCATAGGCACAGAGCTCTTCTCGTGTCTGCTCGCGCAACCAATTAGAGACGTCAGTGACTTGATCGGCGTCAGCCTCGGGCGACAGTCGATAACGCTCGAGTCGGCGAATCAATCCGACGGCGCTCGTCCTTTGGACAGCTAGGTCGGGATCCATCGGCCAATGCTTCAGCGTGGTGCTGAGGGTCTTCGGCGACAGATCAGACCGGGTGAGCGCGCCAACGAGGACCTCCCGCAGCTGCGGAGGCAGATAGGCGAACCGGCCGAGCGCGATGCTCATCATCCGTGCCGCGGTGTCATCAGTTCGTGCCCCGTAAGCGCGAATGACAGCCGCTGGAGTCGGATCCGCGATCCCGCTGGCACTTCGCCGCGGTTGCACTAGAAGTCGTTCGGCGAACTCCACCACTGCTGGATTCTCGGGCCAGGCCGCGATGATCGCATCTACGTGCCATGAGAGGAAGTTGGTGTCGACGGCAACGCAGCGCGTTGCCAGATCGTCGGCGTCATTCCTCGCCAGCACTGCGAGAGCCCGCGGGTCATCAGTCCTCCCGGCAAGGTCGCGCCAGGCGCGAGCCAACGACATCGCGACGACGACACGCTCCTCGGCGTGCTGGCTACTTTCGGGCTCGCGGAGCAACGCTGCCAGCAGCTCCAGACCGTCAGAGTCCCCTAGAGCCTCAACGGCGACCGGCGCAAGCGGCGCGGCGGACGAGTAGCTACCCCTAAGACGGTCCGTGATCACGGATCGCACCAGGCGATCGTTCGGAAAGCGGCGAAGGAGCGCAGCTGCCGCTCCGGCGGGACGCCACGCGTCGAGCGCATCGAGCAGGGTCGCCTTCGCCTCATCGTCTGGAAGACGCCGCACTACCTCGTAAAATCCGCCGTCGAGCAGAGCGCGATCAGCTGCATCCTTCACGCCCACTGAGGCAGCTCGCAGAAACGCCCCATCGAGGTACCAGGCGTCGGGCATGAGCGCGAGGTTGTACAGAGCCAGTCCATGACGCTCGGGGTGAGCAAGTTGCTCGACCACCCATGCACGTATCTGGCCGTCCTCCTTGTGCGTGGTGCACGCAAGGAGCCACGCAAGCGAGCGATTACCTCCATTCCGAGTCGACAACGTCTCGAGCACGAACGCCGCTGACTGCGAGTTTCCCGCCAGCGCATCCTGGATCAGCGGTGCGGCCAGGCGTTCCCAGTGATCGGTGGGGCGAATATTGTCATCGCGCAACAGGTCAACCAGCCACCCACGCTCTTGATCCGTTAGATGGCGGGACGGCGCTTCGGCATCTTGCAGAAGGTGGATGGCGCACACCCTCAGCTCGGGTGTGGACTGTTCGCGCGCCCACGCGAGCAGCTCAGGCAGTTTGGGCCATGTCGGCCACCCTGTGCCTAGGCACAGTAGTGCGTAGGCCTGATCCACAGCACTAGTACCCGATTGCACCAGCTTCTCAATGGTGGTGCCGACTCGTGGGTCGTCCGAGTAGCGTGCCGCGATTGCATGCGCGGCGTTGAGCTTCGCATCATCGTCCCGATGCCTTAGCCCCCAGAGCAGGACGGTGAGCACCTCGGTCTCATGAGCGCTTGGCTCCCGAAGCGCCCACAGGGCGGACACCGGCTCGGGATCCGATGCGCGCAGCCAGCGTGCGAAGGTCTTCATCAGCTGAGGTTGGAGGTGCGCGAACTTGGTCATCGAGACAAGTGCCTCGATCAGCTCGGAACGATGCCCTTCAAGGGGGTGGTTGTCGACCCGCTCGATTATTCGGCCCACCCACGTGCTGGAAGTATCCGCCGTGACCGCCACCTCGGAGGCGATGGCGCTGGCGATGAGTTCGAATAGGTGGTCGGGATCGATGTCGTCGTGGCGCTCGAGGTCCTCGATCAACGCGGAATTCGCTTGCGGATCCGCTCTGGCCGCAAGAGCGGCCATGAGAACGTCTCGCCAAGACGGGTCCGGCACTCGATCCTTCAGCACTTCCTTGAAATGCTCTTGGGACACACTTGCCAGGTGCTCGCCGGCAAGTTGATCCAACAGGACTCTGTGAAGGAAGCTCACGACTCCTGCCCCGTGAGGCACGACTATCCCGTACTCATCCTCCGCCTGGGCCAGCATCGCCCGGGCGAGACGCGCCGCCTGCGTCAACGGGTAGGCGAGGCCATCCTCTCGGCACAGCTCGTCTCGGAACTCCCGCACCATCTCGACTCGCGGCACGGCCGCAAACGCGTTCTTTTTTCGGAGGCTGTACGCGACACCGCGGAGAACCACAAAGACGTCGGACGAAGAGAAGTCAGACCCGGAGGCATGGGACGCGCGCCGCCTCATCTGGGGGTGACGATCGAGCAGCAAGGCCAATAGTGCCGAGTTGAGCGCGAAGCGTTGAGTTGGCAGCGACTCTCCGCGCCAGGTCCGCGCGAGCATGTTGAGGAAGAGAGGCGTCTGCAGGAGGGGCTGAAGGGCCGGAAATCGAGCAAGCTCAGCGAGGAACGTCTCAGCTTGCGGGGCAGCCGCCCCGCGCGAACTGTCGGGACGCGCTTTGGCCAATGCGCGACCAACGAGTGTCACTTGCTGCGCTGGCGTCATCGGCGCGAGCGTCGCCGTTCGCCACGAGCCAGTCCAATGCAGCTTCTCCGTGGAGTGTGGACGGGCGCTCACGATCGCGCTGATGTGTCGATGTTCGATGAAAGTCTCGATAAGGCCCAGAGCTTGGTCTGCGGTGACGCGGTCACTCCATTCATCGATGCCGTCGACGATGAGAACCGAGCGCTCATCCTCAAGGGCGGGCTCGAGCGCGTCCCAAGCCTCAGGTGCGCCATGCAGCGTCACCCATGCGCGGAGCGCAGTGGCCACCGAGTTCGACGTGGAGTCCTGAAGGTGGCGACACAGGAACGCGAAAGGCAACCAGAGAGGAAGGCATCCGCTGTGCGCTCGCTGGAGCGCAGCGGACTGAGGTGACGTCGCTAGCAGGTCCATGGCGGCGAACATGAGAAAGCAGGACTTGCCTGTCCCGGGACCGCCAAGGAGCAGACGCAACGATCCAGATTCCGCCCACTCATCGATGCGCTGGCGCTCGAGTTCCTGAGACCTACTCGAGGGTGTGCGCGCCAGCGAACGACTGCTGCGGCGACGGAGGACGGGACCGCCTTCGTAGATCGGGGTCGGGAGGGGGTCCTCCGGTGACGTGTCTTCCATGCGCACATCAAGCTGGGCAGAGCGTCCGCCTTCGGCATCCCTGACCGGATGTGTGTCCAACATGACGTAGCCCGCAGTGACCGAGTCACGCTCTGAAAGCAATGCCGGTGCACCCGCAGACTGAAATGCGGCGTGGTAGAGCTTCCGTAGCGCCTCCCTCGCAGCCCGAGCGTCAGGCGCACTCATCCGTCGTTCAAGTTGCTGCAGCGCGGAGCTGCTACAGAAGGCGACCGCCCATCCCGGGCCGAAGAGATCATCGACAATCCGCGGCTCGTCTCGAAGGAGCGTCGACACTTCCTCGACACCCCACGCCACGAACGCGATTCCTTCCGCAGCAAGTCGATCTCGACCAGAGCGGATCGCGGCGTCGAGCTTCGTGTCTCGAAGGTTCGCGCTCGTTGCGTAGTAGAAACGGGCGCATCGGTCCGCCCACGATCCCCCGAGAAAGTCGTCGATCGCCTTAGTGATCGCCGATGCGCTAACGGCCTGGACTCGTCGCGACTGGAGCGCCACGTAGGTTTTCGAGCGCTCGTCTCGGTTTCCGCCGGCGGGCGAGATCCGCGCGTAGACGTCGATTCCCTCCTGGGCCTGACCAGGAACACCGTAGAGGGTTGCTTCTTCGATCACGGCGTCAGTTTCGAGAAGCCGAGAGAAGAGACGCTCTGCGTTCTCGGGCGTCAGCGAGCCGATGGGAAGCACTGGCGGCTTCGAGATCACCGGCGGCAACGGCCATTCTCCCGTGGGCGCAGACCGGAGCGAGGCAAGCAGGGCGTTGCGATCGGCCATCTGCCTATTCTCGCGGCAAGCGCGCGAAGGAGTCTGTGCGGGGTCGGGCCGCTCGTGAGACCACCCCGTTCTCGGCCGGGCATGTACGACTCGGATCGGCAGGGACACCCCCTGGGGGAACCCTTCGCCCCCGGTGTCCTTGGCGGGCCGCTCCGCGTTCTGTCGCTCGCGATGCGCGCGAGTCTGGGGGGCCGAGGCCACGCTCTGCAAGCGCGATTAAGAGCTCCGTTCTGCGCTCATTGAGGAAGTCGTGATTAACGATCCAAGTCACGAACCCGAACCGGGGCCTCAGTTTCCGTCTCAACGACGGGTCAACTGGCGCGTCATTGCCGAGGTGCGCGCGCCGAAGTGGGGTACCCGTGACGGCACCCCACTTCGACGGAAGTATCAGTTGCGGCTGGGGCCCAGCTCGGGCGGAAGCCCTCCACGTCTTCCCAGTTCCAGGCTTCGTCGCTCGCGATCCTGCCGCCGGATGAGATTGCGGGCCGCTTCCACGTCGTTGGGCTCTCCTGCGTGCTCCCAGGCGCGACGACGGAGGTCCGTCAGCGACACGCTGGCGTCGTCGATTCCGAGATGGTCACGAAGCTCACTTCGGTGCCGATCCTCGAGTCCCCGTACCGCAGCCTCATGCACCACGTCTTCCATGACGGCGACTCTCGCGATGATTTCCGCTGGCATGACCTTGTATCGGCTTGCGCGGTAGTGCTCTGTCACGGCACGAACTGCGTCCGGGTAGTCCAGGTCGAAGATCGTCTCGTGCCAGAGCTCGACGGCGACTTGGTCGATCTCACGCCCGTCGTACTGCGAGATGCGCGCGAGCAGCATCGAGGTCTCGGACTTCAGCATGGTTTGCCTCCTGGGCCTTGTTTCGTTCGACGAGGGCGAGGAGCTCTCGACTGCGGTTGGTCAGAACGGTCTGGGTTTGAGTCGGGTACGTGCGCTCCCAGCCACGACTGCTGAGCCATCTCTGCATGCCCTGCGTGAACTTGGGATCTTCGTTCGCTCGTGACTGTGCGTACGCGTGCGCGCCTTCCGTGATCAGCTCGAGGTCGACGCCCGACCTCGCGGCTCGTGCGAACGCGGGCCAGGCATCCGCACTGCCGTCATGTGCTTGCGCAGGGTAGGCATCCGTGAATGCCGCGAAGGCGGTGTCGATGCGGGAAGGGTTCTCTGGCGGGTTCTCTGATGGGTTCCTCTGACGGGTTCTTCTTGCCCGGCCAGCCAGGCCGCATGACCTGGACTCGTTGGCCGCTTGCTCGGACTGGTTGGCCGCTTGCTCGGACTGGTTGGCCGCCTGCGCGGAGTCGTTGCCAGGCTGCACAGTGACCTCTGCGCCCAGGAGTAGGCGGAACTCGTCGCTGGTCCGCGAACCGTCCATTCGGCGACGTCGGGACCGCTTGATCAGGCCGGCCTCCTCCAGCTCATGCAGAGCCCGACGGACCGTACGTTCGCCCCGCCCGGTCTTCGCCGCCAGCGTCGCCTGCGAAGGGAAGCAGAGTCCGTGCTTGTCGGCGAACTCCGCGAGGGCGAGCAGTACGTGATGGGCCGCCGGGCTGATGAGAGCGACCTGGTCCCATGCCCAGCCGTAGAGCTTGACGCTCATCGCAGCCCGGTCGTCGCTCGATCGCGGGCGCGCCGCTCGATGCTCACGCCGCCGTGCTCGTGCGCTCGGACGCCTCGATCCACGCAACCACGTCGCGTCGCCGGTAGAGCACGGTGCGCGGGGTGGGCTTCAGGAAGACGGGCCCCGTGCCCGCGTAGCGAAGCTGGGCGAGGTGCCCCTTCGTCATCCCGGGAATCAGCGCGCAGGTCTGCAGAGGCGTGAGGTAGACCTCGATGTTCTCGTTCACGAGCGTCCTCTCGGTTTATTGAGGTTTCGTCAATCATGATGCATCAGAACGAATGGTTACGCAAGCCATGCGATTTTGATACAGTCACCTTGTGAAGTTCAGGGACATTGATGGCGCGGTCGGCGCGACGATCAGGGCGTATCGCCTCGACACAGGAAAGAGCCAGGACGCTCTCGCGGCGGAGATGACCTACCGCGGCTTCCCAATGAGTCAGCCCACGATTGGAAAGATTGAAAGGGGGGATCGCAAGGTCACGCTCGGCGAGGCGCTCGCCTTCGCCGACACTCTCGAGATCGACCCGCTGGCTCTCACCCGCCCGTCAGTCGATGTGCCCAGCGACGTCCTGCTCCGCCGAATCGCTGACGATCGCGCCCACCTCAAGGACACACTTCGACGCTTTGAGGAGATGCAGTACGCACTGGCAGTTGGAGCCGACGACCTCGCCCACGTCACTAGTGAGCTGGAGGAGCTCCTCCTCGAAGGAGTCGAGGACATCGTTCGGGAGTACCGCAATGAGACGACAGAGGCAGTGCGGCAGCGCCGGGCGAACGACAACGCCCGGGCATTCGAGAAGTTCGGTGTGCACCCGCGCCAACCAACGAGCGGACTGGTTGGCAAGCGCGAAGAGAAGTTCGGCGACACGGTGCAGGACAATATGCCGGGCTTCGGACCCGACTCGGGCCTCGATGCTTCTGATCGAATGGCACTGCTCGAGCGGATCGCGAAGGAGCAGGAGCGGCTCACGAAGGAGGAAGCACATGGCTAGCGTCTACCCTTACGTTGCACGTGGCAGGACTCTTTACCGCGCCGTGTGGCGCGGTCCGGACCACAAGCAGACGCAGAAGCGCGGGTTCGAGACGAAGAAGGCCGCGCTCGAGCACATCGCGCGGCAGACCGTCGCAAAGAGCGATGGGACCTACATCAGCCCGAGCGACGCCAGGGCTCGGGTCGGCGATCTCGCCGCCCCGTGGCTCGCCGACAAGCAGCGACTGCTCAAGCCCTCCTCGTACGCGCCGCTCGAGGCGTCGTGGCGGAACTACGTCGAGCCTGCGTGGGGCTCGCGGGTCATCTCGACGATCCGCCACAGCGAGATCCAGTCGTGGGTTGCCGGGATCGACAAGTCGTCGACGGTCGTGAGTCCAGCCTTCGGGATCATCGACGGGATCCTCGGCGTCGCCGAGCGCGACCGCCGCATCTCGTCCAACCCTGCGCGGGGCGTGAAGCTGCCGAAGAAGGCGGCCGCACGCCCGCGCCGCTACATGACGCACGAGGAGCTCTGGAGCGTCGCCGAGCACGCAGGCACCCGCGGCACGCTCGTCCTCACCCTCGGCTACTGCGGGCTCCGCTGGGGCGAGCTCGTGGCCCTCCGCGTTCGCGACGTGAACTTCCTGCGCCGCCGGCTCTCCATCACGCGCAACGCGGTCGAGGTCAATGGTGAGTTCCACCTCGACTCGACCAAGACGAACGAGAATCGCGAGGTCCCGGTCACGCGCGAGGTTCTCGACCGAATCGCGCTCGCATGCGAGGGCAAGGGACCCGACGACCTCATCTTCGACGATGGCCACGGCGGCTTCATGAAGCGCACCCGTGCGAGTGCCGGTTCGAAGTCCTGGTGGAAGACGGCTCTCGCGAAGGCCGAGGTCGAGCCCATGGTGCTGCACGACCTGCGACACACGGCCGCCTCGCTCGCCGTCTCGGCCGGCGCGAACGTCAAGGCGATCCAGCGGATGCTCGGTCACGCGTCCGCGGCGATGACGCTCGACCAGTACGCGGACCTCTTCGACGACGACCTCGACGCTCTCACGGAGCGCCTCGATCAGGCCATCGCGGCACGAGTTGTTGCCAAGATGTTGCCAGCAGCGTCGTAGCGACCAACGCAGAAGCCCCGACTCCCCCGTGATTTCGGGGCAGTCGGGGCTTTTCGCAGTGCGGAGACGGAGGGATTTGAACCCTCGGTCCCCTATAAGGGGACTCCACCTTAGCAGGGTGGTGCACTCGGCCGAACTATGCGACGTCTCCATGGCCTTGCAGGCCGGAGGCAACTCTAGCAAACGCCGCGCGGGCCTCGGCACCCCGTCGACCAGGGCGCCTCGCGCTCAGAACTGGTACGGGACGACGCACGTCTCCTGCGACGCATCCGTGCCCTGCACGCCCTCGATGGGCGCCTCGGACGCGGGCGGCGACGCAGCCGGATCCGTCGCGGCAGGGTCGGTCGCGGCAGGATCCGTCGGCGCCGCGCTCGTCGGCGCGGGGTCGGTCGGCGGCGCACTCGTCGCGGCAGGATCGGTCGCCGCGGGATCCGTCGGCGTGCCCGTGGCCTCGGCGCCCTGGCCGGTCGCGTTCGGGTCGAGCGTCACCGGCTGATCGGCGGCGATGAGGGCCATGACCTCGTCGGCCACGGCCGTCGGCACGACGCGTCCCGTGCCGTTCGACGCGGACGGGTACTGGATGAACTGCATCGTGTCGAGCGGGATGTCGGCGAGCACGCGAGCCATCGACACCATCGTGCCGATGTCGTTGAGCGACGACGACATCGTCATGCTGCTCGTCGCGACCTGGGCGATCGAGTACAGGCGACCGAGGTCGGTGAGCACGGCGTCCGACTGCAGCTTGCGGATGAGGGCCGAGAGGAAGACCTGCTGCGACGAGATGCGCGAGAGGTCGGAGCCGTCGCCGACGCCGTGGCGCATGCGCAGGAAGGCGAGCGCCTGCGCGCCGCCGATCTCGTGCGTGCCCTCGGTGATCGAGAAGCCGGTGTAGGGATCCTCGATGTCGCCGGCGAAGCACACGGGCACGCCGCCCACGGCCGACGACATGTTGACGACGCCGTCGAAGCCGATGACGGCGGCGTACGGGATGTCGAGGCCCGAGATCGACTCGACGACGGTGGCGACGCACGCGAGGCCGCCGCGACCGAGCGCGGTGTTGAGCTGCTGCCCGCGGGCTGCGGGCGCATCGGCCCCGCCCTCGGGGTTCGCGCAGGCGGGGAAGTCGATGAGGAGGTCGCGCGGGAAGGAGACGACCGTCGCACGCTGGTGGTCCTCGGAGACGTGCAGCAGCATCGTCACGTCGTTGAGGGCGCCGCCGGTGTAGCCGTCGTCGACCGAGCCCTGGCCCTCGCGCGAGTCGGAGCCGACGAGCAGGATGTTGAAGCCGCCCTGCTGCTCGGCGAACGCGGGAGGCGGGTCGCCGCCGAGGTCGACGGTCTCGATGTCGCCCTGCAGCTGCAGGAACGAGACGCCGAGCACCCCCACGGTCGACACGAGCACGACCGTGAGGCCGAGGGCGACGAGGCCGACGATGCGACGCACGGGATGCCGACGCCGGAGGCGCCCATGGCGCGGTCGGACCTCAGGCGCGTCGACGATCTTCGGCGGTGCCATCGGTCTCCTTCCCGGACGACGACATGGGCGGATGCGCGGAGGGCGTGGGATTCGAACCCACGAGGCATCGCTGCCCACCGGTTTTCAAGACCGGCTCCATCGGCCGCTCGGACAGCCCTCCTGGCCCGCGGCGCGGACGGCCCATGGTATCGGGCGAGGCTCTGCGAGCGCCGTGGGCCTCGCTATGAGGATGCCCAGCGTGCGGCGCGCCTGCGCGAGGGGGCTAGGAGCGCGCCGAGTCGATCGCGGCGAGCGGCTCGAGCACGTCGGCGAGGCCGTCCTCGTCGACCGTCGCGGTCTGCTCGTTCGACGCGGCGACGACCTCGTCGGGCGCCTGCCCCATCGCGACGGCACGACCGCCGCCGGCGGCCGCCCACTCGAGCATGTCGATGTCGTTGCGGCCGTCGCCGACGACGAGCACGCGCTCGCGCGGGATGCCGGACGCGTCGACGACGCGCTGCAGGCCCGTGGCCTTGTTGACGCCGTCGGGGGCGATGTCGAGCCACGACGAGAAGCCGATGGCGTACGAGACCTTGTGGAGGCCCATGCCCTCGACGATCTCGAGGAACTCCTCGACGCCGTGGTCGGGGCTCATGACGACGACGCGCATCGCGGGCTCGACGGCGAGGCCGGTGAACGCGACCTCCTCGGCTCGGTCGAGGTTCCAGTCGTCCATGCCGCGCGTGTAGCGGCGGAAGCCCGAGGCGTCCTCGACGAGGAAGCGCGCATCCGGCAGGCCCTGCACGATGCGCTCGAGCGCGGGCGCCGCGTCGAAGACCTCGACGTGCTCGCGCACGTACTCGCCGCCCTCGCGCCGCAGGATGAGCGCGCCGTTGGCGACGACGAGCCACTCGGGCTCGATGCCCACGCGCACGGCGAGCGACTCGGTGGTCGACTGCGAGCGGCCGGTCGCGAGCACGACGAGGTGCCCGGCGTCGACGACGGCGCGCACGGCCTCCGCCACGCGCTCGGAGAGCGAGTCGTCCTCGCGCACGGTCGTGCCGTCGATGTCGAGGGCGATGAGCCAGCGATCGGTCATGCCACCGGCTCCAGCACCTCGAGGCCGCCGAGGTACGGCCGCAGCCGCTCGGGCACCCGCACGGATCCGTCGGCCTGCTGGTGCGTCTCGAGGATCGCCACGAGCCACCGCGTGGTCGCCGCGGTGCCGTTGAGGGTCGCGACGGGCGCCGTGCGTCCCGTCTCGGTGCGGTACCGCGTCTGCAGCCTGCGCGCCTGGAAGGTCGTGCAGTTCGACGTCGACGTGAGCTCGCGGTAGGTGCCCTGCGACGGCACCCACGCCTCGATGTCGAACTTGCGCGAGGCCGACGACCCGAGGTCGCCCGCGGCGACGTCGATGACGCGGTAGTCGAGCTCGCACGCCTGCAGCATGCGCTCCTGCAGCGCGCGCAGGCGCTCGTGCTCGGCCTCCGCCTCATCCGGCCTCACGTACGAGAACATCTCGAGCTTGTTGAACTGGTGCACGCGCAGGATGCCGCGGGTGTCGCGCCCTGCGGAGCCGGCCTCGCGGCGGTAGCACGTCGACCACCCGGCGTACCGCAGGGGCTGCTCGACGTCGAGGATCTCGTCGGCGTGGAAGCCGGCGAGCGCGACCTCGGAGGTGCCCGTGAGGTAGAGGTCGTCGGCGGGCAGGTGGTAGACCTCGGCGGCGTGCTCGCCGAGGAAGCCCGTGCCCTGCATGACCTCGGGGCGCACGAGGGTCGGCGTGACGAGCGGCGTGAAGCCGTCGGCGAGCACCTCGTCGAGGCCCATGAGCATGATGGCGAGCTCGAGGCGCATGCCGATGCCCGAGAGGAAGTAGAAGCGGCTGCCGGCGACCTTGACGCCGCGCGCGAGGTCGAGGGCGCGGAGGCCCTCGGCGAGCTCGACGTGGTCGCGCGCCGGGAAGTCGAACGTGCGCTCGGTGCCGTGGGTCGACAGCAGCGCGAAGTCGGCCTCGCCGCCCGCGGGGACGGACGGGTGCACGAGGTTGCCGATGCGCCCCATCGCGGCATCGAAGGCCGACTCGGCCTCGCCGACGGCCGCCTGCGCGGCCTTCACGGACTCCGATGCCTCCTTCGCCTGCGCGATGAGGGCTGGGCGCTCGTCCTTCGACGCCTTCCCCACCAGCGCGGCGTGCGCGTTCTGGGCAGCTCGCAGGCGCTCGAACTCGCCGATCGCCGCGCGACGCGACGCGTCGGCGGCGAGCGCATCGTCGACGACGTCGACGGAGTCGCCACGCACCTGCTGGCTGTGCCGTACCGACTCGGGCTGCTCGCGCAAGAGGGAGGGGTCGATCACCCGCCCAGTCTAGGCTGAGCGCGTGAGAGCAGCCGTCGTCTACAACCCCGTCAAGGCAGACCGACGAGCGCTCGAGAAGGCGATCGCCGGCGCGCAGCCCGACGACTGGGACGAGCCCGTCTGGTTCGAGACCGCCGCGGACGACGACGGCCGCAAGGCCGTGGAGGACGCGGTGGCCGAGCAGGTCGACGTCCTGCTCGTCGCCGGCGGCGACGGCACGGTGCGCATGGCAGCCGAGATCCTGGCCGGCACCGACACGGCCCTCGCCCTCGTGCCCTCGGGCACGGGCAACCTCCTGGCGCGCAACCTCGGCATCGACGTCACGTTCCTGCGCGCGTCCGTGCGCACGGCGTTCGACGGCAAGGACCGCCGCATCGACGTCGGCTGGGCGGAGTTCGAGCAGCCCGGCGGCGCGAAGCAGAAGCACGCGTTCGCCGTCATCGCCGGCTTCGGGCTCGACGCGGCGATGATCGAGAACACCGACTCGGAGCTCAAGAGGAAGGTCGGCTGGCTCGCCTACGTCGACGCGATCGTGAAGTCGTTCCAGCGCATCCAGCGCGTGCGGATGCGCTACCGCGTCGACGGGGGCCAGCAGCGCACCGTGGGACTCAACACCCTCATGGTCGGCAACTGCGGCGCCCTCACCGGCAACGTCGTGCTGCTGCCCGAGGCGAGCATCGACGACGGCAGGCTCGACATCGCCATCCTCCGCCCGAAGGACGCGTACGGCTGGCTGCAGGTCGCGAAGTACGTCGCCGTGAACTCGGCGCTGCTCACGCGCGTGCTGCGGCGCCGGAGGCTCATCGGCCCGCAGAAGGCCGTGCCGACCCTCGGGTACGGGCAGTGCCGATCGTTCGCGGCGCGGCTCGACGAGCCCATGCCGGTGCAGATCGACGGCGACTCGTACGGCGAGGCCATCGCGATGCGCTTCACGATCCAGCCGAACGCGCTGATCGTGAAGGCGCCCACGCGCGTGCCGCTCGCGCGCCCCGTCTCCTAGCGCCTGCTCGCGGGAGGTCGTCGTGCGCGCGCTCGTCTACGACCGCTTCGGCGGGCCCATCGTCGTGCGCGACGTGCCCGAGCCCGTCGCGCCGAGCGGCGGCGTCGTCGTCCGCGTCGCCGCGTCGGGCCTGTGCCGCAGCGATCGGCACGCGTGGGCCGGGCACGACGACTCCGTCACGCTCCCCCACGTGCCCGGCCACGAGCTCGCCGGCACGATCGCGAGCGTCGGCGAGGGCGTGACGGCATGGCACGTCGGCGACCGCGTCACGGTGCCGTTCGTGCACGGCTGCGGCACGTGCGCATGGTGCCTCGCCGGGCACGCGCAGGTGTGCCCCGACCAGACCCAGCCCGGCTTCACGCATCCCGGGTCCCACGCCGAGCTCGTCGCGGTGCGCGCCGCCGACGCCAACCTCGTCGCGCTGCCCGAGGGCATCGACGACGCGGCGGCCGCGAGCCTCGGATGCCGCTTCGCGACGGCGTTCCGCGCGCTCTCGGCCCGCGCGCGACTGCAGCCGGGCGAGCAGGTGGCGGTCTGGGGCGCGGGCGGCGTCGGCCTGAGCGCCGTCATGATCGCGCGAGCCCTCGGCGCGAGCGTCGTCGCGGTCGATCGCAGCGAGGATGCCCTCGCGCTCGCGCTCGAGCTCGGCGCCGAGCACGCGGTGCTCGCGGGGCCGGAGGCCGTCGCCGAGGTCGTGGAGCGCACGCACGGCGGCGCCCACGTGTCGCTCGACGCCGTCGGCAGCGCCGAGACCGCGACGTCGAGCGTGCGCTCGCTGCGGCGGCTCGGACGGCACGTGCAGGTGGGGCTGCTCGCAGGCGCGCCGCCCGCGCTGCCCCTCGACCGCGTCATCGGCTGGGAGCTCGAGGTGCTCGGCAGCCACGGCATGTCGGCGCGCGACTACCCGCGGCTGCTCGACCTCGTCGTCCACGGCGCCCTGCGCCCCGACCTGCTCGTGCGCCGCACCGTGGGCCTCGCCGAGGCGGCGACGCTCGTCGGCGCCGACGCACCGGGTGCCGGCATCACCGTGCTCGATCCTCGTCGGGGCTGACCCGCTCGAGCCGCACGGTCGCCACGAGCAGCCCCGCGAGCACGGCCCCCGCGCCACCGGCCACGATGTCGCCGATCGTGTCGTCGTAGTCGACGAAGATCGCCTCGTCGACGAGGTTGTGGCCGAGCCACTCGACGATCTCCCACAGCGCCGAGAGGGCGAGCCCGAGGGTGGTCGCGAGCGCGATCGCGACGAACGAGGGCGTGCTCTCGGCGCTCGGATGCGCGACGACGCCCGTGCGGGCGAGCACCAGCATGCCGACCACGACGATCACGCCGGTGCAGACGACGTGGATCGCGACGTCCCACCACGCGATGGCGGCGTAGAGGTCGAGCACGCCGCTCCAGGCCGCGACGAGGATCACAGCGCCCGTCAGCGCGTCGACGCCGCCGCGCAGGCCGAGCATGCGCAGCACGAGCGCCGCCGAGGCGGCGAGGAAGAGCACCGCGACGTCGGTCGGCCCCCAGCCGATCGCGGCGGCGACGACGCTCGCGAATCCGGCGACGCGCACGAGGTCGGCGAGCACCTCCCACGCCGAGCCCGGCCTGCGGACGAAGTCGGTGCCGATGCGCTCCCGGCTCACGCGGCCGCCCCGGGCACGCGCACGACGGCGTGCACGCCGAGGTGGTCCGACGGCCAGCCGCCGTCGAACGAGCGGCCGTCGATCGCGGTGCGGCGCACCTCGACGCCGTCGCTCACGAGGATCCAGTCGAGCCTGCGACCGCGCTCGCGAGGCGAGCGGTAGGAGGCGTGCGTCGCCCACAGCGGCGTCGTGCGATCCTCGGCGACGGCCCAGGCGTCGTGCAGCAGGTCGTCGGCCTGCAGCGCCGCGACGGTCGACGATCCCTCGCCGGCGTTGAGGTCGCCGAGCACGATCGCGGGGCGTCCGCACTCCTGCACGACGTCACGGATCGCGGCCGCCGAGCGCAGTCGCGAGCGCCGCGACGACAGCGACAGGTGCGTCGAGATCGCGAGCACGATCGCGTCGGTCGCGCGATCGCGCAGCGCCGCCGCGACGAGCACGCGCGGGAACCGGTTGCCCCACGACCGCGAGCCGGGGCGCTCCGGCTCGTCCGAGAGCGCGTGCTGCCACCACTCGAGCACCTCGAGCCGCTCCTCGTCGACCACGAGCAGGCATGCCTCGTCGCCGCCGTCGGCGGCGCGTCCGCGGCCGAGCACGCGATGGCCGGGGCCGAGCGACTCGCGCACGAACGTCGCCTGGTCCGGCATGGCCTCCTGCACGGCGAGGATCGCCGGGCGCTCGACGTGCAGCGCGGCACGCAGGCGCGGCGCCCGCAGCCGCCAGCGGTCCGCGGCCTGCAGGGTCGGCACGCGCCTGCGGATGTTCCAGGTCGCGACGTGCAGGTCGCCGTCCTCGAGGTCGCCCACGATCGAGCCGGTCATCGCGTCGCCTGCGATCCCGTGCCCGCGGCCTCGCCGCTCCTGCGTGCACGTCTGCGTGGCGTGATCGATCGACCGACGGCGCGGCGCGACCAGCGAAGCGGCGGGAACTCCTCGGGCCAGTGCACGGCGACGGTGCGCATGCCGCGCACGAGCCGACGGCCGAACCCGCGACCGGGGCCGAAGGGACGCATCGACATGCCCATGCCGCGGGACCGTCGCACCCAGCGCACCCGATGCCGCTCGCCGAGGTGGAAGGCGAGGTCGAGGTCGTCGTGCAGCTCCGGGTCGTCGCGGTGCACGTGCGCGCTCACCGCCTCCCACGCCTCGCGGCGCATGGCGACGTTCGAGCCGAAGACGGGCGGATGCCCGAGCGCGGCCGACGTGAGCACGACGTAGGTGCCGAGGTACAGGGCCTCGAGCGGTCGGCGCAGCAGGCGCGGCCCGTCGACGAACGCGGCGCCGGCGGAGACCGCGGCGACGCTCGGGTCCTCGTCGAGCGACCGCAGCATGCGCGCGATCCATGCCTCGTCGGGCCGGCAGTCGGCGTCGAGGCGCAGGATGACGTCACCGGTCGCGGCGTCGTAGCCGCGCGATGCGGCGGCCGGGATGCCGGGGACGTCGCAGCGCACGACGACGGCGCCCGCCGCGCGTGCGACGTCGGCGGAGTCGTCGCTCGATGCGTTGTCGACGACGACGATCTCGTCCGCGGGTCGGCTCTGCCGTGCGAGCGCGGCGAGGCAGGCGGCGAGCTCTCGCGCATCGTCCTTCACGGGCACCACGACCGAGGCGCGCACGGGGCGGTGCTCACGCGGCAGGATCATGACCCCAGTTCATCAGCGAGTACCGCCAGTCGGTCTCGCGCACGTCGCCGTCCGGACGCTGCGCGAGGTGGCGGTGCACGTAGCCGACGACCTTCCGCATCCATCGCACGTCGTCGAGGGTGAGGTCGTTCTTGCGCGTGCGCAGCAGGCGCACGATGCGGCGTCCCGAGCGGTGGCCCGTCGACTCGCCGCCGTCGGAGTCGCCGACGCGACGGGAGTCGTCGGTCTCGAGCCAGCGCTCGAGGTCGGCGGGGGCCATCGTCACGCTCTCGCGCCAGTCGTCCCACACCTCGTCGAGCAGCTCGTCGCGCTCGCTCACCGTCGCCTCCCTCGTCGCGACGCTCGGACGTCGCTCTCGCGACGCTACGGGAGCGCCGTTCGACGGCGCCGGGGGTTGCCCGCGGCGCGGACGGTGAGGTACCTCAGCCGGCGAGCAGATCGACGACGAGCTTGCCGTGCACGTGGCCGCCCATGAGCACGCGGTACGCGTCGGCCGCATCCTCGAGCGGCACGGTGCCGGCGATGGGCACGTCGAGCGTGCCGTCGGCGGCGAGCGCCGCGAGCTCGTCGAGCGCGCCGGTGACGGCGAGGTCGGTGGCCACTCCCGCGACGCCGGCGTGGCCCTTCGTCGCGATGCCCACCATGCGCGCCACGGGCACGCCGAGCGCGATTCCCGCGTCGATGCCCGCCGTGCCGTGGGTCTCGAAGACGGCGTCGACGCCGCCGAGCGCCCGCAGCCGATCCACGAGACCCTCCCCGTACGCGACGGGCTCGGCGCCGAGCACGCGGAGGCGGTCGTGGTTGCGCTCGCTCGCGGTGCCGAGCACGCGGATGCCGCGGTGGCTCGCGAGCTGCACGGCCAGCACGCCCACGCCCCCGGCGGCGCCGTTCACGAGGAGCGTCTCGCCGCGCTCGAGGTGCAGCTGCTCGACGCCCGCCCACGCCGTGCGACCGGCGACGACGAGCGCGGAGGCCCGGACGTCGTCGAGGCCGTCGGGGATGCGCGCGAGGCGCTCGACCGCCGGGTCGACGATCGTGCGGTCCTGCATGGCGCGTGTGCGCGCCGACCCGAAGACGCGATCGCCGACGGCCAGGTCGGGAACGCCCTCGCCGACGGCGTCGACGACGCCCGCGATGTCGTTGCCGACGCCGAGCGGCGGCTCGAGGCCGCGGCTCGTCGCGGCGGCGGTGCCGGAGAAGATCTTCCAGTCGACGGGATTGAGCGCCGCGGCGTGCACGCGCACGCGCACCTCGCCGGGTCCGGGCTCGGGGTCCGGCACCTGCTCGAGCTCGAGCACGGCCGGACCGCCGAAGGTGCGATGCATCAGGCGACGCACGGCTACGCCTCCGGCTCGCCGGCGAGCAGGCCGCGCAGCCAGTCGCGCGCCTCGACGAACGATGCGTCGCCGTAGCGGGCGTGCACGTCGGTCGACTGCGCGTCGGCGCGCGGGTACGAGCCGAGGAAGACGACCTTGGGGCTGAAGCGCTTGAGCCCGACGAGCGCGTCGGCCACGCGCTCGTCGGCGACGTGGCCGTCGAGGTCGAGCACGAACCGGTAGCGGCCGAGCCGGTCGCCGATGGGCCGCGACTGGATGAGCGACAGGTTGACGCCGCGGGTCGCGAACTGCTCGAGCATCTCGAGCAGCGCGCCGGGCGCATCGCTCGGCAGCTCGGCGATGACCGACGTCTTGTCGGCGCCGGTGCGCGCGGGCAGCGCGCCGTCGCGACCGACGAGCGCGAAGCGCGTCACGGCGTTCGGGTTGTCGATGACGTCGGTCTCGAGCACGGCCACGTCGACGTGGTCGGTGATCGACGGCGTCGAGAGCGCGGCCTGGCCCGGCTGCAGCGCCATCGCCGCCGTGACGTTCGACGGCGCGGGGATGTGCTGGTGCGCGGGCAGGTGCTCGCCGAGCCAGGCGAGGCACTGCCCGTAGGCGACGGGATGCGCGACGACGACCTCCACGTCCTCCAGCCGCGTGCCGCGCGCCGCGACGAGCGAGAACGACACCGGCACGAGGTGCTCGGAGCGGATGCGGAGGCCAGGGGTGGTGGCGAGCGCGTCCTGCGCCGCGGTCACGACGCCCTCGAGCGAGTTCTCGACGGCGATCATCGCCGCATCCGATCGCTCGTCCGTCACGTCGCGCAGCGCCTCGGCGACGTTCGCGACGGGGGCGCGCTCTGCGACGTCGGCGCCGGGCACCTGCAGCAGCGCGCGCTCGGTGAAGGTGCCGGCGGGGCCGAGGTACGAGTAGCGCGTCACGGCTCCAGCGTATGCGGGGCCGCGTCGGTCGTTCGCGAGCATCGCGCCGAAGACCGGTGACCGGAAGTCGACGTCGTCCCGAGCGCGCGGTCCCACGCTCGTCTCGCGACGTACGGTGGGCCGATCTGCTCTGAGGAGGACCCGTGAGATCGTTCGTCAAGGTGAACGGAATCCTGCTCTTGGCGCTGGTCGCGACGGTCACGTCGACAGTGAGCGCCCATGCCGAGGAGAGCAGCGACGAGGCCATCGCGATCGGCTCTGCGGTGGCCGTCGGCGTGATCGATCCGGCCTCGGTTGCTGTCGCGGACATCACGGATGGACAGGTCGAGGAAGCCGATGTCCGGCTCACCGTCCCTGACACCACGTCGGACCCATTCACCCTCGAGGACTCGCTCGGCACGTCGGTTGCGTTGACTGTCGGCGAGGATCTGCCGCCGGCCGCAATCCTGCCATTGGCCGATGCAGCGGGTGGGGTGCTCGATTCCGGCGCGGCGATCGCAGAGACAGAACCGGGTGTCTCGACGATCCCGATGGCGCACGACGATGGTGGCCTGCAGGTCGTCTCGATCATCGAATCGCCATCGGCGGCCACGCGCTTCGAGTACGGGTTGACGGTGCCGGAAGGCGTCTCGATCACGATCAACGAGCTCGGAGCGATTCAGGCGGTCACGTCGGACGGCACATTCGTCGCTGCAGTGCTTCCCGCTTGGGCGGTCGGCGCCGCGGGTCGAGCTGTTCCTACGCACTACGAGCTCACACCTGGAGGCTTTGCCCAGGTCGTCGCGCATGACGACTCATTCCAGTTCCCGATTGCGGCCGACCCGTATCGAGGAATCGATCTCATCAACTATTGGGCCTGGGGAGGCAACGCGATCGCGGTGCACGTGACCCCATGGATGGGGGCGGTTGGTGAGGCGGTTGCGATCACGAACGGCTGGAACGAGCTCACCTCCCGCGTGTTCGCCCAGAACTACTACAGCGGTACGCTCCTCAGCCGCCCTACGTATCGACAGCAATGGGTCTGCCATGCGGTGGGCAAGTCCGTGATCGGTTTCCTCGGCTTCCTCGGCCTGGATCAACGTCCAGCCTGGACGCTCGAGGGCTACCGTAGAACCATCTCGAGCCCGGGTCTGATGGTGTCATCGCGATGCAACTGGTGAGGGAGAGCCCTGTGTCGGGGAGAACCTCGCGACCGACCGAACGAGCGCAGTTGCTGTCGCTCGGTGCGGCTGCGCTCGCTCTCGTCGTCGCGCTCGCCATCCTCGGTCGGTCGATCACCTTCGATACGCGATTCTTCGAACCGCGAGAGCTCGACGGCATGCATGCATGGTTGTGGCGAGCAACCGGCATCGCGCTCCTGGTCGTCGTCCTTGCTCTGAGCATCCTCCTCACTCGGATGCTGCGAGCGACCATGGGAGTCGGGGCCGCGGTGATGGTGGCTGGCGTCGCGATGCTGGGACTCGGACTCCTGCTCTTCGCTCTGAGCTACGAGGACGACCCGGATGCGGCCTATGCCGTGTTCGGGACGATCTCGATCTTCGTGGCAGCCTTCGGAGCCGTGGCATTCGTCGTCGGCGCCGTGAGCGCCGCGCTCGAAGGGAGTCGTGCAGAGTCGAAGGAGGACTAGGTCCTCGACGGCCGGCGAGGATCATGCCGATGCCGACGAGCAGGGCCAGGATGCAGACGACGTTCGCGTCGCCGACCACGATCGCGACGACGACGTTCGCGGCTCGATTGGTCCTCCCTCAAGGCTCAGGCGTACAGGCCGGGCCCTCGAGGACGGCAGCACTGAGCTCGACCTCGCTCCTCATCGCACCGAGCGTCCGGTCGAGCCGTGCCACCGAGCGTCGCGCAAGGCGGTGCCCTCCCATCGACGCGGTGCCAGGATGGGCCCATGAGCAGAGCAGGCACCGTCGCACAGCCCTCCGACCTCATCGACGTCGCCGCGCTCGAGCGCGCGTACGTCGAGCTCGTCCCGGACGTGTCGAACCCGGATCAGCAGGTCGCGTTCGGCACGAGCGGCCACCGCGGCAGCGCCTTCGACACGGCGTTCAACGAGACGCACATCCTCGCCATCACGCAGGCGATCGTCGAGTACCGCGCCGCGCAGGGCATCACGGGCCCCCTCTACATCGGTCGTGACACGCATGCGCTGTCGCTGCCCGCCGAGCGCAGCGCCCTCGAGGTGCTCGTCGCGAACGGCGTCCGCGTCGTCGCCGACTCGCGCGGCTCCGTCACCCCGACGCCCGCCGTGTCGCGCGCGATCCTCGCCTACAACGCCGCGGGCAACGCCGACCAGGCGGACGGCATCGTCGTGACCCCGTCGCACAACCCGCCGCGCGACGGCGGCTTCAAGTACAACCCGCCGCACGGCGGCCCCGCCGACTCGGACGCGACGGGCTGGATCGCCGACCGCGCGAACGCGCTCATCGCCGCCGGGCTCGAGGGCGTGCAGCGGACGGAGGTGCTCGGCGGCAGCGACGAGCGCGTCGAGCTCGTCGACTTCCGTGCCGACTACGTCGAGGCGCTCGGGTCGGTCATCGACTTCGAGGCGATCAAGGCGGCAGGGCTGCACATCGGGGCCGACCCGCTCGGCGGCGCAGCGGTCGACTACTACGCGGCGATCGCCGAGCGGTACGGCATCGACCTCACGACGACGAATCCCGAGGTCGACCCGACGTGGGCGTTCATGACGCTCGACTGGGACGAGAAGATCCGCATGGACTGCTCGAGCCGCGACGCGATGGCATCGGTCCTCGCACGCAAGGACGAGTTCGACATCCTCACGGGCAACGACGCCGACGCCGACCGCCACGGCATCGTGACGCCCGACGGCGGGCTCATGAACCCGAACCACTTCCTCGCCGTCGCCATCGAGTACCTCTTCACGCACCGCCCGGGCTGGCGCCAGGATGCCGCGATCGGCAAGACGCTCGTGTCGTCGTCGATGATCGACCGCGTCGCCGAGTCGCTCGGCCGGCGGCTGTGGGAGGTGCCGGTCGGCTTCAAGTGGTTCGTGCCGGGCCTCGTGGACGGCTCGGTGGGCTTCGGCGGCGAGGAGAGCGCCGGCGCCTCCTTCCTCCGCGCGGACGGCACCGTGTGGACGACGGACAAGGACGGCATCCTGCTGTGCCTCCTCGCCTCCGAGATCCGCGCCGTCACCGGCAAGACCCCCACGCAGCTCTACGCGGAGCTCACCGAGCGCTTCGGCGCCCCCGTGTACGAGCGGGTCGACGCGCCCGCGTCGCGTGAGCAGAAGGCGCGCCTCGGCAGGCTGACCGGCGACGCGGTGACGGCGACCGAGCTCGCCGGCGACCCGATCGTCGCGAAGCTCGTCGAGGCGCCCGGCAACGGTGCACGCCTCGGCGGCCTCAAGGTCGTCACGGATCGCGCGTGGTTCGCGGCGCGTCCCTCCGGCACCGAGGACGTCTACAAGATCTACGCCGAGTCGTTCGTCGGCGTCGACCACCTGCGTCAGGTGCAGGCGGAGGCGAAGGCGATCGTCGACGCCGCGCTCGCCGGCTGAGCGCACCGGGTCGCGCCCGCCATGGCGTGCGCGGCCCGTCAGCGTGCGATGCCGAGCTCGACGAGCACGACGCCCGCCCCGATGAGCAGGATGCCGAGCGCCATCACGAGCGTCAACGGCTCGTCGAAGAGGATGCGGCTCAGCACCGCGGTGATCGCGACGCCCGCGGCGGCCCACACGCCGTAGGCGACGCCGAGGGGCATGTCGAGCGACAGCGCCGCCGAGAGCATCGCGAACGCGGCGACGTACCCGACGACGACGGGCACGTACCAGCGCCGCGACGGCGACTCGCCCGTCGTCGCCATGCGCAGCGAGAGCGTCGCGGTGATCTCGAGCGCGATCGCCGCGGCGAGCAGGACCCACGGCATCAGCGCGCTCCGTCCTGCGCGGTCGCCGCGCCTCGTCGCCGGTGCGCCGCCTGCGAGCCGAGCTCGACGAGCAGCACGCCACCGATGATGAGCACGATGCCGATGCCCATGAGCGGCGTGAGGGGCTCGGCGAAGAGCGCCGTCGACAGCACGGCCGTGAGCGCGACGCCCGTCGCGCCCCAGATGCCGTAGGCGACGCCCAGCGGCATGCCCGCGCGGAGCGTGCCGCCGAGGCAGGCGAACGACCCGACGTAGCCCGCGACGACGAGCACGTGCAGAGCAGGGGCGTCGAGGGCCGCCTTGAGCGCGAGCGACGCCGACACCTCGAGCCCGATCGCACCGCCGAGCAGCAGCCAGCGACGCACCGTGGTGCTCATGCCGCGACCGGCGGCAGTGCGGTCGCGAGCGCCTGGGACTCCATGCCGCCATCATGCCGTCCCCTCCGCCGCGGGGGCACGCGCATCTCGAGGCTCCCCTATGTACCCCGATGTCGGTCATGGCATGCTGCTGCCATGGACTGGACGCACAGGACCACGGTCGCCGTCGCGACCATCGCGCTCACGCTCTCCGCCGCCGCCTGCACGTCGACGACGACGCCCGAGCCCTCCCCCACGCCCACCGCATCCGCGTCGCAGGCGCCCTCGACGTCCCCGTCGCCGACCCCGAGCGCCGCACCGTACGAGGATCCGGGCGAGCCCGCGGGCTCGCTCGCTCGTGCCGACTTCGCGGTGGTCGACGGCATCCCGACGACGAGCACGACGGCGCTCGGCGGCATGGTCTCGGGGCAGGCGTTCGTCATCGAGGGGCAGTGCGTCGGCGGCGAGTCGATGGGCTTCCGCCTCGACCGCGCCGAGGGATCCGATCCCGAGGAGCGCCTGCTCGTCGAGGGCACCCTCGACTGCGACGTCGCCGCGGATCAGGACCTGGCCTACGCGTTCCCGTACGACGGCCCCGTGCAGCTGACGATCGCGCCCGACGAGGACGTCACGCAGGCGTGGGCCATCGTCCGCGCGACGTAGCGAGCCCCGCCTAGGGCGTGATCCGCACGTCGGGCCCCAGCACGTCGGTGACGAACTGGATGCCCGACTCGACCGTGAGCTCGTTGCGCCACGCCGAGCGCGTGAGCGGCTCCGCGGCGTCCACGAGCGGGTACATCTGCAGGTTCACGCGGTTGATCAGGTCGTTCGAGGCGAGCTGCTGCGGCGTCAGGTCGTAGTGCATGTACGTGGGGATCGCACGCGGATCCTCGACCGTCACCGTGCCGTCGGGGTCGACCGTGACGTCGACCTGCGCGATGGCGGCGAGGATGCGCGGGATCTCGATCTGGGTCGAGAGCGCGTTGCCGATCGAGTAGAAGACGAACGCGCGCGTGCCGTCGGCCCGGTCGATCCACGACGCGGGCTGCAGCACGTGCGGGCCGGTGCCGACGATGACGTCCGCGCCGAGATCGGCGAGCCACTGCCCGCGCTCGACCTGCGATGCGTTCTCGTCGAGCGAGTACTCCGTACCCCAGTGCACCGAGACGAGCTGCACGTCCGACTGCTCCACGGCCTGCGCCATGAGCGACTCGACGAGCGCCGTGTCGCCGAGGCGGTTGAGCGCGAACGGCTCATGCCCCTCGTTCGACAGCTCGGTGAAGGCGAGGAAGGCGACGCGCACGCCGTCGACCTCGGCGATCGAGAGCGTCTGCTGCTCCTCCGGGCTGCGGTTCGCGCCGGCGATCAGCGTCGGCTGCAGCGCATCCCACTGCCCGCGCGTGATGTCGATGCCCTCCTGGCCCCAGTCGGCGAGGTGGTTGTTCGCGAGGTTGATGGTGTCGCAACCCGCCTGCGACATGCCGGCGCTCAGCGCGCCCGGCGCGTTGAAGCGCGGGAAGAACGACAGCCCCATCTCGTCGCCGGCGCTCGGCACCTCCTGGTCGCAGAAGACGAGGTCGGAGTCGGCGTAGCGTGGCTGGATCGCCTGGGCGAACCCAGCGAAGTCGTACGAGCCGTCGGGCTGCTCGGCGTCGAAGACGACCGAGTCGTGGGGCAGCCAGTCGCCCATGGCGCTGAGCGTGATGGTGGTGGGCTCGGGCTCGGCGGTCGCGGAGGGCGACGGTGCCGTCGTCTCGGAGGCCGTGGGTGCCGTCGACGACTCGTCGTCGAGCGCGCCGGCCTGGCAGCCGGTGAGGACGACGACGGCGAGGGCGACGAGCGCCGTGGAGGGCTGGAGCAGGCTGCGCACGCGATCAGCCTGCCATGTCGATCCTTCGCGAACGCGGGCTAGATCGAGAGGAAGGCGATCGCGACGATGACGGCCACGATGAGCAGCACGACGCCGAACCAGGTGCCGGGGTTCTCGGCGTCGCCGTAGCTCGTGCCCCAGGACGACCCCGAGCGGTACCTGCGGCCGCTGCCCGAGCTCGAGCCCCAGGAGAACCCACCGCCGCCGCCACCGCCCGACGATCCGAACGAGCCGCCACCGGATCGCCGGCTGCCGAAGGAGCCCGCCGAGCTGCGACGGCTGCCGAAGGATCCCGATCCGCCGCTGCGACCGCCGAAGCCGCCGCTCCTGCCGGAGACTCTGCCTGCCTTCATGGTGGATCCCTCCTGCAGCGGATGCGGTCGAGTGCGACGCTAGCGAGCGCGGCTGAGCGTGGGCTCCGGCCGTCAGCCGTAGTTCGGCGCGGCAGGCAGGCCGAGGTGCTCCTCGAGCGTCTGCGCACCGGACTGCGTCATCGCGGTCGCGAGCTCGACGCCGACGAAGCGCAGGTGCCACGGCTCGTACTCGTAGCCGGTGATGCCCTCGAGCCCGTTCGGGTAGCGCACGACGAAGCCGTGCTGCCACGCGTTCGCCGCGAGCCACTGCCCCGACGGCGTGGTCGAGAACGCCACGTTCAGGCGGGCGACGCCCGAGGTGCCGACGACGTCGACCGCGAGGCCCGTCTGATGCTCCGAGTGGCCCGGGCGCGCGCTCGTCGTGTCGGCCTCCGCCTGCCCGTATTGGTTGACGAAGCCCTGGTAGATCGACGACTGCGTCGCGTACGACCGGTACGAGGAGAAGACGAAGACGCCCTCGCCGATCGCAGCGCGCTGCGCCTGGTCGAGCGCGACGAGCGCCGCGTCGACCTCGGGCCGCACGAGCTCGTCGCCGTCCTGCGCGATCGACACGGCGACGAGCTGCGGCGCGTAGTCCGGGGGCTGCAGCGGGCGGCGCTTGTTGACGATGACCTGGAGGCTCGCGCCCGAGTCGATGTCGTACTCGGCCGGCGGCGCCGTCGTCTCGGTCGGCGTCGGCGACGGCGACGGCGACGGCGATGGGCTCGGGCTCGGCGACGGCGCAGGCGAGGCGCTCGGGCTGGGCGAGGGCGACGGCGACGGCGAGCCGCTCGGGCTGGGGCTCGCCGAGGGCACGGGATCGCCCGCGCACGCCGTCAGGGCGAGCACGGCGGCGGCGGTCAGCGCGGCGCGACGCGAGTACATGGGCATGCTCCAAGCCTACGGTCGACAGAAGTTGCAGTCTCTGCAATAATCGTTCCTTGCGGTCGCAGCGTGGAGACCAGCACGCAGCACCACACCTCTTCTTGGAGACGTCATGTCAACACCCCGCACCTCCGCCTCGCAGTCGAAGGCGAACGCGATCGCGGCCGCCGGCGGCATGACCCGCCGCGAGATCAACCTCGTCATCCTCGGCCTCATGGCCGCGATGTTCCTGTCGTCGCTGTCGCAGACCGTCGTCGGCACCGCCATGCGCACGATCGCCGACGACCTGCACGGCCTCAGCCTGCAGGCGTGGGTCACGACGGCCTTCCTCATCGTCTCGACCGTCATGACGCCGATCTACGGCAAGCTCTCCGACCTCTTCGGCCGCCGACCGCTGTTCCTCATCGCGATCGTGCTCTTCCTCGTCGGATCCGTCGCATCGTCGTTCGCGCAGGACATGATCCAGCTCGCGGGCTTCCGCGCCCTGCAGGGTCTCGGCGCCGGTGGCCTCATGTCGCTGCCGCTGACGATCATGGGCGACATCCTCGCTCCGCGCGAGCGCGCCAA
>NZ_BAAAQT010000001.1:328829-379452 GCF_039531815.1 Agrococcus versicolor | reverse complement strand
GTGCCGATCGGCATCGTCGCGCTCTTCATGGTCTTCCGCTTCCTCCACATCCCGGTGCTGCACAACCGCGTGCGCATCGACTGGTGGGGCGCGGCCGCGCTCGTCATGGGCGTCGTGCCGCTGCTGCTCGTCGCCGAGCAGGGCCGCACGTGGGGCTGGGGCTCCGGCCTCTCCATCGCCTGCTTCGTCACGGGCGCCGTCGGCATCCTGCTGTTCATCCTCATCGAGTCCCGCATGGGCGACGACGCGCTCATCCCGCTGTCGCTCTTCCGCTCCTCGACCTTCTCGATGGCGACCGTCATCGGCGTCCTCGTGGGCTTCGGCATGTTCGCCGGCATGATGATGATCCCGTTCGTCCTGCAGATCGTGCACGGCATGGACCCGACCCAGGCGGGCCTCGCGACGCTGCCGATGATCCTCGGCCTCATGATCGCCTCGATCGGCTCGGGCCAGATCATCGCCCGCACCGGTCGCTACCGCATGTTCCCCATCATCGGCACGGCGCTCATGGCGGTCGGCTACGGCGTGCTGTCGCTGCAGCACTACGACAGCCCGCTGTGGATGCTGCTCGCGGGCCAGCTGATCATGGGCCTCGGCCTCGGCCAGCTCATGCAGACGCTGACGATCGCCTCGCAGAACTCCGTGACGCCGAAGGACATGGGCGTCGCGACCGCGGGGGCGACCTTCTTCCGTCAGCTCGGTGGCACCCTCGGCGTCGCGGTCGTCTTCTCGGTGCTGTTCAGCCGCGTCGTCGACACCATGGCCGCGTCGTTCCAGCGCACCGACCTCCTCGCGGGCATGCAGGCCGCGATGCAGGACCCGGCGGTGCTCGCCGACCCGGCGAACGCGCGCATCCTCGAGGTCCTGCAGGACCCGTCGGGCCTCGGCACGGCGCTCAACGACGACTCGTCGTTCCTCAACGGCGCCGATCCGCGCCTGACCGCCCCGTTCCTCGACGGCTTCTCGACGGCGACGTCGACGGTCTTCGTCGTGGGCATGGTCGTCGTGCTCGTCGCGTTCGTGCTCTCGCTCTTCTTCCGCACCCCGCCGCTGCGTCAGCGCTCGGCGATGGAGGAGGCGCTCGCCGAGAAGGCCGAGCTCGACCAGCTCGCCGCGAGCCAGACGAGCACGGGCTCCATCGCGCTGCCCGTCGTGGGCGGCCCGGAGCGCGACGACGCCTCGACCGAGGGCACGGATGCACGGCCCGGCGGGGCGAGCGCGATGGGCGTGCGCGCCGAACGCGACGACTGACTCTACGGGGGTGACGGGGCCTGTGGAGAACCTCATCCCTCCATGGGCCCGGAGCGTATCCTGAGCGCATGCCTGATGCTGACGCGGTCCCATCCGAACGTCGGCGACGACCCCGCATCGCCGCTGGCGTCGCGCGGCAGCGCATGCTCGACGCCGGCGTCGCCCTCGTCGAGCGCGACGGCCTGACGGTCGGCTTCGGGCACCTGCCCCTCGAGGAGATCATCGCCGCAGCAGGCGTCTCGCGCGCGAGCGCCTACCGCCAGTGGGGCTCCCACGAGGCCTACGTCGCCGACCTCGTCACCGAGGTCTTCGGCAGGCCGCAGTACAGCCTCGGCTTCTCCCCCGCCACGACCGCCTCGATCACGGCGGGCCTGCGCGAGCACGTCGGCCTCCTCGACACCGCGGAGGGTCGGCACGCTGCGATGCTCGAGCTCGTGCGCGTCGCGGCCGAGCGCAACTTCCGCGACCTGCTCGCCTCGTCCCAGTGGCGCTCGTACGAGTCGCTGTACGTCGCGGCCGCGAGCCCCGGCGATCCCGCGCACGCCGAGACGCTCGAGGCGACGGCCCGCACGGTCGAGCAGCACTTCATCGACACGAACACCGGCTTCTACCAGGGCCTGCTGGGCATGCTGCGCATGCGCCCGCGTGCGGGCCACAGCGCCCGGTCCATCGCGGTCGCGACGCACCTCGTCGTCACGGGCATCGGCCACCGCATCCGCGTCGAGCCGTCGTTCGCAGACCTCATGGTCGAGGGCCCGGCGCTCGGTGGCGGCACCACGCCGTGGCACTTCGTCGCGCACCTGACGCGGCACGCGATCGAGCCGCTCGTCGAAGACGACTCGGCACCCGCCGACGCCTGACGTCTGACGTCCGCTCGGCAGCTGACGTTCGCCGTGCGGTCGCGGTGAGCTCAGTACCCGGAGTGCGAGACCTCCGCCGCCTCGACCTCGATGCCGAAGTCGACCGCCTGCTGCACGATCTTCTGCGCCCGCGCGAGGCGCGGCAGGTCGGAGCCGTCGGTGATCTTGCCGCCCGAGGCCTCGAAGGCCGAGATGAAGCCGTGCGCCCAGGCGACGTCGTCGGGGGCGGGGCTCAGCCCCTCGTTGATCGTGGCCGTGTGGGCGTGGTTCAGGCAGAGCTTGCCCGACATGCCCATCTCCTTCGCGTGCGCCGTGCCGGCGGGCAGCCTCGCGAGGTCGAGCGTGGGGCCGTCGATGGGCGCGGGCAGGCGCGCGGCGCGCGAGGCGATGACGAGCTGCGAGCGCGCGTAGGCGAGCGCGAGCGGGTCCTCACCCGTGGCGGTGTCGCGCTTGAAGTCGCCCGTGCCGAAGGCGATGCGGAACGTCGAGGGCGCGTTGGCGATGCGCTCGACCTGCTGCACGCCGCGAGCGGTCTCGACGAGGGCGAGGATGTGGATGCCGTCGGGCAGACGGTCGGCGGTGTCGTCGACGTGGCTCGACGATTCCGACTTCGCGAGCATGACGCCCTCGAGGCCCTCGGCCCGCTTGAGCGCGGCGCAGTCGTCGCTCCAGAAGTCGCTCGACGCGTCGTTGATGCGCACCCACGCGCGGTGGCCCGAGTTCAGCCAGGCGAGCGTGTCCTTGCGCGCCTGCTTCTTGTCGTTGGCCGCGACCGCATCCTCCATGTCGATGATGATCGCGTCGGCATCGGATGCCTGCGCGATCTCGAAGAGGTCGGGCTGCGACGCCGGGACGAGCAGCCACGAACGGGCGATCTGGGCAGAGACAGGACGTCGGCTCACGATCCTCGAGCCTAACGGCGACGACGTGGTGCGTGGCGTTGCGGTCGTATCGGTCGCAGCGGGCGACGCGAGCCCGGGTGGGTAGCGTGGGCGGCATGAGCATGCAGTCGTCGATCGGCATCGCGGCGGTGCTCGGCCTCATCGTGCTGGCGCTCGGGGTCGCCGTCGTCGTCGCGGGCATCCGCAGGCGGCAGCGGCGCACGATCCTGACCGGTGCCCTCGGTGCCGTGCTCGGCGTCGCTGTGCTCGTGCCGGCGGCCATCGCCGCGGCCGACCTCCTCGCGGCCTAGGCCGGCCCGCTTCGCCGCCGCATCCACGGCCCAGCGGACCGTCGACCGCATGACGTGCCCGACACCCCGCTGCGGCGTGATCCCGGCGATCTCCCCGAGGCCACCGCCGCATCCACGGCTCAGCGGACCGTCAGCGGCATGACGCGCCCGACACCCCGCTGCGGCGCGACTACGGCAGCTCGCGCCCGCGCAGACGGTCGATCTCGCGCCGGTCGCGCTTCGTCGGGCGCCCGGAGCCGCGATCGCGGACGGGCACGAGCTGCACCTCCATGGGGCTCGGCCGCGGGGGCGTGAGGTCCTCGTAGGCGGCGGCCGCGATCTCGGCCCCGACCCGCTTCATGAGCAGCTGGCGCACGACGAGGATGCGGTCGAAGCCGTGCAGGCGCACGCGGACCTCGTCGCCCACCTTCAGCTGCTGCGCCGCCTTCGCGGTCGCGCCGTTGACGCGGACGTGGCCGGCGCGGCACGCGGCGGTGCCGGCGGAGCGCGTCTTGACGCAGCGCACCGCCCACACCCACACGTCGACGCGCACCGAGCCGCTCACGTGCCCACGACCTCCAGCACGGCGGCGCCGTAGCGCTCGAGCTTCGCGTCGCCCACGCCGGAGACGCCGCGCAGCCCCGCCTCGTCGGCGGGCCGCGACGCCGCGATGCCGGCGAGCGTCGCATCCGAGAAGACGACGTAGGCGGGCACGCCCTGCTCCTTCGCGACCTCGCTGCGCCATGCGCGCAGCCGCTGGTAGAGCTCCTGCTGCGCATCGTCGAGGGCGATGGGGGCCGCCTTGGCCTTCGCCGACCGTCGCACGCGCTCCTGCTCGCGGCGCAGTCGCACCTCGCGGCGACCGCCGAGCACCTCGGCCGCGGCGTCGGTGAGCGCGAGCACGCCGTACTCGCCCTGCACGCGCAGCACGCCCTGGGCGAGCAGCTGGCGCACGACGCCCCGCCACTCCTGCTCGCTGAGCTCGCCGCCGATGCCGTAGGTCGTGAGCCGGTCGTGGCCGAGGCGACGGATGCGCTCGGTGTCCTTGCCCAGCAGGATGTCGACGTGGTGGCCGGCGCCGTACGACTGCCGGTGCTCGCGCTGCAGGCGGACGATCGTCGAGAGCAGCTTCTGCGCCGGCACGGTGCCGTCGAGCGTCTCGGGCGGCGCGAGGCACGTGTCGCAGTTGCCGCATCGCTCGCTCGGCTCGCCGAAGTAGCCGAGCAGCTGCTGCCTGCGGCACTCGACGGTCTCGCAGAGGGCGAGCATCGCGTCGAGGTGCAGCGTCTGCGCGCGCTTGCGCTGACGATCGCCGTCGCCCTCCTCGATCATGCGGCGCTGCTGCACGACGTCCTGCAGGCCGTAGGCGAGCCAGGCCGTCGACGGCTCGCCGTCGCGGCCCGCGCGACCCGTCTCCTGGTAGTAGCCCTCGACCGACTTCGGCAGGTCCATGTGGGCGACGAAGCGCACGTCGGGCTTGTCGATGCCCATGCCGAACGCGATGGTCGCGCACATGACGACGCCGTCCTCGCGGAGGAAGCGCGACTGGTTCCGGGCGCGCGTGCCCGCGTCGAGGCCCGCGTGGTACGGCAGCGCCTCGACGCCGTTCGCCGCGAGCCAGGTCGCCGTCTGCTCGACGCTCTTGCGCGAGAGGCAGTAGACGATGCCCGCCTCGCCCGGGTGCTCCTCGCGGATGATGCGCAGCAGCTGGCCGCGCGCATCCTGCTTCGGCGCGATCCGGTACTGGATGTTCGGGCGGTCGAAGCTCGAGACGTAGACGCGCGCGCCCTGCAGGTCGAGGCGCTCGGCGATCTCGGCACGCGTCTCGGACGTCGCGGTCGCCGTGAGGGCGATGCGCGGGATCGTCGGCCACCGCTCGTGCAGGATCGACAGCTGCAGGTAGTCGGGCCGGAAGTCGTGGCCCCACTGGCTCACGCAATGCGCCTCGTCGATCGCGAAGAGCGCGATGCGCGCCCGGTCGAGCAGGTCGCCGACGACCGGCAGCCGCTCGGGTGCGAGGTAGAGCATGTCGAGCTCGCCGGCGAGCAGGTCGCGCTCGACCTGGCGGCGCTCGTCGATGGACTGCGTCGAGTTCAGGTAGGCCGCGCGCACACCGAGCTGCAGCAGCGCGTCGACCTGGTCGTGCATGAGGGCGATGAGCGGGCTGACGATGACGCCCGTGCCCTCGCGCACGAGCGACGGCACCTGGTAGCAGAGGCTCTTGCCGCCGCCGGTGGGCATGAGCACGATCGCGTCGTCGCCGGCGACGAGCGAGTCGATGATCTCGGCCTGCTGGTCGCGGAAGGCGTCGTAGCCCCACACGCTGCGCAGCGCGTCGATCGGCGACGCCGGGCGAGGTCTCGGCGGGGCGGTCGCGGCGACGGCCGGCGCAGCCTGCGCGGCGACGGATGCGGGCACGGGCGCGCCGCCGCCGTGGCCGCCGTCGTCGGGTGGCAGCCAGCCGTCGTCCTCCGGGGGCGCCCACTCGTCCGGCGGCACCCAGTCGTCCGGGGATCCCCACTGCGCATCGCTCATCGGCTCCAGCCTACGAGCCGTCGCCGACCGCCGAGCCGCTCGGGACGAGGCCGAGCGCGAACGGGCTGGGAGGGAGTCCACCGACGCGGTCGCCCGCGGTGATGCTCGGGCGCGAGGGGCGTCCGCGTCGGGCACGCTCGCCGTGCCGCCGGCTCGCGCGTCCAGCGACGTTCGGACAGGCGGAGCGCTACGCCCGGTCGCGCCGCGCGACCTCGACGAGGAAGTCGCCGACGAGGCCCATGTCCTCGGGGCTCGCGAACTCGAGCTGCGACAGCCAGATGCCGATCGTGCCACCCGGCAGCAGGTACGTCGCGGTGCCCCATGAGCCGATCCAGCCGTAGCGGCCGACGGCGTGGAAGGGCTCGGCCGGCGCGACGTCGACCGCGCCGCCCACGCCCCATGCCTGGTCGTCGAGGAAGGGGTTGCCGGGCTCGGCCGTCACGAGGGGCGAGCGCATGGTGCGCACCGACGCCTCGGACAGCACCCGGACGCCGTCGAGCGCCCCGCCGCCGGCGAGCATCCGCCAGAACCGCAGCAGGTCGGCCGCCGTCGACAGCAGGCCGCCGGCGGCGGAGGCGAGCACCGGCGGGTCGTCGAGCAGCATCGCGGGCGTGTCGACCTCGTCCGGCGCCGCACCGTCGGTGCCGCGTCGATGGGCCGTGGCGGTGCGCGACGCCTGCGACGCCCGCAGCGCGAAGCCCGTGTCGACCATGCCGAGCGGCTCGAGCACCATCGCGCGCAGCAGGTCGTCGAGCGGCGTCCCCGTCACCCGCTCGAGCAGGATGCCGAGCACGTCCATGCCCGTGTTGTACGTCCATCCGGCGCCCGGCTGGTGGGCGAGCGGCAGCATGCCGACCCGGCGCAGCAGCTCGTCGGCGGCGGGTCTCGCGCGCGCATCCGCCCCCTGCCCCAGGCGCTCGGCGTGCGCCGCCATGAGCGGCGCGGCGAAGTCGCCCACGAGCCCGATGCCGGAGGTCGAGGTGAGCAGATGCCGCACGGCGATGGGCGTCTGCAGCGGCACGACGTCGTCGAGCGCGGCGGACGGATGCCGCAGCACCCGGAGGTCGGCGAGCTCGGGCAGCCACCGCGACGCGACGTCGTCGAGCGCGAGGTCGCCACGCTCGAGCACCGCCATCGCGAGCGCGCCGACGATCGGCTTCGTCACCGACGCCGTGCGCACGATCGTGTCGGCGGTCATCGGCGAGCCGCCGAGCGAGCGCACGCCCGCCGCGGCCGTCTCGACCCGGTCGCCGTGCGCGACGAGCGCGAGCACGCCCGGCACGCCACGGGCGACGGCGGCGTCGGCGAGGTGCTGGAGGCTCGGCATGCCGCCCAGGCTAGGCCCGTGCGCGGCGCGACGGGTCAGCGCATCGTGCGGGAGAGCCAGTCCTCGAAGGAGACGGAGCCGACCTGGCCGCCCTCGCCCAGCAGGTTGCGACCCTCGCGGAAGAACGTGAGGAGCGACGGCGGGAACGGCCCGTTCACGATGAGCCCGCGCGCGTGCGTCGCCTGCTGCCAGGCCTTCGCGAGATCGCGCGACACCCGCACGCGCGGACCGCCGATCTCGGTGAAGCGCTTCCCGGAGGGCTCGACGGCCTCCTGCGCCACGAGCTCGGCCACCTCGTCGGGGTCGACGGTCTGGAACCGGGCGCCGAGGAAGACGGGGATGACGCCGAGCGGGCGCGCCTGCTCGAAGAACGTGATGGGGAAGTCGTGGAACTGCGTCGCACGCACGACGCTCGCGTCGAGGCGCGACGAGAGGTACCGACGCTCCTGGTCGGCCTTGCGCTGGTGGTACGGGAACGTCGAGTGCTCGGCGCCGACGATCGACAGCACGACGGCCCGCTCGACGCCGACGTGCTCGGCGGCGGCGATGAGGTGCTGCGCGCCGAGGGTGAAGATGCGGGTGTCGAGGGGATTCGCGGTGTTCGTCGCGTCGACGAGCACGTCGACGTCGTCGAGTGCCGCGTGCAGCCCGTCGCCCGAGAGCAGGTCGGCCTTGGCGCCGGGGGCTCCGTGCACGTCGCTGCCGCTGCGGGAGACCGCGACGACCTCGTGCCCGTGCCGCTGCACCTGCGCGACGATCCTCGCTCCCGCGTTGCCCGTGCCTCCGAAGACTGCGATGCGCATGCCGCCCACGCTACGCCGACGACGCGCCCGCATCCAGGCGACGGCGGCGCGTCGCGACGACGCATGGTGGATGCGTAGGCCCAGGACAGGGCCGCGTCATCCGAGGTCGACGACGTCGCGCTTCGCAGGCGATCGGGTGGATCGGAGGGTCATCGTCCCTCGCTCCCCCGCGATCGCCTGCGAGGCGCACGTCATGCCCCGGCGCGGGGCCGCTCGATGCGCGGCAGGAGGCCGATGGTGCCGAGCACGTCGTCGGTGGGGCCGACGGGCACCATCGGGGCCGTGATCTCGGCGCGATCCAGCAGCTCCTGCATCCGATCCCGACGCGAGGGTGCGATGACCGTCACGACCGTGCCGACGCGGCCGGCGCGACCCGTGCGCCCCGAGCGGTGCATGTACGTCTTGTGCTCGTCGGGCGGATCGGCCTGCACGACCAGCCCGACGTCGTCGACGTGGATGCCGCGAGCGGCGACGTCGGTCGCGACGAGCACGTCGATCGCGCCGCGCTGCAGCAGGTCGAGGTTGCGCTGCCTGCGTGCCTGCGTGAGATCGCCGTGGAGGCTCGCGGCCCGGATGCCGGCCTCCTCCATCTGCACCGCCAGACGCTCCGCGTACACGCGGGTGCGCGCGAACACGACGACGGGGCCGGCCGCCGTGGCGAGCTGCTCGAGCACCGCGTCCTTGTCGTAGCGGTCGACGACGAGCACGTGGTGCTCGATCGTGCCGGAGGCCTGGTCCTCTCCTGCGACCTCGAGGATCGCCGGGTCGCGCAGGAACTCCTTCGCGAGCGCCGACACCTCCTTGTCGAGGGTGGCCGAGAAGAGCAGCTTCTGGCTGCCGGGGCGTGCGCGGCGCAGCAGGCGCTGCACGGGCTCGAGGAACCCGAGCTCGCACATGTGGTCGGCCTCGTCGAGCACGGCGATCTCGACGCGGCCGAGGTCGAGGATGCGCTGCTCGACGAGGTCCTCGATGCGCCCGGGGGTGCCGATGAGGATGTCGACGCCGCGCTCGAGCGCGCGCTCCTGCGGTCCCTGACGGACGCCGCCGACGATCGTGGTCGTGAAGATGCCGACGGCCTTCGCGATGGACTGCGTCACGCCGTCGATCTGCATCGCGAGCTCGCGCGTGGGCGCGAGGATCAGCGCGCGCGGCGGACGCCCGACGGTGCGGCCGCCGTCGGGGCGGGTGCGCAGCAGGTGCTCGACGATGGGGGCGACGAAGGCGATGGTCTTGCCGGATCCCGTGCGCCCGCGGCCGAGCACGTCGCGACCCGTGAGCGCCTCGGGGATGGCTGCCGCCTGGATGGGGAAGGGCGCGGTCGCGCCGAGCCCGCCGAGGGCGCCCACGATGCCGGCGCCGAGCCCGAGCGCTGCGAAGTCGAGGCCCTCGACCTCCTGCGAGACCGCGGTGGCCTCGAGGCGGTCGTGCACGATCTCCTCGTCGGCGCCGGGCTGCGCAGCGCGCGAGGGGTAGTAGGTGGAGTCGAGACGACCGTCGGTGCGAGCGCGATCGATGCGCGGACCACGGTCGTCGGGGCGCTGCTCGGGGCGGTGCTCGCCGCGGGGGCGACCGCCGCGGTCGGCGCCGACCGATCGACCTGCAGGGCGCTGGCGCCCGCCGTCGGGGCCGCGGTCCTGCTCCTCGCGCTCCTTGCGAAGCCGCTCGCCGGCACGGCCGCTGCGCACGTCGCGGTAGGGCGTGCCCTCGCGCAGGCCCTGGTACGGGGCCTTCGCACGATCGCGTGCCCGGTCGCGAGCGGGGTCGCGCCCGGCTGCGCGTCGCTCGACGTCGGCCCTGCGCCCCTCGCGGTCGCCGCGCGGCGCTGCGTGCCCGTGCCGATCCGCGCCGCGGACCCTGCCCTGCACGCCGCCGTCCTTCGCACGGTCACGGGGCGCTCGGTCGTCGCGGCCGCCGCGAGCGGCACCGCGGTCGTCGCGCAGCCCGCGGTCGTCGCGCTCCTCGGCACGGTCGACGCTGCGCTGCCAGCGCGACGGCTTCTCGCGCGGCTCCCAGCTGGGCCGCGACGGATCGCGCTGGTCGCGCTGCCGACCGGCGCCCGGGCGACCGGTGCCGGCTCGACCTGCGCCGGCGCGACCCGCGCCGGCTCGGCCTGCACCGGGGCGTCCGCCTCCGGATCGGTCGGCGCCGCCGCGGCGGTCGGGCTCTCGCTGCGGACGGGGCATCGGGCTCGCTCTCGAAGAGGTCGCGGGCGCGAAGACGCCGTGCCCGCGTGAAGACTCCACGGTACGGCATGGCGTCCCCGGCGCCGCGGGCGAGGCGAGCGCGGGCGACGGCCGTCGGCTCAGAGGGGGTCGTGCTCGCGTCGGCCCTGGCGCATGACCGACGGCGTCCACCGCTCGCCGTCGTGCCAGCGCACCTCGGATCGTCCGTAGGGGTCGGGGTACCAGCCCTGCTGCTGCCGCGTCGCGGCGACGGCCGCCGCCTCCTGCCGCTCGCGCTCACCGCGGGCGAAGTCCTGGAACTCGCTCGGCGTCGGGATGGGCGGCGCCGAGCGGTCGCCGACGACGCGGTCGCGACCGTAGGCGTCGCGCCGCACGGGCGCCTGGTGGCCGAACGCGGGCGACTGCTGCCCCTGCTGCATCGGCGGCTGCTGCGGCGCACCGGGACCGAAGGCGGCCGGTGCCTGCGAGGAATGTCCCGGATGCTGGGGCAGCTGCGGCTGCTGGGGCAGCTGCTGCTGCTGCGGCATCTGCTGCGACGGGGGCTGCACGCGAGGCTGCGGCGCCTGCTGCTGCACGGGCGGCTGGACGCGCGGCTGCGGCGGCGGGGGCTGCATGCTCGGCTGCTGCGGCGGCGCGGCCTGGGCCGGCGTGCCCCAGGTCGGCGCCTGCACCATGGGCGGTCGCGCGGGCGGGTGCGGCTGCTGCGCCCCCGGCACGACATGCGCACCCTGCACCTGGCCGAAGGTGGGCGCGCTCGACGGCGGCGCGACCACGGGCACCGACCCCGTCGATCCGATCGACGGGCCGACCGCGGGCACCGCGGGCTGCGGCGCCTGAGGAGGGGGCGTCTGCTGCGGGGCAGGCTGCTGCAGGGCAGGCTGCTGCGGCGGCTGCCAGCTCGGCTGCGGCGCAGCCTGCTGCGGCGCGGGAGCCGGCGGCGCGACCTGCGGCGGAGCCCACCGCGGCTGCGTCGACCCCTGCTGCGGCAGCGACGGTGCGTGGCTCGGCTGTCCCTGTCCCGTCGGCTGCCAGGGCTGCCCGTGTCCCGTCGGCTGCCCCTGCGGGCGCGCGCTGGGCGTCAGCACCCTGCGGTCGCGGGTCGCGTAGTACGCCATCGCCGCATCCGCGGGCCATTGGCCGTCGACGCGCAGGGTCGAGGGCATCCCCGGCGCGGCGGGCGGTGCGAACGAGATGCGCGTGCCCGTCTCGGGCAGCACGCGCACCGTCACGACGGCGCCGTCGCGCCCGCCGGCGACGGGATCGACCGAGATCGTCACGCGGTGGTCGCCGGGCGGCACCTCGAAGGTGACGTCGCCCCAGTCGAGGCGCGCTCCGAGCCCCGACACGTCGATCGTCGGGGGTTGCGCGAACAGATCGGCTCGCCCGCCGGGTGGCTGGCTGTGCACGATGAGGAAGCTGGGCATGACGTCCTCCACGAGACGGACGATCGTCATGCAAGCACGCGCGTTCGTGCGCTTCCTGTGAGCCGCCTCTACGACGCGCTGGCCCGCAGCTCCGATCGCACCTCGGCGCGCGTGCCCTTGCCCGCGCGCACGCGACGACGCTCGAGCGCCCCCTCGACGACGAGGTAGAGGGCCGGCAGCACCACGAGCGTCAGGAGCGTCGACGAGATGAGTCCGCCGATCACGACGATCGCGAGCGGCTGCGAGATGAAGCCGCCCTGGCCGGTGATGCCGAGCGCCATGGGCACGAGCGCGAAGACGGTCGCGGCCGCCGTCATGAGCACGGGCCGCATCCTGCGCTCGGCACCCTGCGCGAGCGCGTCGCGCACCCCCAGCCCGCGGTCGCGGTACTGGTTGACGAGGTCGACGAGCACGATGGCGTTCGTCACCACGATGCCGACGAGCATCAGGACGCCCACCATGGATGCGACGCCGAGGGGCACGCCCGTGATGAGCTGCATGAGGATGGCGCCGGTCGCCGCGAACGGCACCGAGACGAGCAGCAGCAGCGGCTGCAGCAGGCTCTTGAACGTCGCGACCATGACCACGTAGACGAGCAGCACCGCGATGAGCGCGGCGATGCCCAGCTGCGTGAACGCCTCCTCGATGTCGGCCGCCGCGCCTCCCACGGTCGCGGACGCGCCGTCCGGCAGGTCGAGCCCGTCGACGGCCTCCTGCACCGCGCCGCCCACGCCCGCGACGTCGTCGCCGGCCGGGGTCACGGTGACCGTCGCGGTGCGCTCGCCGTCGAGGGTCGCGATGCTCACCGGGCCGAGCGACTCGGAGACGTCGGCGAGGTCGTCGAGCGGCACGATGCCCGCGAGCGTCGTGATGGGCACCTGCCGCAGCGCGTCGAGCGTCTGCACGTCGCCCGTGGGCGCGAGGTAGATGCGCACGACGGAGCCCTCGAGCTGGATGTCGCCCACGGGCTGCGGCTCCATCGCCTGCGCGACGAGTCCCGCGACGGCGACCTCGCCGAGCCCGACGTCCGCGGCGGCCTGGCGGTCGATCGTGACCTGCACGATGGGCTGCGCGGCCTCGAGGCTGTCGGTTGCGGCTGCGATGTCGTCGAGGTCTGCGACGGCGTCGCGGACGACCTGGGTCGCGCTCACGAGCTCGTCCTCGGTGGGCGCGGTGACGTCGACGAGGATGTCGCTGCCGCCGAAGCCGCCGCCGCCCTCGGCGATCGTCGCCTCCCCGGACTGCTCGTCGAGCACGTCGCGGATGCGCTCGGTGAGCGCCGGCATGTCGGCGCCCTCCTCGGCCGTGATCGCGTACGAGACCTCGCCGGATCCGCCGCCGCCGAAGCCGAAGCCCGCGAACGCGCCGGCGCCCTGCGTGACCGTGGCCTGCACGATCTCGACGCCCTCGACGTCCTCGAGCGCGTCGCTCGTGGCCGTCGCGGCGTCGAGCCGCGTCTGGAGGGATGCACCCGGCTCGAGCACCTGGGTGGCCTGCACGCTCGTCTGGCCGGTGTCGCCCAGGAAGTTGACGGCCATGAGCGGCGCGGCAGCCACGCTGCCGCCGAACACGACGACGGCGCCCACGAGCACGGCTGCGGGATGCGCGAGCACCCACGCGAGGATCGGGCGGAAGCCGAGCCGCAGCCTGCCCGGCGCCTCCTCGGGCATGGGCCGTGCGGGAGCGGGCCGCTCGGGCGCCGCGACGGGCACGGGGCGCCGCAGCACGCGCTGCAGCAGCGTGCGGCGCGGGGCGGGGGTCGCGACGGGCGCGGCGACGGGCTGCGCATCCTCCGCTCGCTCCAGCGCGGCGTCCGAGCCGGCCGGGGCGCGCAGCACCCAGTAGGCCAGCACGGGCACGATCGTGAGCGCGACGATCAGCGACGCGAGCAGCGCGATGACGATCGTGAGCGAGAAGGGACGGAAGAGCTCGCCCGTGACGTCGGTGACGAACGCGAGCGGCAGGAAGACGATGACGGTCGTCACGGTCGAGGCGGTGATGGCGCCGGCGACCTCGCGCACGGCGTCGAGGATCGCGCGGATGCGCGAGGGCGCGAAGGCCAGGTGCCGCTTGATGTTCTCGATGACGACGATCGAGTCGTCGACGACGCGACCGATCGCGATCGTGAGCGCGCCGAGGGTGAGGATGTTCATCGTGTATCCGGTCGCCCACAGGCCGATGAACGTGATGAGCAGCGACGTCGGGATCGAGATCGCCGTGACGAGCGTCGCGCGGACCGACAGCAGGAAGACGAGGATGACGAGCACGGCGAAGGCGAGGCCGAGCGCGCCCTCGGTCGCGAGCGCGTCGATGGACTCGGAGATGAACGGCGCCTGGTCGAAGACGACCGTGAGCTCGACGCCGCCGAGGTCGTCCGAGAGGTCGGGCAGCAGCTCCTGCACGAGGTTCGAGACCTCGACGGTGTTGGCGGTCTGCAGCTTCGTGATCGAGATGCTGATCGACTGCTCGCCGTTCACGATCGCGACGGACGACGCCGGGTCGGCCTCGAGGCCGACGGTCGCGACGTCGGCGATCGTGAGCCCGGGCGCGACCGGCACGGCCGAGAGCTCGTCGACCGTCTGCAGCGTGCCGCCGATCTGCACGCTGAGCGTCTCGCCGGCCTCGGTGATCGTGCCGCCGGGCAGCAGCACGCCGTTCTGGTCGATGGCGTCGCCGATCGCCTGACGGGTGAGGCCGGCCTGCGCGAGGGCGTCGTCGTTCGGCGTGATCGTGACGCGCTGTCCCTCGGCGCCCGAGATGTCCGCGCCGCGCACGCCCTCGAGCCGCTCGATCGCGGGCAGCACGACCTGCTCGATGCGGTCGACGAGGGCCGCCTCGTCGTCGCCCCTCGGCACGGCGATCTGCATGATCGGCAGGTCGGAGATGGATCCCGTGAGCACGGTGGGCGTCACGCCCTCCGGCAGCAGCGACGCGATGCGGTTCACGGCCTGCTGCACCCGCTGCTCGGTCGTCGCGAGGTTCGTGCCGTACGTGAAGGCGGCGACGACCGTCGAGGATCCCGTCGTCGACGTGCCGGTGGTCGTCTCGAGGCCCGGCACCGACTGCAGCGCATCCTCGATGGGGTCGGTGAGGTCGCTCGCCACGATGTCCGGGCTGACGCCCGGGTACTGCGAGGCGACGACGACCTGCGGGAGCGTGATGTCCGGCGCGAGCTCGGTGCGCAGGCTCGTGAGCGCGACGCCTCCGAAGATGGCGACGCAGATGGTGACGAGGGCGACGAGCGCGCGGTTGGCGAGGCTCGCGACGGACAGCAGATGCACCCCTCCATCATCCTCCGCGCCGCGAGGGCCGGCATCCTCCCCCGGTACCGTCTCCGTGCCTCCCGGAGGAGGTGGCGTCAGGTCAGCTCGGCGAGGTCGAGCACGAAGCGGTAGCGCACGTCGTTCGCGGCGAGCCGGTCGAGCGCGACGTCGACCTCGGAGGCGGGCAGCACCTCGACGTCGGCGGCGATGCCGTGCTCGCCGCAGAAGTCGAGCAGGTCCTGCGTCCAGCGGCGCCCCGCGCTGCCGGAGGATGCGAGGCGGCGACGAGCCGTGAGGAGGTCCATGGCGTCGACGGAGAGCGGGCCGAGGTACCCGAGCGTCACGAGCGTGCCGTCGAGGTCGAGCACGCGGAGATACGGCGCGAGGTCGTGCCGCACCGCCACGGTGTCGATCACGAGGTCGATCGTGCTGCGAGCGGCCGCCATCGCCTCGTGGTCGGTGGAGACGACGACGCTCGTCGCTCCGAGCCGCTCGGCGTCCGCGGCCTTCGCCGCCGTCGTCGTGAAGACGGTGACCTCGGCCCCGAGCGCCCGCCCGAGTCGCACCGCGAGGTGCCCGAGCCCGCCGAGCCCGACGACGCCGAGCCGCGTGCCCTCGCCGACGCCCCAGGCCCGCATCGGCTCCCACACGGTGATGCCCGCGCACAGCAGCGGCGCGACGGCCGCCGGATCGAGGTTCGCCGGGCGGTGGTAGACGAACCGCTCGCGCACGACGTACCGGCCCGAGTAGCCGCCGAGGGTCGGCGTGCCGTCGACGCGGTCGCGGCCGCCGTACGTGAGGGTCGGGAACTCCTCGCACATGTTCTGCTGCTCGGCGAGGCACATGCGGCAGGCACCGCACGAGTCGACGATGTTGCCGACCGCCACGGCCTCGCCGACGGCGAAGCCCTCGACGGCCGAGCCGACGGCCGCGACCTCGCCGACGAACTCGTGGCCGGGCACGAGCGGGAAGGCGCCCGCGTCGGTCGAGCGGAGGGCGTGGAGGTCGGAGTGGCAGACGCCGCAGTGGGTCACGCGCACGTCGACGTCGTCCGGCCGCAGGTCGCGACGGTCGATCGGGGTGGACCGCAGAGGCTGTCCCGGGGCGGATGCGAGCAAGGCGGTGGTCTGCATCCCTCGATGCTACCTACTGGTCGGTAGGTTGGCTACCCTGGCAGGGTGACGACCGCCGACGACACCCGCCGACGCATCCTCGATGCCGCGACCGACGAGTTCGCCGAGCACGGCATCGCAGGGGCGCGCGTCGACCGCATCGCCGCGCGCTCGGGCATGAGCAAGCCGATGCTCTACGCCTACTTCGGCGCGAAGGACCGCCTGTTCGACGCGGTCTTCGACGACCACGTGCTCGGCAACGGCGACCGCGTGCCCTTCACGGCCGACGACCTCCCCGGCTACGCGGCCAGGCTCTACGACGACTACGTCGCCGACCCCGCGCTCATGCGGCTCATCATGTGGAAGCGGCTCGAGCGCGAGCCGCACGGGTTCCTCTACGAGGGTCGCGAGTCGACGGACGACGACCACGTGCGCGCCATCGCCGAGCAGCAGCGGCTCGGCACCGTGCGCGACGACGTCGAGGCCGCCGACGCCTGGGCGCTGCTGCTCGCCACGGCCGCGACGTGGGCGCAGCAGTCGCTCATCGCGGTCGCGACCGAGCTCGACCATCCGGCGCTGCACGCGCGACGACGCGCGGCGCTCGCAGCGACGATCCGCGGGGGGCTGTGCACGATGGCGCAGTCCTGACCCGACTCGACGATGCGGCCGAGGGCGCCGCGGCGACCGGCAGACATCTGCGGATCACCCGCTGACATCGGACCACAGATGCGCTCTCGCTCCAGTGATTCGCGTTCGGAGGCATCACGCTCTGAGCACGACACGAGTCAGGAGTGGACATGGGCATCGCTCCTCGGACCAAGCGGTTGATCCGCATCGCGAGCCTCGCCCTGGCGCTCGGATTCGTCGCTCCGCTGGCAGGTGTTGCGACCGCCCAGGCTGCGACGGTGCGATGCTACAACGCCGGGACCACGGGCACCCAGGCGACCGCGACCTGCACGGGTACCGGACGAGTGCGTCTCAACGTCGAGTGCAACACCGTGGCGCCCTTCCCGAGGTGGACCGACCGGGGGCCGCTGGTGACGATCAACGGGGGCTACACCCTCGTCAACCCCCACGCCTGGTGCGGGGGGGGGGACGGTTCGCGTCTACACGCTCGGCGCGTGACGTCGGCGACCGTGAACCGGGTACTGCAGAGGTGAGCGCATGCTGACCTTCGAGGGCGTGTCGCGGTCGTTCGGAGCCGTGCACGCCCTGTCAGACGTCTGCTTCCAAGCCCGGTCGGGCGAGGTCACCGGCTTGCTGGGTCCCAATGGCTCGGGCAAGACGACGGCATTGCGCATCCTGGTGGCTCTCGAACGGGCAGATGCAGGGCGGGCGCTCATCGACGGCCGGGCGTTCGCAGAGCTCGAGAGTCCGATGTCCAGCGCAGCGGCACTGCTCGACGCTCGTGCGGCGCACCCCGGGCGGAAGGCGATCGACCATCTCAAGGCGCTGGCACTCACCCACGACATCGGCATGGACCGCGTGCACGACGTCCTGGAGCTCACCGGGATCGAGGATGTCGGTCACCGTCGGATCGGGACGTACTCCCTCGGCATGAGGCAGCGATTGGGCATCGCCGCCCTGCTGCTCGGCGATCCGACCAGCTGCAGCAGATGACGCAGGGCACCCCCCTCGTGCTGCTCGCGAACGTCGGCCAGCTCCTGCCCAGCGCCGTCTCCGCAGGATCGGCGCCGTTGCCCGCGAACGCCCTCATGCCCCTCGTCCGAGAGGGGGGCGCGCTGCAGCTCGATGCCTCGGCCAGCACGGTCGTGCTGCTGGTGTGGACCTGCGCCTGCGCAGCAGGTGCGCTCCTCCGACGGCGACACCACGCACCTGAGCGAGGACGATCGCGAGGTGGCATCATGCGTCTCGACGCTGCTCCGAGGCTCCCGATGCGCCTCGACCCCTGAACCTGCGACGCGAGACGCGCACGCCCTGCGCATCGCTCAGCCGTGCACGACCACGCGGATGCGCTCCGGCACCGTCTCGTCGGTGAGGGAGGTCGTGTCGCCGAGGGCACGACCGTCGAAGACGTCGACGAGCAGCCGGCGCATGATCTTGCCCGAGCGCGTGCGCGGCAGGTCGGGCACGACGACGACGTGCCGCGGCTTCGCCACCGGGCCGATCGCCTCGGCGACATGGGCGCGCAGCGCATCGGCGAGCGCGTCGACGTGCGCGTCCCGTCCACCGACGCCGGGCGCGTGGCCGCGCGACGGCGTGACGAAGGCGCAGATGGCGTGGCCCGTCAGCGCATCGGACACGCCGACGACGGCGGCCTCGCCCACCTCGCGGTGCGCGACGAGGGCCGACTCGATCTCGATCGTCGACAGGCGGTGCCCCGAGACGTTGATGACGTCGTCGACGCGACCGAGCACCCAGATGTCGCCGTCCGCATCCCATGCGGCGCCGTCGCCCGAGAAGAACGCGCCCTGCTGCCAGAACCTCGACCAGTACGCGTCGCGGTACCGCTCGGGATCGCCCCACACGGTGCGCGCGAGGCCCGGGCCCGGTCGGTCGACGACGAGGTAGCCGCCCTCGCCGAACGGCACGGTCTCGCCGTGCTCGTCGACGATGCGCGCCGCGACGCCGGGCAGCGCCCGCGTCGCCGAGCCGGGCTTGAGCGTCGAGGCGCCCGGCAGCGGCGCGAGGATCGCGGCGCCGGTCTCCGACTGCCACCACGTGTCGACGATCGGCGCCCGCCCGGCCCCGAGGTGCTCGCGGAACCACATCCACGCCTCGGGGTTGATGGCCTCGCCGACGGATCCGAGCAGGCGGATGCTCGACAGGTCCCACGCCCCCGCGTGCGGTCCGGACGCCGGCCCGTCGGGGAACCACGTCATGAGCGAGCGCACGAGCGTCGGGGCGGTGTAGTACGTCGTGACGCCGTAGCGCTCCACGATCTCGAGGTGCCGCCCGCGATGGCCCGCATCCGGGGTGCCCTCGTAGAGCACCTGCGTCGCACCGTTCGAGAGTGGACCGTAGATCGCGTACGTGTGCGCCGTCACCCACGCGAGGTCGGCGGTGCACCAGTGCACGTCGTCGGGCTTGTGGTCGAAGGCGGCCCAGTGCGTCCACGACGCCTGCACGAGGTAGCCGCCCGTCGTGTGCACGAGCCCCTTCGGCCGCCCCGTCGTGCCGGACGTGTAGATGATGAAGAGCGGATGCTCGGCGTCGAACGCCTGCGCCTCGTGCTCGTCGGATGCCGCCGCGAGCGCCTCGTGCCACCACACGTCGCGGCCCTCGGTCCACGGCACGTCGGGCGTCTCGTCGCCCGTGCGCCGCACGACGAGGACGTGCTCGAGGGATGCGACGCCCTCGGCCGCGAGGTCCATGCGGCCCTTCACCGCGACGGCCTCGCCGCGACGCAGCTGGCCGTCGCTCGTCACGAGCACCTTCGCGCCCGTGTCCTCGAGGCGGAAGCGCACGGCGTCGGCGCTGAAGCCGCCGAAGACGAGCGAGTGGACGGCCCCGATGCGGGCGATCGCGAGCGTGACGACGAGCGTCTCGACGAGCGGCGGCAGCACGACGACGACGCGGTCGCCCGGCTCGACGCCCAGCGCCGTGAGCGCGTTGGCCGCACGCGCGACCTCGCGCTGCAGCTCGGCGTACGTGACGGTGCGGCGATCGCCGCGCTCGCCCTCGAAGTGCGTCGCGACGCGGTCGCCGTGCCCGGCGTCGACGTGCCGGTCGACGCACTGCACCGACGCGTTGAGCGTGCCGCCCGCGAACCACGTCACGGCCGGCACCGTGAGCTCGGGCGTGCCGTCGGCGTTCGCGGCGCCCGTCGGCTCGGCCGGCTGCCACGTGCGGACCGTGTCCCACGGGGTCGCCCAGTCGAGCCGGTGCGCCGCCCGCTCCCAGAAGGCGTCAGGGTCGGCGGCCGCCTCGTCCCAGACCTCCGGCCCGACGTTGGCGTCGGCGGCGATCGCGCCCGGCGGCCCGAAGGCGCGCGTCTCCAGCCGCAGCGCCTCGAGCGCGCTCACGACCAGCGCCTCGCAGCCCAGCGCTGCACGACCGCGAGCACCGAGTCGGTGAGCTTGCCGAGCACGGCGAGCAGCACGATCGCGAGCAGGATGTGGTCGACGCGGCCGTTCGACTGGCCGCGCGAGAGCAGGAAGCCGAGCCCCATGGACGCGCCGAGCAGCTCGGCGGCGACGAGGAAGAGCCACGCCTGCACGAGCGCGAGCCGCAGGCCGGTGAAGAGCGCGGGCAGCACCGACGGCAGCTGCACGGAGGCGAAGGTGCCGAGCGTGCGCCTGCCGAACGCGTGCGCGACCTCCACGAGGTGGCGGTCGACGTGCTGCAGCGCGAGCGAGACGGTCGTGAACACCGGGAAGAACGCGCCGATGGCGACGAGGATGACCTTCGACTGCTCGCCGATCTGGAACCAGACGATGAGCAGCGGCACCCACGCGAGGCTGGGCACGGCGCGCACGACGCCGAGGATCGGCGCCAGCAGCGACTCGGCGAGGCGCGACAGGCCCACGACGCCGCCGACGACGAGGCCGAGCGCCGCGCCCGCGACGAAGCCGATGAGCACGCGCTGCAGCGAGATGGCGGCGAAGCGGCCGAGCTCGCCGCGCTCGGCGAGGTCGACGCCCGCCTCCCACACCGCGAGCGGGCTCGCGAAGCGGAAGGGCGGCACGATCGCAGCGCCCGGGATCGTGAGGGCCCACCAGACGACGAGCAGCGCGAGCGGGATGGCCGCGCCGAGCGCCGCCCGCACGCCGGCGCGGTCGAGCGCGCGCGGCCGCGTCCGCCGCCCCTCGCTCGCGCGTCCGGCGAGCAGCGCGGCGGCCGTCGCGTCGGAGGTCGTCGTCAGCAGGGCCTGGTCGGTCATCCGGCGTCGACCGCCTGCTGCGCGAACTCCGGGGCGAGCAGCGTGTCGAGCGCGGCGTCCACGGCATCCTGCGAGGCGACGTCGCCGATCTCGACCTGGATGGCGCCGATGGGCTCGAGCACCGAGAGCAGCTCGTCGCCGGGCACGCCCGAGACGTCGAGGCCCTCGCGCTCGTCGATGACGGTCTGGGCGACGGACGGCTCGATCGCGGCGGCCTCCGCGAGCAGCGCGGCCATGTCCTCGGGGTGCTCGAGCGCCCAGGCGCGAGCGCGCTCGTAGAGGTCGACGACGGTCTGCACGAGCTCGGGATCGGCCTCGATGACCTCCTCCGACGCGTTGAGCACCGAGAAGGAGTTGAGCGACAGGTCGGTGGCGAGGATCGTCGCGCCCGCCGCCTCGGCCGTCGCCGTGATGGGGTCGAGGCCCGCCCATGCGTCCACCGACCCGCCCTGCAGCGCCGCCCAGCCGTCGGCGTGCGCGAGGTTCTCGACCGTGACGTCGTCGATCGACAGCCCGGCCTGCTCGAGCGACTGCACGAGGAAGAAGTACGGGTCGGTGCCGAGCGCCGCGGCGATCGTGCGACCGCGCAGATCCTCGACCGACGTGACGTCCGAGCCCTCGGGCGTCACGATCGACGCCCACTCGGGCTGCGCGACGACGGACACGATCTGCTGCGGCGCACCGTTCGCGCGAGCGAGCAGCGCCGCAGAGCCGGCCGTCGAGCCGAAGTCGATCGCGCCGGCGCGCAGCGCCTCGTTCGCGGCGGACGACCCGAGCGACTGCGTCCACTCGACGTCGTAGCCCTCGTCCTCGAGCCAGCCCTGGTCGCGGATGACGATCGAGAGCGGGTTGTACGTCGCCCAGTCGATCGCGACGGTCGTCGCGGTGCCGCCGTCGGCGTCGGGCGAGGCCGCCGGGGCGTCCTCGCCGGCGACGCAGCCCGTGAGGGCGAGCGCGACGACGATGGCGCCCGCGGCGAGCGCCGCGAGACGGGAGGGGGATGCGGTGCGTGCCATGGGGATCTCTCGGATGGTGTCGGGCGATGCGTGGGACGAGCGAGGGTCAGTGCGCGTGGCGGTCGATGCCGAGGCCGGCGAGCAGCCGGGCGCGGAGCTCGGCGAGCTCGGCGGAGCCGCGATCGCGGGGGCGCTCCCCCGGCACGGTCACGATCTGCTGGATGCGCGCGCCCGGCCGATCCGGGTCGGCGCCGAGCAGCACGACGCGGTCGGCGAGCTGCAGGGCCTCCTCGACGTCGTGCGTCACGAGCAGCACCGTCGTGGGCGCCGTCTCGAGCACGCCGAGCAGGAGGTCCTGCATGCGCATGCGCGTGAGCGCGTCGAGGGCGCCGAACGGCTCGTCGAGCAGGAGGACGCCGGGATCGCGGGCGAGGGCTCGGGCGAGCGAGGTGCGCTGCGCCATGCCGCCGGAGACCGCGCGCGGGCGGTGCCCTGCGAAGTCGTCGAGGCCGACGAGGTCGAGCAGCGCGGCGACGCGCTCGCGGCCGGCGGCGCGGTCGAGGTGCGCGGGCAGGCCGAAGGCCACGTTGCCGGCGATGGTGCGCCACGGCAGCAGCCGCGGCTCCTGGAAGCCCACGGCGACGCGATCGTCGATGCCCGTCACGGGTCGGTCGTCGATCGTGACGACGCCCTCGGTGGCGACGTCCAGGCCGCCGACGATGCGCAGGAGCGTCGACTTGCCCGAGCCGGAGGCGCCGATGATCGCGACGATCTCGCCGGGTGCGACCTCGAGGTCGACGCCGTCGAGCACCGAGCGATCGCCGAAGGTTCGACCGAGTCCGGCCACGCGCACGGCGGCGGGCGTGGAGCGTCCGAGCGACAGCCCCGCGAGGCGGTCGCCGAGCCCGACTGCGGCCATGGTCGGCCTCCTCTCGACCCGACCGACGCTACGGAGCGGGCGCGGCAGAGGCACGCGCGTGCGTCAAGCGGCGTCACAAACGCCGCGCACCCGCGCGGAGCGGATCAGCCGTCGCGCCTCGCCGCGACGAACGCGCGCATGGCGTCGCGCACGAACGCCGCCGCCTCTGGTCCGCCGTAGGCCGCCGCGAGGCGCTCGTCGGCGACGTACATGTCGCCGAGCCCCGCGAAGGCGTCGAGGTCCGGCTCGTCGGTCTGCCAGCTCGCGGCGATCCACCGGTGGTGCCGCTGCACGAGCCCCTGCACGACCTCGCCGTCGATCGCGAGGCCCGCTTCGCGCGCTGCGGCGTACCCGGCGGCGAGGTCGGCGTGCTCCTGCTGGAACGCCGCGCGACCCTCCTCGCCGAGCCGCTGCCACCAGTCGTCGCCCGACCGCCATGCGTCGGCGCCCCAGCGAGCCGTGACCTCCTCCTCGTACCGGTGGTGGTCGAACCCGTCGAATGCCTGCTCGGCGTCCATGACGCCTCCCTCCCGTGCCGCGGACGCCGTGTGCTCCACGGCGCGGATCTGCCTGTCGATCCGGTCGCGCTCCTGGCGGAGCCACCGCAGGTGGTGCCCCAGCGCCTCCGCGTCGGACGCGTCGGCGAGGCTCTCGCGGATCGCGGGGATGCCGACGCCGAGCTGCCGCAGCAGCAGGATGCGCTGCAGGCGCGCGAGCGCGGCGGCGTCGTAGTGCCGCTGCCCGCCGGCGCCGATGCGGCTGGGCGCGAGCAGCCCCACGGCGTCGTAGTGCCGCAGGGTGCGCGAGGTCACGCCTGCGAGGCGTGCGAGCTGCTGGATCGACCACTCCATGCCCTGCACGCTACGAGTTGACGCAGCGTCAACGTCAAGCCGGGCACCGGTCGCGGCTCGCTCGTCCCGCGAGCGGGGCCGGTCAGGCGGTGGGTGCCTGGGCGCCCAGCACGTCGTCGACCCAGGCGACGAGCTCGCGCAGGCCGGCGTCGAGGGGCACGACGGGCGTCCACCCGAGCACCTCCTCGGTGCGCGAGGTGTCGGCCCACGCGTGCCGCACGTCGCCGTGGCGGAAGTCGCCCGAGACCTCGGGGGCCGGCGAGCCGTACGCCGCTGCGATGACGGATGCGACGTGCTCGACGGTCGCGAACTCCCCCGACCCGACGTCGAGCGTCTCGACGCCGCCGACGGTCGTCGCGAGCGCGGCGCGCATCGCGGCGACGACGTTGGTCACGTGCACGAAGTCGCGGCGCACGAGGCCGTCCTCGTAGAGGGGGATCGCGGCGCCCGTGCGCGCCATGCGGCAGAAGAGCGGCAGGATGCCCGTGTACGAGTTGGTGAGCGACTGGCCCACGCCGTAGACGTTCTGCAGCCGCAGCACCGTGAGCGGCACGCCGTGCGCGACGCACCAGGCGGCGAGCAGGTGCTCCTGCGCGAGCTTCGTCGCACCGTAGACGCTCACGGGATCCGGGTGCACGAGGTCGGCGCGCATCGCGACGGGCTCCGCGCCCGGGAAGTCCCACTGGCTCGCGGACAGCTGCTCGACGCCGCGCTGGCCCGGGTAGCGCAGCTCGCCGTCGAACGACCAGGCGCCCTCGCCGTAGACGGCGCGTGAGCTCGCGAGCACGATGCGGTCGGGGCGGGCGCCCGCGGCGTCGAGCGCCTCCGTGAGGCGCGTCGTGCCGACGACGTTCGCGAGCGCGTGCCTGCTGGGCTCGGCGAGCGACTGGCCCGTGCCGGTCTCGGCGGCGAGGTGCACGACGTCGAGCGCGTCGGCGTCGCGCAGCGCCTCGACGACGGCGGCCCATGCCGAGGCGTCCGCGACGTCGCCGACGACGAGCTCGACGCCGTCGGGCAGCACGGGAGGCTGGGCGTGCACCTGCGGCAGCAGCGAGTCGAGCACGACGACGCGGTCGTACGCTCCGGTCGTCTGCCGCAGCAGCTCGGTGCCGATGAACCCGGCTCCACCCGTCACCAGGCACGTTCGCTGCACCGCAGCCACCCTCTCTCGCGAAGTCGTCGCGTGCTCCGTCGCCCGCGGGCGGCCGAGTCGCCGCCCGTCAGGATACTGCCGCGCGGCCCCACCTCCCGGGTGCGCCGCGCCGTCGGCGCCGGGGCGGCTATCGCACCGCGCCGTCGAGCACGAGCACGATGTCGCCGGGCACCTCGACCCCGTTCGACGTCGTGACGAACGAGTCCTGCTCGGGGTTCAGCTGCACGAGCACCTCGCCGCCCTCGTCGTTCTCGTCCGCGGTGAGGCGCAGGGTGTACGTCGTCCCCGCCTCGAGCACGAGGTCGCCGGTGTCGAAGCCCGTGACGCCGACCTCGAGGGTGTTGACGGGTGCCGATGCCTCGTACACGGCGGCGCCGTCCGGCCCGAGCAGCTCGACGTGCACGGCGGCGACGTTCACCCACACCACCTCCTCCGCGTCGAAGCCGATCTCCATCCGCGTCACCGCGAGGTCGTCGTCGAACTCGAGCTCCTGCTCCACGACGGCGTCCGGCAGCAGCAGGTCCGTCGTGTCGGGCACGGGCTCGACCGTCGGCGACGCCGACGAGTACGCGACCGACCGCGCGGGCACGACGTAGGTCGCGATGATCAGCGCCAGGAACGCGGCGAGCACGCCGAGCCGCACGAGCACGACCGAGCGCGGGATGCGCTCGAGGTTCGGCATCCCGGCGAGGAACGCGCGGCGCGGGTAGTTGATGACGAGCGACGCGACGAGGCACGTGACGAGGAAGCCGACGAGGAAGGGCACGCGCTCCCAGGTCGCGTCGCCCGGCCACATGTCCTGGATCGAGTACCACCGCTGCGGATCGGCGCGCGGCACGAGCTGCCCGAACAGGAGGGCGTCGACGATCCCGCCGTACGTCAGCCAGCCGAGGAGCGCGTAGGCCACGAGCAGCACGAGGCCCATGGAGGTCTCGATGAGGGTGTTGAGCACGAGGAACCGCGGGTTGAGGAAGATGATGAGCACGCCGAAGGGCGCCGCGAGCATGACCCAGTACGGGTTGAGCGGCACGAGCACGCAGAAGCCGAGGAACGCGACGAGCGGGACGTAGATCGCGAACGCGATCCGCTCGCGCTCGCTCGTCAGCCGCTTCGCGTAGGCGAAGATCACGAGCCCGACCATGAGGCCCACGAACACGGGCACCGTGATGCCCGAGTGCCAGTCGAAGCCGGCGTACGTGAGCCGATCGAGCATGTCGCCGGTGAAGCGGCCCGTCGAGATCTCGTAGGCGAGGTCGCCGCGGTAGAGCAGCCTGCAGGCGAGCAGGCCCAGCATGCCGACGACCAGCTGGCCCGCGGCCGGGATGACGCGCTTCTCGCGCAGCAGGATGAGCGGGATGAAGACGAGCACCGCGAAGAGCTTCATGGTGTTGGCTGCGAGGAACCACAGCAGGAACGATCGCGTCCGACCGCGCATGTACGCGTGGATGCCGAGGAGCATCAGCGCGACCGAGATCACGTCGTACTGCACGATCACGAGCACCGGCACGAACGCCGCCATCGAGCTCAGCAGGAAGAACCCGACCCAGCGTGCACGCTGCCGCGTGAGCCCGGCCGTGCGCGCGATGTCGACGACCGTCTTCGCGGCGAGCAGCAGGAAGCCCAGCATCATCGCCTTGACCCACAGCATCGCGGGCACCGAGTTCATGTACTCGAAGCCCGTGAGCTCGTGGATCACATACGTCGGCAGGTTCCAGATGGCGAAGACCAGGTAGACCGGCACGTCGTAGACGGCGGGGTGGCCCGAGAGCGTCTGGTCGATCGCGAGCTGGTAGAAGTCCTGCACCCTGCCCGCGAAGATCGCGTCGAGCAGGGTCAGGGAGTGATCGAGCGTCGCACGCACGTCGGCGTAGAGGAAGGTGACGAAGGCGAGCACCGTGATGGCGCCCAGCAGCAGCCAGTCGACCGCGCCCGGCTGCTCGGTGCGCTGGAACCAGCGGCCTGCGCGGCTGTCGCGCACGGCGTCGGCGCCGCGGCCGATCACCGCGCCGACGCGATCCTGCACGCGGTCGAGCGCGACGCCGGCGCGACCGGGTCGCCAGCCCGCGTCGGGCTCGGATGCGCGCTCCTCGGTCGCGGTGCGCGCGGGCTGCGCGTCGGCGCGCGCGTGCGCCGCGCCGCCATCCGCGTCCGCGGTCGCGGCGCCATCGGTCGATGGAGCGTCGCGGGGGCCGTCGGCCGAGGCGTCGTCGTGTCGGCGAGCGCGGTCGGCCGTGTCGTCGGTCGTCATCCGTCGGAGCCCCTTCTGGCTGGTCTCACAGCATCCTGTCCGATGAGCCACGCTGTCTCATGCGACGCGCGGTGCACCGATCGCGCCCGATCGCGGCGAGGGCGCCGGGGCCTCGCGCCCTAGCGGACCGCGCCGTCGAGCACGAGCACGACGTCGCCCGGCACCTCGAGCCCGTTCGACGTCGTGACGAACGAGTCCTGCTCGGGGTTCAGCTGCACGAGCAGCTGGCCGCCCGCGTCGCTCTGCCCGGCGGTGAGCCGCAGCGTGTACGTCTCGCCGGCGTCGAGCACGAGGTCGCCCGTGTCGAAGGCCGTGACGCCGACGCCCAGGGTGTTGACGGGCGCCGAGCCGGTGTAGACGGACGCGCCGTCGGGGCCGAGCAGCTCGACGGTGACCGCGGCGGTGTTCAGCCACGACACCTGCGCGTCGAAGCCGACCTCGAGGCTCGAGACCTCGAGCGCGTCGTCGAACTCGAGCTCCTGCTCGACGACGTTGCCCTCGACGAGCAGGTCGGTCGGGTTGGCGACGGGCGTGCCGGAGGTCGACGAGTACGCCACCGGCCGCGCCGGCGCGAGGTACATCGCGAACAGCAGGCCGAGGAAGGCGGCGATCGCACCGAGGCGCACGAGCACGATGGTGCGCGGCACGCGCTCGACGTTCGGCATGCCGAGCACGAAGGCGCGACGCGGGTAGTTGACGACGAGCGTCAGGATGAGCGCGGCGACGAGGAAGCCGACGAGGAACGGCGCGTACTCGCCGAGACCCGCGCCGCTCAGCAGCGACTGGAGCGTGCTCCATCGCGGCGAGGCCGCGGGCGCGACGAGCTCGCCCAGGAGCAGGTCGTCGAAGATGCCGGCGTTGTACATCGAGAAGCCGACGAGTCCGTAGGTGACGAGCAGCACCATGCCCGTCGCCGTCTCGACCAGCGTGTTGAACACGAGGAAGCGCGGGTTCAGGAAGATGATCAGCACCGCGAACGGCGCGACGAGCGTGATCCAGTACGGGTTGAGCGGCACGAGCACGCAGAAGCTCAGGAACGCGACGAGCGGGATGTAGATCGCGAACGCGATGCGCTCGCGGTCGCTCGTGATGCGCTTCAGGTACGCGAAGGCGACGAGGCACACCATGATCACGACGAACGCCGGCACGGTGATGCCCGAGTGCCAGTCGAAGCCGGAGATCGTGAGCCGGTCGATCATGTCGTCGGTGAAGCCGCCGGTGGAGATGGCGTAGGCGAGGTCGCCGCGGTAGAGGAGCCTGCACGCCACGAGGCCGAGCATGCCGACCACGATCTGGGCCGCGGCGGGGATGAGGCGCTTCTCGCGCAGCAGGATGAGCGGCACGAACACGAACACCGCGAAGAGCTTCATGGTGTTGGCGGCGAGGAACCACAGCAGGAACGAGCGCGTGCGCCCGCGCATGTACGCGTGGATGCCCAGCAGCATCAGGGCGACCGACACGATGTCGTACTGCACGATGACGAGCACGGGCACGAACGCCGCCATCGAGCTCAGCAGGAAGAAGCCGACCCAGCGCGCGCGCTGCCGCGTCATCCCCGCCGTGCGAGCGATGTCGACGACCGTCTTCGCAGCGAGCACGAGGAAGAAGACCATCATCGCCTTGAGCCACAGCTGCGCCGGCATCGAGTTGAGGTAGTCGAAGCCGGTGAGCTGGTGGATCAGGTACGTCGGCAGGTTCCAGATGCCGAAGACGAGGTAGACGGGCACGTCGTAGACGGCGGGGTGGCCGAACGAGTTGTTGTCGATCGCGATCTGGTAGAAGTCCTGCAGGCGGCCGGTGAAGACCGCGTCGAGGAAGTTCATCGAGTGCTCGTACGTCGCGCGCACGTCGCCGTAGAGGAACGTCACGAAGGCGAGCAGCGCGAGCGCTCCGAGCAGCAGCCAGTCGACGACGCCGGGCTGCTCGGTGCGACGGAACCAGCGCCCGACGACGCTGCCGCCGACCGCTCCGCCCGCACGGCCGAGCACGCTGCCGACTCGGCCCTGCGCGCGGTCGAGCGCGCGGCCGACGCGACCGGGCTGCCACGGCTCCCGCTCGCGCGTGGCCGTCGCGGTCGCGGGCGTCGCCGCTGCGGCGTCGACGTCCGACGCCGTGCGAGGGCTCGTCGCCTCGGCCGCCGCGTCCGCCTCGGCCTGCGCCTCGACGCCGCCCTCGGCGGGCGTCGCATCGGCGGCGTGCGCCTCGTCCTCGTGCTGCGCGGCGCGCTCGCCGTCTGCCGCGTCATCCCTCGTCATGCGTCGGAACCCTCCTGGGTGGTGCTCGCCGCGGCTCGCTCGGCGGCCGCCGCCCGCTCGCGCGGTCGGGGGCGCTCGATGAGCATCTTGCGGGCGATGAAGTTGTAGACGAGCACGACCGCGGTGGCGATGAGCTTGCCGACCTCGGGCCAGACGCCCAGCAGCTCGACCGACAGCAGCAGGATCAGCTGGTTGAGGCCGAGCGCCACGATGTTGAGCCCGACGTAGATCGCGAACTCCTTCGCCACCGATCGACCGGGCTGCGCGACGAAGACGTACTTGAGCGTCAGCACGTAGTTCAGCACGAGCGACAGCGAGAACGACACCGTGCTCGCGATGACGTACGGCACGCCGAGCACCGTGTGCAGCAGCAGGAAGATGCCGTAGTCGACGGTGAACGAGATGCCGCCGACGACGAGGAACTTCGCGAACTGCACCGCGAGCCTGCGCAGCCGGTCGCTGCGCGTGCCGGGCGAGCCGGCGGCGCCGGGCGCCGCCTCGGCTGCCGCCGCCATCAGGCGATCTCGGGACGCGGCCGCTCCGCCTGCTCGACGGTCGCGTCGGCGGCCGGCGCGTCGAGCGTGCGGCCGTCGAATCCGCCGCGCAGGTTGACCCACTCGCCGACGACGACGCGCGGCTTCTGGGTCACGCGGCTGTTGATGCTGAGGATGTACTCGCCGAGCACCCCGATGAAGAACAGCTGCACGGCGCCCAGCAGGAAGATGCCGACCGTGACCGACGCCTCCCCCACCTCGTACCGCTCCCAGTTGACGAGCTTGTTCACGATGACGAACACCGCGACGCCGAAGCACACGAGGGCCACGATGCCCGCGAGGAAGGTCGCGAAGCGCATCATGAGCTTCGTCGACGACGTGAGCCCCTGCATCGCGAAGTCGTAGTTCTTCAGGAAGTTGAAGTTCGACTTGCCGCGGGCGCTCTTCGCCTGGTCGTACTGCACGATGTCGATGCCCAGCCCGTACTCGGCGACGATCGCCTTGAAGAACGGCTGCACGTCGTCGATGCGCTTGAGGATCTCGACGAACTCGCGGTCGTAGAGGCCGTAGCCCGTGAATCGCGCGATCTGCGTCGTGTCCGAGAAGAGGCGGATGGTCGTGTAGTAGAGCTTGCGCAGGACGGTCATGAACCAGCCCTCGTCGCTCGAGCGACGCTGGCCGACGACGACCTTGCCGCCCTGCTCCCAGCGCTCGACGAACTCGGGGATGTTCTCGGGCGGATCCTGCAGGTCGCCGAAGAGCATGAAGGTCGCGTCGCCGCTGCCATAGGTGAGCGCCGAGAAGATGTTGCGGTGGAACCCGAAGTTGCGGGCGTTGAAGACGCCCTTCACGTGCGGGTCGACGGCCGCGAGGCGGCGGATCGTGGCGCGCGTGCCGTCGGTCGAGAAGTCGTCGACGAAGATGATCTCGTAGTCGTACGCGGGGAGCCGGTCGCGGAACACCGTGGTGACCCGGTCGACCATCTCCTCGACGCTACGTTCCTCGTTGTAGCTCGGGATGACGACGCTGATCGTCTTCCTGGACAATCGTGCTCCTCGGTCGTGGCCTGCAGACGCCTCGGCGGATGGCGCGCCCGAGCATATCGCACGGCTCCTGCGCCCCTGCGGGGGACGCGCGCGCCCCGCGAGGCCCGCCTGCGCGTCCCGCTGCGCGGCCATGTCGGACGGCGCGTGCGGCGCGGATGGGGTGCAGGAGTAGCATCGCGCCTCGTGACCTCGGACGAGCGCTCCGCCAAGCGCTGGATCATCGGCAAGCCGCTGCCGACCGAGCAGCTCGAGGGAGAGCTGCTGCCGAAGAAGGTCGCCCTGCCGATCTTCGCCTCGGACGCGCTGTCGTCCGTCGCCTACGGCCCGCAGGAGATGTTCCTCATCCTCACCATCGGCGGCCTCGCGATGCTCGCGAACGCGCCGTACGTCGCGATCGGCGTCATGCTGCTCATCGCGATCGTCGTCGCCGGCAACCTGCAGACCGTCAAGGCGTATCCGTCGGGCGGCGGCGACTACGAGGTCGCGCACCGCAACCTCGGCCCGCGCGCAGGGCTCGTCGTCGCGAGCGCCCTCCTCATCGACTACGTGCTGACCGTCGCGGTGTCGGTGTCGTCGGGCGTCGACAACATCATCTCGGCCTTCCCGCAGCTCGCGCCGCTGCGCGTCGAGATCGCCGTCGGGTGCATCGTGCTGCTCGCGGCCGTCAACCTGCGCGGCGTGCGCGAGTCGGGTCGGGCGTTCGCCATCCCGACGTACCTGTTCATCGCATCCGTCGTCGCGCTCATCGTCGCGGGCGTCGTGCAGACGATCGCGGGCGATGCGCCCGTCGCCTCGTCGGCGGCGTACTCGGTGCAGACGGATGCGCTGTCGCAGGCGGCGATCATGCTCCTGCTGCTGCGCGCGTTCGCCTCCGGGTGCTCGGCGCTCACGGGCATCGAGGCCATCTCGAACGGCGTGCCCGCCTTCCGCCGGCCGAAGGTGCGCAACGCGCGCGTCACGCTCGTGCTGCTCGGCGTCGTCTCGACGTCGCTCTTCGCGGGCATCACGTTCCTCGGCCTCGTGTCGCAGATCCACTACGCCGAGGACCCGTGCGACCTCGTCGGCTTCGCGGACTGCGAGACGACGCCGCAGCAGTCGGTCATCGGCCAGCTGGGCGCGGCGGTGTTCGGCGACGGCTCGCCGCTGTTCTTCGTGCTGCTGGCGGCGACGGCGCTCGTGCTCCTGCTCGCGGCCAACACGGCCTTCAACGGCTTCCCGCTGCTCGGCAGCGTGCTCGCCGACCACGGCTTCGCACCCAAGGCGCTGCGCACGCGCGGCGACCGCCTCGTCTACTCCAACGGCGTCGTCGTGCTCGCGCTCGGCGCCGTGCTGCTCGTCGTCGTGACGCAGGCGAACCTCAACGCCCTCATCCAGATGTACATCATCGGCGTCTTCGTGTCGTTCTCGTTCGGCCAGGCGGGCATGGTCGTGCACTGGCTGCGGCTGCGGCGCGACCCGCGGCACCGCAGGGAGTTCGACCCGCTCGCGTTCGGCATCAACGTCGTCGGCGCCATCTCGACCGCGACGGTCCTCGTCGTCGTCACCATCACGAAGTTCACGCACGGCGCGTACCTCGTCTTCCTCATCGGCCCCGTGCTGTGGGTGCTCATGTGGGCGATCCAGCGCTACTACGCCCGCGTGCGGCAGGAGATCGCGCCCGACGAGCACACGGTGTTCGGCGCGAAGGGCGACCACGCGATCGTGCTCGTCGGCGAGCTGACGAAGCCCGTGCTCAAGGCGCTCGACTACGCCATCGCCGCGAGGCACGAGTCGCTCGAGGCCGTGCACTCGGCCATCGACCCCGACGCGGCGAAGCGGCTGAAGCGGGCGTGGGTGCGGCAGGGCGTGCGCGTGCCGCTGCGCATCCTGCCGAGTCCCTATCGCGACGTGTCGCAGCCGGTGCTCGACCACCTCGAGTCGCGGCGCGCCGAGCACGGCCCGGAGGTCGTCACGGTCTACATGCCGAAGTACGTCATGGGGCACTGGTGGGAGCGCATCCTCCACGACCACAAGTCGCGACGCGTCCGGCAGCGTCTCGCGTTGACGCACGGCGTGACGATCGCGCTCGTGCCGTGGCGCCTGCAGTCGGCGAGGCTGCTCGAGGAGCGCGAGGGCAGGCCGCTGCCCGGCGATGCGCGCCGCGGCACGGCCCGGCGACCCGTGCGCCAGCATCACGGGCGACAGTCGCGACGATGACCGGGCGCAGGGCGGGGGCGACGACGCCGTGGATGCGGCTCGCGCCGTGGATCGCGGTGCTCGTGGGCGGCACGATCGGCACGGGCGCGCGCACCGCGATCGACCTCGCGCTGCTCGACGCGCATCCGTGGCAGACGCTCGGCATCAACGTCGTCGGCGCGCTCGCGCTCGGGCTGCTCGTCGCCCGCGCGTGGCCCGTCGCGCCCGCCTGGCTGCAGGCGGGGCTCGGCACGGGGCTCCTGGGCGGCTTCACGACGTTCAGCGCGCTCGCGCTCGCCGTCGCGCAGCAGCCCTCCGCGATGACGCTCGCGTACCTCGCGGCGTCGATCGTGCTCGGCGTCGCGGCGGCGTGGGCGGGGCTGCGGCTCGGCTCGCGCGACGCGCCGCGGCAGGGGGCGGACGCGTGATCGCCGGCCTCGGGCTCGTGCTCGTCGCGGTCGCGGGCGGCCTCGGCGCCGTCGTGCGGCTCGCGCTCACGCGGCTGGGGCACCCGGAGCGCCTGCCATGGCCCATCCTCGTGGCGAACCTCGCCGGGGCGTTCGTCGCCGGGCTCGCGACGCGCGCGCTCGCGGGCGACCCCCTGCTGCTGCTCGTCGTCGTCACGGGCTTCTGCGGCGGCCTCACGACCTTCTCGACCTGGATGGTCGACACCGTGCGGCTGGCCGACCGCCGGCGCGTGCGCGCGGCCGTCGCGAACGTCGCGGTCACGGTCGTCGGCGGCGTCGGACTCGCCGCCGCGGGCCTGGCGGTCGGGACGCTGCTCGCCGGCTGACGACGCCGCCCGCCGCGAGGGTGCTCCTCGCGTCAGCCCAGCAGTCGCCGCAGGAGGCCTGCGACGAGGGCCGTGCGCTGCGGCAGCGCGGCGCGCACCGCATGCTCGTGCTCGGCGTGCGCGCCGCCGCCCCACGGACCGAGGCCGTCGAGCGTCGGGATGCCGGCGCCCGCGGTGAAGTTGCCGTCCGAGCCACCGCCGACCGCCGCCTCCTGCAGCGGCGGGAAGCCGAGCTCGGCCGCGACCGCCGCCGTCGTCGTGTAGAGGTCGACCGCCATGGCACGCTCGAGCGGCGGGCGGTTGATGCCGCCGTGCACCACGAGCCGGGCACCCTCGAGCGGGCTCTCGAGCGCGCGGATGGCGTCGTCGACGCGCACCTGCTCCGCCTCGGTCCACGCGCGGACGTCGATCGACACCCACGCCGACGCCGGCACCGTGTTCGTCGTCGTGCCCGCCTGCAGCACCGTGGGCGTGACGCTCGTGCCCGCCGCGGCGTCGCCGAGCGACGTCGTGGCGAGGATGGCGTGCGCGAGCGCGACGGCCGCGTTCACGCCCTGCTCGGGCTCGACGCCCGCGTGCGCCGCACGACCGACGACCTCGAGCCTGTAGATCGAGACGCCCTTGCGCGCCGTCTTGACCTCGCCGCCGTGCGCCGCCGCCTCGAACACGAGCGCGGCCTTCGCCGTCGACGCCTCGATGATGGCGCGCGACGTCGGCGAGCCGAGCTCCTCGTCGGCCGTGATGAGCAGGTCGACGCCGTCGAGCGCCGCGTCGCCGCCCTGCTCGCGCAGGATGGCGAGCGCGTGCACCGCGACCGCGATGCCCGCCTTCATGTCGACGGTGCCGGGACCGCGCAGCGTCTCGCCGTCGTCGACGACCGGGAAGCGCGCGAGCGTGCCCGCGGGCCACACCGTGTCGTGGTGGCACAGCAGCAGCACGCGGGGCTCGCCCCACGTCGCGCGGACGTGCACGTGGCCGTCGATCTCCTGCGTCGCGACGTCGGCGCCCAGCCGCTCGCGCAGCAGCGCCGCGACGGCCTCGGCGCTCGCCCGGGAGGCCTCGGGATCGGGCGAGGGGGACTCGACGGACACGAGCCGCACCGTGTCGGCGACCAGGCTCTCGGCACGGTCGCGAGCCAGTTCGACGAGCTCGCGCATGCGGCCTCCGGGGGCGGTGTGGGGGTGGCGGCGCACAGGGTCGAGAGGCGCTGCCGTGCTACTATGCCAGACGGCTTGCAAGCGCGTTGCGACGCGCGATCCCGCCTGGGGTGATGCCGGGCGTTCTCGTTGGGGGTGCAGCATGGGTCGTGGTCGTCAGAAGGCGAAGCACACGAAGATCGCGCGTGAGTTGAAGGCGTACAGTCCGAACGTCAACTACTCCGCGCTCGAGCGTGAGATCGGCACGCCGCACGAGAGCGACGAGTACGTCGACAAGTGGGCGGACTACGTCACCGACGACCAGGACGACGAGTACGAGGGCCGCAGCGCCTGACGTGACCGACGTCTCGAGCACGCGGCGCGACGTGGCGCACGCGGATGACCTGCGATCGCCGAGCCCCGCGCTCGGCTCGCACGTCACCGCGTCGGCACCCGTCTTCGTCTCCCTCTCGGTCCTCGACCTCTTCAAGGTCGGCATCGGCCCGTCCTCGTCGCACACCGTCGGCCCCATGCGGGCCGCATGGGACTTCGTGCGCCTGCTCGACGTCGCCGGGGCGCGCGAGGAGACGGCGCGGCTGCGCATCGACCTCTTCGGGTCGCTCGGCGCGACCGGGTCCGGCCACGGCACCGACACGGCCGTGATGCTCGGGCTGTCCGGCCACGCGCCCGACACCGTCACGACCGACGAGATCGCCGACACGCTCGCCGCGATCCGCGAGCGGCGCGAGCTCGTGCTCGGCGGCCTGCACGCCGTGCCGTTCGACGAGACGACCGCCGTGGTCTTCCGTCCGCTCACGCTGCGGCCCGAGCATCCCAACGCCCTGCGCATCACCGCCTACGACGCCGCGGGCGAGACGCTGCAGAGCCACGGCTACTACTCGATCGGCGGCGGCTTCGTCATGCGGCACGACGAGGGCGACGTGCTCGCCCCCGTGCCCGAGCCGGATGCCGCGGCCGGCGCGCTGCCCATGCCGTTCTCGACCGGCGACCAGCTGCTCGCCCACTGCCGCGACGCCGGGCTGTCGATCGCCGAGGTCATGCTCGCGAACGAGACGGCATGGCGCTCGGAGGCCGAGACGATCGGTGCGCTCGAGCACATCTGGCAGGTCATGCAGGAGTGCGTCGACGCCGGCATCGCCACCGACGGCGTGCTGCCGGGCGGGCTCGACGTCAAGCGCCGCGCGAAGGGCTGGCACGACAAGCTGCTCACGCGCTCCGCCGACCCCGAGGGTCGACCCGACCTGCTCGAGGGCATGGAGTGGGTCAACCTCTTCGCCCTCGCCGTCAACGAGGAGAACGCGGCGGGCAACCGCGTCGTCACCGCACCGACGAACGGCGCGGCAGGCATCATCCCCGCCGTCATGCACTACGCCGACCGATTCGTCGACGTGCCCGAGCGCCGCCTGCCCTGGCCCGTCGAGTTCCTGCTCGTCGCCGGCGCCATCGGCATCATCATCAAGGCGAACGCATCGATCTCGGGGGCCGAGGTCGGGTGCCAGGGCGAGGTCGGCTCGGCGTGCGCCATGGCCGCAGCGGGCTTCGGCAGCATCATCGGCGCGACGCCCGAGCAGATCGAGAACGCCGCCGAGATCGGGATCGAGCACAACCTCGGCCTCACGTGCGATCCCATCAGGGGCCTCGTGCAGATCCCCTGCATCGAGCGCAACGCCATGGCGTCGGTCAAGGCCATCAACGCCGCCCGCATGGCCGCGCACGGCGACGGCACGCACTTCGTCAGCCTCGACACGGCCGTCGAGACCATGCGCCGCACCGGCGCCGACATGAGCGACAAGTACAAGGAGACCGCCATGGGCGGCCTCGCCGTCACGTTCGTCGACTGCTGACGCCGGTCGGCGCGACGTCGTCCGCCGCGTCGTCCGCCGGACGCACGAGGGCCCCGCGTCCGCGGGGCCCTCGTGCTGCGTGCGCTCCTGCGATCAGTAGGTCGATGCGCCCGCGGCGCCGAGCGCGAACAGCAGGAAGAGCCCCGGGACGATCACGAACCAGACGATCGGTCCCCAGATGAGCAGGTTGATCGCGCCGGTCACGATGCCCGTGATCGACATGCCCTTCGAGTTCTCCTTCATCAGGCCGACGATGCCGAGGACGATCGCGGCGATGCTGTTGAGGAAGAACGGCAGCAGGAAGCCCGACAGGCCGAGGATGAGGGCCCACAGGCCGAAGGTCTTCCTGTCGCTCTTGGGAGCGGGGGCCGCGTAGCCCGAGTACGACTGCTGGCCGACGGAGTACTGCGGCGTCGCGTAGCCCGACTGCTGCGGCGCCGAGTACTGCGGCTGCTGGGGCTCCTGGCCGGGAGGGGTGTACGTCATGGGTCGCCTTCGTTCGATGCGGGCGGATCGGCCCGAGCGCCGTCGATCCTACGCGCGGCGGGTGGACGTGCGCTCGACGGCAGCGGGGCGTGCGCTTCGCAGGCGATCCCGCGCTCGCGAGGGGGATGCTCCCTTCCCGACCCCGGATCGCCTGCGATGCGCGCCCGGGGCGGGTGCACGGGACTCAGGCGTGCGCACCCGTCAGGCGCACGGCGCCGCCGTCGACGCCCTTGGCGCCCTGCACCCAGCCGTCGGCCTCGGGCGTCGCGCCGGCCGCGCGCACCTCGCCGGCCACCCAGGCGGGGATGCCCGCGGCCTCCGAGTCGGCGACGACGGCGGCGGCCTCGGCCGCGTCGACGATCGCGACCATGCCGAGGCCGAGGTTCCACGTGCCCTCGGTCGCGACGAGGTCGTGGCCGCCGATCGCGGCGAGCGCGCGGAACACCTCGGGCACGGCCCAGCCGCGCTGCAGCTCGACCGCGAGGCCGGCGGGGAGGACGCGGGCGAGGTTCGCGGCGATGCCGCCGCCGGTGATGTGGCTGATCGCGTGGATCGCGCGGCCGTCGGCGAGCATGCGCACGAGCGGCGCCGTGTAGAGGCGCGTGGGCTCGAGCAGCACCTCGGCGGCCACGCCGCCGAGCTCGTCGACGCGGTCGGTGAGCGCGATGCCGCGATCGGCGAGGATGTGGCGCACGAGCGAGAAGCCGTTGGAGTGCAGGCCGCTCGAGGCCATCGCCACCACGACGTCGCCCGCGTGCACGCGATCCGGGCCGAGCAGGGCATCCGCCTCGACGATGCCGACGGCAGCGCCGGCGACGTCGTAGTCGTCGGGCCCGAGGAGGCCAGGGTGCTCGGCCGTCTCGCCGCCGACGAGGGCGGTGCCCGTCGCCTCGCACGCGGCCGCGATGCCGCGGACGATGTCGGCGATGCGCGCGGGCTCGATGCGGCCGCACGCGATGTAGTCGGTCATCGCGAGCGGCTTCGCGCCCACGACGACGATGTCGTCGACCACCATGCCCACGAGGTCCTGGCCGATGGTGTCGTGCTTGTCGATCGCCTGCGCGAGCGCGACCTTCGTGCCCACGCCATCCGTCGACGACGCGAGCAGCGGCCGGCGGTACTCCCCCGCGGCCGAGAGGTCGAACAGCCCGGCGAAGCCGCCGACGCCGCCGACGACGCCCGGGCCGTGCGTGCGGGCCACGGCCGCCTTCATGAGCTCGACCGCGCGGTCGCCCGCTGCGGTGTCGACGCCTGCTGCCGCGTAGAGATCCGTCACGGCACCAGGGTACCGGCGGGGCGCGGGCGCCCACGCGGCGCGGCGCGCACCTTCCGCCGCGACCGCTCGCGTGAGAGCGTCGAGCATGGCCGCGAACCCGTCCGAGACCGCATCGACGGGCGAGCCCGCCTGGATGGCACGCCTGCCGGAGGCCGCGCGGGAGCGCGTGCGCCTCGGCAGCAGCCGACTCGATCCGCGCCGCATCGGTGCGCTCGTCGGCATCGCGGGCGGCCTCGTGTTCGTGCTGTCGAACCTCGCGTGGGCGCCCGCCCCGCTCGGGATCGCGTTGCGCGTGCTCGCCGTCGCGCTCGCGGCGGCGACGCTCGCCGCGCTCTTCGCCCGGCCGCGCGCGCTCGGCGCACCCGCCCCGGTGGGCGTCGGCGCATGGTGGGTCTACCTCGCCTCGGTCGCCGGGATGCTGGGGCTCATCGCGCTCGCACGGCTCGCCCTCACCGCCTCCGGGCACGAGGCCGCCATCCCCATCGCGATCGCGGTCGCCGTGGGGCTGCACTTCCTGCCCTTCGCGCGCGCCTTCCGCGAGCGCCACTTCGTCGACCTCGCGATCGCGCTCGTGACGATCGGCGCCGTCGGCGTGGTGGCGGCGATCGTCGTCGGCGAGCCGGCGGGCGAGGCGGCCGCCGTCGTCGCGGGGATCGCGATGCTCGCGCTCATGCTCGCGTACGCCGTGCGCGGGCGCGCCCTCACCGCGCGCTGACGGACGACGCGACGGGCGCGTCACGCGCCCGAGGGGCATGCGAGGATCGAGGGGCCCCGTCGATGGAGACCCCATGCGTGCACTCGTCACCACGGGCGAGCCCGGACTGCGTCTGACCGACGTCCCCGAGCCCGCCACCCCGCCAGGCCACGTGGCCGTGCGCGTCCTGCGCGCCGGCATCTGCGGCACCGACCTGCACATCGATGCGTGGGATGCGTGGGCCCAGGCGTCCGTGCAGCCCGGCCTCGTCGTCGGGCACGAGCTCGCCGGCGAGATCGTCGAGGTGGGCGAGGGCGTCGCCGACCTGCGGGTCGGCCAGATCGTCTCGGCCGAGGGCCACGTCGTGTGCGGCACGTGCCGCAACTGCCGCGCCGGCCGCAGGCACCTGTGCATCCGCACCTCGAACCTCGGCGTGCAGCGCGACGGCGCCTTCGCCGAGCGCGTCGTCGTGCCCGCGACGAACGTCTGGGTGCACCCCGATCGCACGCTCGACGAGGTGAGCGAGGCCGAGCTCGACGTCTTCGGCATCTTCGACCCGTTCGGCAACGCCGTGCACACGGCCCTGAAGTTCCCGCTCGTCGGCGAGGACGTGCTCGTGACGGGCGCCGGCCCCATCGGCCTCATGGCCGCGGCGGTCGCCCGCCACGTCGGCGCGCGCCACATCCTCGTCACCGACGTCGCGCCCGCGCGGCTCGAGCTCGCCCGCTCGATGGGCTTCGAGGCCATCGACGTGCGCACCGAGCGCATCGAGGACGCGCAGCGACGGTTCGGCATGCGCGAGGGGTTCGACGTCGCCCTCGAGATGTCGGGGGCGCCGAGCGCGCTGCCCGCGATCATCGACAACCTGAACTTCGGCGGCAGCATCGCGATGCTCGGGCTGCCGTCGCAGTCGATCGACATCGACTGGGCGAAGGTCGTGAGCCACATGCTCACGATCCAGGGCATCTACGGACGCGAGATGTACGAGACCTGGTACGCCATGTCGTCGCTCGCCGAGACCGGCCTCGACGTGTCGCCGGTCATCACCCACCGCTTCGCGTTCGACGACTGGCGCGACGCGTTCGAGACGGCCAGGTCGGGCACGGCGGGCAAGGTCGTGCTCGACATGACGAAGGAGGCGTGATGTACGCGATCAAGGATGCGCTCGCGGGCGAGCTGCGCGAGATCGACGAGGCGGGGCTCACGAAGCGCGAGCGCGCCATCGCCGGACCGCAGGGCGCGATGGTCACGGTGCGCGGTGCGAGGGTGCTCAACCTGTGCTCGAACAACTACCTCGGCCTCGCCGACCACCCCGCGATCGTCGAGGCCGCGAAGTCGGCCCTCGACGAGTGGGGCTTCGGCATGGCGTCGGTGCGCTTCATCTGCGGCACGCAGGAGCAGCACCTCGAGCTCGAGCGCCGGCTGTCGGCCTTCCTCGGGCAGGAGGACACCATCCTCTACTCGTCGTGCTTCGACGCGAACGGCGGCCTGTTCGAGACGCTGCTGAGCGCCGAGGACGCCGTCATCTCCGACGCGCTCAACCACGCGTCGATCATCGACGGCGTACGGCTGTCGAAGGCCGCGCGGTACCGGTACGCCAATCGCGACATGGCCGAGCTCGAGGCGCGGCTGCAGGAGGCCTCCGGCGCTCGGCGACGTCTGATCGTCACCGACGGCGTGTTCTCGATGGACGGCTACCTCGCGCCCCTCGCGGCGATCTGCGACCTCGCCGACCGCTACGACGCCATGGTGATGGTCGACGACAGCCACGCCGTCGGCTTCACGGGCGCCACCGGCGCGGGCACCCCCGAGCACGCCGGCGTCTCCGACCGCGTCGACATCATCACGGGCACCCTCGGCAAGGCGCTCGGCGGCGCATCCGGTGGCTACGTCGCGGCCCGCTCCGAGATCGTGGCGCTGCTGCGCCAGCGCTCGCGTCCGTACCTGTTCTCCAACGCGCTCGCTCCGTCGGTCGTCGCCGGCTCGATCGCCGCGCTCGACCTCGTCGAGGGCGCCGCCGAGCTGCGCGAGCGACTCCAGCGCTCGACCGTGCGGTTCAAGGCCGGGATGGAGGAGGCGGGCTTCGCGCTGCTGCCCGGCACGCATCCGATCACCGCCGTCATGTTCCACGACGCGCGCCTCGCCTCCGACATGGCCGACGCCATGCTCGAGGAGGGCGTCTACGTCACGGCGTTCTCGTTCCCCGTCGTGCCCCGTGGCGAGGCGCGCATCCGCGTGCAGCTCTCGGCGGCGCACTCCGACGAGGACGTCGACCGCGCGGTCGCGGCGTTCGTCGCGGCGCGGGCGCGCGTGCAGGGGTGACGGCCGACGACGCTCGCCCGCTGCCGCGCGGACGGTGGCGCGGGCGCTCCCGACTCGTGCGGCTCGCGCGGCTCTGGCGCACCCGACGACCCCGGCGGTTCACCGAGAAGGTGCGCTACAAGATGCTGCGCGACCACCGCGAGCTGCTCGTGACGTTCGCCGACAAGGCCGCCGTGCGCGGCCACGTCGTGCTGCACGACCTCGGGCACCTCCTGCCGCAGGCGTACGGCGTGCTCGACGACGCCGACGGGCTGCTGACGCTCGACCTGCCGGAGTCGTACGTCGTGAAGCCGACGCACGGCAGCGGCGCCGCGATCGTCGTGTCGCCCGAGGCGCCCGAGGGCGCCGTGCTGCCGCGCGCCGAGTGGGGCTGGGTCTACGCGCACGTGCGCCCCGAGGCCGTCGACCGCACCCACCTGCGCGACATCGCGGCGCGCTGGAGCGAGCAGCTCTACGGCCGCGGCCCCAACGAGGAGTGGGCCTACAGCCGCATCCGCCCGCGCATCATCGTCGAGGAGCGGCTCGCGGGCGCCGACGGCGGCATCCCCGACGACTGCAAGCTCTTCGTCTTCCACGGTCGCGTCCGGTACGTGCAGGTCGACTCGGGCCGCTTCGGCACCCGCACGCAGGACTTCCTCGACCCCGACTGGCAGCACCTGCCGCTCAGCGGCGGACCGCCGTGGGCCGACCCGCCGCATCCGCGGCCCGACCGGCTCGCGGAGATGATCGCGATCGCCGAGCGCCTCGGCGCCGACACCGACTTCGTGCGCGTCGACCTCTACCTCCTGCCCGACCGCATCGTCTTCGGCGAGCTCACGAGCTATCCCGCCGGCGGCCACAGCCCCTTCGAGCCCGAGTCGTTCGACCTCGAGTTCGGCAGCCACTGGCGGGTGCCGCGGCGATACCGCTGAGCTGCCCCGTCCGTGCTGCGACGGGGGCGTAGCGTGACGGCATGCTGCCGAACCGCTCGCCCGAGGTGGACGCGTTCATGGACGCGCTCGAGCACCCGATGGCGGCGCACGTGCAGCGCATCCGCCTCGCGATCCTCGAGCGCGAGCCGCGGCTGACGGAGCGCATCAAGTGGAAGGCGCCGAGCATCGCCGCCGACGACGTCGACCGCGTCACCTTCCACCTGCGGCCCACCGACCGCGTCTCGCTCATCCTGCATCGCGGCGTGCGCACGGTCGATGACGCCGTGCCCTTCGCGTTCGTCGACGACGCCGGCCTCGTGTCGTGGATCACGAGCGAGCGCGGCCAGGTGACGCTGGCGCCGGCCGAGGTCGACGACCGGCTCGACGACCTGCTGCGCCTCGTGCACGCCTGGGTGCGGGTCTGAGGCGAGCACGGACTCGCGGTGGCCTCGCCGGGTGCGCCTGCTGCAGCGAGGGGCCGCAGGAACCGCACCTGGACGCACGAGGCGCACCTCGGGCGGCAGGGGTCGGGGGCGTGGGCGGTTGCACCTAGCGTGGACGCGTGGTCGACGAGCGAGTGGCGGAGCAGCAGCAGGCGGTCGCGCACCGCGTCATCGAGGCCCTCGCCGGGCCGGGGGCGACGCTCCGCGACGACCAGCAGACGGCGATCGACGCGCTCACGGCGGGCGATGGCGCACGCGTCCTCGTCGTGCAGCGCACGGGATGGGGCAAGTCCGCCGTCTACTGGGTCGCGACGGCGATCCGACGCGCGCAGGGCGCGGGCCCGACGCTCGTCGTGAGCCCCCTGCTGTCGCTCATGCGCGACCAGGTCGCCGCCGCCCAGCGCGGCGGGCTCGTCGCGGCCGCCATCAACTCGTCGAACGTGGGCGAGTGGCGCGAGATCGAGCGCGCGCTCGCCGACGACGAGGTCGACGTCGTGCTCGTCTCGCCCGAGCGGCTCGCCAACCCCGGCTTCGGCGCGCGCGTGCTCGACGCCATCGGGCACCGGCTCGGCCTGCTCGTCATCGACGAGGCGCACGCCGTGTCCGACTGGGGCCACGACTTCCGCCCCGACTACCGCCGCGTCTCCGACGTGCTGCAGCGCCTCGCCCCCGCGACGCCCGTGCTCGCGACGACGGCCACGGCCAACGAGCGCGTCACGGCCGACGTCGCGGCGCAGCTGGGCACGACCGGCACGGGCGAGACGCTCGTGCTGCGCGGGCCGCTGTCGCGCGCGTCGCTCGCGCTCAACGTCCTCCCGGCCCTCACGCCCATCGAGCGCTACGCGTGGGTCGTCGACCACCTGCCGACGCTGCCGGGATCCGGCATCGTCTACGCGCTGACGGTGGCCGACGCCGAGCGCCTCGCCACGGCCGTGCGCGCCGTGCACGGCGACGACATCCGCGTCGAGGCGTACACGGGGCAGCTCGACCCGTCCGCGCGCGAGCGCCTCGAGGACGACCTGCTGCAGAACCGGGTCAAGGCGCTCGTCGCCACGAGCGCGCTCGGCATGGGCTACGACAAGCCCGACCTCGGCTTCGTCGTGCACGTGGGCGCGCCGCCCTCCCCCGTCTCCTACTACCAGCAGGTCGGCCGTGCCGGCCGAGGCATCGAGCACGCCGAGGTCGTGCTGCTGCACTCGGAGTCCGACGCCGGCGTGTGGGACTACTTCGCGACCGCCACGATCCCCGACGAGCGCCAGATGCAGACCCTGCTCGGCGAGCTGTCGGCCGATCCCGCGTCGGTCGTCGACCTCGAGGCGCGCACGGGCCTGCGCCGCACGCGCGTCGAGCTCATGCTCAAGCAGCTCGCGGTCGACGGCGTCGTCGAGCGCTCGGCCGACGGCTGGGCGTCGCCCGGCACACCGTGGGTCTACGACCGCGCCCACTACGACGGCGTCGTCGCCGTGCGCCGTCGCGAGGCCGACATCATGCGCGACTACGCCCGAGGCCGACGCTGCCTCATGCAGCTGCTGCAGGAGTCGCTCGACGACCCGACGGCCGCACCGTGCGGGCGCTGCTCGGTCTGCGTCGGCCGGCTGTCGGCCGGGCTCGAGGCCGCCGCGCGCCCCGAGACGGTGCGCACCGTCAGCACGGCGCTGCGCGGCAGGGCGCACGAGCTCGAGCCGCGCAAGATGTGGCCCGGCGGCTCGCTCGGTCGCGGTCGCATCCCCGACTCCCGGCGCGCGGCCACCGGTCGCGTCGTCGTGCACGCCGACGCTCCCGAGTGGGCCGACGCGCTGCGCGCCGCCATCGCAGGCGACGCCGCCGCGCTCGACGAGCTCGGCGACGCCGCGGTCGCGGCGCTCGGCGCCTGGCGATCCTCGTGGCCCGCGCGGCCGGAGGTCGTGGTCTCGCTGCGCGCCGCCGCCGACGCCGGCGACCTCGCGGCGCGCGTCGCCGAGCGCGTCGGCGCGGCCGGCAGGCTCGAGGTCGCGGCGGCCACCGTCGCATCGCATCCGAGCCGCGACCTCACCTCGGCCGACGAGGCGGCGGCCTGGAGCACCGCCATCACGACGCCGGCAGACGTCGCAGGGCGCGCCGTGCTGCTCGTCGTCGACGCCTCCGCCTCGCAGTGGCCCGTCACGATCGCGGCGGCGCAGCTGCGCGACGCCGGAGCGACGCACGTGCTGCCCCTGCTCGTGCACCGCCGCGTCTGAGCCGGCCCCCGCACGCTGCACACGCGTGCCGGTCCGTCAAGTTGCAGCAGAATCGTTGCTTGTCCTGCATGATTGCACTCGACGGCCACTGCGGCGAAGGAGGCGAGAATGGATGCGACTGCGCTCATGCAGCTCGAGACCCGCGTCGCAGGCGGCGATCGCGAGGCCTTCGCCGACCTCTACGACATCGTCGCCCCGCTCGTCTACGGCGATCTCCTCCCCGCATGCGGCGCCGAGCGTGCCAGCACGCTGACGGCCGCCCTGCTCGTCGACGCCTGGGAGCTCGCCCCGCGACTGCGCAGCGGCCGCCGGTCGATCTGCGCCTGGGTGCTCGCCGAGACGCGGCGCATCGTCGCGGCGACCGCCGGGCCCTCGACGACGCGCATCGACGGGCAGGCGGCGACGGGTGCCCCGGGCGCCCCCGCCGCGACGACCCCCGAGCCGACCGCCGCCTGAGCCGGACGCGCTGCGCGGCGTCCGCGCCGCGATCGGCGGCCTCCACGACGACACCGTCGACGGCCGTCGTCGACGCCCGAGCGGCGGCCGAGGGATGCCGCGAGCGGTAGGCTCGATGCGCCCCTCCCCCTGTGAACGTCAGGAGCCACCCTCCGTGTGCGGCATCGTCGGTCTGGTCTCGACCAGCCCCGTCAACCAGCAGGTCTACGACGCGCTGGCGCTGCTCCAGCACCGTGGCCAGGACTCCTGCGGCATCGCGACCATCGAGGGTCGCCACGCCCACATCCGCAAGGCGAAGGGCCAGGTGCGCGAGGCGTTCCGCACCCGCGACATGCGCTCGCTGCCCGGCAACGTCGGCCTCGGTCACGTTCGCTACGCGACGCGAGGCGAGGCGTCGAACGAGCTCGAGGCGCAGCCGTTCTACGTCAACGCGCCGTACGGCATCGTGCTCGTGCACAACGGCAACCTCACGAACACCCGCGAGCTCGCCGCGCAGCTCGAGACGCTCGACATGCGCCACGTGAACACCGGCAGCGACACCGAGATGCTCGTGAACGTGCTCGGCTCCGAGCTGCAGCAGCTCGTCGGCGGCGCAGGCCTCGACGCCGACCAGCTCTTCACCGCCGTGCGCCGCGTGCACGAGCGCGTCGAGGGCTCGTACGCGGCGATCGCGCTCATCGCCGGGCACGGGCTGCTCGGCTTCCGCGACCCCTTCGGCATCCGCCCGCTCATCCTCGGTCGCCGTCCGGCCGGCGCGCGCATGGAGTGGGTGCTCGCCTCCGAGTCGCTCGTGCTCGAGGCGTCGGGGTACGAGGTCGTGCGCGACGTCGCCCCCGGCGAGGCCGTGTTCATCACGCTCGACGGCGAGCTCGTGTCGCAGCAGTGCCACCCGAACCCCGTGCTGCTGCCGTGCTCGTTCGAGTACGTGTACCTGGCGCGTCCCGACTCGACGATGAACGGCATCGGCGTGTACGACGCGCGCCTGCGCCTCGGCGACCGGCTCGCGACGACCATCGAGCAGTTCACGCCCAAGGGCGACATCGACGTCGTCATGCCCATCCCCGACTCGGCCCGCCCCGCGGCGATGCAGGTCGCGCGCAGGCTCGGCATCGAGTACCGCGAGGGCTACTACAAGAACCGCTACGTCGGCCGGACGTTCATCATGCCCGGACAGGAGCAGCGCAAGAAGTCGGTGCGGCAGAAGCTCAACGCGATGCCGAGCGAGTTCCGCGGCAAGAACGTGCTCGTCGTCGACGACTCGATCGTGCGCGGCACCACGAGCCGCGAGATCGTCGAGATGACGCGCCAGGCCGGCGCGAACAAGGTCACCTTCACGTCGGCGGCACCGCCCGTGCGCTACCCGCACGTGTACGGCATCAACATGCCCTCGCGCGCCGAGCTCATCGCCGCCGGCCGCTCGATCCCGCAGATCAACGACACCCTCGGCGCCGACTACACGGTGTACCAGGAGGTGGCGGACATGCAGTCGGCCATCCTCGAGGGCACCGACATCGGCGGGCTCGACATGTCGTGCTTCACGGGCGAGTACGTCACCGGCACCGTGACCGACGAGTACCTGTCGTGGGTCGAGCGCACGCAGCTGAGCTGACCGTGTCGCCTCGGCACGGATGCGCTCGCGCGGCGCTCGTAGGAGCGGTCGCGTGACCGACGCCCGCCCCTCCGCGCCGTCGACCAGGCGTCGCCTGGGCGCGCTCGCCGGCGACGTCGCCTGCATCCTGGTCTTCGCGACGGTCGGCCGTGCGAGCCACGACGGGATCTCGAGCGTCGGCGACGTGCTGTGGACGGCGCTGCCCTTCCTCGTCGCGCTCGGCGTCGGCTGGTTCGTGACGCTCGCCTGGCGGGCGCCGCTCGCCCCCGGGCGCGTCGGCGTGCCCCTCGCCGCCGTCACCGTGCTCGTCGGCATGCTCGGTCGCGCGCTGCTCGGCGAGGGCACCGCGCTGCCCTTCGTCGTCGTGGCGACGGTGACGGTGCTGCTGCTGCTCGTGGGCTGGCGCCTCGTCGCACGCCTCGTCGTCGGCCGCCGTCGCACGACGCTCGCCGGCGGCTCGAGCGGTCGACGCCGCTAGCCTCGAAGGACCCGCGCTCGAAGGAGATGCCCGTGCCCGCAGCCGCCGATCCGATCGCCCACGCCGAGGACCTCGCCGACCTCGTCGCCGCCTCCCCGTCGAGCCTGCACGCCGCCGCCGAGGTCGCGCGACGCCTCGAGGCCGCGGGCTTCGACCGGCTCGACGAGGCCGCGGCGTGGCCGACGGGCCCTGGCAGGCACCTCGTGGTGCGCGACGGCGCGGCGATCGCCTGGATCGTGCCCGCATCCGCCTCGGCGACGACGCCCGTGCGCGTCTTCGGCGCCCACACCGACTCCCCGGGGTTCGTGCTGAAGCCGCAGCCCACGACGGGTCGGCTCGGCTGGCTGCAGGCGGGCGTCGAGGTCTACGGCGGGCCGCTGCTCAACTCGTGGCTCGACCGCGAGCTGCGACTCGCCGGCCGTCTCGTGCTCGACGACGGCTCCGAGACGCTCGTCGCCTCCGACGCGCTGCTGCGCCTGCCGCAGCTCGCGATCCACCTCGACCGCACGGTGAACGACGGCCTGGCCCTCGACCGGCAGGCGCACACGCAGCCCGTGTGGGGCCTCGGCGACGCGGCGTCGGCCGACCTGGTCGGCGAGCTCGCGCAGATCGCAGGCGTCGACGTCGCGCGGGTGCGCGGCTACGACCTCGTGACGGCGGATGCGCAACGGGGCGCGGTCTTCGGCAAGGACGACGCGTTCCTCGCCGCCGGTCGGCTCGACGACCTCGCGAGCGTGCACGCGGGCGTCGTCGCGCTCGCGGCGGCCGCCGAGGGCTTCGACGCCGACCACATCCCCGTGCTCGCGGTGTTCGACCACGAGGAGATCGGCTCGACGACCCGCACGGGCGCCGCCGGCCCGTTCCTCGAGGACGTGCTCGAGCGCATCGGCTTCGCGCTCGACGCGACCCGCGAGGACCGGATGCGCGCGCTCGCAGCCTCGTGGTGCGTCTCGAGCGACGTCGGCCACTCGGTGCATCCGAACTTCCCCGAAAGGCACGACCCGGTGGTGCGACCCGTGCTCGGCTCCGGCCCGATCCTCAAGATCAACGCCAACCAGCGCTATGCGACCGATGGGGCGGGCGAGGCCGCCTGGCGCGGCTGGAGCGACGCGGCCGGCGTGCCCGTGCAGGAGTTCGTGTCGAACAACGCCGTGCCCTGCGGCTCGACGATCGGCCCCATCACGGCGACGCGGCTCGGCATCCGCACGCTCGACGTCGGCATCCCGATCCTGTCGATGCACTCGGCGCGCGAGCTGGCCGGCGTCGCCGACCTCGCGGGCCTGACGCGCGTCGCGGAGGCCTTCCTGCGCGGCTGACGCACGTCGGCGCGAGCTAGCGAGCCCGCTCCACGAGGGCGCGCGCCGCCCGCTCCGCGCGCCGGAGGCGATCGCCGCTGATGGGATCGTGCCCGTAGCCTGCGCGGGTCTTCATGGCCAGGAGCGTCTCCAGGTCCTTGGACGCGTCCCGGTCGACGGACGCCAGCAGCGCGATTGCATCCCGATGGTCCTGCCCCTGTGCGTGCGCCCCGATCGCCCGCGCGCAGATCGCGTCGGCCGCCGCGATCCCGGCGTGGACCAGCAGCGTGACGGCCGCGTCGGCGACACCGCTGCCGTCGTCGAGCTCGATCGCGTCCTCTGCGACCCGCAGGAACTGTCGCGCCTTCGCGAGCCTGCCCTCGCGAACGACCGCATCGGCCGGGACCGTCCGTCGCCTGACGGGGCTCACGACCGCTCGAGCTGCCGCATGGACCGCCCCCGGAGCCAACCGAGCCGCCCGACGATCGGCATCGCGTCGTCCAGGATCTCCGAGAAGACTCGCGCGGGCCCGACCTCGTCGGCCGCGTAGACGAGCGGGCGCACGTCATTGCCCGTCCACGCTGCCATCCGCGCCGCGAGCGCATGCACGTCGCGCTCGCCCGACTCGCGTTCGAGGTCGTCCGGGAGCACGAAGAGCACGTCGATGTCACTGTCGACTCGCATGTCGTCGCGGGCCGCAGAGCCGAAGATCGCGACGAGCACGGGCTCGAAGGGCCACGTCGCGATCGCTCCACGCATGCGCTCGACGAGCAGTCGCTTGGCCGACGCGATCTCCCGGATGGCGTCCGCGAGCAGATGCTCGTCGTTGAGCGCGAAGCCGCGGCTGCGACCGATGACGTCGTCGACCACGGTCCCCTGCTCGACGAACCTCGCGATGGACTTCTTCACACCTGCGAGCGACCCCTCGTCCGGCAGCGCGCGATGGATCTGGCTTGCCGAGAGATACCGATGGCTCTGCGCGAGGACATGCAGCACCTGCGCATCCAGCCCCGAAGGGCTGATGGCGGAGAAGGGTCGATCGAGTCGCATGCGACGCATCCCTTCCGTCTGTGCCTGTGCCTCGATCGTACCGTACTGGCTACGAAAGTAGCCGAATGGCTACGAAAGTAGCCGAATGGCTACGAAAGTAGCCACACAGCTGCAGGAGTGCCACCGGCGACGCGTGACGGCCGCTCGGTGGGGACCTCGTTCGCCTCCCCGCTCCGCTAGGCGGAACGCGTCAGCAGCAGGATCGGGATGACGCGGTCGGTCTTCACCGCGTAGTCGGCGTACGGCGGGAACGCCTCGACGGCTCGCGCCCACCACGTCTCGCGCTCGTCGCCCGCGAGCTCGCGGGCGTCGTAGTCATGGCGCTCGGCGCCGTCCTGCAGCTCGACGTGCGGGTGCTTCGTGACGTTCCAGTACCAGACGGGGTGCTTCGGGGCGCCGCCGAGCGACGCGACGACGAGGTACTCGCCCTCGTGCTCGACGCGCATGAGCGCCGTCTTGCGCAGCTTGCCGGACCTCGCGCCGACGCTCGTGAGCACGATGATCGGCATGCCGTTCATGTCGGCGCGCTGCTGACCGCCGCTCGCCTCGAACGTCTCGGCCTGCTCGCGCGCCCAGTCGGACGTGCTCGGTGCGTACTCGCCCTGCAGCGGCATGGGTGCTCCTTCGGGTCGTGGTCCATCGGGTGCAACGCGTGGTGCGGGTGGGGATTCCGTCGACCCTTCGAGACGGCTGCTCGCTGCGCTCGCGGCCTCCTCAGGGAGCG
>NZ_BAAAQT010000001.1:241806-328777 GCF_039531815.1 Agrococcus versicolor | reverse complement strand
CCGCTCCCTGAGGTGCGAGCGCAGCGAGCCACCCCACCCGCTCCCTGAGGTGCGAGCGCAGCGAGCCACCCCACCCGCTCCCTGAGGTGCGAGCGCAGCGAGCCTCGAAGGGTCAGAGCCGCCCCACCCGCGTGACGCGCACGACCGCGTCGCCGGCCTCGGCCGACGCCGCGAGGTCGATCGACGCCCAGATGCGCCAGTCGTGGTCGCCCGCAGGATCGGCGAGGATCTGCTGCACCTCCCACGTCTGCGCGCCCTCGTCGACGTCGAGCATGCGGCTCGAGCGCGCATCCGCCCCGGTGCCGATCGCGCCGTGCTCGGCGTAGTACGCATCGAGCGCCTCGCCCCATGCCGCGGCGCCGAAGCCGGCGGCCGCATCGAGCTCGCCGAGCGCGTCGACCCGGTCGAGCGCCGCGAGCTGCACGCGCCGGAACATGGCGTTGCGCACGAGGATGCGGAACGCGCGCGCGTTCGCGACGACCGACGGCGGGGGCGGCGGCGCGATGGGCGCCTCACCCGGCTCCGTGGGGTGCATGAGCTGCTCCCACTCGTCGAGCAGGCTCGAGTCGACCTGCCGCACGACCTCGCCGAGCCATTCGACGAGGTCGAGCAGGTCCTCGCTCTTCGCCTCCTCGGGCACCGTCTGGCGGATGGCGCGGTAGGCATCCGAGAGGTAGCGCAGCACGAGGCCCTCGGAGCGCGACAGCGCGTAGTGCTGCACGTAGTCGGCGAACGTCATCGCCCGCTCCCACATGTCGCGCACGACCGACTTCGGCGAGAGCGCGAAGTCGCGCACCCACGGCTGCGACGTCGCGAAGACGAGCAGTGCGGCGGTCAGCAGCTCGTCGAGCGGCTTCGGGTGCGTGACGTCCTCGAGCAGCTCCATGCGCTCGTCGTACTCGATGCCCTCGGCCTTCATCGCCGCGACCGCCTCGCCGCGTGCGAGGAACTGCTGCTGCGACAGGATGGGCCGCGGATCGTCGAGGGTCGCCTCGATGATCGACACGACGTCGAGCGCATGCGTGGGCGACGAGGGCTCGAGCATGTCGATCGCTGCGAGCGCGAACGGCGACAGCGGCTGGTTGAGCGCGAAGTGCGGCGGCAGGTCGACGGTGAGGCGCACGCGCGGCGCCGTGTCGTGCACCTCGACGACGCCCGCGGCGCGCAGGGTCTTCACGATCGCGAGCGCCCGTCGCTCGAGCGCGAGGTGCGAACGCCAGTCGCCGTGCGAGGCGCGGATGAGGTCGCGCATCTCGACGAAGGCGTCGCCGCCGCGGCCGATGACGTTGAGCAGCATCGAGTGGCTCACCTGCATCTGCGACTGCAGGGGCTCGGGGTCCGCGGCGATGAGCCGCTGGAACGACGGCTCGCCCCAGGAGACGAACCCCTCGGGCGCCTTCCTGCGCACGAGCTTGCGCCGCTTCTTCGGGTCGTCGCCGAGCTTCGCGAGCTGCTTGGCGTTCTCGGCCTCGTGCTCGGGCGCCTGCGCGACGACCGTGCCGGCGGTGTCGAATCCGGCGCGACCCGCACGGCCTGCGATCTGGTGGAACTCGCGGGCGGTGAGCTGCCGCATCCGCTGCCCGTCGAACTTCGTCAGGCCCGTGAGGAGCACGGTGCGGATGGGCACGTTGATGCCGACGCCGAGGGTGTCGGTGCCGCAGATGACGCGCAGGAGGCCCTGCTGCGCGAGCTGCTCGACGAGGCGGCGGTACTTCGGCAGCATGCCCGCGTGGTGCACGCCGATGCCGCTGCGCACGAGCCGCGACAGCGTCTGGCCGAACCGGGTGGTGAAGCGGAACTCGCCGATGGCGTCGGCGATGCGGTCGCGCTGCTCGCGGCTGATGACCTTCGTCGACGTGAGGGCCTGCGCGCGCTCGAGCGCGGCGGCCTGCGAGAAGTGCACGACGTACACGGGCGCGCGCTGCGTCGAGAGCAGCTCGTCGATCGTCTCGTGCACGGGCGTCATCGCGTACTCGAAGTGCAGCGGCACCGGGCGCTCGACGCCTGTCACGACCGCGGTCTCGCGCCCGGTGCGGGCGCTCAGGTCGTCGGCGATGCGCGTGACGTCGCCGAGCGTCGCCGACATGAGCACGAACTGCGCCTGCGGCAGCGTGAGCAGCGGCACCTGCCACGCCCAGCCGCGCTGCGGGTCGGCGTAGAAGTGGAACTCGTCCATGACGACCTGGCCGACGTCCGCCCGCTCGCCCTCGCGCAGCGCGAGGTTCGCGAGGATCTCGGCGGTGCAGCACACGATGGGCGCATCCGCGTTCACCGACGAGTCGCCCGTGACCATGCCGACGTGCTCGGCGCCGAAGATCTCGACGAGCGCGAAGAACTTCTCGCTCACGAGCGCCTTGATGGGTGCCGTGTAGTACGTGCGGCGGCCCTGCGCCATCGCCGCGAAGTGGGCGCCGATCGCGACGAGCGACTTCCCCGTGCCCGTCGGCGTCGAGAGGATGAGGTTCGCGCCGCTGACGATCTCCATCACCGCCTCCTCCTGCGCGGGATAGAGGCGGAGTCCGCGCTCGTCGGTCGCCCAGGAGGAGAACGCGTCGAACGCGGCGTCCGGATCCCAGGGCGCGGGCACGTGGTCGAGGAGGGGCATCGCTACGATCCTCGCGCATGCCGCCGGGGTCGGCCGGCTGCGTGCCGCCGCAGGAGGTCCGTCGCGTCCGCCACGGGTCGCCGCGCGCGCCGTCCGGGGAGGCGGCGGCGGCCGCGGGCGTCAGTCCTCGACGTCGCCGCGATGGTGGCGGGTGCGCTCCGCGGTGACGGTGCGACGGCGGCGGCCGACGAGGCGGTCGAGCACGATCGCGAGCACGGCCCCGAGGACGATGCCCACGAGCGCGCCGACGCCGACGAGGAACGGCACGATCGACGACGTGTCGATGACGGGGCCGGCGTTGAGCCAGGGGCCGGAGGAGCCCAGGCGCGACCACAGCCATCCTGCGATGGCGCCGAGGATGCCGCCGAGGACCATGAAGCGCCCGTAGCGGGGCACGAGGCGCGCACGCACCTGCACGTCGGCGCGATCGACCGTGACCGGCCGCAGCTCGCGCTCGACGGTGGCCTGGTCGTCGTCGTCGTCCGCCGCGTCGGCACCGGCATCGACGTCGGCCGGGATCGCGTCGTCGCGCGCGGCGCTCGGGTCATCGACGGGCGGCGTGGGCTCGGCGACGGGCTCGGACGCACCGTCGACGCGCGGGTCGGCGTCGTCGGGTCGGGAGGTCACCCTCCCAGCATCCCATCAGCGGCGCAGGCGGAGCGAATCGAGCGAGAGCGAGGTACGGCTGAGGGACGTCGAGCGCAGCGACGACGACGCGAGGATGCTCGACGCACGTCGACCCGACACGAGCTCGGGCGATCCGAACGAGACGCCGGGGTCGGCGTAGCTGGGTGCGACGTGCGCGGCGGTGCGCTCGGCGCGGCGCTGCAGCGCGGCGGACTGCTGCTCGTGCTTCGCCATCGCTGCGTCGCGCGCGCGGTCGGTCGCGGTCGCGGCGTCGGCGATGCGCTGCTGCATGCGCTCGAGCGTCGCGGAGCCGCGCGGCTGCTGACGCTGACCCGGCTGCGGCGGAGGCGGCTGCGGCCGGCGCTGCTGCGCCTGCGGCTGGCGCTGCTGCTGCTGCGGGGCGCGCTGCTGTCCCTGCTGCTGCCCGGGCCACGCGGGACGCTGACCCTGCTGCGCCTGACCGGGCCAGCCCGGTCGCTGCGCCTGGCTCGCCGAACCCTGACGCTGCTGCTGCTGCGCCCACGCGGGGCTCTGCCGCTGCGCGCGCTGCTGCGTCTGCTCCCAGACGGTCGCGCCCTGGCTCTGCAGCTGCTCGCGTGCCGACAGCACGCGCTGCTGCACCTCGGGCTGCCGCTCCTGCCACTCCGAGCGCGCCCACTGCGCGCCCTTCGTGCCCTGCCTGCGCAGCATGCCGAAGCCGCCGCGCAGCATGAGCAGGCCGACGATCGTGAGGATGCCGGGGAGGACCAGGTAGGGCAGCACCGTCTCGACGGCGCGCTCGAGGCCCATGACCGCCGACCAGGTGACGAGCTGGCCGAGGCTGCCCAGCAGCGGCGGCACGCCGTTGAACAGCAGCACGAGCCCGACGATGAAGAGGATGACGCCCGTGATCGCCGCCTTGCCATCGGGGCGGCGCTGCTGCTGCGCGGTCTGGGTCATGCACCCATCAGAGCACAGCGGCCCGGACGTCGCCTAGGAGCATCCGCTCGCCGTCGGCGCGGCGCGGCGTCGCGCCGCTAGCCTCGCGGAGGCTCCGGCGACGCGGTGCCGTCACCCTCCACGAAGGATCCACGCATGCGCCTGCCCTGGACCGCCCAGCCCGAGCGCGGCCTCCGCGACGTCGTCCTGCCCGAGCAGCGGCTCTCATGGCCGCGCACGATCGGCATCGGCATGCAGCACGTCGTGGCGATGTTCGGCGCGACGTTCCTCGTCCCGACGCTCACGGGCTTCCCGCCGTCGACGACGCTGCTGTTCTCCGGCATCGGCACGATCCTGTTCCTGCTCGTCACCGGCAATCGCCTGCCCAGCTACCTGGGCTCGTCCTTCGCGTTCATCGCGCCGGTCGTCGCAGCATCGACCGCCGGCGGCCCGGGCCTCGCGCTCGCGGGCGTCGTGCTCACCGGCGCGCTGCTGGCGCTCGTGGGGCTCGTCGTGCAGGTGGCCGGCACGCGCTGGCTCACGGTGCTCATGCCGCCGGTCGTCTCGGGCACGATCGTCGCGCTCATCGGCTTCAACCTCGCGCCGGCCGCACGCGACTCGTTCCTGCAGGCGCCCGGCATCGCGACGCTCACGCTGCTGACGATCATCGTCGTCGCGGTCGCCTTCCGCGGCATCGTGGCGCGCCTGTCGATCCTCATCGGCGTCGTCGTCGGCTACGTCGCCTCCGGCCTCGCCCGCGTCGTCGACTGGTCCGACGTCGAGGCTGCGGCCTGGATCGGCCTGCCGACGATCCAGACGCCGTCGGTCGACCTCGCGCAGTGGCCGCTGCTGCTCATGTTCGTGCCGATCGTGCTGCCGCTCATCGCCGAGAACGTCGGCCACGTGCGCGGCGTCGGCCAGCTCATCCACCGCGACCTCGACCCCGTCGCCGGCCGCGCGCTCATCGCCGACGGCGTCGCGACGGTGCTCGCGGGCCTCTTCGGCGGCTCGGCGACGACGACGTACGGCGAGAACATCGGCGTCATGAGCGCCACGCGCGTCTTCTCGACCGCCGCGTACTGGATCGCCGCGATCACGGCGATCCTGCTCTCGCTCTCGCCCAAGGTCGGCGCCGTCATCGCCGCGACGCCGCCGGGCGTCATCGGCGGCGTCACGACCGCGCTCTACGGCCTCATCGGCATCATCGGCGTGCGGATCTGGATCGAGCACCGCGTGGACTTCTCGCGACCCCGCAACCAGTTCTCGGCGGGCGTCGGCCTCATCGTGGCGATCGCCGACTTCACGATCAACGCCGGCCAGGTGACGCTCGGCGGCATCCTGCTCGGCACCGTCGCGACGCTCGTGATCTACCACCTCATGGCGGGCATCGAGCGCCTGCGCGGCGACGACGGGGTGGCCGACGGGCTGCAGGGCCCGCCCGCGCCGTCGCTGTCGGATGCGGAGCCCGGCGCGCGCTGAGCGCGGTCGACCCGAGCGGCCGAGGCGTGCCCGGCGTCCCGTGCGGCGACGCCGACGGTCGGGTCAGGCGCGCACGAGCGGCAGCCAGCCCTCGAGCGTCGCGCGCACGCCGGAGGCGCGCACCGAGCCGGACGCCAGGGCGTCGGCCCAGGTCGTCGCGCCCGTCGCGAGCGCGAGCCACGTCGCCGTGTCGGTCTCGATGACGTTCGGCGGCGTGCCGCGCGTGTGCCCGGGGCCCTCGACCGCCTGGACGGCGCCGAAGGGCGGCACGCGCACCTCCACGCTCTTGCCGGGCGCGCGATCGGCGAGGCACTGCAGCGTGTAGCGGACCGCCATGGCCCGATCCTCGCGGCTCGCGCCGTCGACGAGCGCAGCGCGGACGGCGTCGAGCCCCGCGACGTCGGGGATGCGCTTCGCGGCCATGCTGCGACGGTACCGCCACCTGGCCGCCCGTCTCGGCGATCCGACCTCTGGGCCGCCCCTCCCCCATCCGTGCGCCACCCATGAGCGGCACCGCGCCGGCGCGGCCGATCGTAGGATGGGCGGGTGCGCATCCTCGTCCTCGGCTCCGGCGCGCGCGAGCACGCCATCATCGACGCGCTGCTGCGCGACGGCGACCACGAGGTGGTCGCAGCGCCCGGCAACGCCGGCATCGCACGGATCGTCGAGACCGTGCGCGTCGACCAGAACGACGGCGACCTCGTCGCCCGCCTCGCGGTCGACCTCGCCGTCGAGCTCGTCGTCATCGGCCCGGAGGCGCCGCTCGTCGCAGGCGTCGCCGACGCCGTGCGCGCCGCCGGCATCCCCGTGTTCGGGCCATCGCGGCAGGCCGCGCAGCTCGAGGGCTCGAAGACGTTCGCGAAGCGCATCATGGACGCCGCCCGCGTGCCCACGGGATCGGTCACGCGAGCGCAGACGGTCGAGGAGGCCGCCGCGGCCCTCGATGCCGTCGGCGCCCCGTACGTCGTGAAGGCCGACGGCCTCGCCGCGGGCAAGGGCGTCATCGTCACGTCCGACCGCGCCGCCGCCGACGAGCACGCGCGCTACTGGCTCGCACAGGGCCCCGTGCTCGTCGAGCAGTTCCTCTCGGGCCCCGAGGTGAGCCTCTTCCTGCTCTCCGACGGCCAGCACGTGCGACCCCTCGCCCCCGCGCAGGACTTCAAGCGCCTGCGCGACGGCGACGAGGGCCCCAACACCGGCGGCATGGGCGCGTACTCGCCGCTGCCGTGGCTCGACGAGCGCTTCGGCGGCGAGCAGGCGTTCGTCGACGAGGTCGTGCGCACCATCGCGCAGCCCACGATCGACGCGCTCCGCGCCGAGGGCACGCCCTTCGTCGGTCTCCTCTACTGCGGCCTCATCGTGACCGACGCCGGCATCCAGGTCATCGAGTTCAACGCCCGCTTCGGCGACCCCGAGACGCAGGTCGTGCTCGCACGCCTCTCGTCGCCGTTCGGCGCCGCCCTGCACGCGGCTGCCACGGGCACGCTCGCCGCGCTCCCGCCGCTCGAGTTCGGCGGCACGGCGGCGGTCACGGTCGTCGTCGCGAGCGAGGGCTACCCCGACGAGCCGCAGACGGGCCGCGCCATCACGGGCATCGCCGATGCCGAGGCGCTCGAGGGCGTCTCGGTGCTGCACGCCGCGACCGTCGCGAGCGAGGAGCACGGCTTCGTCGCCACGGGCGGCCGCGTGCTCTCGGTCGTCGGCACGGGATCCACGCTGGCGCAGGCGCGCGAGCGCGCCTACGCGGGCGTCGAGGAGATCCGCCTCGAGGGCTCGATCGTGCGCACCGACATCGCACGCGCCGCGGCCTCGTCGTGACCGTCGACGGCGCCGCGCTGCCCGGCTACGACCTCGCCTACCAGGGCAAGGTGCGCGACCTGCACGTGCCCGAGGGCGCGACGCTCGAGACGGCCGACGTCGTGCTCATGGTCGCCTCCGACCGCGTGTCGGCCTTCGACCACGCGCTCGAGCCGCCCATCCCCGGCAAGGGCGCGACCCTCACCGCCATGACGACCTGGTGGCTGCGCACCCTCGGCGACGAGGCGCAGCTCGCAGGCGATCACGGCCCCGGCGGCGACGCGCTCGCCCGCATCCCGGATGCCGTGGCAGGGCGCGCGCTGCTCGTGCGCCGCCTCGACATGCTGCCCGTCGAGTGCGTCGTGCGTGGTCGCATCACGGGATCCGGGCTCCTCGAGTACCGCGAGACCGGCGCCATCTCGGGCGTCGCGCTGCCCGAGGGCCTGCAGGACGGCGACGCGCTGCCCGAGCCGATCTTCACGCCCGCGTGGAAGGCGCCGAAGGGGCAGCACGACGAGAACATCCCCTTCGACCGCGTCGTCGAGCTCGTGGGCTCGGAGGCGGCCGAGACGCTGCGCTCGCGCTCGCTCGAGGTGTTCGCGCGCGGCGCGGCCATCGCGGCGTCCAAGGGGCTCGTGCTCGCCGACACGAAGCTCGAGTTCGGTCGCGACGCGACCGGTGCGATCGTGCTCGCCGACGAGGTGCTGACCTCCGACTCCTCGCGCTACTGGGATGCCGAGGCGCTCGAGGCGGGGCGCGTCGAGTCGTTCGACAAGCAGATCGTGCGCGACTGGCTGCTGTCGGAGGCGGAGGCCGGCCGCTGGGATCGCTCGGGCACCCCGCCCGTGCTGCCCGCGGCGATCGTCGAGCGCACCGCCGCCCGCTACGCCGAGCTGCTGGCGCGCCTGCTCGGCTGACGCGGCTACGGCGTCGGCACCTGCCACACGTTCGCGCACGCCGAGACGCCCTGCTGGTAGCCGTTCGCGAACCACGTCTGGCGCTGCTCGCTCGAGCCGTGCGTCCACGAGTCGGGGTTCACGCCCTGGCCGGACTGCGCCTGGATGCTGTCGTCGCCGATCGCCGCGGCCGCGTCGAGCGCGTCGTTGAGCTCGGCCTGCGTCGGCTGCACGAGCACGGGATCCCCGCCGCCCTGATCGGGCGTCGTCGACGCCGCGGCGAGCCAGGCGCCGGCGTAGCAGTCGGCCTGCAGCTCGCTGCGCGTCGCCGACCCCGAGGGGCCGGTGTCCTGCGCGTCCACGCGCTGCAGGTCGCCCGTGAGCTGCTGGATGTGGTGGCCCCACTCGTGGCCGAGCACGTAGAGCTGCGAGAGCGAGCCGCCCGAGGCGCCGAACTGCGTGCGCAGCGTGTCGAAGAAGGTGGTGTCGACGTAGATCTGCTCGTCGCCGGGGCAGTAGAACGGGCCGACGGCGCTCGAGGCGTTGCCGCACGCGGTCGAGACCTGTCCGCCGTAGAGCACGACGGCGGGCTCGCGGTACTCGAGGGAGTTCTCTGCGAAGACGCCGGACCAGTAGGCCGAGAGCGAGTCGGCCCCGCCCTCCATCCGGCAGTCGTAGCTCGCGGGGTCGTTCGCCTGCTCGCCCGTGCAGCCGACGACCTCGGTGTCGCTGCCGCCGCCCGCGGACGGGTCCTGCTGGATGGCGCTGCCGAGGCCCGTGAGGTCGACGCCGAGGAACGACGAGACGATGAACAGCAGCACGGTCACGAGCCCGCCGCCGCCGATCGCGATGGCACCCCCGCGGGCGCCGCCGCCGCGGCGCGCCACGCGCGTGGTGTCGAACTGCGCATCGCCGCGGAACGTCATGGACGAGAGCGTAGCCCTCGCGGGCGGGTCGGATGCTGCGTCCGCGGGCCCGTCGAGTCGGTAGGCTGGAGGCACCCCACCCCGCGAGGAGTCGAAGCCCATGCCCCTCATCGTCGTCGACGTCATGCCGAAGGCCGAGATCCTCGACCCCCAGGGCAAGGCGGTGACTCGCGCGCTGGCACGTCTCGGCCACGAGGCCGTCGGCCAGGTGCGCATCGGCAAGCGCTTCGAGCTCACCGTCGAGGGCGAGGTCACCGACGCGCTGCTCGCGCAGGTGCGCACCGTCGCGGAGGACGTGCTCGCCAACACCGTCATCGAGGACGTCGTCGGCGTCCACGTCGAGGAGCGCGCGTGAGGGTCGGCGTCGTCACCTTCCCGGGCACGCTCGACGACCGCGACGCGCAGCGCGCCGTCCGCCTCGCCGGGCATGAGCCCGTGGCGCTGTGGCACCGTGACCACGACCTGCAGGGCGTCGACGCCCTCGTGCTCCCCGGTGGCTTCTCGTACGGCGACTACCTCCGCGCCGGCGCCATCGCGTCGCTGTCGCCGATCATGACCGAGGTCGTGGCAGCCGCGAACCGCGGCGTGCCCGTGCTGGGCATCTGCAACGGCTTCCAGATGCTCGCCGAGGCGCGCCTGCTGCCCGGCGGCCTCGTGCGCAACGCGACGGGCCTGTTCGTGCGCCGCGACCAGCGCCTCACGGTCGAGCGCACCTCGACCGCGTGGACGGGCGGGTTCGACGCCGGCCAGGAGATCGTCATCCCGCTCAAGAACGGCGAGGGACGCTACGTCGCGACGAAGGACGAGCTCGAGCGCATCGAGGGCGAGGGCCTCGTCGCGTTCCGCTACGCCGGTCGCAACCCCAACGGGTCGATGGACGACATCGCCGGCGTCGCGAACGCCGCGGGCAACGTCGTCGGCCTCATGCCGCATCCCGAGCACGCCGTCGAGCTGGGCTTCGGTCCCGACACCGCCACGCGCATGCGCTCGGGCCTCGACGGCCTGACGATCTTCGCGCTCGCGCTGGAGTCGGCCGCCGCCTGACCCGCCCGGTCGTCGCGAGGTACGCACCTCGACGCCGGGGACGCATCCCGCGTTCCGAGGTACGCACCTCGACGCCGGGTACGCCGATCGGCGTACCCGGGAGCGAGATGCGTACCTCGCAACGACTACCCGGGGACGGCGGCGACGCCTAGGCTTCCGACAGGGGGATGACGACGACGTCGGCCCTGGTCAGGAGACCGACATGCGCAGCATCCGCCCCGAGCCCGTCATCCCGGACGCCGACATCTGGACGTCCCTCTTCCACGACCTGAGCGACGACGACAGGGCGCTGCCCGCCCTCGTCGACGGCACGACCGGCGACGTCATGACGTACGGCGAGCTCGTCGGCCGCGCCGAGGCGTTCGCGGGCGCGCTCGCCGCGATGGGCATCCGCCCCGGCGACGTCGTCGGGCTGCACTGCCCCAACGTGCCGGCCTTCGCGGTCGCCTTCCACGGCATCCTGCGTGCCGGCGCGACCGCCACGACGCTCAACGCCCTCTACACGCCGCACGAGATCGAGGTGCAGCTGCGGGCGTCGGGTGCCGTCGCCCACGTCACGGTGTCGCCGCTCGCACCGCAGTCGATCGCAGCGGCCCACGCGGTCGGCATCGCCGACGACCGCATCGTCGTGCTCGACGGCCTCGACGGCCACCCGTCGCTCGCGGCCCTGCTCTCCGCCGGCCATGCGGCACCCGACGTCACGATCGATCCCGCGACGCACGTCGCCGTCATGCCCTACTCCTCGGGCACGACCGGCAAGCCCAAGGGCGTCATGCTGTCGCACCGCAACCTCGTCGCCAACGTGGCGCAGTGCGAGCCCATCATCCGCGTCGAGCGCGGCGAGCGCGTGCTCGCAGTGCTGCCCTTCTTCCACATCTACGGCATGACCGTGCTGCTGAACCTCGCGCTGCGCGTGCGGGCGACGCTCGTGACGATGCCCCGCTTCGACCTCGCCGAGTTCCTGCGCGTCATCCAGGACCACCGGGTGACGTTCGCGTTCATCGCCCCGCCGATCGCCGTCGCGCTCGCCAAGCACCCGCTCGTCGACGAGTACGACCTCTCGGCGCTGCGCACGGTCTTCTCGGGCGCCGCCCCGCTCGACGAGCAGCTCGGCCACCGCGTGGCCGACCGGCTCGACCTCGAGATGCTGCAGGGCTACGGGATGACGGAGCTGAGCCCCGTCAGCCACGCCTTCATCCGCGGCGAGGGGGCGACGACCCCGCTCGGCTCGGTCGGCACCGTCGTCGGCGGCACGGAGGACCGGATCGTCGACATCGAGTCGGGCGACGCGATCGAGCCGCCCGAGCACGACGGATTGTCGGCGTCGGGCGAGCTGTGGGTGCGCGGACCGCAGGTCATGCTCGGCTACCTCGACGACCCCGAGGCCACGGCGCACACGCTGCGCGACGACGGCTTCCTGCGCACCGGCGACCTCGCCTCCTACGACGCCGACGGCAACGTGCACATCGTCGACCGGCTCAAGGAGCTCATCAAGCACAAGGGCTACCAGGTGGCGCCCGCCGAGCTCGAGGCGCTGCTGCTGACGCATCCGGACGTCGCCGACGCTGCGGTGATCGGCGTGCGCACCGACGACGGCGACGAGGACCCGAAGGCGTTCGTCGTGTCCGCACCGGGCGCCGACCAGGATGCGGAGGCCCTCATGGCGTGGGTCGCCGAGCGCGTCGCCCCGTACAAGAAGGTGCGCCACGTCGCCTACGTCGAGGCGATCCCGAAGTCGGCATCCGGCAAGATCCTGCGGAAGGACCTCAAGGCCGCGGAGTGAGCCGGCCCGCCGCTACCGTGGACCGCATGCGACTCGCCGCAGCCCTCTCGCACCGTGCCGACCTGACGACCCGCGCCGACGCGCTCGCGCAGCGCGCGTACCGCTCCGCCGTGGCGCAGGAGGGCACGGCGCCGGTCGACGACCCCGCGGCGCTCGTCGCCGAGCACGACGCCGTGCTCGCCGAGCTCGAGACGCTCGTCGTGCGCATCAACCTCACGAACGCCGCCACCGACGTCGACGGCGTGCCGCTGACGGCGGCGCTCGCGCGGCGCGACACGCTGCGCCGCAGGCATCGCACGCTCACGAGCCTCGCCGAGCAGTCGACGCCGCGCGCCGACCGCATGCTGCGCTCCGAGCTGCGGCTGCTGCCGACGAGCGACGTCGCGAGCCTGCACGCCGCCGCCGACCAGACGGCGAAGGCGCTGCGCGAGCTCGACCTGCGCATCCAGGAGGTGAACTGGGCGACGGACCTGCGCTGACGAGTCGGTAGCCGCGACGGGGGCGGACACGAACCCCACGCCTGCCGGGGCAAGGGCAGGCTCGCAGCGTCGACGGGCCGACGCATCCGCTTCGGATCTTCGCCCGGCACGCCGCACACGCGCACCCGCGGGAGACCGCGGCACCGCGCACGCATCACCACCACGTGTCGACCCTCGCGGCGAGGGCGGGTTCGGGGACCTCGTCAGCGCTCGTGGACCAGCCGCGCGAGCGGACGGTGCAGCACGCGCACCATGAGCGGCGTCGCCGCGGCGAGCAGCAGCGCCAGGTAGCCGACGTCCGGCAGCAGCAGCGCGAGCGCGAGCGCCGCGACCAGCAGGATCACGAGCGAGACGTTCGCAGCCAGCCCCCGAGGGTCGAGCGGACGATCCTCGTCGACGAGCCCGGGATGCCGCACGACGTGCAGGTGGATGACGGCGCTCACGAGCGGGACCGCCGCGATCGTCGTGACGTAGACGATGACGTTCGACGCGTCGCCGCCCTCGACCGTCGACAGCGCGGTGGCGACGGGCAGCCAGACGATGAGCAGCAGCCACGCGAAGTTCCATCGCATGAGCGTGGGCGTGGAGCGCCGCACGCGGTCGAAGAACCCGTGGTGCCACCGCCAGAAGATCGCGACGAGCACGAACGAGATGCCGAATCCGAGCAGCTGGTCGCCGTGCTCGGCCGCCCAGTCGGCGGCCGTGAGCCCCTCGCCGCCGCCCTCCGCCACGCTCTCCATGAGCGGCAGGATGAGGAGCGTCATCGCGATGGCGACGACGGCATCGGAGAAGAAGACCATGCGCTCCGTGGGACGCGGGTCGTCGCGGGCGGGCGCTGGCGTGGTCACGCATGCAGGCCTACCACCGATGCGCGTCGCTCGGAAGGCGCGGGCCGGTCGATCAGGGTGCGGTGGCCGCGCGCCGACGCGTGCGCGAGCGACGCATCGCGAGCCCCGCGACGAGCCACCCGACGGCGATGCCCACCGCGTCGGCGACCGCATCCCACGCGTCGCCGGATCGCGTGGGCAGCAGCGCGCCCTGCACGACCTCCGAGACGACGGCGTGCGCGAGCAGCACCGCCGCGAGCCCGCGCGGCGGGAGGCCCGCGATCGCGCCCGTGGCCATGACGAGCGCGAACATGCCGACGTGCGCCATCTTGTCGAGCCCCGGGATGCCCGGGCCGTCGGGCGTCGAGGGCGCGTAGAGCCCGACGAGCTGGATGCCGACGGCCGCCGCGAACGCCGCCCACGCGAGGATGCGTCGAGCCGGAGCGGGGCGTCGCGAGGGCATCCGCCCACGCTAGCCGCGGCGAGTAGGCTCAGGTGTACCGCATCCGCTCCCGCCGTGAGGTCCCGCCCGTGCCCGATGCCCCCGCCCGCCCCGTCGCCGACACCGTCGAGCACGCGATCGCGACCCCGGAGAAGGAGCAGCCGTACGCGGCGCTCGGCCTCAAGTCCGACGAGTACGACCGCATCCGCGAGATCCTCGGCCGCCGCCCCACGTCGGGCGAGCTGGCGATGTACTCCGTGATGTGGAGCGAGCACTGCTCGTACAAGTCCTCGAAGCGGCACCTGCGCGTCTTCGGCGACAAGACCACGGAGGCCATGCGCGAGCGCCTCATGGTCGGCATGGGCGAGAACGCCGGCGTGCTGGATGCCGGCGAGGGCTGGGCGGTCACGTTCAAGATCGAGAGCCACAACCACCCGTCGTTCGTCGAGCCCTTCCAGGGTGCCGCGACCGGCGTCGGCGGCATCGTGCGCGACATCATCTCGATGGGTGCGCGCCCCGTCGCCGTCATGGATGCGCTGCGCTTCGGCGCCATCGACCACCCCGACACCGCCCGCGTCGTGCACGGCGTCGTCGGCGGCATCTCGTTCTACGGCAACTGCCTCGGCCTGCCGAACATCGGCGGCGAGACGGTGTTCGACGCCGTCTACCAGGGCAACCCGCTCGTCAACGCGCTCGCCGTCGGCGTGCTGCGCCATGAGGACCTCCACCTCGCCAACGCCCGCGGCGCCGGCAACAAGGTCGTGCTCTTCGGCGCACGCACCGGCGGCGACGGCATCGGCGGCGCCTCGATCCTCGCCTCCGACTCGTTCGACGCCGACGGCCCCGCCAAGCGCCCCGCCGTGCAGGTGGGCGACCCGTTCGCCGAGAAGGTGCTCATCGAGTGCTGCCTCGAGCTCTTCCAGGCCGGCGTCGTCGAGGGCATCCAGGACCTCGGCGCCGCGGGCATCTCGTGCGCGACGAGCGAGCTCGCCTCGAACGGCGACGGCGGCATGCAGGTCGAGCTCGACCACGTGCTGCTGCGCGACCCCACGCTCACGGCCGAGGAGATCCTCATGTCGGAGTCGCAGGAGCGCATGATGGCCATCGTCCGGCCCGACCAGCTCGACGCGTTCCTCGCGATCACTGAGAGGTGGGACGTCGAGACGAGCGTGCTCGGCGAGGTCACCGGCACCGGCCGCCTCGTCATCACGCACGGCGGCGAGACGATCGTCGACGTCGACCCGCGCACCGTCGCGATCGACTCCCCCGTCTACGACCGGCCCATGGAGCGCCCCGACTGGCTCGACGCGCTCAACGCCGACACCACGGCGCGCCTGCCGCGGTCGGAGGCCGCCGGCCTGCGCTCCGAGCTGCTCGCGCTCGCCGGCAGCCCCAACATCGCCGACCCGTCGTGGATCACCGAGCAGTACGACTCGTACGTGCTCGGCAACACGGCGCTGTCGATGCCCGACGACGCCGGCATGGTGCGCATCGACGAGGAGTCGGGCCTGGGCTTCGCCGTCTCCGTCGACGCGAACGGCCGGTACTGCCAGCTCGACCCGCGCGAGGGCGCGAAGGCCGCGCTCGCCGAGGCGTTCCGCAACGTCGCCGCGACGGGCGCCAAGCCTCTCGGCGTCTCCGACTGCCTGAACTTCGGCAACCCCGAGGTCCCGTTCGTCATGTGGCAGTTCGCGGAGGCCGTCGACGGGCTCGCCGACGCATGCGCCGAGCTCGGCATCCCCGTCACGGGCGGCAACGTGTCGTTCTACAACCAGACGGGCGAGACGCAGATCCACCCGACGCCCGTCGTCGGCGTGCTCGGCGTCATCGACGACGTCGCCCGCCGCGTGCCCGCCGGCTGGCAGGACGACGGCCTGCACCTGTACCTGCTGGGCACGACGCGCGACGAGCTCGACGGCTCCGCCTGGGCCGGCGTCGTGCACGACCACCTCGGCGGGCGCCCGCCGCGCGTCGACCTCGCCGCCGAGCAGGCCGTGGCCTCGCTCGTGCAGGCGGCTGCGCACGACGGCCTGCTCGCCGCCGCGCACGACCTGTCGGAGGGCGGCCTCGGCGTCACGCTCGCCGAGGGCGCGCTCCGCTTCGGCATCGGCGCACGCGTGTGGCTCGACGAGATCTGCGAGCGCGACGGCGTCGACCTCACCGCCGCCCTCTTCTCGGAGTCCGGCGCCCGCATCCTCGTCGCCGTGCCGCGCGAGGACGACGTCCGCTTCACCGGCATGTGCGACGCGCGCGGCGTGCCCTCGATGCGGATCGGCGCGACCGACGCGACCACGGGCTCCATCGAGGTGCAGGACGTGTTCACGATCGGCCTCGACGAGCTGCGCCAGACGCACGCCTCGACGATCTACGACCGCTTCGCCTGAGCCTCACGGCCGCGCATGGCTGATCGAGGGCGGGGCGCGGACGGGGACGCGCGCGTCGGCGCGCCCGTCGATGGCCGTCCCGGCTCCGGCGACGGCACCGGTCGCAGCATCGACTCGGGCCACCGACCCGGTGCCGGCCGCGACCCCGTCGAGGATGGCTCCGGCGACGGCCTCGCCGAGCTCGTCGACCGCGTGCCGATCGGATGGAGCCGGCACGACGTGGACGGGCGCGCCTGGGGCCTCACGCGCGTCGACCATGCCGGCGGGCGATCGAGCACCATCGAGGGCGAGGAGCTGGGCGGCGCGCGTCGCATGAGCGCCAACGTCTGGCGCACGACGTCGGGCACGCACCTCAAGCCGTGCGAGATGCCCGCCGAGCAGGTGCTCGCGGTGCTGCGGGCGCTGCCGCCGCGCGACTGACCGTCGCGAGCGACGGCAGGCGCGCAGGCCGACGGGCGGCGTGCGCGCGACGAGCGGGCGTCAGCCCTGGCCGGCCGCGTGCCGCTCGTGGTGGTGGATGACCTCGGCGATGACGAACGTGAGGAACTTCTCCGCGAAGGCCGGATCCAGGCCCGACTCCTCGGCGAGCTGCCGCAGGCGGGCGATCTGCCGCTGCTCGCGGCTCGGATCGGATGCCGGCATCCCCTCCTGCGCCTTGAGCGCCCCCACGGCCTGCGTGAGCTTGAAGCGCTCGGCGAGGGAGTGGATGAGGACGGCATCGATGTTGTCGATGCTGCTGCGGTAGCGGTCGAGCTCGTCGTGTGCGGACACCCGCACAGCCTACGACCGCCCATGCTCGGAGCCCTCCGCGGCCGCGCGGGCGCATGCGGACCGCCTCCCGGGTGAACGTTCGGTGTCACGGCGACGACGAGTCGTGACGCGGCGGGTCGGCGAGGGCGTGCGCCGCCTACCGTGGCCGGAGATGGCGACGATCGAGCGACTCCCGCAGCGCACCCACGACGGCACCCGGACCGTGGGCGAGCGCGCGCAGGCCACCGCGCTGCGCCACACGCGCGCCATCGCGCGGCTCGCGCCCCGGTGGCGCGAGACCCGCAGCGTCTGGCTCGGCTTCGCGGTGCTGCAGGCGGTCACGCTCGGCGCGTTCGCCGGGCACATGATCGCCGGCGACACCCTCGGCGACCTGCCGCTCTACCGCGAGTGGGCGATGGACGCGTTCGAGGGTCGCGGGATCGTCGGCATCGACGAGGCGTGGGTGTACCCGCTGCTGGCGTGGCTGCCCATCGGGCTCGCCAACGTCGCATCCGCCCCCGCGTACCTCACGCTCTGGCTCGCGATGATCGTCGCGCTCGACGCCGTGGCGCTGCGCGCGCTGCTCGCACCCGGGTCGACGCGCGCCATCGTCGCGGGCTGGGCGTGGCTCGGCATGCTGCTGGCGCTCGGCCCCGTCGCGACCCTGCGGCTCGAGGGCGTCACGGCGCCGCTCGTCGTGGTCGCCGTGCTCATGCTCGCGCGGCGGCCGTGGGCGGCCGGCGCGCTGCTCGCCGTCGCGACCTGGATCAAGGTGTGGCCCGCGGCCCTCGTCGGCGCGGCGCTCGTCGCCCTGCGCGAGCGCGGCCGCATCCTGCAGGCGGGGGCCGTCGTCACGGTCGCCGTGATCGTCGCCGCCGTGGCGCTCGGCGACGTGGGCCACCTCGCATCGTTCGCGACGATGCAGGAGGGGCGCAACCTGCAGCTCGAGGCGCCGCTCGCGACGCCCTGGGTGTGGATGGCGATGCTCGGGGTGCGGGATGCTGCGGTGTTCCAGAACGTGGCGCTCGCGACGCGCGAGGTCGTCGGCCCGCTCGACGGGCTCGCCATGGAGGCCTCCACCCCGCTCATGCTGCTCGCGACCGTCGGGGCGCTCGTGCTCGCGCAGGTCGCGGTGCGCCGCGGCGCCGACCGGCACGAGACGCTGCTGACGGCCGCGCTCGTCGTCACCGTGGCGATGTTCGCCCTCAACCGCGTCGGCTCGCCGCAGTACATGCTGTGGATCCTGCCGGTCGCGGTCGTGGCGCTCGCGACGGTCGACGCCGCGGCGCAACGCTGGTGGCGCCGCATGACGGCGGTGCTGCTCGCGGCAGCGGTGCTGACGACGATCATCTTCCCGATCGCGTACGTCGCGCTCATCGACCTGCAGGCGTGGGCGGTCGTGCTGCTCACCGTGCGCAACCTGCTGCTGGTCGTGGTGCTCGTCGCCGCCGCCCGCCGCATGGTCGTGCTGGCCGTCGGGCGCTCGACGCTCGACGCCGTGCGCGCCAGCAGGGTGGCGGGCCCGCCGCAGGGCGCGCGCGTCGGCTGACGGGCTGGGCGCTCGACGCTCGACGCGGCATCGCGAGCGCCATCTGCAGCGCGTCCTGCATCCCATCGTCGACGGAAGGCCGCAAGGGGGCACGACGCCGACCGCCCGACCCCTACCGTGGCCCTCGAGATGACGACGATCGAGCGAGCACCGGACGGCCCTGCGCGTCGCGCGGTCGTCGCGGAGCGCGCGCAGGCCCGAGCGCTGCGGCGTGCTCGCGCCGTCGCGCGGCACGCGCCGCGCTGGCGCGAGCCGCGCACCGTGTGGCTCGGCTTCGCGCTGCTGCAGGTCGTGACGCTCGCGTCCTTCGCCGTGCCGATGCTCACGGGCGACGCGCTCGGCGACCTGCCCCTCTACCGCGAGTGGGCGGTCGACGCCGCCGAGGGCCGCGGCATCGTCGGCATCGACGCGCCCTGGGTCTACCCGCTGCTCGCATGGCTGCCGATCGCGCTCGCATCCGTCGCCTCCGCCCCCGCGTTCCTCACGGTCTGGCTCGCGATGCTCGGCGTCCTCGACGCGCTCGCGCTGCGGGCGATCCTCGCGTGCGGCACGACGCGAGCGAGCATCGCCGGGTGGGCGTGGCTCTGCATGCTGCTGACGCTCGGGCCCGTCGCGCTGCTGCGGCTCGAGGGGGTCACGGCGCCGCTCGTCGTCATCGCGGTCACGATGCTCGCGCGCCGGCCGTGGGCGGCGGGGGCGCTGCTCGCCGTCGCGACGTGGATGAAGGTGTGGCCGGTGGCGCTCGTCGGCAGCGCGCTCGTCGTCCTGCGCGAGCGCGGCCGCATCCTGCAGGCGGGCGTCGTCGTCACGGCCGGCGTCGTCGCCGCCGCCGTCGTGCTGGGCGACGTCGGCCACCTCGCATCGTTCGCGACGATGCAGGGCGACCGCGACCTGCAGCTCGAGGCGCCGCTCGCGACGCCGTGGGTGTGGATGGCCATGCTGCACGTGCCCGGAGCCTCCGTGTCGTTCGACATGGCGCTCGAGACGCGCGAGGTCGCCGGCCCGCTCGACGGGCTCGCGCAGCAGGCGTCGACGCCGCTCATGCTGCTCGCCACCATCGGCGCGCTCGTGCTCGCGCAGGTGGCGGTGCGCCGCGGCGCCGACCGGCACGAGACGCTGCTGACGGCCGGCCTCGTCGTGACGATCGCGATGTTCGCCTGCAACCGCGTCGGCTCGCCGCAGTACATGCTCTGGATCCTGCCGGTCGCGATCGTCGCCATCGCGACGGTGCATGCGGGGGCGCAGCGGTGGTGGCGGCGGATGACGGCGGTGCTGCTCGCGACGGGGCTCGTGACGACGATCGTCTTCCCCATCTCGTACCTCGCCCTCATCGACCTGCACGCCTGGGCCGTCGTGCTGCTGACGCTGCGCAACCTGCTGCTGGTCGTCGTGCTCGTCGCTGCCGTCCGACGCATGATCGTCGTCGCGATCGGGCGCTCGACGCTCGACGCCGTGCGCGCGAGCCGGGCCGGCGGCCTGCCCGCGGGGGCCGGCGCGGCCTGACGACGTCTCGCCGCTGAGATGTGTCCGTGAGCGACGCGGCGAGGGCGATGCGTCCATGCCGCACCGCTCAGCGGCGCATCTCAGCGCCGCTCGACGGGCGGATGCGGTGCGAGGTGCGCGAGTCGACGCCAGGTGCTGCGATCGCGGCACCTCGCGTCGAGATGCGTACCTCGCAGTGCGCCGCGCGGGCTACGGGCGGCGGGCCGTGCGCACGCGCTCGACGAGGGCGTCGCGCACCGCGGGCCACTCGTCGACGAGGATCGAGTGCACCGCGACGTCGCGCCACTGGCCGGACGCATCCTGGCGCATGCGGCGCAGCACGCCCTCGAGCGTCGCGCCGAGCCGCACGATCGCGGCGCGCGAGCGGTCGTTCGCCGCATCCGCCTGGATGCGCACGCGCCCGAAGCCGTGCGCGAAGACGTGGCCGAGCACGAGCAGCTTCGCCTCCGGGTTCACCGCCGTGCCCCACACCGCGGGCGCGTAGGCCGTGTAGCCGAGGTGGCACTGCTCGGACGCCTCGTCGAAGTCGGTGAGCGACGTCGTCCCGACGAGCCTCCCCGCGTCCGGCCCGCTCCGCAGACGGATGGCGAAGGGCCGGCCGTGCCACGGGTACGCACGCTCGGCCCAGCGCACCCAGCCCTCGTCGCTCGTGTCGAGCGCGGCCGGACCGCCGGCGTAGCCGCTCGCGAACACCTCGGGGACGCCGATCGCGTCGCGCAGCTCGAGGAGCGTGTCGGGCACGAGCGGCTCGAGGCGGACGACGTCGCCCTCGAGCGTCGCGAGGTCGGGGATGCGTGCGGTCACTGGTCCATCAGAGCACGGCTCGACCTCCGAGGCGCAGCCGAGGCCGGACGAAGTGGACCGCGCCGGGCCCCGCCGCCGAACGGCCGCGGGCTCGCTGCCGCTTCGTCACCGTGCCCGCGGCCATCCGACAGCCACCGCCGCGATCGCACCTGAGCGGGCAGCCGCGTGCGCATTCCGCGCGACGGCCCGCTCAGGCGTGATCTTGGCGGGGTGGCCCCGCCGACCGGCACCGGCGGTCAGGCGCGCCTGCGCCGCTGGATCGCGGCAGCGATCGTCGCCGCGACGACGAGGATGCCCAGCACCCACGCGAGCGCCACCGCGAGCTCGCCACCCACCGGCTCCCCCGCGAGCAGGGCCCGCATCGCGTCGACGATCGCGGTGACGGGCTGGTGCTCGGCGAACCATCGCACGGGCCCGGGCATCGTCTCGGTCGGCACGAAGGCCGACGACACGAAGGGCAGCAGGATCAGCGGGTACGAGAAGGCGCTCGCCCCGTCGACGCTGCGCGCCGTGAGCCCGGCGATGATCGCGACCCACGTCAGCGCGAGCGTCACGAGGACGAGGATGCCTGCGACCGCGAGCCACGCGCCGATGCCCGCACCCGATCGGAAGCCCATCGCGAGCGCCGCCAGCACCACGACCGCGAGCGACACGAGGTTCGCCACGAGCGACGTCAGCACGTGCGCCCACAGCACCGCCGAGCGCGCGATCGGCATCGCCTGCAGACGCTCGACGATCCCCGCCTGCAGGTCGAGGAAGAGGCGGTACGACGTGTAGGCGATGCCGGACGCGATGGTGATGAGCAGGATGCCCGGCAGCAGGTAGTCGACGTAGGCGGCATCCCCGACGTCGATCGCGCCGCCGAGCACGAACGTGAACAGCAGCAGGAACGCGATCGGCATGACCGCGGTCGTGACGATGGTGTCGGGACTGCGGAGGACGTGCCGCAGCGAGCGGCCCGTGAGGGTCGCGACGTCGCGGATGCCGCGGAGGGTCGCGCCGGAGCCGACGGCCGGATCGGCGTGGATCGCGTGCGTGCTCATCGCTCCCCCTCGGAGGTCCCGGCGTCGCCCGCAGGGCTCTCGAGCCCCGGGCGCTCGCCGACGACGGCGAGGAAGACGTCCTCGAGGCTCGGACCGCGCTCGACCATCTCGACGGTGGCCTGCGGCAGGAGGGCGCGCAGCTCGGCGAGCGTGCCGTCCTGCACGATGCGGCCGCGATGCAGGATCGCGATGCGGTCGGCGAGCTGCTCGGCCTCCTCCAGGTGCTGCGTCGTGAGCAGCACGGTCGTGCCCGCCGTCGCGAGCTCGCGCACCGCATCCCAGACCTCCAGGCGTGCCAGCGGGTCCAGGCCCGTCGTCGGCTCGTCGAGCACGACGACGGCGGGGTCGCCGACGAGGCTCATCGCGAGGTCGAGCCTGCGCCGCATGCCGCCGGAGTAGGTGCCCGCGCGGCGCCGCCCCGCCTCGACGAGCGAGAAGCGCTCGAGCAGCGCGTCGGCGACGCCGTTCGGATCGGGCAGATGCCGCAGCCGGGCGACGAGCGCGAGGTTCTCGCGGCCCGTGAGCACCTCGTCGACGGCGGCGAACTGGCCCGTGAGGCTCAGCGCCTCCCGCACGCCCCGCGCATCCGAGCGCACGTCGTGGCCGGCGACCGACGCCGTCCCCGCATCCTGCCGCAGCAGCGTCGCGAGGATGCGCACGAGCGTCGTCTTGCCCGCGCCGTTCGCCCCCAGCAGCGCGACGATCGTGCCGGGTGCGACGTCGAGGTCGACGCCGCGCAGCACCGACACGTCGCGGAACGAGCGCTCGAGCCCGCGGATGCGGATGGCGGGCGCCTCGACGACGCTCATCGCTCGGCCGCCTCGTCGACGGCCTTCGTGATCGACGTGGCGAGGCGGGCGCGCTCCTTGCTGATCCAGCTGCCCTGCGGGTAGTTCGCGAGGAACGCCTCGGCGAACTCGACGGGGTCGTCGCCCACGATCGCCCGCACGGGCGTCGCGTCCGCCGCGCCCTGCTCGAGGAGCGTCGCGAGGTCGTCGAGCATCGTGAGCATCACGGCGCTGTCGTCGCCGACGCCGACGCTCATGAGGTACCGCTCGAGTGCGGCGCACGTCGCGCGGTAGGGCTCGGGCAGCGCCTTCGCGCGCCGCTTGTAGTCGTGGTACTCGCGCTTCTGGCCGAGGTCGCCGACGAGTCGCTCGATGATGTTCATGGGTGCTCCTTGGGGGTGGGGGTGGCGCCCGGCGCGACGTCGCGCAGGTCGCCGAGGCGGTCGGAGAGGAAGTCCCAGTTGGCCCAGAACTCCTCGAGGGCGGTGCGGCCGAGCGCGTTGAGCGCGTAGACCTTGCGCGGCGGGCCCTTCTCGCTGGGCACCTTCTCGACGTCGACGAGGCCGCGCTGCTCGATGCGCACGAGCAGGGCGTAGATCGTGCCCTCGGCGATGTCGGCGAATCCGCGGTCGCGCAGCTCGGCGGTGATCTCGTACCCGTAGGCGGATCGCCGGCCGAGGATCGCGAGCACGATGCCCTCGAGGATGCCCTTGAGCATCTCGGTCACCTGCTTGGGCATGGCCCCTCCCGTCGGTACTCAGTGTCGGTGAGTACCAGTCGATAGTGACACTAGGTAGTGGTCGGCGCAACCCTTCCGAGGTTCGCTTCGCGGATCGTGCGGGAGCGGGGTCCGGATGCCGCCGTTCTCCCACCCGCTCCTGAGGAGGCAGCGAGCGCAGCGAGCCGCCGTCTCGAAGCGGGCTCGGCCTCACGGGCGGGTGGGGGCACCCTTCGAGGCTCGCTGCGCTCGCACCTCAGGGAGCGGGGAGAGAGGCGCTCGCACCTCAGGGAGCGGGACGAGAGGGGTGGGCCCCCTTCGAGGCTCGCTGCGCTCGCACCTCAGGGAGCGGGACGAGAGGCGACCCCCCTTCGAGGCTCCCCCACCCGCTCCCTGAGGAGGCAGCGAGCGCAGCGAGCCGCCGTCTCGAAGGGCGCCCGATACCGTCGAGGGATGGCCGACGCATCGTTCGACGACTTCACCGACATCGAGGGGCTCCTCCGCATCCCTCGCCTCACCGCCCTCGCGGCAGGGCCGGATGGCCGCCTCGTGGCGCAGATCCAGCAGGCCGACGAGCACGGCGCGCGCATGCGCTCGTCGCTGTGGGAGCTCGACGCGACGGGCGAGGCCGACGCGCGGCGCCTGACGTGGTCCGAGCAGGGCGAGACGGCACCCCGCTTCGCCCGCGACGGCTCGCTGCTGTTCGCCTCGGCCCGCCCGGACCCCACGGGCGAGCACGACGACGACGGTGCCGCGATCTGGCGCCTGCCGGCGCGCGGCGAGGCGCACGTGGTCGCCTCCGCCCCGGGTGGCCTGACGCTCGTCGCCGTCGCCGACGACGGCTCGATGCTCGCGACGACGCAGGTGCTCGTCGGCGGCTCGCTCGACGACGACGCCGAGCGACGCACCGCGCGCAGCGAGGCCAAGCGCACGACGATCTGGCACACGGGCATGCCCATCCGGTACTGGGACCACGAGCTCGGCGACGAGTCGACGCGCCTCGTGCTCGTGTCGCAGGACGGCGACCTGCGCGAGCTCACCCCCGGCGCCGACCCGGTGGCGCTCACCAACGCCTCCGCCGACCTCGCGCGCGACGGATCGATCGTCGTGACCACCTGGACGACCCGCGCAGCCGGTGGCGAGACCCGCACGGGCATCGCGGCGATCGACGTGTCCTCCGGCGACCGGAGGATGCTGCTGGAGCCGACGGCGGCGCACGGCTGGTCGAGCCCGCGCCTGTCGCCCGACGGCGCCCGCGTCGCCGTGACGCGCGGCACGACCTCGACCCCGACCGACACGTCGTACGACTTCCTCGAGATCCACGCGGTCGCGGGCGGCGATGCCGTGGCCGTCGACGTCGGCGACCTCACGATCGGCGGGTACGCGTGGGTCGACGACGCCCGGCTCGTCGTGTCGGGCGACCTGCACTCGCGCGGGGCCGTGCTGCTCGTCGACGTCGCGACGGGCGCGGTCCGCACGCTCGTCGACGACGCGCCCCACGGCGCGCTCGCCCCGACCGCCGACGGCACGGCCGTGCTCGCGCTGCGCGACGACGTCGCCTGCCCCGCCGCCCCCGTGCGCATCCCGCTCGCCGGCGATGGGGCCGTGACGCCGACGCCCATCCGCGCACCCGGCGGCATCGGCGCGCTGCCGGGTCGCATCGAATGGGTGGAGACGGACGTCGAGGGCGTGAGGGTCGGCGGATGGCTCTGCACGCCCCAGGATGCGAGCGCGAGCGCACCGGCACCGGTGATGCTGTGGATCCACGGCGGTCCGCACGGCTCGTACAACGCGTGGAGCTGGCGGTGGAACCCCTGGCTCGCCGTCGCGCGCGGCTGGGCCGTGCTGCTGCCCGATCCGGCGATGTCGACCGGCTACGGCCACGCGGGCCTCAACCGCGGCTGGCCGCGCCTGCCCGACGTCGTGTGGCGCGAATGCGAGACGCTGCTCGACGACGTGCTGCAGCGAGACACGCTCGACGCGTCGCGCACGGCGCTGCTCGGCGCCTCCTTCGGCGGCTTCATGACCAACTGGATCGCGGGGCACTCCGACCGCTTCGGCGCCATCGTGACGCACGCGGGGCTCTGGGCGCTCGACCAGCAGCACGCGACGACCGACGCCGCGTCGCACAAGGTGCGCGTGCACGGGCACCCCGACGCGCTGCCCGACTGGTACCGGGCGTACTCGCCGCACCACTCGGCATCCGCCATCGCGACGCCGATGCTCGTCACGCACGGCAACCGCGACTACCGCGTGCCCGTGAGCGAGGCGCTGCGGCTGTGGTGGGATCTCGTCTCGGGCTGGCAGGGCACGCCGGAGTCGATGCCGCACCGGTTCCTGCAGCTGACCGACGAGAACCACTGGGTGCTGCGCCCCTCGAACGCGGTGACGTGGAACGAGACGATGCTCGCGTTCTGCGCGCAGCACGTGCTCGGCGCCGAGCCCATCCCCGACGCGCTGCCGTGGTGACGCAGGCGCCGTCGGTGGCCTGAGGGACGCCGCCGCTCGCTCGGGGTCAGGTGCCGGATGCGCGCGGGGCCGCCGCGATCGCGACGGCCGCGACGGCGAACAGGGCCGCGGCGGCGACGAGCATCGGCACGATGCCCGTCGTCACCGCGACGAGCCCGGCGATCGGCGCGACCACGACGATGACGGCGCGGTTGGCGGCCCGCATCGTCATGTTCACTCGCGCCTGCGCCGCATCGGGGGTGCGGGTCTGCCGGTAGGCCATCTCGTGCGAGTTCGACGCGCCCATCGCGATGCCGTGGAGCAGCTGACCCGCGCCGAGCACGAGGGCCGCCGCGAGCGCATCCTCCGCGGCGAGCGCCGCGAGGCCCATGACGACCACGGCGACCGCCGAGAGCGCGTGGCACGCCGCGACCGTCGGCAGCGCTCCCAGCCGCCGCCCCACGGCGCCCGTGACCGAGGCGCCGACGACCGCGCCGACGCCCGCGGCGGTGAGCACGAGGCCGAACGCCCCGGGATCGAGGCCGAGGCGCGTGAGGGCGAAGGGCGCGACGAGCACGCCGAGCACCGCGTTGGCGCCGAACCACACGTGCGTCGCGAGCGCGAGCCGCGTCAGCGCCGTGCCGCGGTAGACGAGCCGCATGCCCTCGGCGACGTCGCGCACGACGTCGCGCACGCGACGACCACCCGCGGGCGGCGCAGGCTCGTCGATGCGGATGCGCGCGACCGCGACGGCGGCGAAGGCCGACGCGAGCGCATCCACGAGCACCGCGAACGGCGCCCCCACGGCGCGCACGACGAGCCCGCCGAGCGCGGGCCCGCCCGACTGCGCGATGGCATCCGCCGTGTCGATGCGCGCGTGCGCGCGCTGCAGCGCGGGGCCGGCGACGAGCCGCGGGAGGAACGCCATCGACGCGGCGTCGTTCACGACCGTCGTGACGCCGTAGGCCACGACGACGACGAGCAGCGCGGGCAGCGTGAGCGCGTCGAGCAGCCAGAGCACGGGGATCGCCGCGAGCAGCACCGCGCGCGCCGCGTCGCTCCACACCATGATCGGGCGGCGCCGCATCCGGTCGACGACGGCGCCCACGAGCAACCCCGCCACGAGGTACGGCAGCCACCGCGCCGCGCTCAGCAGCCCGGTGTCGGCCGACGTGCCGCCGAGCGTGACGACGACGATCGTCTGCAGCGCGAGCAGCGTGACGTACGTGCCGACCGACGACGCCGACTCCGCGGCGAGCAGCCACCGGAACGACCGCGGCAGCGCGCGGTCGTCGGCGGTCATGGCGTCAGCCGTCGATGAGGTCGTGCCGCACGACGATGGCCTCGCGGTCGGGGCCGACGCCGATCGCCGAGATGCGCGATCCGGACATCGCCTCGAGCGCGAGCACGTAGTCCTGCGCGTTCTTCGGCAGGTCGTCGAACGTCCGGGCGCCCGAGATGTCCTCGGTCCAGCCCGGCAGCTCCTCGTAGATCGGCGTCGCGTGGTGCACGTCGGTCTGCGACACGGGCATCTCGTCGTGGCGCACGCCGTCGACGTCGTAGGCGACGCACACGGGGATGCGCTCGATGCCCGTGAGCACGTCGAGCTTCGTGAGCACGAAGTCGGTGACGCCGTTGACGCGCGCGGCGTAGCGCGTGATGACGGCGTCGTACCAGCCCGTGCGACGCGGGCGACCGGTCGTCGTGCCGAACTCGAAGCCCGTCGCGCGCAGGCGCTCGCCCCACTCGTCGAAGAGCTCGGTGGGGAACGGGCCGGAGCCGACGCGCGTCGTGTACGCCTTCACGATGCCGATGATGCGGTCGAGGCGCGCCGGGGCGACGCCCGAGCCCGTCGCGGCGCCGCCGGCGGTCGCGGACGACGACGTGACGAACGGGTAGGTGCCGTGGTCGATGTCGAGCATCGTCGCCTGGCCGGCCTCGAACACGACGATGTCGCCGCGGTCGAGCGCGCGGTCGAGCTCGAGCGCGGTGTCGCCCACCATCGGGCGCAGACGCTCGACGTACGACTGCAGGTCGTCGACGATCTCGTCGACCGTGATCTGCCTGCGGTTGTAGACCTTCGTCAGCAGGTGGTTCTTGAGGTCGAGGGAGCCCTCGACCTTCTGCCGCAGGATCGACGGGTCGAAGAGGTCCTGCACGCGCACGCCGACGCGGTTGATCTTGTCGGCGTAGGCGGGGCCGATGCCGCGACCGGTCGTGCCGATCGAGCGCTTGCCGAGGAAGCGCTCCGAGACCTTGTCGAGCGTGCGGTGGTAGTCGGCGATGATGTGCGCGTTGGCCGAGATGCGCAGCTTCGACACGTCGACGCCGCGGGCGGAGAGCGCCTCGAGCTCGTCGAAGAGCACCTCGAGGTCGATGACGACGCCATTGCCGATCACCGGCACGACGCCCGGGGTGAGGATGCCGGAGGGCAGCAGGTGCAGGGCGTACTTCTCGTCGCCGACGACGACGGTGTGGCCTGCGTTGTTGCCGCCGTTGAACTTCACGACGTAGTCGGTGCGGCTCGCGAGGAGGTCGGTGGCCTTGCCCTTGCCCTCGTCGCCCCACTGCGCACCGAGGATCACGATGCCTGGCATGGGTCCCCCTGTAGCTGGTCGGCAAGCGGGAGCCCGCTTGCACTCGACCCTACCGCGAGGGCGTCCGCCCGGGCCTGAGCGCCGACCGGCCGCGCGACGTCGTGCCGCACGACGTGCGGGAAGGCGTCGCGCCGGATGCGCGCGCGGTCAGCGGGCGCTCGCGAGCACGGCCTCGATGGCCTCGGCGACCGTGGCGTCCGGCTCGAAGACCGTGCGCTCGAAGGCGACCATGACCATGGCGCCGACGACGGCGGAGGCGCGCAGCGTGCTCGGACGCGTGCCGCCGTCGGCGGCCATGGCGTCGGCGACGAGCGAGAAGAGCGCGGCGCGGTAGCCGGCGAGCGACTCCTGCCAGGGGCGGTCGGTGCGGAAGAGCTCGCCCGCGACGACCTTCGCGACGGCTGGGCGCTCCTCGACGCCGGCGAGGAAGGCGGTGACGACGGCCCGCATCGCGGATCCCGAGGGCGCGCCCGCGAGCGCGTCGCCCAGCCGCGTCGAGGTGCGCACGACCGCCTCGGCGAGCACGGCCTCGAACACGGCGTCCTTGCCGGCGAACGAGTAGTAGACGCTGCCCTTCGCGACGCCGGCGCGCTCGGCGATGTCGTCGACGGTCGTGGCGCTCACGCCCCGCTCGGCGGCGAGCGCCGCGGCGGCGTCGAGCACCTTCTCGCGGCTGCGGTTCGGCCGGGCCATGCGTGCCTCCGTGGAATACTTGTACTGACTGGTCAGTTCATAATAGCATCGACCGGTCGCGAGGAGGATGCGGATGGACGTGCGGATCGAGCAGGTCGCCATGGGACGAGCGCTGCCCCCGACGGATGCGGCGTTCGCCTCGGGCGAGGCGACGCTGCTCGTCGTCGAGACCGAGCAGCGCCCCACCGTGCTGGGGCTCGTCGCCGCGGGGCGCATGGTGCCGAGGGCGGGGCGCGTGCTGCTCGACGGCGTGGAGGATCGCCGCGGGCTGCGCGCACGCGTCGCCCTCGTCGACGCCCCGCGCGCCTCCGACCCCGACCCGGCCATCACGCTCGCGGGCGTGCTGGCGGAGGAGCTGCTCTTCGCGGGCGTGCCCGGCAGCCCGCGCAGCGTCCGAGGCTGGGCGGCGCAGCTCGACGTGCTCGCCGACCTCGACGTGCCGATCGCCGACGTCGCCCCCGCCGTGCGCACCCGGCTGCTCGCCGAGCTCGCGATCCTCCGCGACGACGTCGAGGCGATCGTGCTCGCGAGCCCCGATCGCCACGGCGGCGATCCGCACGACTGGTGGGCGCTCGCGCGCTCGCTCGCCGACCGCGGCTTCGCGGTGCTCGTGCTCGCGAGCCCCGCCTCGGCGCGCGTGCTGTGTGCCGCCGACGCATCCGCGCGGCATGCGGCGCCCCGCACCGCGCTCGAGACCCAGGAGGCAGCGGCATGACCGTGCCCCAGATCGTGCTCGCCGAGCTGCGCAGGCTCGTCGCGACGCCCATGGCCCGCATCGCGCTGCTCGCGCTGTGCACCGTGCCGCTGCTCTACGGCGGCCTCTACCTGTGGGCGAACCAGGACCCCGAGGGCAGCCTCGACGCCGTGCCCGTCGCGCTCGTCGTCGCCGACGCAGGCGCGACCGACGCCGACGGCGCCGCACGCGTCGTCGGCGACGAGGTGGCCGAGCGGCTCGTCGCCTCCGACGACTTCGACTGGCATCGCGTGACCGCCGCGAGCGCCGCCGCCGGCGTCGAGGACGGCACGTACGACTTCGCCGTGACGCTGCCGACGACCTTCTCCGCCGACCTGCTGAGCGCCGCCGGCGACGACCCGCGCCGTGCTCGCGTCGTGCTCGAGACGAACGACGCCAATGGCTACCTCGCGGGCACCATCGGCGAGCGCGCGACCGACGCGATCCTCGCCTCCGTGCGCGAGTCGGTCGGCGAGGAGGCGGCCGGGCGACTGCTGCTCGCCATCTCCGACATCCGCACCGGGCTCGTCGACGCGTCCTCGGGAGCGACGAGCCTCGCCTCGGGCGCGACGCAGGCGCATGACGGGTCGACGGCCCTCGCCGACGGCACGGCGCAGCTGGCGACCGGTGCGGATGCGCTCGCCGCGGGCGCAGGCGACCTCGCGTCGGGCGCACAGCAGGTGGCCGACGGCGCGGCACCGCTGGCCTCCGGGCTCGCGGCCCTGCAGTCGTCCACCGCCTCCCTGCCGGCCGACGCCGCCGCGCTCGCCGCCGGCACGCAGCAGGTCGCGGACGGCGACGCGCAGGTCGCGACCGTCGGCGCGCAGGTCGCCCAGGTCACGAGCGGCCTGGCCGCCGACGTGCCGCAGACGCGCGCCGACGTCGTCGCCGCGCTGCAGGCGGCGGGGCTCGACGACGCGCAGGTCGCGGACGCCCTCGCACCGCTCGACGCGCTCGGTGCCGCGATCGTCGACGGCGACGGGCAGGTGCAGGCCGCCTCCGGGCAGCTGCAGCAGCTCGCCGCGGGCGCCCAGCAGGTCGCCGACGGTGCGAATCGGCTCTCCGCCGCCGCCCCGCAGCTCGCCGACGGCATCGCGCAGGCGTCCTCGGGGGCGTCGCAGCTCTCGTCGGGTGCGACGACGCTCGCCTCCGGCGCCGCGTCGGCGTCGGCCGGAGCGACGACGCTCGCCTCCGGCGCCCACGACGCCGCCGACGGCGCCGCGAGCCTCGACGCCGGCATCGCGCAGCTCGACGACGGCGCGTCGCAGCTCGCATCGGGCCTCGACGACGCCGTCGCCGAGATCCCCGACTCGAGCGCATCCCTGCGCACCGACCAGGCGCAGACCATCGCCGATCCCGTCGGGCTCGACGCCGACGCCGTCACGAGCGCCGGCTCCTACGGCGAGGGGCTCGCGCCCTTCTTCCTGTCGCTCGCGGCCTGGATCGGCATCTACGCGCTGCTGCTCATCGTGCGTCCCGTGTCGCGACGGGCCGTGACGGCGCTGCGCTCGCCCATCCGGGTGGGCATCGCCTCCTGGCTCGCGCCCGCGTCGCTCGGCGCGCTGCAGATGGTCGCGCTCTTCGGCATCGTGACGCTCGCCCTCGGCTTCACGCTCGCGGTGCCGCTCGGCGTGCTCGGCGTCATGCTGCTCGCCTCGGCAGCGTTCGCGGCCATCATCGTCGCGCTCAACGTGTGGCTCGGATCCGTGGGCCAGTTCCTCGGGCTCGTGCTCATGGTGGTGCAGCTCGTCACCGCGGGCGGCACCTTCCCCTGGCAGACGCTGCCCGGTCCGCTCGCGGCGCTGCACCACGCGATGCCGATGACGTACGCCGTCGAGGCGCTGCGCCAGGTCATGTACGGCGGATCGTCCGCCGTCGCCTGGCACGACGTGCTCGTGCTCGCGCTCTTCGGGGCCGGGGCGCTCGTGCTCGTCATCCTCGGCGTCGCGCGGATGATGGATCACCGCACGCTGCGGGACCTGCAGCCGAGCCTGATCGGCTAGCCCTTCGAGACGGCTGCTCGCTCCGCTCGCGGCCTCCTCAGGGAGCGGGTGGGGCGACCCCCCAAACCGCTCCCCGAGGCGCGAGCGCAGCGAACGAACGGGGCGCAACCGCCCCCCGAGGTGCGAGCGCACCCCCAACCGCCCCCTGAGGCGCGAGCGCACCCCCAACCGCTCCTGAGGTGCGAGCGCACCCCGAACCGCCCCCTGAGGTACGAGCTACCCCGAACCGCTCCCTGAGGTGCAAGCGCACCCCGAACCGCTCCCTGAGGTGCAAGCGCACCCCGAACCCTGAGGTGCGAGCGCACCCCGAACCGCTCCCTGAGGTGCGAGCGCAGCGAGCCTCGAAGGGCAGCCGCTCAGCGCCACGGGCGACCCACCCGGCGCCCGCGCCGCGCGCGGCCACCCCAGGAAGCGGACGGGCGACCCCGAACCGCTCCCCGAGGCGCGAGCGCGCCCCCAACCGCTCCCTGAGGTGCGAGCGCACCCCGAACCGCCCCCGAGGCGCGAGCGCACCCCCAACCGCTCCCTGAGGTGCGAGCGCAGCGAGCCTCGAAGGGCAGCCCGTCCGCGTCAGGGGCGACGCACCCGGCGCGCGACGAGCCCGGCGGCACCCGCCGCGACGAGCAGCATCGCGAGCCCTGCGAGCCACATCTCGACGCCGTCGCCGGTGCGCGGCAGCGCAGCACCGGCCTGATGCGCAGCGACGGCGGGCGCCGTCGCGGCGGGCGTCGCAGCCGGTGCGGACGGCGAGGCGGACGGAGCCGGGACGGCCGGCTCCGACGGCGGGGTGGACGGGACCGGAGCGGCCGGAGCGGTGGCGGTCGCCGTCGTGGTCGCGGTGCCGGTCGCGTAGGTCGCGTCGCCCGAGTACGTCGCCGTCACGGTGGTGGCGCCTGCGGGGAGGGCGATGCGACAGGTCGCGACGCCGTCGACGAGCGGCGCGGCGGCGCACACGGCGTCGCCCGCACCCGTCCCGATGGCGACGGTGCCCGTGGGCGTGTCGAGCTCGCCGTCCACGCGCACCGTCGCGAGCACGACGTCGCCCGCCGTCGTCGTGGCGGTCGCATCCGTGGTCACCGTCACGGTCGGCGTCGCGCCCTGCACGACGACGCGCTGCGGAGCGGAGGTCGACGCGAGCCGGAGGTAGTCGCCGCTGTACGTCGCGGTGATGTCGGACGTGCCGACCGGCAGCGAGATCTGGCACTCGATGGGGGCGTCCGTGATCGTGATGGAGCAGAGCACGGCGTCACCGGCGCGCACCTCCACGGTGCCGGTCACCGGGTTGAAGTCGAAGACGTCGGTGTCGGTCGGTGGGTTCTGCACGTCGACGCGCACGGTCGTGGGCTCACCGATGGACGGCGTGCCGTCGGTCACGACGGTCGCGGTCGTCGTGGTCTGCGCCCTGAGCACGGAGATGGACGCCGGCTCGCTCACGGCCTCCCCGTAGGTCGCGTCGCCGCTGTAGACGGCCCGGATGCCGAAGGTGTTGGGGAAGGCGGTGCCGAGGGACGTGCATCGCGACGTGCCCTGCTGCAGCGGGGTGCAGGAGAAGAGGACGCCGCTCAGGTACACCGAGCCCGTCGGCGTGCCGTCGGCACCCGTGACGGTGACGTCCGCGACGATCCGGTCGCCGACCGCGATCGGATTCCGGACGTACGTCAGGGTGACGGCGGCCTGCGGCACCACGTCGTACGTGACGGGCGTCCCGAATCCCGAGGTCTCGTAGAAGCAGGCGAGCAGGATGTCCGCGGACCGCGGACCCGAGTAGTCGAATCGGTACCGGTCGTCGCCGAGCGGCGACGCCAGCAGCTCGTTCGCGCCGTCGACGATCGCGTAGGCGAGGGTGAAGTCGCGGTCGCCGTCCGTCGGCGCGCAGGTGAACTCGTAGGTGACGGTGGCGCCGGGCGCGACCGCACCCTGCGGGGTGGTCACGACGGAGGTCGGCGCGTCGGCGCGCGCGGCCGGAGCGGAGGCGACGAGCGCGAACGCGGCCAGCAGGCACGCGAGCACGAGGAGCACGGTCGCTCGCAGCGCGGGCAGGCGCGATGCGGCGAAGGCGGAGGAGGGGGACATGCACGGCCTTTCGAACCCGGCATGAGCGATCCTCATGCGTGGCCGAACCTATGCCCCAGGGCACGGTCCTCCAATGCAACGCCGTCCGCTTCGTCCCCCGAATCGCCTCGTGTCGAGCCGTCCCCCTGCCCGTGACGAGACGGGTTGCCCTTTCGCTCGGCCTCCGTCTACAGTTTCGGCATGCCGAAACTCGCCGCGCTCGGCCGCCCCCGCCCGCTCTGGCTGCTCGGGCCGGCCCTCGTCGCGGGCGTCGCGTACCTCGACCCCGGCAACGTCGCCGCGAACATGACGGCGGGCGCCCGCTTCGGCTACCTGCTGCTCTGGGTCGTCGTGCTCGGCAACCTCATGGCCTGGCTGATCCAGTACCTCTCGGCGAAGCTCGGCATCGTCACGGGCAGGTCGCTGCCCGAGGTGCTCGGCGAGCGGTTCGGCTCGCGCGCCGGGCGCATCGCGTACTGGCTGCAGGCGGAGGCCGTGGCCATGGCGACGGACGTCGCGGAGGTCATCGGCGGCGCCGTCGCCCTCTGGCTGCTCTTCGACATCCCCCTCGTCGCCGGTGGCGCCATCACCGGTGCGATCTCGATGGCGCTGCTGTGGATGCAGACGCGGCGCGGGCCGAAGGTCTTCGAGGTCGTCGTCACGGGGCTGCTCGTCGTCATCGCCGTCGGCTTCACGGCCGGCGTCGTCGTCGCCCCGCCCGGCGCAGAGGCGCTCGGCGGGCTCGTGCCGCGGTTCGAGGGGCCCGACACCGTGCTGCTCGCTGCATCCATCCTCGGCGCCACGGTCATGCCGCACGCGATCTACGCGCACTCGAGCCTCACGCGCGACCGCTTCCAGCATCGCGAGCGCGACGGCCTCGCCATCCCCCGCCTGCTGCGCGCGACGCGCTGGGACGTCTCGATCGCGCTCGCCATCGCCGGCACCGTCAACGTCGCGATCCTCGTGCTCGCCGCCGCGAACCTCGCCGGCGTCGAGGGCACCGACTCCCTCGAGGGCGCGCATGCCGCCATCGGTGCGGCGCTCGGCGCCGGCATCGCGACCCTCTTCGCCGTCGGGCTGCTCGCCTCCGGCCTCGCCTCGACGGCGGTCGGCGCCTACGCGGGCTCGGAGATCATGCAGGGGCTCGTGAAGGTGCGGGTGCCCGTGACGACGCGTCGGCTCGTGACCCTCGTGCCGGCCCTCGTGATCCTCGCGCTCGGCGTCGACCCGACGCTCGCGCTCGTGCTGAGCCAGGTCGTGCTGTCGTTCGGCATCCCGTTCGCGCTCGTGCCGCTCGTGTGGCTCACGTCGCGTCGCTCGGTGCTTGGCGAGCACGTGAACCGCTGGTGGACGACGGCGCTCGGCGCGCTCTTCGCCCTCGCGCTCGTGACCCTCAACGTGCTGCTGCTCATCCTCACCCTCACGGGCGCCTGAGCGGGCTCAGCCGACCGGCGCGTGCACCCGCAGCCACTCGTGCATGACGACCGCCGCCGCCGCGGCCGCGTTCAGCGAGCGCGTCGAGCCCAGCTGCCGCACGTGGACGTGCTCGACCGCGGCGGCGATCGCCGCCTCCGTCAGCCCGGGGCCCTCCTGCCCGAGCAGCAGCACGCACGTCCGCGGCAGCGGCGCCGCGTCCACCGGTCGGGAGGCCGGATGCGTGTCCACGGCGACGATCGGCAGGCCCGCCTCGGCCGCCCAGGCGGCGAGCGCCTCCACCGTCTCGTGGTGCCGCACGTGCTGGTAGCGGTCGGTGACCATCGCGCCGCGACGGTTCCAGCGCCGCCGGCCGACGATGTGCACCTCGGCGGCGAGGAACGCGTTGGCCGTGCGCACGATCGAGCCGATGTTGAGGTCGTGCTGCCAGTTCTCGATCGCGACGTGGAACGGATGCCGTCGCCGGTCGAGGTCGGCGACGATCGCCTCCATGCTCCAGTACCGGTAGGCGTCGACGACGTTGCGGCGATCGCCGTGCTCGAGCAGCTCGGGGTCGTACCGGTCGCCGCTCGGCCACGCGCCGACCCAGGGGCCGACGCCCACCTCGGGCGCGGCCTGGTCGGGCGCGGCGTCCTCCGGCGGCACGTCCTCGGGTGGCGATGCGTGCACCGTGCACCTCCCCCGCGTCGACGGGAGCGCCCCGTGCGTGCATGCGACCAGCATCCCACCGGCACTGCCGCGCCGGCGGCATCCGCGCTAGCGTCGAGGAATGCGCGATCGCACCGACATCGAGTGCTGGCTGACCGACATGGACGGCGTGCTCGTGCACGAGAACCATGCGCTGCCAGGAGCTCAGGCCCTCATCCAGCAGTGGACCGACGCGGGCACCGAGTTCCTCGTGCTCACGAACAACTCCATGTTCACGCCCCGCGACCTCGCCGCGCGCCTGCGAGCCTCCGGCCTCGACGTGCCCGAGTCGCGCATCTGGACGTCGGCGCTCGCGACGGCCGACTTCGTCAAGCAGCAGATGCCGGGCGGATCGGCGTACGTGCTGGGGCAGGCCGGCATCATCACCGCCCTGCACGACGCGGGCTTCACCATGACCGAGACCGACCCGGACTTCGTCGTGGTCGGCGAGGTGCGCGACTACTCGTTCGAGGCGATCACGAAGGCGATCCGCCTCATCGACGGCGGCGCGCGCTTCATCACGACGAACCCGGACGCGACGGGCCCAAGCCCCGAGGGCCCCCTGCCCGCGACGGGATCGGTCGCAGCGCTCATCACGGCGGCCACGGGCAAGCTGCCGTACGTCGTCGGCAAGCCCAACCCGATGATGTTCCGGTCGGCGCTCAACAAGATCGGCGCGCACTCGGAGACGACGGGCATGATCGGCGACCGCATGGACACCGACATCATCGCCGGCATGGAGGCGGGCCTGCACACGGTGCTCGTGCTCACGGGCATCACGACGCAGTCGTCGATCGACCAGTTCCCGTTCCGCCCCGACGAGATCGTGTCGGGCGTGCACGAGCTCGTCGAGGCGGAGCCGCATGAGTCCGACGTCGACGCGGAGCCGCCGCACGCCGACGTCTGACCGCGGGACCGCCTGACGCCGCGACGCGTCGGGGCGACCCCGACGCGACGCGCATCGCAGGCGCCCGCCCGCCTCGCGATCAGGCCTGCGGGAACCGGATGGGGTCGTCGAGCTCGCTGCCGCGACGCCTGGCGACGAGCATGAGCGCGCCGAAGCCACCGAGCAGCAGGATGCCGGCGCCGAGGACCGGCACGGCGGGGAGCGCGAGCGCGGGGCCCGCGAGCGCCACCGCCAGCAGGACGACGAGGGCGCTCGCTCCGCCGAGGAGGAGGATTCCGAGCACCGGGCGCTCGACCGCGAGACGCAGCACGACCTCCCCCTTCGCGACGAGCGCCAACGCCACGACGACGCTCGAGAGGACGAGCGCGACGGTCGTGCCGATGGCGATGCGGGCATCGCCCCCGGATGCGAGCGCCGCGGCGCCGCCGACGAGCAGCTGGATGCCCAGCGTCACGAGGGCGCTCTGCGCGCAGACGCGGACGACCTGCGGTGCGGTCCATCGCGCCGTGTCGGGAAGGTCGAGGGATGCGGCGTACTCCTTCGCCTCGCCGAAGGCCTCGACGACGGATCCTCCCTGCTCGGCCATGTGGGTCTCGACCTCGAGCAGGGCGTCGCCCACCGTCGCGCCCGAGACGCCGCGCAGGCGCAGCTCGACGATCAGCGCCTCCGCCCATGCGGCGTCCACGTGCGGCGCGCGCTCGCGCACCTCGTCGTCCAGCGAGATCCTCATCGGTGCCTCTCCTCCTGCGATGCGGTGACCACGGTGCTCGTGATCGTGGCGAATGCCGACCAGCGCGCGGCGTCCTGTCGGAGCTGCTGCGCGCCGTGCGCGGTGATGACGTAGACCTTCCTCGCCGGGCCGTTCGCCCCGGCGAGCCACTCGGTGGTCACGAGCTCGTCGCGCTCGAGCCGAGCCAGCAGCGGGTAGAGCGTGCCCCCGCCGATCGCCCCGAGCCCGGCCTCGTCGAGCCGCTGCGCGATCGCGTAGCCGTGCAGCGAGCCGTGCTCGGCGATCACCGCCAGCGCGCACAGCGCCAGCGGCCCGCGCAGCCATTGGGCCGGCCACTCCTGGATCTCGTCGGTCACGAGATGAGCATATGGCGACCTAGATGGCGATGCAACCTAGATCGCGACGAGACCTTCCGCGGCCGCAGCCGACCGCTCGTGCACGTCAGCCGGACGCGAGCAGCCGCGCCGTGTGCACGGCGAACGCCGCCGCCGCGGCGAACGACGCGACCGCGACGACGGGCAGCAGCGCCTCGACGCCGCGCATCGGCACCTCGCGGCCCGAGAGGCCGTCGAGGCGCACCCAGCCGTAGACGGCGGCCTTGCCCTGGGAGAGGGCGACGATGCCGAGCAGCAGCGCGAGCGCGAGCACCGCGGCTCCCGCGACGAGCAGGCCGAGCGGCACCTCCCCCTCGCCGAGCAGCGCGCCCAGCAGCATCCCGGCGCCGAGCGCCGCCGCGCCGACGGGCAGCGCCCACCAGCGCACGGGCGGACCGAAGCCGCGAGCGATGACGATCGAGAACAGCAGCGAGACCGCCACCGACGTGACGCCGGCCACGACGCCGCCCCACGCCGCAGCGCCGCACACGCGCTCGGAGGCGGCGCATGCGAGCGTCAGATCCGCGAGGCCCGAGCCGGACAGCGCTGCGAGCACCGCGCCGAAGCCCAGCAGCACCCACGACGAGACGAGCCCGAGCCAGCCCGTGCCCGCCTGACCGAGGACGACCCGCCGCGGCGTCGGGTAGAGGCGATCGCGCAGCATCCGGCTACGAGCGTCCCTTGCGCGCGGCGAGCTCCTCGGGCATGTCCTCGAGCTCGACGCCCTTCGTCTCCGGCACCTTCAGGAACACGAACACGAACGAGAGGGCGGCGAACAGCGCGTAGAACCCGTAGGCGAACGTGAGGCCGATCTCGGCGAAGACGGGGAAGGTCGTCGAGATGAAGAAGTTGGCGAGCCACTGCGCGGCCGCCGCGACCGCGAGCGCACCCGCGCGGATGCGGTTCGGGAACATCTCCCCCAGCAGCACCCACACGACCGGGCCCCACGTCGCGCCGAAGCCGACGACGAAGAGGTTGGCGGCGACGAGCGCGATCGTCGACCACGGCGCCGTGAGCACCGCCTCGCCGTCCTGCAGCGTCGCGAACGAGAACGCGAGGGCCATCGTGCCGAGCGAGACGGCCATGAGCGCCGAGCCCGCGAGCAGCATCACGCGCCGACCGACCTTGTCGATGATGAGGATGGCGACGATGGTGACGGCGATGTTCGTCACCGAGGTGATGACGCTCGTGAGCAGCGCATCCGACTCGTCGAAGCCCACCGAGCGCCACAGCGTCGTCGAGTAGTAGAAGATCACGTTGATGCCCACGAACTGCTGGAACACCGACAGCAGGATGCCGACCCAGACGATGGGCTTCAGGCCGAGCGTCTTCCCCAGCAGGTCGCGCAGCGACTCGCGGTCCTCGCGCTCGAGCGACGTGCGGATCTGCTCGATGCGCAGGTTGACGTCGGGCTCGCCCGTGAAGTCGAGCAGCACCTGCGAGGCCTTGTCGACGTCGCCGCGCGCCACGAGGAAGCGTGGCGACTCCGGCAGCCGGATGGCCATCACCCCGTAGATCACGGCCGGGATGGCCTCGGCGATGAACATCCAGCGCCAGGCCTGCAGCCCGACCCACAGCTCGCCTGCCGCACCGCCGGCGAAGGCCGCGAGCGCCGCATTCGACAGCAGCGCCGTGAAGATGCCGAGCACGATCGCGAGCTGCTGCAGCGAGCCGAGCCGGCCGCGCACGTGCGCGGGCGACACCTCGGCGATGTAGGCGGGGGCGATGACGGAGGCGGCGCCGACGCCGAGGCCGCCGATGACGCGCCACACGATGAGGTCGACGACGCCGAATGCGAGGCCCGAGCCGATCGAGGAGGCGAGGAAGAGCAGCGCGGCGACCATCATCACGGGGATGCGGCCGAAGCGGTTCGCGATCTGCCCGGCGAACCAGGCGCCGGCGACGCAGCCGAGCAGCGCCGACGACACGGCGAAGCCCTTCACCGCCGCCGAGAGGTCGAACTCGCCGGCAAGCGCATCGACGGCGCCGTTGATGACGGCGGTGTCGAAGCCGAAGAGGAAGCCGCCGAGGGCTGCCGCGATCGCGATGCCCACGACCCTCGCGTTGACCCGCCTGTGCCCGTCGCTCGCCATGGCATCCTCCTCGTCGCCCCGTCTGCCTCGGTACGGTACGCCCCTCGCGCGCGAACCGCGCAAGGCTGCGGCGCCGGGTCTCGCGCGGTAGGGTCGCGCCGTGATCCCCGACGAATGGATGCCGCATCGGCGCGCCGACGGCGAGACCGTCGGGTACGTGCACCTCGCCGACGGCGGCCTCTTCCAGGGCATCGACCTGCTGGGTCGGCCGCTCGGCGAGCCGGGCGAGTGGCTCGCGGTCGAGACGATGCTCGACGACCACTCGATCGCGTGGCTCGACGGCTCGTGGTCGCTCGCGCTGCCCGACGGTCGCACGGTGCGGGCGCGCATCGCCGAGCTGTCGAGCGCCCACGTCGTGCTCGTGGAGGACCGCCTCGGCTCGATCGACGGCGCACCGCCGGCACGCTTCGAGGTGCCCGTGCCCGTGGCCGAGGGCGTGCTCGAGCCGGCGCCGCCGCTCACCGAGTGGCCGCCCGCGGCCACGGCGTAGGCGCACCGGCCGTGGAGGCGTCGCCGCTGTCGCGGATCCTCGACGACGCGCTCGCAGGCGCCTCCGTCGACGACGCGCGCATCCGCGAGGCGCTGCCGCAGCCGGAGGAGGCGGCGGCGATGCGGCGGCTGCTCGACGAGCGCGAGCGCCTCGTGCGGCGCGACCTGCAGCTCGGCGCCATCATGGCCTCGACGCGCGACCTGCTCGACGTGCACGAGGTCGACGCGATGCTGCAGCGCATCGTCGACCGGGCGTTCGAGCTCATGGGCGTCGACGTCGCGTACCTGTCGACGTACGAGCCGCACGAGGATCAGCTGTACGTGCGGGCGACGCGCGGCATCGCGTCGCCGCGGTTCCTCGGCATGGTCGTGCCCGCCGGCGTCGGCGTCGCGAGCCTCGCCGTGCGCACGCGGACGCCGCAGTGGGTGCTGGAGTACGCGCGGACGACGCTGCCCCACGACGCGATCATCGACGACGTGCTCGCGGAGGAGGGCCTGCGCTCGCTGCTGGGCGTGCCGCTCGTGGCGCACGACCGCGTGCTGGGCGTGCTGTTCGCGGCGACGCGGCACGCGCACCGGTTCTCCGCCGACGAGATCGCGCTGCTGTCGACGTTCGGCGGTCACGCGGCGATCGTGCTGCAGGTCGCGAGCCTCTTCGAGGACGTCGCATCGGCGTCGCAGCTCGCCGAGGATCGCCGCAGGCATACCGAGTGGGCCGCCGACCTGCATGCCGAGCTCGCGCGCGCCGCCGTCGACGGCGCCGATCCCGCAGCGCTGACCGCCACCCTGTCGGCGGCGCTCGAGCGACCCGTCGCGCTGCTCGACGCCGACGGCCGGCTCGTCGCGGGCGACGGGATGCTCGCGGATGCGGTGCCGTCGCTCTCGCGCGCGCTCCGGGCGTCGCGTCGCGAGGGGGTCGCGGTCGTCGTGGCGGGCGCGGTCGAGCTCGTCGCACCCGTGCTCGCGAGCCGCGAGCGCCCGGGCGCGCTGCTCGTCGGCCGGGCGACCGATCAGGTGGCGCTCGACGGCGTGCGGCGCCGCACGGTCGAGCGCGCGGCCCTCGTGCTCGCGTTCCTCGCGGTGCAGCGCGACGCGGTCGCGGATGCGGAGGATCGCGTGCGCGGCGAGCTCGCGCTCGACGTGCTCGACGGCGCCCCGCCCGCGGCCGTGCGTCGCGCGGCGGCCCGTGGCTTCGCCGTCGACGCGCCCTGGGTCGCCGTCGCCGTGCCTGCGACCGCCGAGACCCGCGCCCGCTGGGTCGCGGTGTCGGGGCGCCGTGCGGCGTGGCTCACGGCGGCCACGCCCGACGGCCTCGTCGTGCTCGTGCCGCACGCATCCCCCGCCGCCGCTGCCGCCGAGGTGCTCGCGACGCTCGGCGCCGAGGGCGCGCTCGCCGTCGGCGCCGCATCGACCGCCCTCTCCGGCGCCGCGACGGCGGCGACGCTCGCGACGACGACCGCGCGCCTCGCCGCCGGGCTCGGCCTCGACGGTGCCGTCGACGCGGCGAGCCTCGCTCCCTACGCGGGGCTCTTCGGCGGCGACGGCGCCGCGGCATCCGCCTCCATCGCCGCGGTGCTCGCGCCCGTGCTCGCCTGGGACGCCGAGCGCGGCACGGCCCTCGTCGAGACGATGCGCGCCCTCCTCGACGCGCGCGGATCGGTGCAGTCGGCGGCAGCGGCCCTGCGCGTGCATCCGAGCACCGTCAAGCAGCGCGCCGCCCGCGTCGGCGTGCTGCTCGGGCCCGCGTGGACGGACCCCGAGGCGCGCTTCCGCGTCGAGGTCGCCGTGCGGCTCGAGCTCGCGCGCCGTGCGCTGCGGTCTCCGGGCTGACCCGCGCCGCGTCGCTCCCTCCTCCTCCTCCGAGGTGCGCTTCCTGCAACCAGGGGCGGATGCATCCGCACCCCGGCGCAGCAGGCGCACCTCGGAGGGGCGGGCGTCGGGGCGAGCGCGAGGGCTCAGACGTCGTCGGGCGTCTGCCCCGCCTCCGTCGCCGTGAACCAGCCGAGCCATCCGGCGTCGGTCTCGACGACCTCGTACGGTCCGCACAGCAGCACGGTGTCGGGCAGCTCGTCGCCGGAGGCGAAGCCGCCGTAGCGACCGTCGAAGGGCAGCGAGCGACGCGTCCCCTCCTCGCAGCCGACCGGCGCGGTGCCGCCCCGCACCGCGATGACCGCGTTCGTCTCGTCGTTCGTCGCCGTCGTCTCGATGCCCTCGGCGTCGGCCGGCAGCCAGGCCGGCGCCGAGACGCCGACCCACCCCTGCTCGGCGGCGGCCACGTCGTCGTACGACTCCGAGTGCACGTGCTGCATCGCGTCCATGGCGCTCGTGCAGCCGCCGAGAGCCAGGGCGAGGGTCGCGCCGACGGATGCCGCGAGCGCGGCGCGATGCCGCCGACCCGATCGCGAGGAGCCGACGTGACGGTCGGAGGAGGCGGGGAGGGGAGACGGTGAGGTTCGCATGCTCACAGCCCACCGCAGGCCGCGTCGCCGCGCGTCCTCCGCGGAGCCCGTCCCCGTCATCCGGGAGGACGACCGCGGGATCCCGCACGCCCGCCTCCCACGACACGCCGGGCGTGAGGAATGTTCGACTCGGCCGGTAGGCTCGCGATCATCCGGGCCTCCTCGCGCCGGCTCACCTGCCGCCGGAGCGCTCGGATGCGTCCTGCGCGGCTCGATGCGGCCTGGCCGCACAGGAGTGGATCCATGCGTCGGACCCTGCACCGCACGGCGGCAGCCGTGCTCACCGCCGTGGTGGCGATCGGCGGCGCGCTCGCGCTCGGCGTCGCACCCGCGAGCGCCGCCACCTTCGGCTACTCGGGCTCGCTCTCCGACGGCGTCACGACCCTCGGACCGGGCTGCGCCACCTTCCCCGAGTCGTCGGCCTTCTCCGACGTCCAGCAGTTCGCGGTCACCGCCGCCGGCGAGTACGACCTGTCGATCACGCAGGCATCGCGGATCGGCCTCGAGCTGCATCTCTTCCAGGGCGCGTTCGACCCGCAGTCGGCCAGCGGATGCATCGCGGCCGCATCGAGCTCGCAGACGGCGCTCGCATCGATCGACGCGACGCTCGCCGCGGACACCCAGTACTTCCTGGTCACGAGCGGCCAGTCGAGCCAGGGGCAGGCGTCGTTCACGAACGCCATCTCGGGCCCGGGCGACATCGTGCCCGTCGCGCCGACGGTCGCCGTCACCCTCGCGGAGGGTCAGCCCTTCAACGCCGCTCGGCTCCCCATCCGTCTCGCCGTGACGTTCTCGGAGCCCGTCACGGGCTTCGGCCTCGACGACGTGCGCGTGCTCGGCGGCGCGACGAGGCCCGATCCGGCGTACGTCGAGGCCGGGATGCGCCTCACCGGCTCGGGCGCAGCCTACGAGCTCACGATCCTCGACCTGCCGAGCGCATACCTGGGCAACCACTCGGTGACCGTCGTCGCGGGCGCGGCCGTGACCGCGCGCGGTGCAGCGAACCTCGCGTCGCCCGAGACCATCACCTTCGGCTTCTCCCCGACCTCGCCCACCGCGCAGGTCCGGGCGATCACGGCGCCCGTCGTCGAGCTGCCCGCCACCTTCGAGATCGTCTGGTCGACGTGGGTGCAGGGCTTCGACCTCTCCGACGTCCAGGTCTCCGGCACCGCCGGCCCGTCGGACGTGACGCTCTCGGGCGAGGGCGACACGTTCCTCGTGACGGTGCGCGCTGCCGAGCAGCCCGGCACCATCACGGTCGGAGCCGCCAACGACGGCGCGACGTCGGCGGGCCTCACGAGCCTGTTCGTCATCCCCGCGACGCTCGAGTACCAGCCGACGGCACCCGGCGTCACCATGACGCCGTCGGCGGAGCAGCCCGACCCCGCCGCCGTCGTCTTCGACGTCGTCTTCTCGCAGTCCGTCACGGGCGTCGAGGCGAACGACTTCAGCGTCTCCGGCACGGCAGGCGCGACGACCGTCGCCGTGACCGGCTCGGGCACGACGTACGTCGCGACCGTCACCGGCGCGACCCAGGTGGGCACCGTCGTCCTCGCGATCGCCGAGGGCGCCGGCACGACGACCTCGGGCTTCGGCTCCCTCGCCGCGACGTCGACCGTCGGCGCCGTGACCGCGGTGCCCGTCGTCGAGCCCACGCCGGGCACCCCGGCGCCGTCCGCCCCCGCGCCGTCCGCATCCGCGCCCGGCGCATCGGCACCCGCCGTCGCCGGCGGGCAGGCAGCCGCAGGCGCGGCGTCGCTGCCGCGGACGGGCTTCGAGTCGACGTGGATGCTGCTCGCAGCCGCCATGCTGCTGCTCGGCGCCGGTGTCGGCGCGCGCAGGCTCGCGCGCCGCTGACGGGCCACGGGTCGGCGCCGCCGACCCCGCCACGGCCGTCCGCTCGAGCACGAGCGGGCGGCCGTCGTCGTTCGTGGGGCCTGCGTCGCGCGCGCACGTCACGCGCGACCCTGGCCCGGAGTCGACGAGGACACACCCGTGGCCCGGAATGCATCCGCTCGAGACACATGCCGTGCCGTGCACCACTGCTTGCATTGCCGAGGCAGCGCGACGTCGCGCGCCAGGAAGGCATGCATCGTGGCACGCACCTCCCGCCTCAGCGGGCTCCGCTCCCTCGCACCGCACGAGCGACGCGCCGCCATCGCCGCCGAGCTCGGCATCGAGCCGGGCGACCTCGGCGCCTTCCTCGACGGCGGCATCGACCTCGAGCAGGCCGACCGCATGGTCGAGCACGCGATCGGCACGATCGGCATCCCCGTCGGCGTCGCGACGAACTTCGTGATCGACGGCCGCGAGATCCTCGTGCCCATGGCGACCGAGGAGCCCTCCGTCATCGCCGCCGCGAGCAACGTCGCGCGCATGGCGCGCCCGCTCGGCGGCTTCACGACCACGACGACCGGCCCGATCATGCAGGCGCAGGTGCAGCTGCTCGACGTCGCCGACGTGCACGCCGCCCGCGCCCGCATCCTCGAGCGCGAGGCCGAGGTGCTCGAGCTGGCGAACGCGCAGGATCCACGACTCGTCGAGCACGGCGGCGGAGCCCGTCGCGTCGACGTGCGCATCGTCGAGGGCGAACGGCGCGTGCACCTCGTCGTGCACCTCGTCGTCGACGTGCGCGACGCCATGGGCGCCAACGCCGTGAACACCATGGCCGAGGCCACCGCTCCCCTGCTCGCGAGCATCGCGCAGGGCAGGCACCTGCTGCGCATCCTCACGAACAAGGCCGACCTGCGCCTCGCCCGCGCTCGCGTCGCGATCCGCGCCGAGGACATCGGTGGCCCGCAGGTCGTCGCCGACATGCTGGAGGCGGGCGCGCTCGCCCACGACGATCCGTACCGGGCGGCGACGCACAACAAGGGCATCATGAACGGCGTCACGGCCGTCGTGCTCGCGACCGGCAACGACACCCGCGCCGTCGAGGCGGGCGCCCACGCGCACGCCGCACGCGACGGGCGGTACCGGTCGCTGTCGACGTGGGAGCGGGATGCCGACGGCAACCTGGCGGCGACGCTCGAGCTGCCGATGCCCGTCGGCCTCGTCGGCGGCGCCACGCGCAGCCACCCCGCGGCGCAGGCGGCCGTGCGCATGACGGAGGTGACGACGGCCGACGAGCTCGCGCGCATCGTCGTCGCCGTCGGCCTCGCGCAGAACGTCGGCGCGGTGCGCGCGCTGTCGGCCGAGGGCATCCAACGCGGCCACATGGGCCTGCATGCCCGCAACGTCGCGGTCTCCGCCGGCGCGGCCGGCGACGAGGTGGATGCGCTCGCCGCCCGCATCGTCGCGGCGGGCGCCGTGCGCGCCGACGTCGCCGAGCGCGAGCTCGCCGAGCTGCGAGCCGGCCGATGAGCGTGCGCGACGTGGGGCTGCCGCAGCGCGAGCCCATGCGCGGCACGCCCGACGACGTGACGATCTGGGAGGTCGCGCCGCGCGACGGCCTGCAGGCCGAGGCGACGACGCTCGACGTCGACGATCGCATCCACGCCATCCGCATGCTCGCCGCCGCCGGCCTGCCGGTCATCGAGGTCGGCTCGTTCGTGCGCGCCGACCGCGTGCCGCAGATGGCGCACTCGGATGCGGTGCTCGCGGGGGTCGCGGACCTCGGCATCCGCACGCCCGTGCTCACCCCGAACCTCCACGGCTACCACGACGCCGTCGCCGCCGGCGCGCGTGACGTCGCGGTGTTCCTCAGCGTCACCGAGACGTTCTCGCGCGAGAACCTCGGCGCGAGCCGTGCGGCGACGGAGGCCGCGGCGCGCGAGGTCGTGGCGCATGCGCGAGCCGACGGCGTGCGCGTGCGAGGGTATCTGTCGATGGTCTTCGGCGACCCCTGGGAGGGACACGTGCCCCTCTCGGACGTCGTCCGCGTCGCCACCCTGCTGCGCGGCTGGGGCGTCGACGAGCTGTCGCTCGGCGACACGATCGGCGTCGCGACCCCCGGGCAGGTGCGCGTCGTCGTCGACGCGCTCGCCGCCGAGGGCATCGCACCCGACTCGATCGCCCTCCACATGCACGACACCTACGGCATGGCCCTCGCCAACGTGCTCACGGGCCTCGAGGCCGGCGTGCGCACGTTCGACGCCGCCGCGGGCGGCATCGGCGGCTGCCCCTTCGCGCGCAGCGCCACCGGCAACCTCGCCACCGACGACCTCGTCTGGATGCTCGACGGCATGGGCATCCGCACCGGCGTCGACCTCGACGCCCTCACCGACGCGAGCGCGTGGCTGTCCTCGGCCCTCGCTCGCCCCATGTCGTCGCGCGTCGCACGCGCGCTGTCCACGAAGGAGCACGCATGAGCGAGCAGTCCCGCCTGCTGGAGGTGTGGGGCGACACCGTCGACTCCCGGCACCTCGTCTGGTCGATCGTGCTGGGCGTCGGCCTCGGCGCCCCCACGTACCTCCTGGCCGCGTGGGCGTTCGGGCAGCTCGAGGTCGATCCCGGCCTGCAGCGCTCGTACGCGCTGCTCGCGGGCATCGCGGCGTGCATCGTGGCCGCCGTGATCGCCGCGCGGCTCTTCGCGCCGAAGCGCATCGTCGAGATCGGCCAGGAGACGGCGGGCTCGCGCGACGAGGCGATGGACCGCATCGAGGCTGAGATCGGCCCGCTCGGCGACCCCGACGAGCTGCCCGCACGCCTCGTCGCCGAGGTGAAGGCCCTCGGCCTGTACGACGACCTCGCCGCGCAGCACCGTCGCCGCACCGAGGCAGCGCGGGCGGAGGGCGTCTGATGGATCTCCTCGCCCTCATCCCCTGGGCCATCGGCATGGCCGTCGTCGGCGCGATCGTCTTCGGCCTCCTGGGCCTCGTCTCCGGCACCGACGAGACAGCGACCATCGCCCCCATCACGCTGCTCGTGATCCTGCTGGGCGTCCCGCCCGTCGGCGTCTTCGCGTTCTTCATGGCCGCCATCTCGGCGAAGCACATCACGCACGCCATCCCCACGACCCTGCTGGGCATCCCGGGCGACACGCTCGCCGCGCCGCTCCTGCGCGACGCGCAGCTGCTGCGCGAGCTGGGCGTGCCCCACATCGCGTTGCGCAAGGCCATCTCGGGCGGCGTCATCGCCGCGCTCATCGCCGTGCCCGTCGCCGTGCTGTTCGCCTGGATCCTCACGCCCTTCTCCGACGCGATCACCGCCGTCGCGCCGTGGCTGTTCCTCGCGGCCGCCGCGGCGATCGCCGTGCTGTCGAAGGGCCGCTGGGCGGCGCTCGTCGCGCTCGTGCCGTTCGTGCTGCTCGTCGTCGGCCTGCAGGCGTTCGCGACCGAGGCGCTCGGCAAGGGCCTCTCGATCGCGTTCTTCCTCGGCATCGCGACGGGTCCGCTCATCGCCGACCTGTTCCTCGCCCTCTCCCCGAGCGGCCGTGCCGGCATGCGCCGGGACGCGCCGCGCACGTTCGAGCTCGCCGCCGACTCCCGCACGTGGTCGGGTCGCATGCCCAACCCGCTGCAGGTGCTCGACGCGCGCCAGGCGGCGTCGACCGCCGGCGCCGCGGTCGTGTCGAGCGCGACGTTCGTCTTCTCGCCGGTCGCGATGACAGTGCTCATGGGCGAGACGTTCGCAGGCCGCATCAAGAACGGCTACCGCCGCCTCACGTCGATGATGGCGATCAAGAACGGCACGACCGAGTCGACGTACATCGCCGAGACGCTCATCCCCCTCATCGCCATCGGCCTGCCCCTGTCGCCCATGGCCGCGGGCCCCGCCAACCCGCTCTTCAACGCGCCGCCGGTCTACACGATCGACGCCGAGGCGGGCACGTCGAACAACCTGCACGACCTCCTCGAGCCGTGGCAGTTCCTCGTGTTCGGCCTGCTCGCGGTCATCATCGCCGTGCTCATGACGTACCCGTTCGCCATGACGCAGGCGCACCGCGCGGCCTCGTGGATCATGCGGAAGGTCTCGCACGAGGCCGTCATCGGCGCCTTCGCCGGCCTCATCGCCGTCATCTGCCTCTACGAGGGCGGCCTCATCGCCCTCCTCGTCGCGATCACGGTCGGCCTCGTCGGCGGCATCCTGAACAAGCTGTTCCAGATGCACACGGGCGTCCAGTTCATGGGCTACTACGTCGCGGTGCTGACGGTGCCGGCGATCACGGCGCTGCTCGGCTGATCGGCCGCCTCTCTCGCATGATCGGACAGCTGCGGCTAGTGAGACGCCGCGTCGCGAGCCACGGCTGACCGATCAGGGGCCTAGGCGGACTCCGAGGGCATCTGCGCGAAGATGATCCCTGCGACCTCGTAGCGCTCGCGGAGCGTGATGTCGACGCCGGTGAAGTCGACGAGGACGAACCGATCCCACTCGACCTCCGAGTGTCCGCCCGCATAGGACTCGGCGTCTGCAACGGTCTCGAACCTCAGGAAGAGCCCGACATCAGAGGACCACGCCTCGACACACCGGACCTCGGACGTGCACTCGGTCGCCGTGACGTAGCGAAGGGATGCGGAGGCCCCGTCGGGCAGGGGCATGTCCTCGTTCGTCAAGGGACCTGCGAGCTCGAAGTCCTGAGAGACCGGTGGCTGACCGCAGCCAGCGAGCCCGAGCGACGTCAGGCCGGCTGCGATGCCTACAGCACAAAGCAGCACACGCGGTCTCATCACACGCCACCATCCGCGCGGTTCCAATTGCATCGTTGGTGGACCACATTGTTGACCCAATGTGGATTCAGCTGGTACTCGAAAGACGTCGGCGCCTCAGCGCCATCGATCACGTTGATGAGCTGCGCGCTACCCATGTACGCCTCCCATCAGCTCCAGCAACCGCTGATGCGGCGCATCCGAGGCCATCATGAGCGCGAGAGGCGGTCGAGAGGCCGGTTGAGCAAGAGGTCCGTCAACCTGAGGTGACCACGAGCGCATCAGCGCTCGAACGGATGCCCGAGAGGCGTCGATGGACGGGGCTGGATCGCGGTGCCGACGTCAAGCCATCTACGCTCACGTGGCTGCTCGAGCGGCCCGCGACGAGCGACGCTTCGACGGATGCGTAGACGACGCCATGCCCACCCATCGATTGGTCAGCTGTGGCTCGCCAAGAGGCGTGTCGCGAACCACAGCTGATCAATCACCCGCGGAGGACGAACGCGATCAGCAGCATCACCGGCAGCGACAGGATCGTCGTCAGCAGCACGACGTCGCGGGCGACGACCTGCCCCGTCTCGTACCGGAGCGCGTACTGGTACATGTTCTGCGCCGTCGGCAGGGCGCCCATGATCGTGCAGGCGTAGACGAGCTCGTCGGAGAGGTCGAAGGCGTAGCGGGCGAGCACGAAGGCGATCGCGGGCGCCGCGAACGACTTGAGCGCCGTCGCGAGCAGCACCTCCTTGCGGCCGGTCCCGGGCGACAGCGGCCGATCGCCGCCGAGCGAGATGCCGAACGCCAGCAGCATGAGCGGCACCGCCGCCCCACCCAGGATCTCGAGGGGCGCGAGCACGGGATCCGGGATCTCGAGGCCCGTCGCCGACACGACGGCGCCCAGCACGGACGCGATGAGGATCGGGTTGCGCAGCGGCTGCGTCACGATGCCCCAGAACGACGCCTTGCCCGCCCGCACGACGTCGAGGATGCCGAGCAGCACGGGAGCGAGCACGAGCAGCTGCAGCATGATCATCGGCCCGACGAACTGCGCGTCGCCGATGACGTAGACGGCGACGGGGAGGCCGATGTTGTTGACGTTCGAGTAGCCGGACGTCGACGCGCCGATCGCGATGCGGCCGACGTCCTTCGTGAAGAGCAGGCGCGCGACGAGGGCGTAGATCGCCGCGACGGCCACGAACGACACGAGCGCCACGAGCAGCACGCCGGAGAAGAGCACCGAGATGTCGGACGAGGCGAGCACCGTGAACAGCAGCGCGGGGCTCGCGGCGAAGAACGCGACCTTGTTGAGGACGAGCCGGTCGTCCTGCGACACCACGCGTGCCCGGGCGAGCAGCCAGCCGACGAGGATGACGAACGCGATGATCGCGAACCCGATGAGCACGCCGCCCATCCCGCTCCTCCCGCTCCGCCTGCTTGCTCCGACCCGATCCCTGCGCCCAGCCCGGCGCGCGACCGCTCAGGACGAGCGGGGCGCCGGCGTGCGGGTCAGGAGGGGTCGAGCCCCAGGTCGGCGAGGCCGATCGCCGCGCGGTACTCGACGCCCGTCGCCTCGATCGCGGCCTGCGCGCCCGTCGACCGGTCGACGATGACGGCGACGGCGACGACCTCCGCGCCCACCTTCCGCAGCGCCTCGATCGCGGCGATGGGGCTGCCACCGGTCGTGGAGGTGTCCTCGAGCACGACGACGCGCTTGCCGGCGAGGTCCGGGCCCTCCACCTGGCGGCCGCGCCCGTGATCCTTCGGCTGCTTGCGCACGACGAACGCGTCGATGGCGAGACCGCGCGCGAGGCCGCGGTGCAGCACGGCGTTCGCAAGCGGGTCGGCGCCCATCGTGAGCCCGCCGACCGCGACGATGTCCGGGATGTCGGCGATGAGGTCGAGCAGCACGTCGCCGATGAGCGGCGCCCCGCGGTGGTCGAGCGACAGCTTGCGCATGTCGACGTAGTACGTCGCCCGCTTGCCGGAGGTGAGCACGAAGTCGCCGTGGAACACGGCCTCGTCGCGGATGAGCTGGATGAGGTCGTCGCGCGCGGTCACGCTCCCAGGCTACCCAGGACGCGCGCCGTCGCTTGCGCCGACGGCGATCCCGCTCCTCGCGTCAGCCCAGCCGCGTGATGCTCACCTCGTCGCGACCCCGATACACGAGGTGCATCGCATCCGGCGATGGAGGGATGATCGCGATGGCCACCTGCTCGACCTCGGAGTTGCCTCGCAGCGTGCTGCCGTCGACGTGCTGGAGGTGCACGGAGCAGTGCACCGGGCGCTCGGCCGGGATCTCGAAGAGGCTGCGACCGTGAGGGGAGCGGAACGCTCGACCATCGATCGCGACCACGACGGAGGTCGACCGGCTGCGCTCGGCATCGACGATGACGTCGACGGTCACCAGCCGGCGGCGCCCGTCGTACGCCTCGACATACGGGATGGCCCATGCGTGCTCCATGCCGACAGCGTGCCATGCCTCGCTCGGGACACGGCGGGTTCGACGCGCACGCGCGCCTCAGACCTCCCGGCCCGCCCACGCCATGACGACGGCGGTGCGCGAGGCGCCGGCGGGCGCGGTCAGCGCCGGGGCGAACACGACGTCGTTGCGCACGTGCTCGTCGTGCACGCGCGACGGCAGCCCCTCGGCGAAGGCGAGCAGCGGGTCCGGGAGGTCGAGCGGCGACGCGAGCCCGATGCGAGCGATGCCCCACCGCACGTCCCACGCGTGCATCACGAGGTCCATCGTGGGGAAGTACAGGAGGGCGACCTCGTCGTCGGCGCACGCGTCGACGATCGTCATCGCCTCGCGGGCGGTGCGCTCCCACGCGCCGATGGCGCGGACGGCGGGGAGGTCGGCGCGCTCGGAGGTGGGTCCGACGGGATCGGCGGTGCGTTCGAGCGGGGCGATCACGTTGCTGCGCTGGGTGGCGACCACGTGGAGCACGACGTCGGCGATCGTCCAGCCATCGCACGCGGACGGGAGACCGATCGAGTCCGCGGCCGCGAGCGCCTCGGCGGTGAACAGCTCGAGCGCGTCGAGGTAGAGCTCGCGGAGCGGCAGCGCCATGTCGCCATCCTGCCCGATCGGAGGGCATGGGCTGCGCATGCGCCTCGCGGGTGCGCCGCGGCGAGATGCGTCGCCGAGCGGCGCGGCGCTGGCCATGCGTCCGCGCCTCACCGCTGAGCGGCACATCTCACCAGCCTCGCGCCGAGCGAGCGCGCTGAGATGCGCGGTTGAGCGAGGCGGCGAGGACGATGCGTCCACGGCACACCGCTCAGCCGCGCATCTCGGCGAGCCTCACCCGAGGGCGAGCGCCTCCGCCGCCCGGCGGGCCTGCGCCGCGGCGACGACCGCCGGTGCCCCCTCCACCACGACGCGGCCCCGGTCGAGCAGCACGGCGTGGTCGGCGCGCGCGAGGCTCGCGCGGTCGTGGGTGGCGACGACGACCGTGGCGCCGCGCAGCGCGAGGGCGCGCAGCGCGGCGTCGATGCGGTCGCGCGAGGCGGCGTCGGCGGAGGCGGTCGGCTCGTCGAGGAGCACGAGGGATGCGTCCTGCACGATGCCCTGCGCGACGAGCACGCGCTGCCGCTGCCCGCCGGAGAGGGTCGAGAGCCCGGCGCCGGCGAGCTCGCGCATGCAGACGGCGTCGAGCGCGGCATCGACGCGCGCACGGTCGGCGGCACGCAGGCGGCCGAGCAGCCCGCGCTCGGCCCACAGCCCCATCGCGACGGTCGCGTGCGCCGTGAGCGGCAGGCGGTCGCCGAGGTCGGTGCGCTGCACGACGAGCGCGCGGCGAGCCGGCAGCCCGTCGATGCGGCCGGCGTGCGGCAGGGTGCCGGCGAGGACCTCGAGCAGCGTCGACTTGCCCGAGCCGTTGTCGCCGACGAGCGCCGTGATCGCGCCGCTCGGCAACGACGCGCCGACGTCGTCGAGGGCGGGCCGGGCGCCGCGATGGGCGGTGACGTGATGGAGCTCGATCGTCCTCATCCTCCGATTGTACTTTGAGAATCGTTATCGTTACCGTGTGATCGTGTCCTGGATCCTGGAGCCGTTCGAGACGGCCTTCTTCGCTCGCGCGCTGCTCGGCGGCGTCCTCGCCGCGACGATCTGCGCGATCGCCGGCGCGTGGGTCGTCGCGCGCGGCATGGCCTTCCTCGGCGAGGCCCTCGGCCACGGGATGCTGCCCGGCGTCGCGATCGCGACGCTCGTCGGCGCATCCCCGCTCGTCGGCGCCGCCATGAGCGCCGCCGTCATGGGCCTCGGCATCGGCTGGCTCACGCGCCGCTCCCGCATGCAGCACGACACGGCGATCGGCATCGCGTTCGTCGGGATGCTCGCGACCGGCGTCATCGTCGTGTCGCACTCCGGCTCCTTCGCCACCGACGTCACCGCCATGCTCTTCGGCGACGTGCTCGCGATCCGCGGCGGCGAGCTCGTCGCCCTCGGCGCGGGCCTCGTCGCGACGATCGTCGTCGCCGCCGCACTGCACCGACCGCTCGTCGCCCTCGCGTTCGACGAGCGCGTCGCCACGACGCTCGGCATGCGCCCCCGCCTCGCACGGCTCGGCCTCTCGGCGCTGGTGATCGTCGCCGTCGTCGCCTCGTACCAGGCGGTCGGCACGCTGCTCGTCGTCGCGCTGCTCGTCGCGCCGCCGGCCGCGGCGGCGCTCTGGGCGCGCAGCATGCCCGCCGCGATGGTCGGAGGCGCCGCGATCGGCGCGCTCGCCGTCGTGGGCGGCCTCCTCGCCTCCTGGCATCTCGCGACGGCCGCGGGCGCGTCGATCGCGCTCGTCGCGGTCGGGCTGCTCGTCGCGTCGGCGCTCCTCCACGCGCTCGTCGGCCGCACCGCCCGGGAGACCACCGCCGCCGACGCGGCCGCGACCTCCCCCATCCCGCACCCCGTCACCGTCCCCGAGAGGACCGCATGACCCGCAGCATCCCCCGCACCACGAGCCGCGCCGCGCACGTCGCCGCCGTCGCCGCTGCCGCGTCGCTCACCCTCGTGGCGTGCTCCGCGCAGCCGCCGGGCGGCGGAGCGAGCGCCGAGTCCACGCCCCACGGCTACGTCGCGGGCGCGAGCGAGCACGAGGAGCCGCAGCTCGGCCTCGTGGGCGTCGGCGACGACGGCGCGGTGACGATGCTCGACCTCCTCACGGAGGAGTCGGCGGAGGTCGCGGGGCTCGCTTTCGTGCAGCAGACGGACGCCGACGGCCGCTTCGTCGCCGCCTCGACCGACGACGGCATCGCGATCGTCGACTCGGGTGCCTGGACGGTCGAGCACGGCGACCACTCGCACTACTACCGGGCCGAGCCGCGCGTCGCCGCGACGCTCGACGCCACCGGACCCGTGCGCATCGCCTCGACCGAGACCGTCACGGTCGTCGTGGCGAGCGGCTCGGACGAGGTCATCGTGCTCGACCGCGCCGACCTCGGCCAGGGCGAGGTGACCGAGCTGGGGCGCATCGACGCGGATGCCGTGGCCGCGATCCCGTTGGGCGACGCCATCCTCCTCGCCGACGACGCCGGCGTGCGGCTCGTGGACCACGCGGGCGAGAAGCTCGGCGAGCCCGCGACCTGCACGAGCCCGACGGATGCGATGACGACGCGCGTCGGCATCGCCGTCGCCTGCGCCGAGGGCGCCGTGCTCGCGACCGCCGAGGACGCGCCGCTCGAGGCCATCCCCTACCCCGCTGGCACCGATCCGTCGACGATCGCGACGACCCTCGACGGCCGCCCCGGCCGCCCCTCGGTCGCCGCCGTCGGCGGCACGGTCGGATTCTGGCTGCTCGACACCCGCGAGCGCACCTGGACGCTCGTGCCCACGCCGACGCCGCTCGCGCACGTCGCCGCCGTCGACGACGCCGACGGCCACGTCGTCGCCGCCGCGACGGATGGTCGCATCCTCGCCCTCGACGCGACGGGCGCGCAGCTCGGCGCGACCGAGCCCGTGCTCGCCGCCGCGCTCGCGCGGGGCCTGACGCCGACGATCGAGGTCGACGCCAGCCGCGCCTACGTGCCCGTCGCCACCGACGGCACGGTCCTCGAGATCGACTACGCCGACGCCGCGCGCATCGCCCGCACGCTGCCGCTGGCCGCCGCCCACGTCGCGGAGGTCGGACGATGAGGCGCACCGCCCGCACGCTCGCCGCCATCGCGAGCGCCGCGCTCGCCGCCGGCGCCCTCGCCGCGTGCGCCCCCGCATCCGAGGGGCCGCGCATCGTCGTGACGACGAACATCCTCGGCGACGTCGTCGACGCCCTCGTAGGCGATCAGGTCGAGGTCGCGACCCTCATGCCGCCGAACTCCGACCCGCACTCGTTCGAGATCTCGGCGCAGCAGGCGGCGGCCATGGAGGGTGCCGACCTCGTGGTCGCGAACGGGCTCGGCCTCGAGGAGGGGCTGACGCAGCACGTGGAGGCCGCCGAGGCCGCGGGCGTTCCCATCGTCGAGGCGGGCGACGCCGTCGACGTGCTCGAGTACGCCACGGAGGATGCGTCGGGTCCCGACCCGCACTGGTGGACGGATCCGACGCAGATGCGCTCGGTCGTCGACGCCCTCGAGGCCGAGCTCGCCGAGCACGTCGACGGCATCGACGTCGCGGGCCTCGCCGAGGCCGCGGACGCCTACCGCGCGGACGTCGAGGCGCTCGACGCCGACCTCGCGGCGGCCTTCGAGACGCTGGGGCCGGAGCGACGCGTGCTCGTCACGAACCACCACGTGTTCGGCTACCTCGCCGAGCGCTACGACTTCCGCATCGTCGGCGCCGTCATCCCCGGCGGCTCGACGCTCGCGGCGCCGAGCGCCTCGGACCTCGACGAGCTCGCAGACGCGATCCGCGAGGCGGCAGTGCCCGTGCTCTTCGCCGAGTCGTCGCAGCCCGACCGCCTCATCCAGGTGCTCGCGGAGGAGGCGGGCCTCGACGTGCGCGTCGAGTCGCTCTTCACCGAGTCGCTCACCGAGCCCGGCGGCGGCGCCGCCACCTACCTCGAGCTCATGACCGCGAACGGCGAGCGCATCGTCGACGCCCTCGGCTGAGCCGACCCCACCACCGCCCGCCCCGGTCGGGCGGGCGCATCGACCCCGCGGCATCGCCGCACTCCCCCACCGAGAGGAATCCCATGACCATCCCCCAGCACCGACTGCGACGGCGCGCCACGAGCGCCTTCGCCATCGCGGCCGCGGCGGGCCTCGCCCTCGCCGCCTGCTCGACGGGCTCCGGCGAGCCCGCCGCCTCCGAGTCGCAGTCCGCAGAGGCAGCGGAGGCGAGCGCGCGTCTCGCGCTCACGACCGACGGCGGCGTCGTCGTGCTCGACGCCGAGACGCTCGAGCCGGTCGGCGACGTGCCGATCGACGGCTTCCTGCGCGTCAATCCCGCGGGCGACGGCGAGCACGTCTTCGTCACGACGAGCCAGGGCTTCGAGGTGCTCGCCACCGGCGCCACCTCCGGCGACGAGCCGTCCCTCACCGGCGCCGTCTTCGAGGGCGACGCGGCAGGCCACGTCGTGCTGCACGACGGCCGCACCGTGCTCTTCGACGACGCGACCGGCGACTACTGGGCGTTCGACACGGATGCGCTGACCGACTCGGATGCGCTGCCCGCCGACATGGACGCGTACGAGTCGGCCGCCGCCCACCACGGCGTCGCGGTCGAGCTCGCCGACGGCACGCTGCTGTCGACGCTCGGCGACGAGGAGTCGCGCACGGGCGTGCGGCACCTCGACGCCGACGGCACCGAGCTCGCACGCTTCGAGGAGTGCCCCTCGGTGCACGGCGAGGGCGTCGCGGCCGACGAGCACGTGCTCTTCGGCTGCCAGGACGGCGTGCTGCTCTTCACGGGCGGCGAGTTCCAGAAGCTCGACAGCCCCGACGAGTTCGGCCGCGTCGGCAACGCGTACGTGACCGACGAGTCGCCCATCGCCTTCGTCGACTACCGCGACGACCCCGACGCAGAGGGTTCGCTGCTGCACCGCGTCGGCATGGTCGACACCGCCGCCGGCACGTGGGAGATCCTCGACCTGCCGGAGGGCGTGGAGTACACGTGGCAGGGCGTCGAGCGCGACCACCATGGCGACGCGTGGCTCATCGGCACCGACGGCGCGCTGCACATGCTCGACGGCGAGACCGGCGAGCTCGCGCGGTCCATCCCGGCGATCGACGCGTGGGAGGGCCCGGCCGAGTGGCAGGACGCGCACCCGTACCTGCTGATCGACGACCACACCGCCTACGTGACCGATCCGGCCTCGAGCCGCATCGTCGCCGTCGACCTCGAGTCGGGCGAGATCGTCGCCGAGGGCGAGCTCGACGCGGCGCCGAGCGAGATGGCGCTGGCGGGCTGACCCTTCGAGGCTCACTCCGTTCGCACCTCAGGGAGCGGGTGGCGGACGCTCCGTTCGCACCTCAGGGAGCGGGCGGGAGGACGCCGCACGCCATCCCCTCCCGCTCCCTGAGGAGGCCGCGAGCGCAGCGAGCAGCCGTCTCGAAGGGTCCCTTCGAGGCTCACTCCGTTCGCACCTCAGGGAGCGGTGGGTGGACGCTGCGCTCGCACCTCAGGGAGCGGCGGGCGGGCACTGCGTTCGCACCTCAGGGAGCGGGCGGGAGGAGGAGGCACGCCATCCCTCCCGCTCCCTGAGGAGGCCGCGAGCGCAGCGAGCAGCCGTCTCGAAGGGTCCCTTCGAGGCTCGCTTCGCTCGCACCTCAGGGAGCGGTGGGCGGACGCAGCACTCGCACCTCAGAGAGCGGCGGGCGGACGCAGCACTCGCACCTCAGAGAGCGGCGGGCGGACGCAGCACTCGCACCTCAGAGAGCGGCGGGCGGACGCTGCACTCGCACCTCAGAGAGCGGCGGGCGGACGCTGCACTCGCACCTCAGGGAGCGGCGGGTGGGCACTGCGCTCGCACCTCAGGGAGCAGGTGGTGGAAGCTCCGTTCGCACGGGTGGGAGGCGGGCCGCGGCGCTCGACGAAATAGGCTGGCACCATGCGCGTCGCGACCTGGAACGTGAACTCCGTCCGCACCCGTGTCGGGCGGATCGTCGACTGGCTCGAGCGTTCGGACGTCGACGTGCTGGCGATGCAGGAGATCAAGTGCCGCGTCGACCAGTTCCCGTACGAGGCCTTCGAGGCCGCCGGGTACCACGTGGAGGCGCACGGCACGAACCAGTGGAACGGCGTCGCGATCGCCTCCCGGCTGCCGATGCTCGACGTCGTGCGCCAGTTCGACGACCAGCCCGGCTACGCGAACACCGGCGAGCCCGTGGTCGAGGCGCGCGCCATGGCGGCCACCGTCGAGGGCGTCCGCCTGTGGAGCCTGTACGTGCCGAACGGGCGCGACCTCGAGCACCCGCACCTCGTCTACAAGCTCGAGTGGCTGCGCATCCTCGCCGCGCACGCCAAGGGCTGGAGGCACGAGCGCCTCGCGCTCATGGGCGACTTCAACATCGCGCCGTTCGACCACGACGTGTGGGACATCGCAGCCTTCGAGGGCTCGACGCACGTGAGCGGGCCCGAGCGTGCCGCCTTCCGCGCCTTCGAGGAGGCCGGGCTCACCGACGTCGTGCGCGACCGGGCCGCCGGCTACACCTACTGGGACTACAAGGCCGGGCGCTGGCAGAAGGGTGAGGGCATGCGCATCGACTTCGTGCTCGGCACCCCGTCGTTCGCCGAGCTCGTCACGGCAGCGCGCATCGACTCGGGCGAACGCTCGGGCGACGCCCCGAGCGATCACGTGCCGGTCGTCGTCGACATCGACGTCGAGACCGAGCTCGACGACGACCGGCCGATGATCTTCTAGGGATCAGACGCGCTGGCGACCCGCCAGCAGGTGTTCACCCAACGCATCGATCGAATCATTGGCCGAATCGGCACAGGCCGAACGGGCCCTTCGCGGCGAACCACCAGCACGAGGAGCATCACCCTGCAACCGCTCGGGTGGATGACGCCTCCGAGCATGGAAGAGTCGACGATGACCCACGACATGACCACGAGGGAGCGGCGCGGACGCCGCTCGCTCCGAACGCGATTCGCAGCGACGGGGGTGTCCGTCGCCCTCGTGGCGACCGCAGCCCTCATCGCAGCGCCCGCCGCATCCGCCGTCGAGCAGCCGTTCTCGGTGACGAGCCCCGCGAACCTCTCGACCGTCGACTCGACGACGCCCACCTTCTCGGGCCTCGGCACGACGGGCAGCACCGTGACCCTGACCTACAGCGGGCAGAACCTCGGCTCGTACACCGCGGGCACCGCCATCGTCGACGACGAGGGTGCCTGGTCGACGGCGACGAGCTTCGCATCGGCCAACCCCGGTGAGACGTCGACGCGCGTGCGCGTGACGGAGAACGCGCCCGGCGGCGCCGAGACCGGCGCCTTCTTCATCACCATCGACTTCCCGACGGCGCCGGTCCCGGCCGCCGCCGAGTTCACGCTCGAGTCGCCCCTCGACGGCGAGACCCGCGCAGACTTCCTGAACATCGTGCACTTCGTGGGCACCGGCGACGTGGGCAACACCGTCACGGTGCGCTACTTCGACGGTCGCGGCGGCGTCGCGCTCGCCGGCACCGCCCAGGTCGGTCTCGATGGCCGCTACGACGTCTTCGCGACGTTCCGCGAGCTGCCCGCCGGGCAGACGTTCGCGAACACCTTCACGCGCCAGTTCACGCCGGACGGCACGCCCGCATCCGTCGAGATCGGTCGCACGATCAACTTCGCCATCGCCCCGGTCGAGGCCTCGCCGTTCACGGTGACCAGCCCGCAGAGCGGCGACCGCGTCGCCACCACGACGCCCGCCTTCACCGGCACCGGCGTCGCCGGCGACACCGTCACGCTGCGCTACAGCGGCCAGCAGCTCGGCTCCTACCTCGCCGGCACGACGACCATCGCGGAGGACGGCACCTGGACCATCCCGACGACGGACTTCTCGGACGCGAACTTCGGCGAGACCGAGATCCGCGTCTCGGCGACGGCGACGAGCCCCACCGGCGTCGAGCGCCCCGGCAGCCGCTTCGTCGACATCGTCCTGCCGTCCGCTCCCGCTCCGCTCGTCGACTTCACGCTGACCTCCCCCGAGGAGGGCGACGTCATCGCCGATCCCACGGACGGCGTCGCATTCGTCGGCACCGGCGTCGCGGGCAACACCGTCACGGTGCTGTACTTCGACGGACGTGGCGGCCTCGGCGAGGCGGGTTCCGCGATCGTCGAGGACGACGGCTCGTTCGAGGTCACGGCGATCTTCACGGGCCTTCCCGTCGGCCAGGACTTCGCGAACACGTTCACGCGTCAGCTGGATGCCGATGGCGAGCTCGTGGCGAACGACATCGGCCGCACGATCTTCTTCGGCGTCGCGCCCGGAGTCGAGACGCTGGCAGCCCCCACGCTCGACGCCCCGGTCGTCGACGGCTCCACCGTGACCTTCACGGGCACCGGCGTCGCCGGCGCCACGGTCGCGGTCGCGATCTCGTCGGCGCTCCCGCCGACGGGCGCCGAGGGTGAGTTCGACGGCGCATCCGTCGAGGCCACCGTGGGCGAGGACGGCCGCTGGACCGCCTCGATCGAGCTCGGCGCAGGCGACTACATCGCCACGGCGACGCAGTTCACGGGCGACGGCGCCGACCGCTCGGCACCCACCGACGGCCGTGCGTTCACGGTCGCCGCGGTCGCCGTCCCGCCGACGGCCACGCCGCCGACGGCCACGCCGCCCGTCGCGCCGCCGGTCGCCGGTGGTGCCGGGAACGGCGCGGGCTCGCTGCCCGTCACGGGCGAGGAGATCGGCGGTGCGCTGCTCGCGGCGATGCTGCTGCTCGTCGCAGGCGCCGGCGTGCTCGTCGCTCGACGCAGGGCGGCCGCCACGCAGGGCTGACCCCCTCGCAGCCGCATGCACGACGACGCCCTCGCGGATCCGCGGGGGCGTCGTCGTGCGTGCTCCGGCCGCGGGGCGCGTGCGATGCTGGGCTCGACCGAGGGGGCATCGCATGGACGCAGGCAGCATCTCGCCGCAGCTGGCGCGGGCCGAGAGCCCGATGCGGGTCGTCGCGCTCATGATCCTGTCCGTCGCGCTGCTCGGTGCGCTCGGCACGCTCGCGCTGCTGCCGCTGTTCGTGCTGGCGCAGCCGTGCCCGGTCGACCTGCAGCCGTGCGACACGGCGTCGGGGCCGCTCGCCGCGCTGCTCATGCTCGGCGTGCCGCTCGCCGCCGTCGTGGTGGGGCTCGTCGGGGCCGGCGTGCAGCTCGCCCGCAGGCGCCGCGCGATCCGCTGGCCCGCCATCGCGTGCGGCGTCGCCGTCGTGTCGTGGCTCGCCGGGCTCGCGGTGGCGCTGCTCGCCTGACCGCCGCGGATCCGTCTGACGGCGGACGATCCGTCGCGGATCGGTCCGCCGCGCGTCAGTCCGCCGCGCGCCCCAGGCCGCGTGCGAGCGCGGCGAGCAGGGCGTCGTGCTGCTCGCCGTGGAGCTCGAGGATGGGCGATGCGTCGAGCGTCGACCCGCTGCCCGACCGCGTGACGACCACGTACGTGACGCGTCGCTCGAGGTCCGAGAAGGTGCGCACGGACGGACCGAGGCGATTCGAGCCGAGCTGGATCGGCGTGTAGATCGCGGGGTCGCCGGTGGCGAGGCGCTCGAACGTCTCGTCGGGGTCGGCCGCGATCGGCACGACGCGGTTCGCGAGCGGACGGCCGTCGCGCAGCCGCCATGCGCGCACGCGGCCCGCGACCCACAGCAGCGTGACGGGAGCGACGACCACGAGCACCGCGGCGGCGATGCCGAGCGCGCGCTCCTGCCACACCGTGAGCGCCGCGATCGCGACCCCTGCGAACAGGATCGCGTCGGCGACCGCCATGAGGCGGAAGAGCCGCGCCTGCGGGCCGGCGGCCAGCTCGAACTGCTCGGGGCGTGCCGCCAGCGTCGTGTCGTCGGCGGTGATCATGCCCGCGGTCCTCTCGTCGATCGTGCGCCGACGGTCGCATCCGCCTGCGGCCAGGAGCCTAGCGACGTCGCAGCGCGAACCCCTGAGGGGTCCGACGCAACGCACCTGCGCTCCGCGCCCGGAATCGTCGCGACGCACGGAACGTGCAGGAAAGCCGCCTCCGCGCGCAATGCTTGTGCGGCCGCTCCTTCCTACGCTGGATGGATCCCCCAGCATCGCCACCAGGAAGGCCCTGACGACGTGACCATCGCCACGCCCCTCAGCACCACCGAGCTCGCCGCGCACCCCGCGTGGCAGCGACTCAAGGCCGCCGCCACCGCGCTGCAGCCCCTGCAGTCGAAGTCGGGCGCGATCGAGGACGCCGGCCGGCACGCCGCCGCCCGCGGCCACGTCGCCGACCTCGTCGAGGGCATGCGCGAGCTCGCACCGCTCTTCCCGCACGACGCCGACTACCTCGAGCAGTCGGCCGTCGACTTCGAGCGATGGGCGGATCGGGGCTTCGACGTGCCCGACCACTTCGACGCGCTCATGCGCTTCCAGCCGCAGCAGCACCGCGTCGACGGCCTCCAGCATCTCGTCGTCTTCCCCATGTACACGCAGAACGGGTCGTCGAACCGGCTCGTCGAGGCCGTGCTCGTCGAGGTCATCTGGCCCGACTTCATCGCCGAGCTCGAGGCGACCGACTACTCGAACGCCCTGTTCGTGCCCCTGCGCTTCATCGACTTCACCGCGGGCTACGACACGAACTCCGCCGTGCTCTTCCCCGAGACCGTCGCGATGCGCGAGACGCCGTCGTTCACGTGGGGCGCGATCTTCCAGGACCGCGAGGCCGCCCGCTTCCGCCGCGTCGTGCGCGCCGCCGTCGACGTCACGCGGCTCGAGCTGCCGGCCGACGTCGCCGACATGCTCGACGACCAGCGGCTGACGGAGGAGGTCTTCGTCATGTGGGACCTCATCCACGACCGCACCCACATGCGCGGCGACCTGCCGTTCGACCCGTTCATGATCAAGCAGCGCATGCCGTTCTTCCTCTACTCGCTCGAGGAGCTGCGCTGCGACCTGACCGCCTTCCGCGAGTCGGTGGCGATCGAGCGACGCCTCAAGGCGCAGGACGTGCGCAGCGACGAGGACGAGCTGCTCATCCAGCGCGCGCGCCTCGTGCAGTTCGCCGTCATCTTCGACCGCATCTTCCGCTTCTCCATCACGGGCTCGCGCGTGCGCAACTACGACGGCCTCGGCGGTCAGCTGCTCTTCGCCTGGCTGCACCAGCGCCGTGTGCTGCACTGGACGGACACGCAGCTCGCCTTCGACTGGGATGCCGTGCCCGACATGGTGAACGAGCTGGGCGCCGCGATCGAGCAGCTCTACTGGCGCTCGATCGACCGTCCGAAGATCGCGCACTGGCTCGCGGCGTACGAGCTCGTCTCAGCGACGGTCGAGCCGCACCCGGCGTCGGCATGGAAGGCGGGCGACCTGCCGCTCACGGGCACGCCCCGCGAGATGACCGATCTGGTCATGGACGACGAGTTCCCGCTGTCGATGTTCTTCGAGGCGTTCGAGCGCAAGATGCGCGACGTCATCGCCTCGACGTCGGGCATCACGGCGGACGCCGCCTAGCCCGTCACCCGCTGTCCCCCGAGACGCCCTGGAGCATCGCGCTCCGGGGCGTCTTCGCGCGTCCGGCAGGCGCGTCCGGGCGTGGCGCGACATGAATTCTCGGCGGCGCCACCGACGCTCCTGACCGCATCGCAGGACTCGTCCCCGCCTGATCTCGCGGAATCGCGGATGGCGGACCGGCCAACGAGAGGACACCTCAGGCGGCGGAAGTGTACACCTGGGTCCTGGGCGCCGCGACTCTATGCGCGGGGGGTCGCTCGGGGTACGTTTCGCACTGAGGACACCTCACCCGTCAGCCACAGGGGGCCCCGATGCGACGCACAGCAGCATGGAAGCCGATCGCGGGAGTCGCAGCAGCGACCATCGCGATCGCCGGATTCGGAGTCGCGCCAGCGACAGCCGCGCCAGAGGATCCGGAGCAGGCGCTCGCGCGCGTCCTCGCGTCGAACCTCCTCGACGCCGGACTGCTCGACGGCGCGACGTCGTACACGGGCACGTCCGAGACGCCGAACCCCGAGGCGAACCCCCTCACCCTGGACAGCGCGCTGCTCGGCGCGTCCGTGGGCGTCGCGGGTGGCCTGCAGCTGCCGCTCATCGACAGCGGCACGAACAACGGCCTCCTCGCCCTTGGGCAGGCTGGCACGCTCAGCAGCTACGCGGCCACGACCGCGGGCTCCTCCGTCGCCGCGAGCGGCGTGCTCGGCGCCGACGGCGCCATCGCCGTCGACCCCGACCAGGCGCCCGGCACCCCGCCCGCCGCCACCGTCGACCTGACGCAGGTGCTCGACCAGCTCGGCGTCGCAGGCATCACCGACGCGATCGTCAGCGAGCTGCGTCTCGAGGCCGGCGCCTTCGCCGCTCGCGCCCAGACCGACGGCACGACGGTCACCGACGAGTACGCGCTCGCGAGCCTGGTCCTCGAGTTCGACAGCCCCGCGGTCGCGGGCCTGAGCACCGCGCTCGACGCCGACCTCGCGACCATCACGACCGACCTGAACACGGCGGCCGCGGGTCTCGGAGGTGCCGGCGGCACCATCGAGGACGTCGTCGACCTCCTCAGCATCGACGTGGACCTCCTGGGCGTCGGCCTCCTCGGCATCGACGCGACCGGTGGCACCGCCACCGTGACGCTCGCAGACCTGACGGAGGTCGTCGACGAGCTGCTCGACGACATCCCTGCGACGGACGATGTCGAGCTCGTCAGCGCCGACGGCGTGACGATCAACCTCACGCGAGGCACCGTCTCCCTCGACCTCGAGCTGCTCGCTGGCGGCCTCGACGGCCTCGACCCCAACACGCCCGTGCTCGACGAGGAGCTCCTCACGCGGGTCACGACGGCCGTCACGACGCTGCTCGGTGGCATCACGGGCAACCTGTCCGGGGCGCTCCAGACCGCGATCGACGACTCGGCCATCACGATCGCCATCCCGGCGAACGTCACGGGCCTCCTCGGCGCGACCGTCGCGACGACGCAGATCAACGTGGTGGGCACCCTCGGCGGGTTCCTGGACGGTGAGGGCGTGGTCAGCCTCAGCGACACCGCGCTCGTCGGCATCCCCATCGCCGGCCTCCAGACGGTGATCAACGCGGTCCTCGGTGCAGTCACCGGCCCCGTGCTGGGTGCGGTCGGAGGCATCGTCGATGACCTCCTCCTGGACTCCGACGCCGGCATCACGAGCGCCGTGAGCGACCTCGGCACCGCGGTCGGCGGCGTCGTGGGCTCGCTCGGCGGCGTCTTCGACGTGCTCGACCAGGTGGCATCCATCACGGTCAACGCGCAGCCCACGGTCGCGACGCCCGCGACGCCGAGCGACCTCGGCGCCGAGGGCTTCACCGTCCGCGCGCTCGACGTCGTCCTGCTGCCCGCACTCGTCGACTCGCCGCTCGCGTCGGTCTCGCTCGGCTCCGCCTCGGTGCTGAACGTCGAGCCCACCGCGGTCGACCCGACCCTCACCCTCACCCCCGAGCAGGTTCGCGCGGGCGGCACCACCACCATCGGTGGCGCTGGATGGGACGCGGACGGCGGCGACGTCGTCGTGACGTTCCGCGACGGTGACACGGTGGTCGGCACGCCCGTCACCATCACCCCGGCTACGAATGGCACCATCACCGGCAGCTTCACCGTGCCGGCGGGCACGGGCGTCGGCGAGCTGACGGCCACGGCCGTCCAGGGCGAGGCGGACGCATCCGCCGAGCTCACGATCATCGCCTCCCCGGTCGTCGTCGTGACGCCCGACCCGGTCGACCCGGGTCAGAGCATCACGATCTCCGGCAGCGGCTTCCTCTGCGGCCCCGTCACGGTGACGGTCAGCAGCGGCGCCACCGTGCTCCAGACCATCGAGGACGTCCCGGTCACGGCCGGCACCTGGTCGACGACCTACCTCGTCCCCGCCGACATCGCGGTGAACACGCTCACGATCACCGCGACCGCGACCGCCGCCGCCGGCTGCGGCGACACGGACAGCGAGGACGTCGAGGTGGATCTCGCCGAGACGCTCGTGCTCACCCCCGAGAAGGTCCGCATCGGCGACGTCATCGACATCGCGGGCGGTGGCTGGGCGACCGGCTCCTCCGTCGTCGTGACGTTCACGAACGCGGCAGGCCAGGTCGGCCAGCCCGTCACCCTGACGGTCAGCGCCACCGGCACGATCGACGGCTCCTTCACGGTGCCGACCGGCACCGCACCCGGCTCCCTCACGGGCACCGCCGTGCAGGGCACCACGCCTCCGTCGATCGACTCCGTCGTCGTCTTCGTCGAGCCGACGATCATCGTCGACCCGGACCCGGTCGACCCGGGTGACACCATCACGATCTCGGGCAGCGGCTTCGTCTGCGGACCCGTCGACGTGACGATCTTCGACGGCGAGGACGAGCTCGAGTCCTTCACGGACGTCCCGGTCACGGATGCAGGCACCTGGTCCGTCCAGTACCTCGTCCCCGCCGACATCGACGCCACGTCGCTCCGCATCACCGCGGTCGCCACCGGCACCTGCGATGACGAGGAGGAGACCGAGGTCGAGGTCGACCAGCCCGAGACGCTCGACCTGGCACCCGCCACGGTCCGCGTCGGCGACTCCGTCGCCATCGACGGCACCGGCTGGGCGGCGGGCACCGTGCTCGTCACCTTCGAGAACGCCGCCGGTCAGGTCGGCACCCCCGTCTCCGTGACGGTCGGCGCCGACGGCATCCTCGACGGCTCCTTCGTGGTGCCGGCGGGAACCGCGAACGGTGCTCTCACGGGCACCGCGGTGCAGGGCGACGACGAGGTGGAGGACACGGTCACCGTGATCGGCCAGCCCACCGTCGTCGTCACGCCCGACCCCGTCGACCCCGGTGAGGACATCACGATCTCGGGCAGCGGGTTCGCCTGCGGACCCGTCGACGTGACGATCGCCGACGGCGACACCGTCGTCGAGCTCATCGAGGACGTCCCGGTCGCCGCAGACGGCACCTGGTCGACCACGTTCGAGGTCCCGGCCGACATCGAGGCCACCACGCTCACCATCACCGCGGAGGCCACCGGCACCTGCGGCGACGAGGACACGGTGGACGTCGAGGTCGACCAGCCCGAGACGATCGACCTGTCGCCCGGCGAGGTCCGCGGTGGTGACGACGTCACCATCGACGGCAGCGGATGGGACGCCGACGGCGGCCCCGTCACGGTCGTGTTCACGGACGCCGACGGCGTCCAGGTCGGCGAGCCGGTCGTCATCACCCCCGGTGACGACGGCACGATCGACGGCACCTTCGAGGTTCCGGCAGGCACGCCCGCGGGCTCGCTGACGGGCACCGCGACGCAGGGTGACGACACGACCGCCGAGACGATCGCGGTCTTCGGAGCGCAGACCGTCTCGGTCGACCCCGCCTCCGTCCGCGCAGGAGCGACCGTCGACATCACCGGCGGCGGCTGGCTGCCCGGCGGTGGCGACGTCACGGTGACCTTCCGCGACGGCAGCGGCACCGTCGTCGGCGCACCGGTCGTCATCTCGACCGTCGCGACCGACGGCACCATCGACGGCTCGTTCACGGTCCCCGCAGGCACGGCCCCCGGCGACCTCGTCGCCACGGCGGTGCAGGACGGAGACCAGGCGCTCGACACGCTCACGGTCGCCGTGGAGCCCTTCGTCACCGTCACCCCCGACACGGCTCGCCCCGGCGACGTCGTGACGGTCGGCGGCGGCGGCTGGACCGACGGCACGCCCGTGTCCGTCGTGTTCACGGACGAGGACGGCGTGGAGATCGGCGAGGAGCTCACGCTCACGCCGACCGGTGGCGTCATCTCCGGCACCTTCGCGGTGCCGGCAGGCGTCGACGCCGGCACGCTGACGGCCACGGCCACGCAGGGCGCCGACGACGACACGGCGGAGCTCGAGGTCACCCTCGCGCCCACCGTGTCGGTCTCGCCCGACCAGCTGCACGTCGGCGACGTGCTCACGGTCGGCGGCACCGGCTGGGATCCGGCATCGCCGGTCACGGTCACCGTGGAGGACGCGGACGGCGTGGTGGGCACCTTCCCGCTGACGCCGAACGCCGGTGGCGTCATCACCGGCACCTTCACGATCCCCGCGGGCACCGAGCTCGGCGATCTCACGATCACCGCCGAGCAGGGTGCCGACGAGGCGACCGACGAGGCAGTGCTCGTCGCCGACCCGACGGTCGTCGTCACGCCCGACCCGGCCACGCCGGGTCAGCAGGTCACGATCTCGGGCGACGGGTTCCTCTGCGGCCCCGTCGACGTCACGATCAGCGCCGGCACGACGGTCCTCGCCACCATCACCGGCCTCGCGGTCGTCGATGGCGAGTGGAGCACCGTCTACACCGTCCCGACGACCGTGACGGCCTCCTCCCTCACCATCACCGCGGTCGCCACGGGCGTCTGCGGGGACGAGGGCGGGACCGACCTCGAGATCGACCTGCCCGAGACGCTGACGGCGTCGCCGGACTTCGCGCAGCGCGGCAACGTGGTGACGCTCACCGGCTCCGGCTGGGAGGACGGCAACGTCGCGATCTCGGTGGTCGACGCCGCCGGCGCCCTCCAGGGCATCCTGGTGGTGCCGACGACCGACGGCTCCTTCACCCGCACCTTCACGGTGCCTGCGCTGACCGCGCTGGGCTCGCTCCAGTTCACGGCCACGCAGGGCTCGGACACCGAGCGCGACACGATCACGATCGTCTCCATCCCCACCGGCCCGTCGACGCTCATCGTGTCGCCGAGCACGGTGGAGCCGGGCTCGACCATCGCCCTCGACGGCCTCGGGTGGGACCCGACCGGCGCGGCAGTGGTCGTGACGATCACGACGCAGGGTGGAGCCGTCCTCGGCACCGTCCCGGTGTCGGTGGCGCCTGACGGCCACCTCTACACCGGCGCGTTCACCGTGCCCTCGACGGTCGCGGCACCGCAGACCCTGACGGCGACCGCCGTCCAGGGCTCGCGCACCGCATCCGACACCGTCGCGATCCGCGAGGCGAACCAGCCGGTCATCCGACTGGGCGGTCCGACTCGCATCGAGGTCGCGGTGGAGATCGCACGGGACGTCTACCCGTTCGGCACCCGCGTGGTCTACGTCGCCGCATCCGAGACCTTCCCGGATGCGCTGTCGGCGGCCCCCGCGGCTGCGCAGCAGGAGGCCCCCATCCTCCTGACCTACCAGGGATCGCTGCCCACGATCGTGGCCGAGGAGCTCGAGCGCCTGCAGCCCGACCTCATCGTCCTCGTGGGCGGACCGAACACGGTCAGCCCGAGCGTGTTCGACACCCTGGGGGACTACGCACCGGAGACGATCCGCATCGGCGGCGCCGACCGCTACGAGGTCTCGCGCAACATCGCGGAGTACGCCTTCCCGTCCGCCGACACGGCGTACGTGGCGAGCGGCTCGGTGTTCGCGGACGCGCTCACCGCAGGTGCAGCGGCCGGCATGAACGCCGCGCCGATGCTCCTGACCTACGGCACCTCGCCGCAGCCGGGCCTCGTCCAGACGATGAACGACCTGGGCGTGGATGACATCTACATCGCCGGTGGCCCCATCTCGGTGCCGCAGTCGAACGTCACGGCGTTCGAGTCGGCAGGGTTCGACGTGGTCGAGCGCTTCGACGGAGCGAACCGCTACGAGGTCGGCGTCAACGTCGCCCAGTCGCAGTTCCTCGAGCCGGTGGAGCGGATCTACGTCGCGACGGGCGTCCGGTTCCCGGATGCGCTCGCGGGGTCGGCCGTCGCCGGAGCCGCAGGCCAGCCGGTCTACGTGTCGCCGGTCGAGTGCCTCTGGGAGCCCATCCCGGGTGAGGTCGACCGACTGGGCGACCCGCAGATCGTCCTGCTCGGTGGCACCGCGTCGCTGAGCGACCGGGTGTTCAACCTCGAGACCTGCTAGGTCTCACGCACGACGGAAGGGCTCGGGCCTCGGCCCGGGCCCTTCCGGCGTTCGAGGGCTCGAGCTGCGGCTCGGGCCCTCGGTGCGTTCGGCGTTCGGGCTGCGGCTCGTGCCCTCGTTGCGTTCGGCGTTCGGGCTGCCGCCCTGGTCGTCGTGGCGTGCGGGCATCGGGCTGCGGCTCGGGCGCCCGTGGCACGACAGAGGGCCCGGCCGTTCGGCTCGGGCCCTCTAGTCGACCGGTGCGGCGGGCTACCAGCCCATCGACCCCGGCTCTCCCTTGAAGGGCCCCGAGACCTTCGACGTGATCCAGCCGCCGTAGAAGCCGCCGGCCTGCGGCACGACCTCCTCGCCGTCGACGGTGCACACGAGCGGCGCGCCGGGCATGACGGCCCAGTGGTCGACGATGCGCTCGAAGCCCGGGTTCGGGGTCGGGTACGTCCAGGCGGCACGGGCGACGGAGTGGCCGAGCGCGTGGACGTCGGCGTACCGCGCCCGCCCCTTCCACTCGCACATGCTGCTGCCGCTCGTCGGCACGAGCGCGCCGGGCGCGAACGCGTCGGCGGGGATGTAGTAGGTCGGCGGGTGGCTCGTCTCGAGCACGCGCAGGGCGTCGTCCGTCTCGGCGACGATCGTGCCGGCGAGGCGGATGGTGATGTGCACCCCCGCCGGCTCGAGGCGGGGCGGGCGCGGGTAGTCCCACACCGACTCCTGGCCGGGCTGGGGCGGGATGGGCTTCGGTCGCATGCCTCCACCTTCCTCCGCGGGGCTGTGCTTCGCCAGTGGCGGGCGGTGCCGCGCCCCCCTCGCTCCCTGAGGTGCGAGCGAAGCGAGCCTCGAAGGGCCCGCACAGCCTCCCGCTCACTGAGGTGCGAGCGCCCACGTTCCCCCGCTCCCTGGGCTGCGAGCGCCCACGTTCCCCCGCTCCCTGAAGTGCGAGCGCCCACGTTCCCCGCTCCCTGAAGTGCGAGCGCCCACGTTCCCCCGCTCCCTGAGGTGCGAGCACCCACGTTCCCCCGCTCCCTGAGGTGCGAGCGAAGCGAGCCTCGAAGGGCCGCGCGACCTTGCGAGGTACCCCCATCTCGCGCCCGGGTACCCATCTCGCGCCGCAAGGTACGAACCTCGACGCGAGGTACTGCGATCGCGGTACCTGCAGTCGAGATGCGTACCTCGCAACGCTCGCGCGCCCGCCGCTCCCGCGCGCCCGCCGCTCCCCCGCATCCGGCTCCCGCCGCGCATGCCAGGCTTGTCGGGTGACCGCATCCGCCCCCGACCTCACCGATCGCCGCGTCGCCCGCGGCGGCGTCGCGCTCGTCGCGACCACGCAGTACCTCATCGCCGAGCAGGTGGTGGCGTCGGCGTGGGTGGATGCGCCGTACTCGTTCGGCGACAACTACATCTCGGACCTCGGCGTGCCCGAGTGCCTCGTGCTCGACGACCGCGTCGTGTGCTCGCCGCAGTGGCTGCTCATGGATGCCGCGTTCGTGCTGCAGGGTCTCATCGTGCTCGTGGCGGTGTGGCAGCTCGCGTGGCTGCTGCCTCGGGCATGGCGCTGGGCGGCGACGGTGCTGGGCGGCGTGCATGCCGTCGGCATGCTGCTCGTCGGCCTGTTCCCGGGCTCGATCGCCGAGACGCTGGGTGGCGATGCGACCCGCGGCATGCTGCACGGCATCGGCGCGTCCCTCGCGATCGCGGGCGGTCTCGTCTGGATCCTCGTCGCAGGCATCGGCATGCTCGTGCGGCGCTGGCGGGGCGTCGGCATCCTGTCGATCGTGCTGTCCGTCGTCGGACTCGTCGGCATGGCGGGCCTGCTGCTCGCCCCCACGACGCCCGGCGCCGACCTCGGGCTCGGCATCGGCGGCGTCGAGCGCCTCGCGGTGTACCCGATCATCGCGTGGCTCATCCTCATGGGCATCTCGGCCGTGCTCGTGCATCGTGGCGCGCTGCGGCAGGAGCAGTGGGAGCGAATGCGCGCGGAGGACGAGGCGGCGGCGCAGGCGGCGCTCGGGGCCTCCGGGGCTGCCGCGACCGACGCGTGACGCTGTCGCAGGCGGCCCGGGTTCGACAGACTGGGGCCATGCGGATCCTCATCGCCGGAGCGTCCAGCGCGCTCGGCCGCGCCACCGCCGACGCAGCGCGCGCGGCCGGCCACCACGTCATCGCCGTCGGCTCGTCGGCCGAGCGCCTCGAGGCCGTCGACGCCGACGAGCGCCTCGTCTGCGACCTGACGTCCCTCCCCGAGGTCACGACGCTCGCCGAGTCGATCGGCGAGATCGACGTGCTCGTGCACCTCGTGGGCGGCTGGCGCGGCGGCGGAGGCCTCGCGGGCCAGTCGGACGAGGACTGGCAGTGGCTGGAGTCCCGCGTCGTCGGCACCCTTCGCAACACGACGCGCGCCTTCGCGGACGCGATCGGCGCCTCGACCGCCGGCCGCGTCGTCATCATCTCGACGACGGGCCTCGAGCGACCCACCGCGGGCAACGCCTCGTACGTCGCCCTGAAGGCCGCCGCCGAGACCTGGCTCGCGGCCGTCGGCCACGGGCTCCGCTCGACGCCCGCGACGACCCACGCCATCCGCGTGAAGGCGCTCGTCTCGGCCGAGGAGCGCGCGGCGGAGCCGGAGCGTGCGTTCGAGGGCTATTCGGACGTGGCGGACGTGGCGGCGGAGATCGTCGGGTTGTTGGGTTGAACGACGTCCTCGGCGACGCGACGCCTGCGTCGCCTCGCCTCCCCGCAGTGTCCGAGGAAGCTGGTAAGCTCGAACGCATGTTCAGCTTCGTGGATCTCTTCGCCGGCATCGGCGGCTTCCACGCCACCCTCGGCGCCGTCCACGGCGGACGGGCGGCGTTCGCCTCGGAGTGGGACAAGCCCGCCGCGGAGGTCTACCGACGCAACTGGGGCCTGGCGCCAAAGGGCGACATCGTCCCACTCACGGACCCCGTCGTCACCGTGCCGGCGCACGACGTGCTGGCAGCCGGCTTCCCGTGCCAGCCCTTCTCGAAGTCCGGCTTCCAGCGCGGCATCAACGAGACGCGCGGCACGCTCTTCTTCAACATCATGAAGGTGCTGCACGAGCAGAGGCCGACCGTCGTGCTGCTCGAGAACGTGCGCAACCTCGCCGGGCCCCGCCACCGCGACACCTGGGCGACGATCGTCGACCAGCTGCAGATGGCCGGCTACAAGGTCTCGAGCGCTCCCACCGTCTTCTCGCCGCACCTGCTGCCGCCGCATCTCGGCGGACGGCCGCAGATCCGCGAGCGCGTGTTCATCACCGCGACGTACGTGGGCAGCGAGGAGCGCGCCCGCGCCCTGTCGACGAAGGAGCCGGTCGTCGCGCGAGGACCCATCGGCGGTTGGGACCCGCAGGAGTGGGACATCTACGAGACCGCGCTCGGGCATGACGGGCGCTCGATCGTCCGGCCCGAGGCCGAGACGTCCGATCGGGCCGACTACGTGCTCAGCGAGTTCGACGAGTACGTCGTGAGCGTGTGGGACGAGTTCGTGGCGCGACTCCGCGCCGCCGGGGTGAGGCGCCTGCCCGGCTTCCCGATCTGGGCTGACCACTTCGTCACCGAGGACATGCTGCAGATCGAGCCCGACGTGCCCACGTGGAAGGCCGACTTCCTCCGCAAGAACTCGGCCCTCTACACGGCGCACAAGGTCACGATCGACGAGTGGCTCGATCAGCACGGTGGCCTCCGCGAGCTGCCCGCCTCGCGTCGCAAGCTCGAGTGGCAGGCGCAGGACGCGACGTCCTTGGCCGACACCGTCATGCACATGCGGCCCTCGGGACTTCGCGCCAAGAAGCCGACCTATCTTCCGGCGCTCGTCGCCATCACCCAGACCTCGATCCTCGGCAGCCGGGGTCGCCGTCTGACTCCGCGCGAGGCGGCACGCCTGCAGGGCCTGCCCGAGTGGTTCGACTTCGGGCCGCAGCGCGACGCCCTCACCTACAAGCAGCTCGGCAACGGCGTGAACGTCGGCGCGGCCTCCTACGTGTTCCGCACGCATGTGCAGCAGGATGCCGCGCTCATCGCGGAGCGCGCCCCAGGCATCGTGGAAGCGGTCGAGCGCACGCCCGACAACCCTGACGAGTCGCTCGGCGAGCGCCGCGAGCGAGCGGCAGCCTAGGCAGCGACCGAGCTGGAGTAGATCAGGAAGTTGTCGATCGTGCCCTTCTTGATCATCACCTTCAGGGCGCGGGCGGCGCCATCGGGCTGACGGCCCTGCGTGAAGTCGCCGAGCACGACCCCGAAGTTCGCGGCGTTCACCTCGAGCACCTTCATCGAGACGAACCGAACCGCCTGCTTGAACCGCCCCGCGTAGGAGAGCGGGTCGAAGGGCTTGCGTCGCTCGTACCCGACCGAACGCTTCCACTCGTTCCACTCGATCGTCGCGACGTTCCCGTGGTCGCGAGCGTGCTCGGTCTCGTGCTCGTAGATCACGTACCAGAACCGCCCGAACTCCTCGAGGCAGCGGCGGATGCCATCGGCATCGTTGCCGGGAGACTCTCGCTTCGTGACGTCCGACGACTTGAGGTCCCCGTAGAAGTCGACGACCTCGCCATCCACCATCACGAGGTCGTAGTCGTAGCGACCGCGGCCCTTGTCCTTCTGGAACCTGACGACCTCGTCGTGGCCACGTCGTCGAAGGAACTCGTCCACCCGATGCTCGAGGTAGAAGCCGGGCCACTCGCCTTGGAACGTGTCCGGCCAGCCAACCGCATGCATCTGCTGCACCGCATCGAGCGCCTGCAGTCGCTCGGCGCGCAGGAACTCGTCGTTGAACTCCCGGAAGATGCCGATCCTCTCGTCCTCGGCGTAGCCCAGGGAGAGGTAGGCCGCGAACTCGGAGGCGCGCACGCTCGTCAGACGATTGCCCCGGCCGTCGACGCGGGCGAACTGGCCGAGCGTCTGCGCCTGAAAGAGGTCGTTGGTCGACACATGCGCCGCGGAGTTGTTCGCCTTGCGCTGCACGTACGTCGCCGGGTCGAAGTCGACGAACACGGCCACGCCTCGATACGCGTAGATGCCGACGAAGCGCACTCGAAGGCCGTCGGCTCGTGCCTGGCGCTCGACCTCCAGCCAGCGCTTCGGGATCTGGATGCGCTTCTTGAACGACTCCCAAGGCCGACCGAGGTGCGTCACCTGCTTCTTGAGGATGACCTGGTCACCGTGGCGCACCACTCGCTCACCCGCGTAGCGCCCGACGACGGCACCTGGCAGAGCGTCGAGGAGCAGTGCGTTCTTCTCCGCGTCGCTGAGCTTGACGTCGAAGTCGGAGACCAGGGTCCCGTCCTCGGTGATCTGGTCGACGAGTTCCGTGCCCATCATGACGTTCTATCAAGCACGCGTCGCGGACTTGCTGGAAGCCGCGCCGCGCCGCGGCTTCCCCACGTCGGCTGCTTCGACCGCTGCAGCGATGGTCGTCGCCACGACCTGCGGGTCCTCATGCTCCCAGAAGCGGAGCACCGTCCATCCCGCGTCCTGCAGCGCGAGCGTCACGGCAGCGTCGCGTTCGACGTTGCGCTGCAGCTTCGGCGTCCAGTAGTCGGCGTTCGCCTTCGGCTGCGTCCGATGCCGCGGGCATCCGTGCCAGAAGCAACCGTCGATGTAGACCGCGATGCGGCGCCGCGTGAAGACGATGTCCGGTCGCGATCGCACGCCAGGCTGCGCTGCGAGATCGACGCGGAAGCGAAGCCCCCGAGCGTGGAGCAGCCGGCGTACGGCGAGCTCTGGCCCGGTGTCGCGACGACGGTTTGCCTGCATGATGCGGCGGCTCGCTTCGCTCGAAGCCCAGGACACTCTTGTCAGTCGATCCGAAGAGACGAGAGCAATTGCTGTCGCAAGACGGTCCATCGTGACTGCAGGAAGTTTATGTAGTCCGTGCGGCTCAACCCGATCGGAGGGACAGCCACTTCTTGCACGTCGCAGAATAGATAGCGCTCTAGCCGATCCACCTCCTGCTTGCCGAGGTCGTTCTCCGCTACGTACTCGGCGATCGTCAGTTTCCCCTTCTCACGGTTCAACGCCTTCGCGAATAGGGCGAGGTTACCGATCGAGCTGATCGGCCACCCGAGATCCTCCGGGTCACCTTCGATCGCGTCGCGCAGCCGCGACACAGGAAAAAGGTGCTCGATCTCAAAGGCGATCTGCCGATCGTCGAGGTGAGTGACGCTTCCTGCATAAATGAATCGCAGGAGCAGCAGCGTTGCGGGCTGCACGTACTGACGCGTGCGCTGCAACTTGCTCAGATCACCAGCAAACCACTCGTCGAGGGTCCGGACGACTGCGTCTCGATCTGGCAGCGAGGAGTAGTAGCGGCTGGGCCGAAGTTTGTCATCACTGTCGGTCTCCCAAACGCGCGAGTAGGCCATGGAATAAATCGGCCCGCGCCAAACGGCGGTCAAGACATCGAGCAGGTAGTGCACCGGCGCAGAGGCCTTGAGCGCGTTCCAGTCGCTGACCCAGTCCGGTCGTTCCTTCCATTCGTCGGTCGGATCCCAGCGCCCGACGACAGCGCGGGCGATCAGGGACACGATCTGCAACTCGCCGTGAGCGACGCTCCTCGGAGCCGTTGACCTATTTAGGCGAAGGCTTACGTAGGGCTCCAGCCAACCGGAGACGGCCTCGGCCGAAAGCAAGAGCCTCTCCTGCATCGCGCTCGGATCGATGACGCCATAAGCGTCTTTCGGCATGAGCGTGTGGAGGCGTTCCATTTGAGAGAGTGGCTTGCCGAGAGCGAGACATGCAAGCGAGAACGCGGCAGGTTCGGTCTCTGCGACATCGGCCTTCTCCACAAACAGGTAGGGAGCGCGACGCGTGAGCACTTTCCCGAGACCGAAGAGATACTCAAACAAATTGAATTCAGCAAGCGCCTGATCCGTCTCAAGACCCGCGACTGTAAACCCTTGGTCAATGAGTGCTTGGTACTTCGCGTTGACCGCGTTGCGAACTTCGGCATCCTCCACTGTCACGCTGGCACCGTGCGACCATGTCGCTGCCCAAACCTCGTACTTGCTGAGTTTGGTGCCGCTTTGATTGATCCTCTCGAAGATCGTCGGGAGGTTTTCGGCGCGACCTGAATAGATGACTACGGGAATCGATATTCCACTGACGTCGACCTCTGCCTTGAGCACATCGAGGTGTTCGCCAAGAGCATCGTCGAGACGATCTCGGGTGTCAATGTCAAGGACGCGGCCCAGCGTCGACTCAAACGCCCTGAGGAGCTTGCTGGGCGAGTAGCCGGACTTGAAGTCGGGCGTGCGCGTCTTTTGCAACCAGGATTCAACGAGCCGCTCTGACTCGTTGAGGGGGATTCCGAACGCAGTAGCGAGATCACTTGTTCCGCCGAAGAGCCGGACGTCGGTGTAGACCAGCGGTTCGCGTTGGTAGCGAACCAGGGTGTTCGTGCGCTGCAGCCCGTCAACTACCTGATAGACGTCCTTGCCCGAGTCCTTTCGGCCTGCGTTGAAGAGCAAGAGGGCTCCGACGGGATAGCCCTGGATAAGAGAGTCGACGAGACGCGTCCTCTGTTCCTTGTCCCAGACGAGGTGTCGCTGGAAGCTGGGCACTTCGATGAACGCTTCGGCATTCTCGTCGCGATTGACTGCTTGAACCAAGCGCTCGATCGTCCAGGCCCGGCTTGATGAAGTGTTGGCGGCCACGGTTCTCCAAGGCTCGTTCGAGGCGATCTGCGGAGAGGCAATCGTCGCTGGCCGTTGACAGAGATCCGCCAAAGCCGACAACGCCGTCAGAGTCGGCGAATGGCCGCAGACGGGCGCTTCTGATCCTCGTGGTCGCGACCCCCGCGACCTGAAGATCCCTCGATCACCAGGTCAGCGAAGGAGCGTCTCCACGGCAAGTCGGATCTGCTGCAGACCGCGGATCTCAACCGTGGATCCGCCCTTCGACGGAGTGTTTCGACTATCGAAGAGACTCGCCTCATACGGAAGATTTGCGGCGGTCACGATTCGTTGCGCCTGCTGAGGCATCGTGCCGCTGGCATCGATTCCCAGGCGTTCGCAGACTCCATCGAACAGCGCCTTGGGAACTGAGGAACCGATCCCGAGACCGGGGTCTGTGATGCCGACCATTTGAGCGATGGCTGTGATCTCTTCACGCTTACCCATGGGACGAACGTAGCCCAAGCTTGAAGATGACTCAAGAATCACGTCGAGCGGTGCGATCTCACTCGTCGCACCGCGCGGCGGGCCTCGCGGTGACTACCGAACGCGCACCCTCCCCCATCCGACTGAGGCGCCTCCCACCGACCCGGCCTACCCTGGAGCGCATGCCCGCCACCCGTCGTCGTCCCACGAGGGCCGAGCTGCGCACCGACGTCATCGTCGCGGCAGCGCTGGCGCTCGTCAGCGCCGTGATCGGCGTGCTCAGCTCGCTCGCGCAGTACATGGTGATCCGCGAGGACGTGCCGGCATGGGCGTTCGTGCTGACGTCGGTGGCGATGGCGGCTCCGCTGGCCTTCCGGCGCGTGTGGCCGTGGGCGACCGCGATCCTGACGTCCGGGCTCTACATCGTCTTCGGCCAGCTCGGCATCGCCGAGCTCACCGTCACGCAGGTCGTCATGTTCCTCGCCGTGTACTCGGTCGGGGCATGGGATCCGAGCCGTCGGCGCGCGCTGTGGGTGCGCGTCCTCGTGGTCGTCGCCATGGCGATCTGGCTCGGGTGGGCGTTCTTCACGGTGCTCGCCGAGGAGTCGGCCACGACCGCCATCATCTCCACGATCTTCGTGCAGCTCTTCATCAACATCGCCTACTTCGGCGGCGCCTGGGTCTTCGGCGACCGCGCCTACACGCGGGCGCTCGAGCGCGAGGAGCTCGAGGATGCGCACGCCGAGATCGTCGCGCAGCGCGACCAGCTCGCCGGCCAGGCCGTCGCGCTCGAGCGGGTGCGCATCGCCCGCGAGCTGCACGACGTCGTGGCCCACCATGTCTCTGCCATGGGCATCCAGGCCGGCGCCGCACGCCGCACGCTGCGCACCGACGCCGACCGGGCGGAGACGTCGCTGCGCAGCGTCGAGCAGTCGGCGCGCGACGCGATCGCCGAGCTGCGCACAATGGTCGTCGCCCTCCGCAGCGACGGCGACGGCGACGGCCCCATGCCGACCCTCGCCGACGTGGATGCGCTGCTCGCCACCGCGCGCGAGTCGGGTCAGACGGTCGACCACCTCGTCGTGGGCGAGCCGATGCCCGTCTCGCCCGTCGTCGAGCTGACGCTCGTGCGCGTGCTGCAGGAGTCGCTCACGAACGCGCGCAAGCATGCCGGGCCCAGCGCATCCGTCGACGTGCGCCTGCGCTACCGCGGCGAGATCGTCGAGATCGAGGTCTCCGACGACGGCCACGGCGCCCCCGCCCGCGCCCTCGGCACCGGCATGGGTCTCACCGGCATGCGCGAGCGCGTCGCGGCCGTCGGCGGCACGCTGCACGCCGGGGCTCGTGTGAGCGGTGGATGGCTCGTGCGGGCGACGATCCCGGCGCACCTCGCGGAGGTCGTGGTCGTGAGCCCGTCGCCCGTCGAGCCGGCGTCGGTCGAGCGGGGAGCGGTCGATCCGACGGCGATCGAGACGGCGACGGTCGAGCCGACTGCGGTCGAGTCTGCGAGTGCTGCCCGCGCCACGTTCGACGCGATCCCCCCGTCCGAGCGCGCGAGCGAGGCCGCCGACGCACCCGCACCTGCACCGACCCCCCAGCACGCCACCGCGTCCCCGAGGAGCTCCGAGTGACCCGCATCCTGCTCGTCGACGACCAGTCGCTCGTGCGCGTCGGCTTCCGCACCATCCTCGAGACCGAGCCCGGCTTCGAGGTCGTCGGCGAGGCGTCCGACGGCCGCGAGGCGGTGCGCAAGGCGGCCGAGCTGCGGCCCGACGTCATCTGCATGGACGTGCAGATGCCCGTGCTCGACGGCCTCGCCGCCACCCGCGAGATCTGCGACGGCGACTCCGAGGCGTCGGTGCTCATGCTGACGACCTTCGATCGCGACGACTTCCTCTTCGAGGCGCTGCGCGCCGGCGCGTCGGGGTTCCTGCTGAAGACGGCCGAGCCCGAGCACCTCATCGACGCGATCCACGCCCTCGCGCGCGGGGATGCGCTGCTCGCGCCCGCTGTGACGCGCCGCGTGATCGAGCGATTCGCCTCGCCCGACGCCGCCGCAGCCCTGCCGACGGCGACCGAGCTCGACATGCTCACCGATCGCGAGCGCGAGACGCTCATGCTCCTCGCCCGGGGCCACTCGAACGGCGAGATCGCCGAGCGGCTCTACGTCGGCGAGGCGACGGTGAAGACCCATGTGTCGAACGTGCTCATGAAGCTCGGCATCCGCGACCGCATCCACGCCGTCATCTGGGCGTACGAGCACGGCGTCGTGCAGGCCGGCACGGGCTCGGTGCCGACCGTCGACTGACCGGGCCATCACGTCGCGCCGCGGGCACCGGTCAGGAGGCGGCGAGATGTGCGCGTGAGCGCGCAGCCATGACCCCCTGCGCCGCGCCGACCCCGTGGCGTGCACATCTCGCCCGCCCCTCTCACCCGCTCGGCGGAGCCGCGAATCCACCCGCCGCCGGATGCCGCGGCCGCCGCACCGCCGTAGCGTCGGAGCCATGATCCGACTTCGAGGCATCGACCGGTCCTTCGGCGCCACCCAGGTGCTGCACGACGTGTCGTTCGACATCCACCCCGGGCGCATGACCGGCTTCGTCGGCGCGAACGGCGCAGGCAAGACCACGACGATGCGCATCCTGCTCGGCGTGCTCGACCCGAGCGCCGGCGTCGTCGAGGTCGACGGCGCGCCCATCACCGCCGACTACCGCGCCCGCATCGGCTACATGCCCGAGGAGCGCGGCCTCTACCCGAAGATGCCGATCGACGACCAGCTCGTCTACCTCGCGCGCCTCCACGGCCTCGACGCGACGACGGCGAAGCGTCGCGCCCTCGACCTCCTCGATCGTCTCGGCCTCGGCGATCGCCACCACGACTCGCTCGAGTCGCTCAGCCTCGGCAACCAGCAGCGCGCCCAGATCGCGGCGGCGCTCGTGCACGACCCGGCGGCGCTCGTGCTCGACGAGCCGTTCTCGGGCCTCGACCCCATGGCGGTCGAGACGACGCTCGAGGTGCTGCGCGACGTCGCCCGCACCGGCGCGCCCGTGCTGTTCTCGTCCCACCAGCTCGACGTCGTCGAGCGCCTCTGCGACGAGCTCGTCATCATCGGCGACGGCCGCGTCCGCGCAGCCGGCACGCGCGAGGCGATCCGCGCAGCCCACACCCGCCCCGAGTGGAGGCTCGTCACCACCAGCGACGCCGGCTGGGTGCGGGATGCCGCGGGCGTCGACGTCGTCGACCTCGCCGGCGGCGAGGTGCGCTTCACCGCCGTCGACGAGGCGGCAGCCGACCGCGTGCTGCAGCTGGCCGTCGAGCGCGGAGGCGTGCGCGCCTTCGCCCCCGTGCACCGTCCTCTCACCGAGATCTTCCAGGAGGTCGTCCGATGACCGCTCCCACCGCAGCCCACGTCCACGCCGCGCGGCGCGTGCCGTTCTGGCGGGCCGTCGGCATCGTCGCGCAGCGCGAGATCATGGTGAACCTCCGCTCGAAGGCGTACCTCATCTCCGCGGGCATCGTGCTCGTCGGTGCGCTCGCAGCCGTGATCTTCTCGTCGATCGGGCCGCAGCTGTTCCAGTCGACGACGACCGTCGCGGTGGTCGCCGAGACCGAGGAGCTCGTCGACGCGCTGCCCGACACCGAGACCACCGTCGTCGGATCCGCCGAGGAGGCGCGCGACCTCGTCGCATCCGGCGACGTCGACGGCGCCGTGCTGCCGGGCGACGGGCTCTCGGGCGTGCTCGTCGTCGGCGACCGCGAGGCGCCCGGGTCGCTCGTCGAGATGCTGTCGATCGCACCGCAGGTCGAGCTGCTCGACGCGACGGCGCCCGACCCCGGCATCCTGTACCTCATCGGCCTCGGCTTCGGGATCGTGTTCATGATGGCGTCGATGTCGTTCGGCTACGGCATCGCCGGCTCCGTCGTGGAGGAGAAGCAGACGCGCATCGTCGAGATCCTGCTCGCGACCGTGCCCGCTCGCGCCCTCCTCGCCGGGAAGATCATCGGCAACTCGCTGCTGGCATTCGTGCAGATCGCGCTCATCGCGGCGGTGGTGCTCATCGGCGGGGCGGTGACGGACAACGCGGTCATCCTCGACGGGCTCGGCGCGCCGATCGCCTGGTTCGTCGCGCTGTTCACGGTGGGCTTCGTGCTCATGGCGTCGCTGTTCGCCGCGGCTGCGGCGATGGTGTCGCGGTCGGAGGACCTCGGCAGCACGACGACGCCGATCATGATGCTCGTGATGCTGCCCTACGTCGCGATCATCCTGTTCAGCAACAACCCGCTCGCGCTGCAGATCATGTCGTACATCCCGTTCTCGGCACCGGTCGCGGTGCCCATGCGCGCCTACCTGGGCACGATGGAGTGGTGGGAGGGCCTGCTGTCCTTCGGCATCGTGCTCGTGGCGACGGCGATCGTCGTGACGTTCGCCGGCCGCGTCTACGAGCGCTCGCTGCTGCGCACGGGCAAGCCCGTGAAGCTGTCCGAGGCGCTGCGCTGACGCGCTGACCCGACCGTCGAGGCTCCCGTCTCCTCCGCGCGCGGAGGGCGGGAGCCTCGTCGCGTCGGTGCGGATGCGGATGCTCGGATGGCCCGCAGCGGGCGCGGCGCGTCCGCGGCATGCATGATCGATGCATGAGCGCACCGCAGCCGACCGCCGTCGCGGCGCCCGGCGAGCGCGCTCCCATCGCCCGGGTGGTCGCGATCGACTCCGCGCGATGGCTCGCGATCGTCGGCATGATGAGCGCGCACCTGCTGTCGTCGGTCGCTGCCTCGTGGACGGGCGGCACGGATGCGCAGGCGCACGCGGCCGACGTCGTCATCGCCGGCGCGAACGGCAACGCGTCGTCGCTCTTCGCGGTGCTCGCGGGCGTGAGCCTCGTGCTCGCGACGCGCTCGCAGCTCGCCGCAGGCAGCCGCTCGGCGGCGCTGCGGTCGGTGCTCGGTCGCGCGCTCGTCGTCGGCGGCGTCGGCATCCTGCTCGCGGCCGCGATGCCGCCCGTGCACGTCGTGCTCAACTACCTCGCGTGGGCGATGGTGCTCGCCGCGCCGCTGCTGCTCGCGCCGAGCTGGCTCGTCGCCGGCGTCGCCGGCGCGCTCTGGATCGGCGGCTCGCAGGCGGCGCTCGCCGTGCGCGAGTGGCGCTTCGGGGAGGGGGTCTACCCCTCGGGCGACGTGCTCGCGGGCTCGCCGATGGCAGCGCCGATCGACCTCCTCTTCACCGGCGAGTACCCCGCGGTGACGTGGGTCGCGATGCTCGCCGTCGGCATCCTCGTCGCCCGCGCCGTGCTGGCTGCCCGCTCGGCATCGCGCGCGCGTATCCTGGGTGCGGGGATGCTCGTGCTCGGCGCGCTGCTCGCCGTGGCGGCGGTGCTCGTGTCCGAGCGCACGATGGCCGCGTTCGCGCCGTCGTGGGCGGCCGCGGAGGGGCTCACGGACATGCTGCCGTGGCTCCTGCGGTTCGGCACCGGCACCCCGCCCGACGCCTCGTGGTGGTGGCAGGCGACGGCCGTGCCGCACACCGGCACGATCGGCGACGTCGCGCGCGGCGTCGGCGTCGCGCTCGCCGTCGTCGGTGCGCTCGTGGCGCTGCTGCCGCCCGGCGCACGCCTGCCGCGGGCGCTCGAGCCCGTGCGCGCCGCCGGCGCCGCCCCCTTCACGACCTACACGCTGCACGTCTGCGCGCTGCTGATCGCGTCGGCGGTGTGGGCGGCGACCGGCGGCATGACCTTCGTGGCCGTGGGCACCGACGGCGCCGCCGAGCTGCCGCCCTGGTACGTCGCGGGGTTCGCGATCCTCGGCCTGCACGTGGCCGGGTCGCTGCTGCTCGGCGTCCTCCTCGCCCGCACCGGCGCGAAGGGTCCGCTCGAGCGGGCGGCGAGCGCCGTCGCGCGGTCGGTGTCCGGGCGCGGCGAGGGCGGATCGCCGGGCTGAGGCCGCCGCATCCACGCGTCAGCGCCTCGTCAGACGCGATGCGCGGCCGACGGCCCGCTCACGCGTGGATCTGGCGGCCACCGCCTCACGAATCGGCCGCGGACCCCTCCTCGTGCGAGCAGGTGCACGCCTGTCCACCGCCGCAGCAGCCGCCACCGCCTCCGTGCGCCGCGACGGGCGCAGGCACGTCGAGCGTCGGGTTGCGGTCGAAGAAGCCGTGCGGCACGAGGCTGAAGCCCGTGGCGTCGACGGGCATGATCGGCCAGTCCTCCGTGCGCGGGAAGTGGGTGAGGCCGAAGGTGTGCCAGAGCACGATGTCCTGGCCGTCGATGTCGGCGTCGCGCGCGATCCAGCCGTCGATCGTGCCGTAGCCGTCGTTCTGGTTCACGAGCTCGCCGGAGGGGAAGCGCTCGGTCGGCGAGTAGCGCGTGACCCAGAGGTCCTTGGTCGTGAAGGCCGCCCTGCGCGCGATGGACGACGCCGGGTCGGCGAGCAGGCTCGGCTGCCCCTCGGGGCGCAGGACGTAGCCGACGGGCTTGCCGACGACGTTGCGCGACCCCGGGTTCACCACATGCCAGACGACGCCGCGCTTGCCGTCGGCCTCGCGCACGCCGTCGAGCTCGGTGCGCAGGCGCGTCGTGGAGAGCGTGAAGCCGTTGCCGTACGGGTTGGCGTCGCCCATGGGCACGCGTTGCGCCGCGAGCTCGTCGACGGCGTTCTCGACGCCGTCGACCATCATGTCGAGGCGCGCCGAGAACAGGTGCTGGTGGTACGGGGCGCCGACGCCGGGGGCGATCTCCGAGGCCCATGGGTGCTCGGTGCCGTCGGCGGCCGGGCCCGGGTAGGCGGAGGCGAGCACGACGCCCGTCGCCTTGCACTCGAGCTCGATGCGGCCGTCGAGGTAGAGGTGCCAGTAGAAGCCGTAGTCGTAGTTGCCGACGGTGATGAAGAAGGAGATGACGAGGCGCCGGTTGCGGCGGACGTCGCTCGAGTGGGTGTACTCGTCGGTGTGCTTCCAGAGGATCGACGCGTCCTCCTCGTGCATGCAGATCGCGTTGCGGATGACCTTCGGACGCCCGTCGGTCGCGGCGATCGTCGCGTCGAGGTAGCGGATCTCGCCGAGGCAGTCGCAGCCGAGCTCGAGCGAGTTCGCGACCTTGCCGAGCGAGTACTCGCCGGCGTCGAAGTAGTTCTGCCAGAACCGCAGGGGGCCGGGGTCGCCGTAGGGCACGACCATCTCCGCGATCGACGCCCGGTAGACGATGGGCCGATGGCGGTCGCCGTCGGTGAAGCCGATCTCGTGCAGGGTGAGTCCCTCGACCTGGTTGTAGCCGATGCGGAGGCGCCAGTGCTCCCACTCGACGACGTCGCCGTCGACCGTGAACGACGGCCCCTCGGGCTGCGTGACGACGATGGGTCGCTGCGTGCTGCGCGGCGTCGGCAGCTCGTCGGTGAGGTGGAAGGCCTGCCGCTCCATCGGCACGTCGACGACGGCCTCGTCGATGAGCCGCAGCACGTCGCCCGAGATGAGGTCGAGGTAGGCGACGATCCCGTCGATCGGATGCGCCCAGGCGTTGTCGTGGGGGTCGAGCTGCAGGAAGGACAGGCATCGCACGATCCGCAGCCCCTCCTCGCCGGGCAGGTCGAAGCGGCCGGCCGAGAGGGCGGAGACGCGCACGAGCGAGACGTCGTCGATGCCGCGACGCGCCATCGCGGCGACCCAGCCCTCGTTCGCGCGCAGCAGCGTCTCGACGCGCTCGAACTCCTCGTCGACGATGGGCGGCTGCCCCTCGGCGACGACGTCGACGACTCGACTGCTCTCGAGGACGCCCGCGACGAGCTCGGTGACGAGCTCGGTGACGGTGCCGTCGCGGCGGTCCATGACGACCGTCGCGACGCGACGCTCGGTGGACGAGCCGTCGAGCACCGCGGACTTGTGCGGCTCGACGAGGTTGACGAGCATGAACGCCGTCGCCGTCTCGTCGTGGCCGGCGTCGAGCACGAGCGCGCGGTTGCGCTCGATCTCGGCGATGGTGAGCCGGTCGAGGGGATGCGTCATGCGATGCCTTCCGCAGCGGGGGCGCGACGGCCCGCGAACCAGGTGGTCTTGAGCGCCGTGTAGCCGTCGAGCGCGTGCAGCGAGAGGTCGCGGCCGAAGCCGGACTGGCGGATGCCGCCGAAGGGCGTCGTGACGTCGAGCGCGTCGACGGCGTTCACCGACACGGTGCCCGCTCGCAGCAGCCGCGACACCCGGTGGGCACGGTGCACGTCGTCGGTGAAGAGGGATGCGGCGAGGCCGTAGTCGGTCGCGTTCGCCAGCGCGATCGCCTCCTCCTCGGTGTCGAACGTCGTGATGGCGAGCACGGGTCCGAAGATCTCCTCGCGCGCGA
>NZ_BAAAQT010000001.1:215918-241704 GCF_039531815.1 Agrococcus versicolor | reverse complement strand
GGCCGGCCTCGACGTGGGCCATGACGCGGTCGACCTGCGCCATGCTCACGAGCGGGCCCATCGTGGTGCGCGGGTCGAGGGGGTCGCCCACCACGAGCGCGGCGGCCCGCGCGGCGACGAGCTCGGTCAGGCGGTCGGCGATCGAGCGATGCACGAGCAGGCGCGAGTTGGCCGAGCACACCTGCCCGCTGCAGGCGAAGATGCCCGCGGCGGCCGCGGCGGCGACGGCGTCGAGGTCGGCGACCTCGGGGAAGACGACGTTCGCGCTCTTGCCGCCGCACTCGAGCCACACCGCCTTCATGTTCGATCGCGACGAGTACTCGAGGAAGCGCTTGCCGACCGCGGTCGAGCCGGTGAAGGCCACGACGTCCACGTCGGGATGCAGGCCGAGCGCCGCGCCCGCCTCGTGGCCCAGCCCGGCGACGACGTTGAGCACGCCGTCCGGCAGCCCCGCCTCGAGCGCGAGCTCGGCGAGGCGCAGGGCGGAGAGCGGGCTCTGCTCGGCGGGCTTCAGCACGACGCTGTTGCCGGCGGCGAGGGCGGGCGCGATCTTCCAGATCGCCGTCTCGAGCGGGTAGTTCCACGGCACGACGGCTCCCACGACGCCGACGGGCTCGCGCGTGACGATCGCGAGGTCGGGTGGCGCGACGGGCGCGACCTCGCCGTAGAGCTTGTCGACCGCCTCGGCGTACCACTGCAGGATCGCGGCGCTGCCCGGCACGTCGATCGTCGACGTCGCCGAGACGAGCTTGCCGCCATCGATCGCGTCGAGCACCGCGAGCTCGTCGGCGTGGGCGCGGATGGCGTCGGCGACGGCGAGCAGCACGCGCTTGCGCTCGCCGGGCGCCGCCCTCGACCACGCGCCGCCGTCGAACGCCGCGCGGGCCGCCGCGACGGCGCGATCGACGTCCTCGGCATCGCCGCGTGCGACGTCGGCGAGCACCCGCCCGGTCGCGGGATCCACGGTGGCGAACGTCGCCCCGGAGGCGGCGTCCACGGCGCGACCGCCGATGAAGTGGCGGGTGCGCGGCTCGACGGCGTCGGCGATCGCGCGCCAGGTGGCGAGGTCGTGCATGCTCAGGGCTCCTCGGGGTGGTGTGCGGCGGGGGCGTCGGGCTCGAGGTGCGCGAGCGCGTCGTCGATCACGGTCTGCGCCATGAGGATGGCACCCTCGAGCGCGGCGCGGTCGGCGGCAGGCGTCGCGGCGGCATCGGCGAACGCCGCCTGGTGGTTGACGGCCGGCAGCGAGTCGATGCCGAGGTACGGGTGGATGGCCCGCACGCGCTGCGACACGTTGCCCATGTCGGTGGAGGCGGTGTGCATGCCGTCCGGCCGGGTCTCGTCGACGTCCATGTCGCGTCCGAGCGCGGCGGCGTTGCGCACGAACGCCGCGAGCAGAGCCTCGTCGGTGCGGAAGTCGGCGTAGCGGCCGCTCGTCTCGGTCAGCTCGACGCTGCAGCCGGTCGCAAGCGCGCCGGCCTCGAAGCAGGCTGCGATCCGGGGGAAGAGCGCGTCGAGCTGCGCGAGGTCCGCGGCCCGCACGTACCAGCTGCCCACGGCGCGGTCGGGGATGGCGTTGGGCGCCGTGCCCGCCTCGCGGACGATGCCGTGCACGCGGACGTCGTCCGGCAGCTGCTGCCGCAGCAGACCGATCGCCACCTGCGCGATGGTGAACGCGTCCGAGGCGTTCACACCGAGCTGCGGGTAGCTCGCGGCGTGCGAGGCGACGCCGTCGTAGACGACGTCGAAGTGCGCGACGGCCCGAGGCCGCGCGTACGCGGCGTCGGCGGGGCCGGGGTGCACCATCATCGCCACGTCGACGTCGTCGAGCACGCCTGCCTCGAGCAGCACGATCTTGCCGCCGCCGCCCTCCTCGGCCGGGCTCCCCAGCACGCGGACGGTGATGCCGAGCTCGTCGGCGATCGGCGCGAGGGCGATGCCCGCCCCGACGGCGGCCGCGGCGATGACGTTGTGCCCGCATGCGTGCCCGAGCCCGGCGAGGGCGTCGTACTCGGCGAGCAGCGCGACGACGCGCCTCCCGGATCCCGCCGAGGCGCTGAACGCGGTGGGCAGGCCGCCGACGCCCGCCTCGACCCGCAGGCCGGCGTCGGCGAGCACGGATCGCAGCATCGCGGCGGAGCGGTGCTCCTCGAATCCGAGCTCGGGATCGGCGTGCAGGGCCCTGCTGACGCCGAGGACGACGTCGCGAGCCGACTCGACGGCGTCGTGCGCACCGCGGCGCAGCGCGGCGGCGTCAGGCATCGCCGGGCACGCCGTACGACGGAGCGGCGTCGGGCTGCAGCGCGCGCTGCAGGTAGTCGGCCTTCTGCGGCAGCCAGAGCGCGACGAGCCGCGCGAGCTCGCCGACCGGATCGTCGTGGTCGTCGACGCGCAGGTCGGTCGTGCGCCACGGCACGCCCTCGACGACCGCGAGGCCAGCGGACCGCAGCGGACCCGCCTCGCCGCCCGCCGCGGCGGCGGCCTCGAGCGCGGCCAGCAGTCGCTGCTCGAGCGCACCCTCCGCGGCCTCGAACCCGGCGACCATCGCGGGCAGCACCTCGGCGCGGGCGAGGAGGTTGCCGGCGGCGACGCACGCGTCGCCCACGTGCTCGCCGTGCACGCCGAGCGCACGCGATCCCGATCGCACCGCGACGCGCCCGTCGACGCCGACCGCCGTCACCTGGCGGACGTCGGCGTGCGCGTCCGTCGCGAGGGCCTCGTCGAGCGCGTCGGGCGGCGCGGCCCCGCGCGCGAGCGCGTCGAGCACCGCATCCCCCAGCGCGGGATTGGTCACGTTCTGCGACGCCGATGCGCCGACGCCTGCGCGCAGATGGCTGCATCGGGATGCGACGGCCGGGCTCGAGGAGGCGATGACGATCCCGACGGCGCCGACGCCGTCGGCAGCGGTGAGCGAGACCGTCACCCCTCGACCTCGCTGATCACGGCGGTCGCATCGATCTCGACGAGCCACTCGGGCCGTGCGAGCGCGTCGACGACGAGCCCGGTCGACACAGGGTGCACGCCGCGCAGCCACCGCCCCATGACGCGGTACACCGGCTCGCGGTAGCGGATGTCGGTGAGGTACACGACGACCTTCACGACGTCCGCGAGCCGCGAGCCCGACTCGCGCAGCAGCAGGTCGATGTTCGCCATCGCGCGCTCGGCCTGCGCCTCCACGTCGCCGATGCCGACGCTCTCGCGCGTGTCGAGGTCCTGTCCGATCTGCCCGCGCAGGTACACGACGCCGCCGGCGACCACCGCCTGCGCCAGGTCGTTGTCGAGCTCCTGCTCGGGGTAGGTCTCCTTCGTGTTGAAGGGCCGGATGCGGATGTGCGTCGTCATGTCAGTGCTCCGTTCCGATGGCGCCCGCGCCGGCGAGGCTCGCGTGCGGCGGCGCCGCGGGGTGGTCGGCGTCCGACGCGTAGGCGAGGTACGCGCGCTGGATCGCGATGTGGTCGGCGACGTGCCGCGCATCGTGCCAGACGCCCCAGACGAAGCTCGAGCCGCGGCGCGACTGCCACGGCAGGCCGAGGAAGTAGATGCCGGGCTCCGTCGAGACGCCGCGGCGATGCGCGGGGCGGCCCGCGTCGTCGAGGGCGTCGACCTGCAGCCACGAGTAGTCCGCGCCGTAGCCCGTCGCCCACACGATCGACGCGATGCCCTCGGCCGCGAGGTCGAGCTCGCGCGCGGGATGCGTCACGCACGCCGGCTCGTCGCCGAGCACGTGCGCCTCGGGCTCGGGCGGCAGGTCGATGCCGTTGCGCTCGACGTAGGCGTCGGCCTCGCGCAGGATCGAGAGGTAGCTCGCGTCGCCGCGGTCGATGGTCGCGCGCAGGTCGTCGGCGACGTGCAGCAGGCCGTCGGCGTACGACGTCGTGCGGCCCACGAGCGTGATGCCGCTCGCGGCGAGCTCGCGGAAGTCGACCGTGCGACCGCCGCCTGCGCCGCTGACGGCGATCGTGACGTGCTTCGCGCCGGCAGGCGGCGTCGCGGCATCCCACTTGTCGAGCACGCCCAGCCACCACACGAAGTCGCGGCCGCGGTAGCTGCGCGGCGGGCGGTCGTGCGGGCCGACGGAGAGGTGCACGTCGCGACCCGCGCGGCGCAGCTCCGCGGCGATCTGCACGCCGGAGGAGCCCGCGCCCACGACGAGGACGCCCCCGGCCGGCAGCTGCTCGGGGTTGCGGTAGGCGGCGGAGTGCAGCTGCTCGATGCCAGCGGTCGACGGCACGATCGCGGGGATGACGGGTCGCTGGAACGGGCCGGTCGCGGCGACGACGTAGCGGGCCTCGACGGGCCCCGCGGTCGTCTCGACCGCGAACCCGGCCCTGCCCTCGAGCCTGCGCACGCGCAGCACCTCGACGCCCGTGCGGACGGGCGCGGCGATGCGCGCCGCGTAGGCCTCGAAGTAGTCGGCCATCTGGTCCTTCGTGGCGAAGCCGTCGGGATGCACGCCCGGCAGCTCGAGGCCGGGGAACCGGTCGTGCCATGCGGGGCCGTTCGCGACGAGCGAGTCCCATCGCCCCGTCCGCCACCGCTCCGCGATGCGATCGCGCTCGACGACGAGGTGGGCGATGCCCTGCGCCGAGAGGTGCTCGCTCATCGCGACGCCCGCCTGGCCCGCGCCGACGACGAGGACCTCGATCGTGGTGGGCAGTCGATCGTCGCCGCCGTGGGGTGGGAGTGCGGAGGAGGTGTCCATCGGTCGTGTGCTGCCTTCGACTCGGGGTGTGAGCGTCGTGCTCGGGCGGGTGCCGCCCTCCGAGTGTCGGGAGCGACGACGGGCCGAAGCAAATAGCGAGTCGCGACGCTCAGCATCTAGAATTGCGATGCAAAGCGTGAGCAATATCTGCGCAACACATTCGAAACATGAGGTCGACCCATGCGCGTGCCAGCCAGAGCCGACGTGTCCCTCGCCCAGCTGCGCTACTTCGTCGCCGCCGCGGAGCACGGCTCCATGACCTGGGCCGCCGACGAGCTCTTCGTCGCGCAGTCGGCGGTGTCCACCGCCATCGCGAACCTCGAGACCACGGTCGGCGTGCAGCTCCTCATCCGCCGGCGCGCCAAGGGCCTGCAGCTCACGCCGGCCGGCGCCGAGCTGCTCGTGCGTGCTCGCAGCATCCTCGCGTCCGTCGACGACGCCGTCGCATCCATGCGGCCCGAGCACACCGCCGGGCGCGTGCACGTGGGCTGCTTCCGCACGCTCGCGCCGTTCTACCTGCCATCGATCATCAGCAACCTCGCCGACGAGCATCCCGAGCTGCAGGTCGACGTGACCGAGATGAGCGCCGAGCAGGTCGAGCCGGCGCTCGCGAACCAGTCGATCGAGATCGCGCTCACCTACGAGCTCGGTCTCGGGCCGGGCGTGCGGCAGGAGATCCTCGCCGAGGTGCCGCTCTACGCCGCCGTGAGCGCCGGGCATCCGCTCGCCGACCGCGAGGCCGTGCACCTCGCCGAGCTCGCCGACGAGAACATGGTGCTGCTCGACATGCCCGTGAGCCGTGAGTACTTCCTGCAGCGCTTCGCGGACGCGGGCCTGCGACCCACCGTCCGCTACCGCTTCGCGAGCTTCGAGGCGGTGCGCGCCATGGTGGCGAGCGGCCACGGCTTCACGCTGCTGAACCAGCTGCCCAAGGTCGCATCGACCTACTCGGGCGGCGAGCTGCACCGGCTGCGCCTGCTGGACGACGTGCCGCCCCTCTCGCTCGTGCTCGCGTGGTCCGGAGGCGAGCGCCCTGCGACGAAGAAGGCGCAGCTGTTCGCCGAGCAGTGCCGCCGGTCGGTCGCCGAGCTCGCGGGCACGCCGTCTCAGGCGTCGCCCTCGGCCTCCCCGTCCACCGTCTCCGGGTAGACGACCGCGCCGCCGACGACGGTGCGCAGGACGCGTGCCGAGCCGTAGGCGGCGACGTCGCGCAGGTCGGCGTCCACCCACGCGAGGTCGGCCAGCGCCCCCGCGCGCAGCACGCCCGCGACGCCATCGAGCCGATTCGCGAAGGCGGCCGCCTCGAGGTACGCGTCGAGCGCGACGCCGAGCGGCAGCGCCTCCTCGGGCAGCAGCGGCTCGTGCAGCACCTCGGCGCCGATCGCGTGCGGATCCTCGGCGACGCCGAGACGCGTCACGGCCGTCTGCACCGACCACAGCGGATTGGGGTCGGTCACCGGCCAGTCGCTGCCGCCGACGATGCGCGCGCCGGATCGATGGAGCGAGCCGAGCGGGAAGTGCTGCAGCGCGCGCTCGGGGCCGAGGAGCGGCAGCTTGCGCGTGACGATCTCCTCGTCGCGCCGCGCCCAGAGCGCCGTCACGTTCGCCGACACCTCGAGCTCGGCGAAGCGCGGCACGTCGACGGGTGCCACCACGTCGAGATGCGCCACGTGGTGGCGGTTCCCGCGTCTGCCGTGCTGCGCGATCGCGGCCTCGACGGCGTCGAGCGCGGCCCGGGTGGCCGCGTCGCCCACGGCGTGGAAGTGCACCTGGAGGTCGACGGCGTCGAGCGCGATCGTGAGGTCGACGAGCGCCTGCCGGTCGATGAAGGCGATGCCGCGGTCGTCGTCGTGACCCGTGAACGGCTCGAGCATCGCTGCGGTGCGGTTCTCGACCATGCCGTCGATCATGACCTTGACCGTGCCCGCGTCGAGGACCCCGCCGGCCGCGAGCCGATCCCGGACCGCCACGAGACCCGGCACCTGCTCGACGCCGCGCGTGCGATCCCACCACTGCGCGAGCACGACGCGCGCCGTGAGGCGACCGTCTCGCGCGAGCGACTCGTAGGCGGGCAGGGCGTCAGGGCCGATGTCCGACTCCCCCACCGCCGCGTCCTGCCATGCCGTGATGCCGACGGCGTGGAGCCGTCGCTGCGCGAGCGCGAGGGCGTCCGCGAGATCCTCGGGCGTCGGCTCGGGCGCGAGGCGGTCGACGAGCGCGACGGCTCCCTCGAGCAGGATGCCCGTCGCTCGCCCGCCGGCGTCCCGCAGGATGCGGCCGTCGACCGGGTCGGGCGTCGACGCGTCGATGCCCGCCGCCGCGAGCGCCGCGCCGTTGACCCACACGCCGTGCGCGTCGTGGCTGTACAGGACCACCGGTCGGTCGTCGACGATGGCGTCGAGCTCCGCGGCCGTCGGGAAGCCGCCGTCGAAGACGTCGCCGAACCAGCCGCCGCCGGTGAGCACCGGCGCGTCCGGGTGCGCCTGCGCGAACGCGGCGATGCGCTCGAGGTACGCGGCACGATCGTGGACGGGCGCGAGGTCGATGCCGCGCAGCTGCAGGCCCGCGAGCAGCGGGTGCACGTGCGCATCCTGCAGCCCTGGCAGCAGCGTGCCGCCCGCGAGGTCGACGACCTCGTCGGCGGTCGGGAGCGCGGCGGGCGCCGCGTCGTCCCCCAGCAGGACCGCTGCGATGCGGTCCCCGTCGACGAGCACCGCGCCGGGCTCGAACCGGCCGGCACCGAGGTACAGCATGCCGCCGGCGTACAGGGCGGTGGCCATGGAGGCTCCCATCTGCGCGACAGGAGCCTGCGCGCCTCGCCAGGCTCCGCCGCGCGTGTTTCGTATAGATTTCGCCGATATTGCTGGGCAATTGCATCTGCATCGTAGATGCAATGCTTCATCACACGGTATTTGCTTCGCCCGTTCGCCGCGCGGATCCTGAACCCATCACCCTGCACCGCGCACCCCGTTCCGGAAGGACCACGATGACCACCTCCAAGCACGCGTTCCGCGTCGTCGGAGCCGCAGCGCTCACGGCTGCACTGCTGGCCACCAGCGCCTGCACCGCCACGTCCGGCTCGTCCGGATCCGGCGACGACGGCGCCGCGAGCGTCGGCATGGGCATCCAGCCCTGGCTCGGCTACGGCCCCTGGTACATCGCCGAGGAGAACGGCTACTTCGAGGACGCCGGCGTCGACGTCGAGATCACGAACTTCATGAACGACTCGGACATGACCGCGGCCTTCGCCGCCGATCGCATCCAGATGGCCAACGCCGCGAGCCACTCGGCGCTGCAGTTCATCGAGCAGGGTCTCGACGTGACGATCGTGCTGCTGCTCGACGCGTCCCTCACCGCCGACGCCATCCTCACCGACGGCAGCGTCGACAGCGTCGCCGACCTCGCGGGTCAGCAGATCGCCTTCGAGGAGGGCTCGGTCAGCAACCTGCTGCTCGGGTACGCGCTGCAGGAGAACGGCATGACCCTCGACGACATCGAGCCGGTGCCGATGGACCCGTCGGAGGCCGCGACCGCGCTCATCGGCGGCAGCGTGCCCGTCGCCGTCACCTACGAGCCCTACATCTCGGAGGCCAGCGCCGCCGGCGACTTCGAGGTGCTCTACACCGCTGCCGAGAACGAGGGCCTCATCAGCGACGTGCTCGTGGTCGACAACGACTTCCTCGCCGAGAACGCGGACGTCGTGCAGAGCGTCGTCGACGCGTGGGGACCCTCCATCGCCTTCTACGAGTCGGACACCGACGAGGCCCGCGGCATCATCGCGGAGGCCATCGGCAGCGACGTCGAGTCCCTCTCGACCGCCTTCGACGGCGTCGAGTACTTCTCGCTCGAGGCCAACGCGACCGAGCTCGGCGGCGACTACCTCGGCACGGTGCTGCCGAGCGTCCAGACCGTCGCGACCGACATCGGCATCCTCGACGGCGGCGCCGACCTCGACGCCATCGTCGACGACCAGTTCGTGACGGCGGCGGAGTAGGCGCCCCCGGCGCCGAGTCGACCATGACCGTCCAGAGCACCGCCCCGGCCGCGCGCACGCAGCGCGCGGCCGGCCCGCGCCGCAAGGCCGTCCTGACGCCGCTCACCCGGCGTCAGTACGTGACGACCGCGATCGTCGCGTTCGTCGCCCTCATCGCGGCGTGGAGCGCCATCACCGCGTCCCAGCTCGTGCAGCCGCTCTTCCTGCCCTCGCCGCTCGCCGTCGTGCAGAAGCTCGGCGAGCAGGCCGCGAACGGCGAGCTGTGGTCCGACGTCGGGGTGAGCACGTACCGCGTCATGGTCGGCTACCTCGCCTCGAGCATCTTCGCCATCCCGATCGGGCTGCTGTGCGGCTCGATCCCGCGGGTGGAGGCGGCGATCGAGCCGATCATGGACTTCATCCGGTACATGCCGGTCGTGGCGTTCGTGCCGCTCACCATCCTCTGGGTGGGCACCGACGACTCGCAGAAGTTCCTCATCATCTTCCTGGGCACCTTCTTCCAGCAGGTGCTGATGTTCGCCGACGCCGTGCGCCGCGTGCCCATGGCCTTCCGCAACCTGGGGGCGACCCTCGGGCTCAGCCGTGCGCGCAGCCTCATGCGCATCGTCTTCCCGTCGGCGCTGCCCCTCATCTGGGATGCGCTGCGCATCAGCCTCGGCTGGGCATGGACATGGCTCGTCGTCGCCGAGCTCGTCGCAGCCACCGAGGGCATGGGCTACCGCATCACGCAGGCGCAGCGCTTCCTCGAGACCGACCTCATCATCGGCTACGTCATCGTGCTCGGCCTGCTGGGGCTCGTCTTCGACCAGATCATGCGCGGCCTTGGCCGCCAGTTCTTCCGATACCTGAAGGGGCGCCCGTGATGGCCACCGACACCACCGTCCGCGCACCGAAGGTCGTCGTCGACGCCGTCACGAAGCGCTTCGGCGAGGTGACCGCGCTCGACGAGGTCAGCCTCGTGCTCGGCGACCGCGAGTTCGTCTCGGTCGTCGGCGCATCCGGCTGCGGCAAGAGCACGCTGCTGTCGGTCATCGCCGGCCTCGAGGCGCCCACCGACGGCATCGCGTCCATCGGCGGCACCGAGATCCTCGGCCCGGGTCGCGACCGCGGCGTGGTCTTCCAGACCTCGACGCTGCTGCCGTGGCTCAGCGCGCTCGACAACGTGGTCTTCGCGCTCGACGGTGAGGCCGACATGACGCGCAGGCAGCGCGTCGACCGTGCGCGCGACGTGCTGCACCAGGTGGGGCTCGACGGCTTCGAGCGCTCGTTCCCGGCGCAGCTGTCCGGCGGCATGCAGCAGCGCGTCGCGCTGGCGCGCTCGCTCGCGTACGGCCCCGACGTCCTGCTCATGGACGAGCCGTTCGGCGCGCTCGACGCCCTCACGCGGCGCACGATGCAGGAGCTGCTCACGCAGGTCTGGGAGCAGCACCGCATGACGGTCATGCTCATCACGCACGACATCGAGGAGGCGGTCTTCCTCTCCGACCGCGTCGTCGCGATGACGCCGCGGCCGGGCAAGGTCGCGGCCGAGTTCACCATCGACCTGCCGCGCCCGCGCGATCCCGAGGTCATCGGCAGCCCCGAGTTCCACGGCTACTACGCCGAGATCCTCGGCCTCATCCACCGGGGCTGAGGCGCGGCGATGGCGGAGGACGACGTGCACGGCGACGAGGTCGACTACCTCGTGCTCGGCGGCGGCACCGCCGGCTGCATCGTCGCCGCCCGTCTGTCGGAGCAGCCGGGCGTCCGGGTCGCGCTCGTCGAGGCGGGCCCGACCGACGCCGACGAGCCACGGGCCGCCGACATCCGCCGCTGGGCGGAGATGCTCGAGGGCGAGCACGACCTCGACTACCGCAGCGTGCCGCAGGAGCGGGGCAACTCGCACATCCGCCAGGCACGGCTGCGCATCCTCGGCGGCTGCTCGACGGCGAACACGATGATCGCGTGGCGACCGCTGCGCGGCGACCTCGACGAGTGGGCCGCGCTCGGCGTCGACGGCTGGGGATACGACGAGGTCGCGCCGTGGTTCGACCGTCTGCTCGCCCGCATCGAGCCGGTCGCCGAGCATGATCGCAACGCCTACGTCGAGGATGCGGTGACCGCCGCGGCCACCGCGCTCTCGCTGCCCCGTCGGGAGCGCTGGAACGACGTCGAGCTCGTCGACGGCGCCGGGTTCTTCGAGATCGGCTACGACCCGTCGACGCACCAGCGCTCGTCGGCATCCCACGCGTACCTGCGCTCGCAGCCCGAGCGGCCGGGCCTCGCCGTGCACCTCGAGGCGCTCGTCGAGCGTCTGCTCGTCGAGGACGGTCGGGCGGTGGGCGCGGTCGTCCGCGGGCGCGACGGCGTCGAGCGGGAGATGCGCGCCCGCCGCGAGGTCGTCGTCAGCTGCGGTGCGATCGACTCGCCGGCGCTGCTCATGCGCTCCGGGATCGGCCCGGCGGCCGTGCTCGCCGCCGCCGGCGTCGCCACGATCGTCGACCTGCCGGGCGTCGGCGAGAACCTGCAGGACCACGCCGAGGGTCTCGTCGTCTGGGAGGCGCGCGGCGAGCGCGACGACACGTGCGCCACCGGCTGGGACGCCGGGTACCTCGTGCGCGTCGACGACGACTCGACGACGCCCGACGTCTCGACCCACATCCCCCTCCATTCCTGGACGGTGCATGCCGAGCGTCACGGCACGACCATCCCCGAGAACAACGTGTCGTTCGCACCGAACGTGGCGAAGCCGCGCAGCCGTGGTCGCGTCTGGATCACGGCCCCGAGCGCCGACGTCGCACCCGCCATCGACTACCGCGCGTTCACGGATCCCGACGGGCGCGACGAGCGGATGCTCGTGGAGGGCGTGCGCATCGCGCGCCGCGTCGCGCAGCAGCCGCCCTTCTCGGAGCACCTGGTCGCGGAGGTGTTCCCCGGGCCGCAGGCGCAGTCCGACGAGGAGCTCTCGGCGATCCTGCGCGCCACGCACCAGACCGTCTACCACGTGTCCTGCACCGCCCGCATGGGCGCCGACGACGATCCGCTCGCCGTGCTCGACGCCCGGCTGCGCGTGCGTGGCGTCGCGGGCCTGCGGGTCGTCGACGCCTCGGTCATGCCCACGCTCACGGCCCTGAACCCCGTCGGCACGATCATGACGATCGCCGAGCGCGCCGCGGCGCTCATCCTGGAGGACGCCGCCGGCTGACCTCGGCATGCGGACACCTCGCGCGCCGTCGCGCAACCGGGGACCGCGCCGCCCACGACGCGCCTAGCATCGGCGCCATGCGTCGTCTCCTCGCATGCGCGCTCCTCGTGCCGCTGCTGCTGCTCGCCGGATGCGGGCTGCAGGTGCCCGCCGACCCCGACGGCACGCTCGATCGCGTCTCGGGCGGAACGCTGCACGTCGGCGTCTCGCCGCACGAGGGCTGGGCAGAGCTCGAGGGCGGGCAGGGCGTCGGACGGGAGGCCGAGCTCGTCGAGGCGTTCGCGGCGTCGATCGACGCGGAGGTCGACTGGGTCGAGGGCGGCGAGGAGCAGCTCATGGCGGCGCTGCAGCGCGGCGAGCTCGACCTCGTGATCGGCGGCCTCACCGACGCGACGCCGTGGTCGACCCACGCCGCGATCACCCGCCCCTACCTCGAGACCACCGACGACGCCGGCGCGACCGTGCGGCACGTCATGGCGGCGCCGCTGGGCGAGAACGCCTTCCTCGTCGCGCTCGAGACGTTCCTCGAGGAGGCGGCCTGAGCACGGGGACGACGAGGTTCGGCGCGACCGAGCTGCCGCCGCAGCAGCGCGACCTGCTGCGCCGTGCCGTGCGGCTCGAGTGGCTCACGATCGGGTTCCTCGTCGTGACGGTGGGCCTCGTCGCGCTCACGGTCGGCAGCTCGCAGGCCATGCGGGCGGCCCTGTTCGAGGATCTGCTGTCGTTCATCCCGCCGATCGCGTTCCTCGTCGCGGTGCGCATCATCCGCATCGCCCCGAGCGAGCGGTTCCCGTACGGCCTGCACCGGTCGGTCGGCGTCGGCCACCTCGTCGCGGCGGTCGCGCTCACGGCGATGGGCACCTTCCTCATCGTCGACTCGATCGCGACGCTCGTGACGGCCGAGCACCCGACGGTCGGCACGGTCGTGGTGCTCGGGCACGTCGTGTGGCTCGGCTGGCTCATGATCGCCGTGATGGCGCTGACGATCGTGCCGCCCGTCGTCATCGGACGCATCAAGATCCGCCTCGCCGAGCGCCTCCACGACAAGCTGCTGTACGCCGACGCCGACATGAACAGGGCCGACTGGACGACGGCGGTCGGCACGATCGTCGGCGTGGCCGGCATCGGGCTCGGCATCTGGTGGCTCGACTCGGCCGCCGCGCTCCTCATCGCAGTCGGCATCCTGCGCGACGGCCTGCGCAACCTCCGCGTGGCCGTGCTCGACCTCATCGACCACCGCGCGACCACCGTCGACCACGACCAGCCGCATCCGCTCGAGGCACGGCTGTGCGCGCGGATGCGGCGGATGCCGTGGGTGCGGGACGCCGGCTGCCGCGTGCGCGACCAGGGGCACGTGCTGCACGCCGAGGTGTTCGTGGTGCCGCGTCGCTCCCGGGTGTCGCAGCGCACGCTCGCCCGCGCCGGCCGGGCCGCGCGGTCGCTCGACTGGAAGCTGCAGGACGTCGTCGTCGTGCCCGTCGAGGCGATGCCCGAGGGCGTCACCGGCAGTCGCGGGGGTGGCGGGGACCCGCAGACGGGCGTCGAGCGCAGCTGAGGCTGGCGCCGGCCCGCCGCGATCACGCGCCAGCGGTGCGTCGGCGGGCATGCGCGGCCCGTGACCCGCTCCGCCGTGGATCCGGCGGCCGTTTCCCGCCGAACCTGCGCCAGCCGCCGGTCCGCGCCCGACCGAGTCGCCTCAGCGCTTCGTCGCCTGCAGCCGATCGAGCGCCTCGGCGCGCTCCTCCTTGTGGTCGAGGATGCGCTCGGGGTAGCCGTGGTCGTAGCCCGCCGCGGCCTTCCACGGCTCGTGCACCGTGCCGCCGGGCAGGTGCGCGAGCTCGGGCACCCATCGCCGCACGTACTCGCCGTCGGGGTCGAAGCGCTGCCCCTGCAGCACGGGGTTGAAGACGCGGAAGTAGGGCGCGGCGTCCGTGCCCGTGCCCGCCGTCCACTGCCAGCCGTGGTTGTTGGAGGCGATGTCGCCGTCGACGAGGTGGTCGAGGAAGTGGCGGGCGCCGTGCGGCCACCACACGTGCAGGTCCTTCACGAGGAAGCTGGCCGTCAGCATGCGCACGCGGTTGTGCATCCACCCCTGCGCGAGCAGCTGCCGCATGCCGGCATCCACCATGGGGAAGCCCGTGCGACCCTCCTGCCAGGCGACGAACGCGTCGCCGGGCTCGTCGTACTGCAGCGCCGCGAGCGCGTCGGTGAGGTCGCGCCAGTCGCTGTGCGGCGCGTGCCAGAGCACGTCGGCGTAGAACTCGCGCCAGGCGAGCTCGGTGCGGTAGCGCAGCAGCGACTGCATGCGCCTGCCCGTGCGGCCGCGTGCGCGACGCTCGAGCTCGGCGAGCATCGTGCGCGGATGGATCGTGCCCCACTTCAGGTGCACCGACATGCGGGAGGTCGTGTCGTCGCCGGGCACGTCGCGCCCGGTGTCGTAGTCGTCGAGGTCGTCGTCGAGGAACGCGTGCCAGCGTGCGAGCGCGGAGGCCTCGGAGACCGTGGGGATGTCGGCCTCGACCGCGGGGGCGGCGGGCAGGTCGCCGAGGTCGTCGACGCGGCACCAGCGCAGCGTCTCGGGGTCGTCGGCCGGTGCGCGCCAGCCGTGGTCGAGCCACGCCTTCGAGAACGGCGTGAAGACCTTGTAGCGGTCGCCCGATCCGTTGCGCACGCGCCCGGGCGTGACGGCGTAGGGGCTGCCGGTCTCGACGAACGCGACGCCCGCGGCGTCGAGCGCCTCGCGCACGCGGTCGTCGCGGCGGCGTCCGTACGGGAAGGGCTCGGCGCTCACGTGCACCGCGGTCGCGTCGACCTCGGCGGCGAGCGCGGGCAGGATGCGCGCGGGGTCGCCCGAGCGCACGACGAGCGCGCCGTCGGTCGCCTCGCGCAGGTGCGTCAGCGCGTCGGCGAGCGCGGCGCGACGCACGTCGCCCGCCGCTGCCAGGAGGGCGTCGTCGAGCACGAAGACGGGCAGCACGTCGCCCTCGGCCGCGGCGGCGGCGAGGGCGGGGTGGTCGCCGAGCCGCAGGTCGCGGCGGAACCACAGGATCTGTCGGGGCACCCCTCGAGCGTACGGACGTGCGGGGCGAGGGCGGCGGGCTTGACGTCGGCGCGGGCGGCTACATCGCGCCGAACGCGGCGAGCATGTTGAGCGCCGCGGGTGCCATGACGACGATGAACAGCACGGGGAGGATGCAGAGCATGAGCGGCATGAGCACCTTGACCGGCACCTTCTGCGCCTGCTCCTCGGCGTGCATGCGGCGCTTGAGGCGCATCTCGGCGGCCTGCGTGCGCAGGACGTCGCTCACCGAGATGCCGTAGGCGTCGGCCTGCAGGATGGCGCGGACGAACTGCCGCAGGTCGGGCACGCGCGTGCGGTCGGCGAGGTCGGCGAACGCCTCGCGCCGCGAGCGCCCCATCCGCACGTCCTGCAGGGTGCGCGTGAGCTCGTCGTTCAGCGCCCCGCTGCCGTTCGCGGCGACGCGGCTCATGGCGGCGTCGAAGCCGAGACCGGCGTCGACGGCGATGAGCATCTGGTCGAGCGTGTCGGCGAGCGCGCGCTGGATGCCCTGGTCTCGCTCCTGCCCACGGCTCAGCAGCAGCAGCTCGGGCACGAAGTAGCCGACGACCGCGACGATCACGAGCAGCACGACGAGGATCGGATGCGGTCGGAGGGCGGCGACGAGGCCGCACACGACGAGCGCCGACGGCAGCCACACGGCCTTGAGCACGAGCAGCCGCTCGAGGGGCCAGGCCGCGGGCCGGCCGGCGCGCGCGTGCTGCCGGTCGAGGAGCGAGACGACGGCCGACGGCGCGAGCCTGCGTGCGAGCGACTCCCCCGCGCGGCGCCGCGGCGCGGGCGCCTCGACCAGCGTCGCGATGCCGCCGCGACGGAGGTTCGCGACCGTGCGGGCGCGCTCGGGCTGGGCGAGCGAGGCGAGCAGCACGACGACCATCGCGAGCGCCGCCGCGACGAGCGAGCATCCGACGATGAGACCGACGGGCATCAGAACCGGATCTCCACGGTCTTCCGCAGCCACAGGCCGCCGACGACCATGAGCACGAGGCAGACGACGATGAGCACGGGGCCGAGCGGATGCTCGACGAACGGCGCGAGGTACGTGGGGTTCGTGAAGACGAGGAAGACTGCGACGAGCACCGGCAGCGCCATGAGGATCACGGCCGACAGCCGGCCCTCGGCGCTGAGCGCCGAGACCTGCCTGCGGATCTGGTTGCGCTCGCGGATGGTCGCGGCGACGCCGTCGAGCACGTCGGAGAGGCTGCCGCCGACCTCGCGGTTGATCGCGATGGCCTGGGTCGCCCACCGGAAGTCGAGGCTGCCCATGCGGTCGGCGGCCTCCTCCAGCGCGTCGACGATGGGCCTGCCGACGCGCGTCTCGTTGACGACGCGCGACAGCTCGCCGCTCGTGGGCTCGTCCGACTCCCTCGCGACGGAGGTGAGGCCCTGCATCATGCTCTGGCCGGCGCGCAGGCTCGACGACATGAGCTGCATGGTCGAGCCGAGCTGGTCGGCGAACGCCGCGCGTCGCCGAGCGACGCGGAATCGCACGAGGGCGTAGGCGTAGCCGATGGCGCTGAGCCCCATGGGCGCAGCGAGCAGCCCTCTGCCGAGGAGCACGCCGATGGCGACGAGCACGAGCGCGCCGACGACGACGAGCACCGCGAAGTCCTGCGGGCGCAGGCGGATGCCGGCGAGGTCGAGGCTGCGGGCGAGCCGGGCGGAGCGCGAGCGGAGGACGCGGGCCATGACGCCGCTCGCGACGTCGGCCGCGCCGGAGAGCGCGCCCTCGCCGTCGCGCTCGGGCGGCCTGCGCCGGTCGCGCGGCAGGCGGGTGCGCAGGGGGCCGAGGAGTGCGAGGAGCGCGATCGCGATGCCGAGCACGACGATGCCGGCGCCGACGACGGCGGGCGTCATCGCCGGCCCGGTGGGTCGAAGATGCCGTCGGGCAGGCGGATGCCGTGGTCTGCGAAGCGCTCGGCGAACCGCGGGCGCACGCCGGTGGCGACGGGCGCGCCGAGGAAGCGGCCGTGCTCGTCGACGCCTGCGGCGTAGTCGAAGACGAACGCGTCCTGCATCGTCACGGTCTCGCCCTCCATGCCCTGCACCTCGGTGACGTAGGTGATGCGGCGCGTGCCGTCGCGCAGGCGCGTGAGCTGCACGATGACGTCGACGGCGGAGGCGATCTGCTCGCGGATGGCGCGAAGCGGCAGATCCATTCCGGCCATGAGCACGAGCGTCTCGAGGCGGGCGATGGCGTCGCGCGGCGAGTTGGCGTGCACGGTCGAGAGCGAGCCGTCGTGGCCGGTGTTCATCGCCTGCAGCATGTCGAGCGTCTCGCCGCCGCGCACCTCGCCGACGACGATGCGGTCGGGGCGCATGCGCAGCGAGTTGCGCACGAGGTCGCGGATGGTGACCTCGCCCTTGCCCTCGACGTTCGACGGGCGCGACTCGAGCCGCACGACGTGATCCTGCTGCAGCTGCAGCTCGACGGCGTCCTCGATCGTGATGATGCGGTCGTGGTCGGGGATGAACGACGACAGCACGTTGAGCAGCGTCGTCTTGCCGGTGCCGGTGCCGCCGGAGACGATGACGTTGAGCTCGGCCTCGACGCAGGCGCGCAGGAAGTCGGCCATCTGCGGCGTGAGGGTGCCGAAGCGGATGAGGTCGCCGACCTGGAACGGATCCTTCGCGAACTTGCGGATCGTGAGCGTGGAGCCGGAGAACGCGAGCGGTGGGATGACGGCGTTGACGCGCGAGCCGTCGGCGAGGCGCGCGTCGACCATGGGCGACGACTCGTCGATGCGCCGGCCGACGCGCGTGACGATGCGCTCGATGATGCGTCGGAGGTGGTCCTCGGACGTGAAGCGCACCGGCGATCGCGTGAGGCGGCCGTGGTGCTCGACGTAGACGGTGTCGGGACCGTTCACCATGATCTCGGTGATGCTCTCGTCGTCGAGCAGCCGTTGCAGCGGGCCGAGGCCGAGCACGTCGTCGCGCACCTCGTGCATGAGCCGCTGCCGCTCGTCGGCGGTAAGCGGAGCCTGCTCGTCCTCGACGACGGCGTTGAGCTCGTCGCGCACGAGCGCGTGGAGCTGGTCCTCGTCGAGGTCGGGGTCGTTGAGGCGGCTGCCGATGCGGGCGAAGAGCGCGCTCGCCGCACGATCCTTGACGCGCGTGAGCCCGTCGGACTCGACGGCCTCGAGCGCGGCAGGAGGGAGCACGAGCGCGGGCGCGGCCGGCGCGTGCGCAGGCGCGGCGGGCGCGTGCGGCGCCGTCGGCATGACGGCGACCGGTGCGGGCGGCGCGACGACCGACTCGACCTCGCCACGTGCTGCGGCGAGCCTCGCGGCGAGCCCGCTCATGCGGCAGCCCGGTGGCGGCCGCTCGCGCGACGCTGGTCGGCCGCGCGGTAGTAGGCGGCGAGCCGCCCCATCTGCCGGGCGATGGGATCGCGCGGCCTGCGGAGCACGATGGGCTCGCCCATGTTCATCGCCGCGGTCGCGGCCTTCGAGTGCGGGATCGTGAGGTCGACCTTCGACTGGATGGTCGCCTCGACGTCGCGCACGGACAGGCCCGAGCCGGGGTTCGCGAAGTTGAGCACGACCTGCCGCGCGTGCGTCAGCATCCCGAGCTCGCGCAGCGCCGCCATCTCCTTCGCGAGGCCGCGGGCGCCCGGCACGTCGAACGTCGTGAGCAGCAGGGGGTCGGTCGTGTGGTCGAGCGCCGCGAGGGTCGTGCCGTCGAGCCCGGGTGGGGTGTCGACGACGACGTGCCGGAACTGGTGCGAGAGCGCCACGAGCAGCGCCGACACCTGCTCGGGGCCGATGCGCTCGGCGGCGGCGGGCGACTCGGGCGCGCACAGCACCGACAGGCCCGACGCGTGCTGCGCGAGGTGCGACTTCAGCGCGATCGGATCCGACAGCGCCGTGCCGCGCACGACGTCGTCGAGCGTGTAGTCGGGGTCGATGCCGAGCGCGGTCGCGACGTCGCCGAACTGCAGGTCGAGGTCGACGAGCACGACGGATCCGGGATCGCCCTTCGCGAGCGCGACGGCGAGGTTCGTCGAGATGGTGGTCTTGCCCGCGCCGCCCTTCGGCGACAGCACCGAGAGCACGCGGCCCGGTGCGGCGAGCATCGTCGGCTGCGCGACCGGCGCTGCAGGTGCGGCGACCCGCAGGCCGACGGCGGCCGCGACGCGCTCGATCGTGGCACGCAGCTCGTCGGCCTCGACGCCGGGCCGTAGCACGTCCCGCACGCCTGCGCGCATCGCGTCGACCGAGAGCTCGACGGGGTCGCCGACGAGCACGACGCCCGTGGCCGGCAGCTCCCGGTCGATGCGTGCCGCGAGCGCGAGGGCCTCCGCGGCCGACCGCGACGCATCCACGATCACGACGTCGGGCACGACGGTCGAGCCGGTGAGCGACAGGAGGTGCCGGGGGTCGACGGGCATGGGATGCGACGGCACCGCCATGCACGCGCCGCCCGCGGCGTCATGCGCGCGCCCGTGGAGGTCGGAGGCGTCGGTGACGACGAGCACGTTGCTCACTGGCCGATCACATCCCGCAGCACGCCGTCGTCGGCATCCGACGCGTCGTCCGGCTCGATCGACAGGTAGACGAGCTCGTACTCGGTCGAGAAGACGAGCTGCTGCGCCTGGAGCGGGTCGATCGCGACCGTCACCATCACGGCCGTCGCCGGCGCCTCCTCGACCTCGGTGCCCGTCGTCTCGTCGACGACGATGCTCGTGCCGCCGGCCACGTCGACGACGAGCACCGAGTGGAGGAGGAGTCGCGTGGCATCCGGCATCGACTCGTCGCCCTCGGAGACGAAGATCGCGACGCGGTCGCCCGGCTCGACGTCGCCGCCGACGATGCGGTGCGGCTCGAGCTGCAGGGAGAGGAGGTGCATGCCCGCCGGCACCTCGACGGCACCGCCCAGGGCGTCCGGCGGTGCGAAGCGCGCGGTGAGCAGCTGCTCGCCCGGCTCGAGGTCCGTCGTGGTCGCGAGCCCCGCGAGGCCGTCGAGCGAGTCCATGGAGCCGGGCACGACGGCATCGGCGGGCAGCTCGGCGAGCGCGACGAGGTCGCGGACGTCCTCGACGGCCGTGCCCGCGGGGATCGCCTCCTGCACGACGAGCACGCGCACGGGCGCCATGCCGGCCATGGCGCGCGCGTCGGCCCCCGCCGCGTAGGAGAAGGTGACGACGCCGCCGACGATCGCGATGACGAGCGCGAGCGCGACGACGAGCACGCGCCGCATCACGGTCGGTCCTCCGGCAGCGCGAGCTGCACGATCGCCGCGCCCATCTGCGGGCCGTTCGCGCTGAACTCGAACTCGGAGTCGAGGTCGGCGTAGCGCAGGAACGTGCCGACGATGCAGCGCTGATTGCCCGAGCACGGGCGCCCGGGCGTCACGTACTGGCCGGCGAAGTAGTAGGCGTCGAGGCGGAAGGCGACGTACCCGAAGATGCCGTAGGCGGCGTTGCTGCCGCCGCGACCGTTGTCCATGTCGAACACGGGCAGGTAGATCGTCTGCCCGATCCACTGGCTGAAGTCGCTGGGGCTGCAGCCGTTGGGCGGCGAGTTGCCGGGGTCGGAGGGCGCCCACGAGTCGATGTCGGTGACGGTCGAGCCGCAGCCCTCTGTGGGCTCGAGCCAGCCGAAGCCACCGGGCACGACGTTGCCGGACGGTCCCGTGCAGCCGGTGTCGGAGGTCTTGGTCGCGAGGATGGTGCGCGTGACGCCCGCCTGCGGGATCTGGATGCCGACGATGCGGCCGGCGGCGTTCCGGATGGGCGGCAGCCCAGCCTGCACCGCGAGCTCGCACCACGAGAGCGCGAACGGCATGACGCCCGGTCCGCCCGTGGGGTAGCCCCACGCCGCTGCTGAGGATGCGTCGAGCTCGGTCTCGTCGATGCCCATGACCGGGGCGAACCAGTGCTCGCGCTCGGACGACGTGGCGACCTCGACCCAGCCGGGGGCGAGATCGACGATCGCGGCGGTCGCGTCGTCGGCCATGGGGTCGTTCGCGGTGGCGAGCTCCTGCGCGGTGGTCGTGGCGCTCGCGACGGTGCACGAGCGGATGGCGCACTGCTGCGCGACGGCGAGGGCTGCCGCGTCGGCGCCGATCTGCAGGCGCTGCCGGTCGGCGTGCATCGCGCCGACGTCGATGCCGAGCGCGCCGACGACGAGCAGCGGGATCATGAGCACGGCGACCCACACGGAGGCCGCGCCGCGGTCGGTGCGGCGGTGGCGGGTCAGCCGTTGCATCGCATCGTCCCCGTTCCGGTGAGCGTGATGGCGCCGATGCCGCCCAGCAGGGGCATGTCGACGACGGTGATGGTGACGCGTGCGTTGCCGCCCGTCGTGCAGCTGGTGGGCGTCACGCGGATCTGCGAGGCCTGCAGCGCGATCGTCGGGGCGGCCGAGTCGATCGCGGTCTGGCGGGCGGCCGAGATGCGGGAGGTGCCGGTCTCGAGCGCGGCGATGCGCACGGCGTCGCGCGCGGCGTTGTCGAGCACGGTCTGCACGTGGAACGCGTAGCCGAAGGCGAGGATGCCGAGGGTCAGCGCGAGCAGCAGCGGCAGGATGATGGCGAACTCGACGGCGGCGGCGCCGCGGTCACGGGTGGTGGGCATGGGGGCCTCCTCGACCGAGCCGACGATGCGGCGGCGGGCAGGGGCCCGCCGCCGCATGGATCGACGCGCGACTACGGCGTGGTCGCGCCGCCGCCGCCCGTGCCGACGCCCGTGAGCGAGTTCGTGACGTCCGTGAACATGCCCTGGAGCGTCGTGCCGAGGAGGATCACGGCGGCGATGATGACGACGGCGATGAGGCCGACGAGGAGTCCGTACTCGACGGCGGTCGCGCCGCGGTCGGTCGAGGTGAAGCGGGTCGCGACGCGGTCGCGGACTGCGGAGAGTGCTGCGTACATGAGGGGCTTCCTAACGGGAGGGATGTCCGTGCCTGGCCGCACGGCTGCCGAAGACTCTTGCTGAGTAATCTTGCGTCTTCGGCAATTCGTTGAGAATGGCAACGTTCCGGGGCCGAAGCCTGAGCGTGGGCTGCGAACATGCCCGAGAAGCGCTGCGAGTGGCAATCCGCCGACCGTCACCCTGCGAAGTGCACACCCATCCACAGGGGTACATCCGCCGCAGGATCCTCCGAGGTCCGCGTCCTAGGGTCGTTCCTCATGTCCGACTCCCCCCGACCGCCGCGTCCGCGGCTGCCGCTGCGCGAGCGCAAGAAGCTGCACACCCGTCGCACGATCGCCGATGCGGCGTTCGCCCTGGCCGTCGAGCACGGCGTCGACGGCGTCCTGGTCGAGGAGATCGCCGAGCGCGCCTTCGTCTCGCCGCGCACGCTGTCGAACTACTTCCCGTCGAAGGAGGCCGCGATCGTCGCGGCCGGCGAGGACGACCTCTCGCTGCTCGCCGACGCCCTCCTGGAGCGCCCGGCCGACGAGTCGCCGATCACGTCCCTGCGCACGCTGCTCTCGGCGGGCGTGCGCGGCTGGACGCCCGACGAGATCGTCGCGCTGCGCGCCAAGGAGCGCCTCATCGACGAGCACCCCGCGCTCCTGCCCCACCGCATGGCGCAGTACGACGGGCTCGAGGACGCCATCCGCGTCGCCATCGCCCAGCGCATGGGGCTCGACCCCGAGACGGCGCCGCATCCTCGCCTCGTCGCCGGCGCCGCGGTGTCCGTCGTGAAGACCGCGATCCGCGTCTGGGTGCGGCAGGAGGGCGACGAGCCCTCGATCGCCGACATGGTCGAGTCGGGGTTCGACGACCTCGAGGCGGGCCTCGTCCCCGACTGACGTCGCAGCGGGCGATGATGGGGCCGTGCCCCTCGCCCTCGTCGTCGCCGCGCTCGCGTGCGGTGCTGCGGCGTTCCTCCTGACGCCGTGGGCGCGGCGTCTCGTCGACACCTCGTCGCGGTGGCTGCACCGCGGCATCCCCGCGGGCCTCGGCGCGCTCGGTGGCGCCGGTGCCGTGCTCGTGGCCTCCGGCCCCGCCGAGGCGGTGGGGCTGTGCGCCCTCGTCGTCGCGTGCGCGCTGCTCGTGCCCGTCGACCTCGCGACCGAGCGCCTGCCCGACGCCATCGTGCTGCCCGCGCTCGGCGTGCTGCTCGCAGCCCTCGTCGTCGCCGCCGCGACGACGGGCGAGTGGGCGCGCCTCGGCACGGCCGTGCTCGCGTGCCTCGTCGCCGGCGCCGTCTTCTTCGCGCTCGCGTGGATCTCGCCCTCGAGCCTCGGGCTCGGCGACGTGAAGCTCGCGCTGCCGCTCGGGCTCGCCCTCGGCTGGAACGGCTGGATCGCCCTCCTGCTCGGCATGCTCGGCGGCTTCGCGCTGCTGCTCGTCGCCGCGCTCGTGCTGCTGGCCGCACGCCGCACGACGCGCGACGCGCAGCTGCCGTTCGGCCCGTGGATGGTGCTCGGCGCGGCCGCCGCGCTCGCGTGGACGACGCTGCGCTAGCCGCGACACGCCGCTGCGAGCCCTCCCACGTGAACGGCAGGTAACGACCTCGTCCCGATCCGAACCGGATGCCTATGCGATCCATAGGCTGGGCCTACCGTCCCATCGACACGAGGATTCCCCACACATGCATCGATCGAACGTGCGCCGCGGAGCAGTCTCCGCCGTCGCCGCAGCCGGCGCCGTCGCGCTCGGCCTCGGCCTCGCAGCACCCGCCTCCGCGACCGTCGACCCCGTCACCGGCGTCGCGACGCTCGACCTGCTCGCCATCACCGACTTCCACGGCGCGCTGCTCACGGCTCCGAACATCGCCCAGCAGGTCGCGACGATCCGCGCGGCCAACGAGGACACGATCTTCGCCTCCGTCGGCGACTCGATCGGCGGCTCGACGTTCGAGTCGGCCGTCGCGCAGGACCAGCCGACGCTCGACCTCCTCGACGAGGCAGGCCTCGACGTCTCGGCCGTCGGCAACCACGAGTTCGACCAGGGCTTCGCCGACCTCCGCGACCGCGTGCAGCCCGCGGTCGACTTCGACTACCTCGGTGCCAACGTGCTCGACGCCGCCACGGGCGAGCCCGTGCTGCCGCCGTTCCAGATCTTCCAGACGCCCAGCGGCGTGAGCGTCGCGTACGTCGGCACCGTCACCGAGACGACGCCGACGATCGTGAGCCCCGCAGGCATCGCCGGCCTCGAGTTCGCCGACCCGGTCGCGACCACGAACGAGTACGCCGCCCTGCTGTCCGACGGCGTCGACACGATGGAGAGCCCCGAGGCCGACGTCGTCGTCGCGCTCGTGCACGAGGGCAGCGACGTCGTCGCGCCCGGCCTGTCGGCAGACGTCGACGTCGTCTTCACGGGCCACTCGCACGAGACGATCGTCGCGGCGACGCCCTCCGGCGCTCCCGTCGTGCAGGCCGGCGCCTCCGGCTCCGCGCTCGCCCGCGTCATCCTCACGGTCGACGCGGAGGGCGACATCCTCTCGAGCGCACCCTCGAACCTCCCCGTCGTGCCGATGACCGCAGCGCAGGCGGCCTCCGCCGAGCCGCTCGACCCCGCGATCTACGACCCGGAGTCGGTCACGATCGTGCGCTCGGCGTACGCGGATGCCGCCGTGCGCGGCAACGAGGTCGTCGGCTACGTCGGCGCACCGTTCAACGCGGCCTCCAACACGGGCACCGCGAACGCCGGCACGCCCCAGCACCGCGGTGCGGAGTCGCCGATCGGCAACCTCATCGCCGAGATCGCGCTCGCGACGGTCAACGACTTCGGCCTCGACGCCGACTTCGGCATCATGAACCCGGGCGGCATCCGCGCCGACCTCGACCCGAACGCCGACGGCGTCGTGTCGTTCCGCGAGGCGTTCAACGTCACGTCGTTCAGCAACACGATCGGCACCGTCGACCTCACGGGCGCGCAGGTCGACACCCTGCTCGAGCAGCAGTTCGTGGCGCGCCCCCCGCGCCCGATGCTCGCGCTCGGGCTGTCGCCGGAGCTGTCCTACATCTACGACCCGTACGCCGAGCAGGGCTCGCGCGTGGACGACATCTTCCTGGACGGCGCACCGATCGACGCCGCCGCGACGTACCGCGTCGCCTCCAACACCTTCCTCCTCGAGGGTGCGGACGGCTTCACGGTGCTCGGCGAGGGCACGAACCTGCAGGAGTCGGGTGTCGTCGACTGGCAGGCCACGGCGAACTTCCTCGAGGGCACCACCTCGGAGCAGCCGCTCCTCCCGTCGTACCGCCAGCAGTCGGTCGGCGTCACGCCCGTCACGGATCTCGACCAGGTGTTCGCGCCCGGCGACGAGATCACGATCGACCTGTCGTCGCTGTCCTTCACGTCGACCGAGCCGAAGCCCACCGACGTGACCGCGTTCGTCGTCGGCAGCAACCTGCCGGAGGCGACGTCCGACGTCGCGACGGCGGATGCCGAGCTCGTGCAGCCCGCCGCCCTCCCCGGCACCGTGCTCGCCGAGGTGCAGGTCGACAACACGAACGTCCTCGACTCGAACGAGACCGGCCGCGCGTCGGTCACGGTCACGATCCCCGAGGACACGGTCGACGGCCAGCTCACGCTCGCCTACGCCTGGTCCGGCCCGGAGCTGCTGCCCGACGGCATCACGCTCTCGGTCACGGTCGCGGCCGACGTCGTCGTCCCGCCGTCGGAGGAGCCCGCTCCCTCGACGCCGCCGAGCGCGACGCCTCCCGTGTCGGCACCGCCGGTCGCCGGTGGCGTCGGTGGCGGCCAGGGCACGCTGCCGCAGACGGGCTCCGAGCTCGTCGGGCCGGCGATCCTCGTCGCGATCCTCGCGCTGCTCGCGGGCCTCGGCCTCGTCGTGCGCCGACGTCGCACGGCCTGACCCGCCCGCGGTCCTCGCGACCGCATCCACGATCGACGGCGGTCCTCGC
>NZ_BAAAQT010000001.1:98503-215881 GCF_039531815.1 Agrococcus versicolor | reverse complement strand
CGGCGTTCCGCCTCCGGAGTTGGGAGGATGGGAGGGTGCAGCAGATCCACGACACCTCCGTCCGTACCTTCGCGAGCGACAACTACGCCGGCGTGCACCCCGCGGTGCTCGCCGCGATCGCGAGCGCCAACGACGGGCACGTCGTCTCGTACGGGCTCGACCCGTACACGGCCCGCCTGCAGGAGGTGGTGCGCGAGCACCTCGGGCCGCAGGCGGAGGCCTTCCCCGTCTTCAACGGCACCGGCGCGAACGTGCTGGCGCTGCAGTCGAGCCTCCCGCGCTGGGGTGCGGCGATCTGCGCGTCGGGCGCGCACGTCAACGTCGACGAGGGCGGCGCCCCCGAGCGCGTCGCAGGCCTCAAGCTGCTCACGGTGCCGACGACCGACGGCAAGCTGACGCCCGAGCTCGTGGACCGTGAGGCGTGGGGCTTCGGCGACGAGCACCGCGCGCAGCCGGGCATCGTCACGATCACGCAGTCGACGGAGGTCGGCACGGTCTACTCGGTCGACGAGATCGCGGCGCTCGCCGACCACGCGCACGGCAAGGGCATGCTGCTGCACGTCGACGGCGCGCGGATCGCGAACGCTGCGGCGGCGCTCGACCTGCCGCTGCGCGCGTTCCTCACCGACGCCGGCGTCGACATCCTGTCGCTCGGCGGCACGAAGGATGGCGCGCTCGCGGCCGAGGCCGTCGTGACGCTGTCGGAGCGCGCGGGCGCCGGCCTGACGTACCTGCGGAAGCTCGACATGCAGCTCGCGTCGAAGATGCGGTTCCTGTCGGCGCAGCTGCTCGGCCTCTACGACGGCGACGTCTGGCTCGAGAACGCGCGGCACGCCAACGCGATGGCCGCGCGCCTGCGAGCGTCGCTCGAGGGCGTCGAGGGCGTGTCGTTCGTGCAGCCGACCCAGGCGAACGGCGTCTTCGCGCACCTGCCCGTCGGCGTCGCCGACCGCGTGCGCGAGTCGTTCATGTTCTACGACTGGAACGGCGAGTCGGGCGAGGTCCGCTGGATGTGCTCGTGGGACACGACGGAGGCCGACGTCGACGGCTTCGCGGCTGCGGTGCGCGCGGCGGTCCGCGCGTAGGGTCCCGTCTGCGCCGACCGGTCACGACCTGCGCTGACCGGTCGCGAACTGCGCTGACCGGTCACGAACTGCACTGACTGGTCACGTCCTGCGCCGACTGGTCACGAACTGCGCCGACCGGTCACGAACTGCGACCGAATGGTCCAGATCTGGACCACTCGCCCGTCGAACGGTCCAGATCTGGACCAATCGGCACGCGCCACCGCTCGGGCGACACCGAAAGGCCACGAACTGCGCCGACCGGTCACGAAGCGCGCCGACCGGTCACGAACTGCGGCCGAATGGTCCAGATCTGGACCACTCGCCCGTCGAACGGTCCAGATCTGGACCACTCGGCACGCGCCACCGCTCGGGCGACACCGAGAGGTCACGAACCACGCCGACCGGTCACGAACTGCGGCCGAATGGTCCAGATCTGGACCACTCGCCCGTCGAACGGTCCAGATCTGGACCAGTCGATCGAGCGACCCGCGTCGGAGGCACCTGCCATCATGACGGGATGACGCAGCCGGGCACGCCGGGCGGGAGCGCCGAGCGGCCCGCCGTCTTCTTCCGCGATGCGGCCGAGCTGCGGGCCTGGTTCGAGGCCAACCACGAGACCGCCGCCGAGCTGTGGATGGGGCTGCACAAGCGCTCGTCGCCCGCATCCGACCCCGGGCTCGGATGGGCCGATGCCGTGCCCGAGGCGCTGTGCTTCGGGTGGATCGACTCGGTGTCGCAGCCCATCGACGAGCACACGCGCCGGCAGCGCTGGACGCCGAGGAAGGCGGCGAGCACCTGGTCCGCCGTCAACGTCGCGCACGTCGAGCGGCTCCTCGCCGAGGGCCGCATGCATCCGGCAGGCATCGCCGCCTACGAGCGACGGACGCCCGAGCGCACCGGCACCTACTCGCACGAGCAGGAGGCCATCGCCATCGGACCGTCCGAGCAGGCCGTGCTCGACGCGAGCCCGGCAGCCACGGCGTTCCTCGCCGCCGCGACGCCGAGCTATCGCAAGGCGGCGCTGCACTGGGTCGCGAGCGCGAAGCGGGAGGAGACGCGCGCCCGACGCGCGACGCTCCTGGTCGAGGCGTGCGAGACGGGTGCGCTGCTGCCCCATCTGCGACCGGCACCGACGCCCCGGTGGCTCGAGCGCGCAGCAGCCGCGGCGGATGCCGCCCGCACGACGACCGGCGACCGAGCCGGGCTCGCGGTCAGCGACCGAGCCGGGCGCTCGCAGCGACCGAGCCAGACCCGGAGTCGGTGACCGAGCCGGCCACCCGCCCAGCCGAAGCCACCGCATCCCCCGCCCTCAGTGCCCCGCACCCACCTGCGCCACCGCCGACCGCACGCACGCCGCGAGCGCCACCGCGAGGTCGTCGATCGTGAGCCGCGTCGCTCGGCCTCCGCGCGCATCCGTCTCGCCCCCGACGCCTGCCACGCCCGCGCTGCGCACCGCCGGCACGTGGACGAACGCGGCCGGCACGCCGAGACCTGCGACCTCGACGGCGATGCGGTTGCAGACGAAGCCGCCCGCATCCTCCGACGCCTCCGCCGGCACGCGCGCGGAACGGATCGCGGCGACGAGCGCGTCGACGTCGAGCGTCGCCGGCCGCAACGCGGGGCCGTCGTCCACCGGCTCGTCGCGGGGTCGATCGCCGCGCTCGTCGGGGATGCGCGCATCCATGCGGTTGCGCCCGTGCCGCTCGGGGGTGACGGTGACGCGGCCGCCGGCCTCGCCCACGGCCAGCACGGCGTCGGGCGCATGCTGGGCGACGAGCGCGCGCAGCGCGGGCGGGGCGGTCGCGAACGCGACGGGCAGGATGCCCGCGACGAGCTCGACGTCATCGACGCCCTCGCTCGCCAGGCGCAGCACCGCCTCGCGGCTCGCGTTCTCGGCGTCGCCGCCGAACGGCTCGAATCCCGTGATCAGCACGCGCATGCTCCATCCTCGCATCGGGGTACAGGGGTGGGCGCAGGCGCGGCGAATGGTGCCACGATGCACTGCACCGACCGACGATCGTTCGGCGCCGGTCGGCCGTCGACGGCCGACGGATGGAGTGCCCATGACGCTCGAGCTGCACGAGGCGGCGGCCATCCGCGCGCTGCTGCGCGACGAATGGGATGCGCTGCAGCCGAGACTCGTCGCGATCGCCCAGCGCATCGTGCGGCGGCGGGAGGTCGCCGAGGACGTCGTGTCGTCGACGGTGGTCGAGCTCATCGAGCGCGTCGACGCCGGCGAGGTCATCCGGGAGCCCGCGGCGTACCTCGCTCGCGGCGTGCGCTTCCGCGCCATCGACGTCGTGCGCTCCCGCGACGGGCAGGCGGTCGTCGGCACCGAGGTCGCCGACGCCGCCATCGCCTCGATGACGGATGCCCGACTCGGCGCGATGGCCGTCGACGACCTCGACGCGCTCGCGCCCGTGCGCGAGGCGTTCGGCGCCCTCTCGCAGCGGCATCGCGACGTGCTGACGCGCACCGTCATCGACGAGCAGCCGCTGCGCGAGGTCGCCCGCGCATGGGGCATGACGCCCAACGCCGTCGCGGTGCTCGCGCTGCGGGCGCGCCGCGCGCTGCGCGCCGAGCTCAAGGCCGTGCTCATGGAACGCGCTGGCGGCGCATGCGCCACGCATGCGCGGTCGAGCAGCCGCGCAGCACTCGCGCACGCCGCGCGGTGCAGCCACTGCCGCGACGTGCGCTCCGGACGCGGCACGGGGCGATGGGTCCTCGGGCTCCTGCCGCCGCTGCTCGGCGTCGGAGCGGCCGTGCTCTCCCCCGCGCGCAGCGCCCATGCCGCGGTCGCCGCAGCGGTGCAGCAGCCCGCCGTCGCCCTGTCGTCGCTCGCCGTCACCGCGGTCGCGACGACGGCGATCGTCGTCGGCGTGGGCGGCGTCGCCCCGTTCGAGGCGCCCTCGCCGGTCGCCGCGCCCAGCGCCGTCGCGCCGACGGCCGGTGACGAGGCACCTGCGGCGGATGCGGTCGACCAGGCGGACGGCATGGTCGCGCCCGCACCGGTCGCGGTCGAGCAGTCGGTCGCGCCCACGCTCACCCCGACCACGCCCACGGTGGCGCCGCCCTCGGCGATCGGCGGCTCCACGGGCCCCGCCGTGTCGCCGACGCTCGCCTCGGCGCCGGCCGCGTCGGAGCCCCCCGCAGCCGGAGCCCTCGCGAACCCGGCGGATCCCGTGACCCCCGCAGGCCCCGTGACCCCTGCACCCCCGGAGGCGCCGGGAGCCCGGGAGCCGACCGAGCCCACCGGTCCCGGACGCCCCGGTCCCGTCGTGCCGATCGACCTCGGACCGAGCGATCCGCTCGAGCCCACGGTGCCCATCGACCTGCCCGACCCGGACGAGCCCACCGACCCCGTCGTGCCCGATCCTCCGGCCCCGCCGCCTTCGCCTCCGCAGCCTCCGGCACCCGCAGCACCCCCATCTGCGGCGACGTCGTGGCTCGGCGGCTCGCTCCTGGTGCTGCCCGTCGGCACGGTGGCGCTCTCGGGGCTCGTGCCGGGCGCGACGTACGACCTCGCGCTCGACGGCGGGATGCTCGCGATCGCGAGCGCCTCCGGTGGGCTGTCGTGCGAGCTCGGCCTCGGTGCCATGACGACGACGTGCGTCGCGAGCGCCGACACGGCGACGGTGACGATCGCTGCGGCCGACCTGCTCGTGTGCGGGCTGCCCGCGACGCTCACGGTCGCCGCACGCGACGCCGCGGTGCAGCAGCCGCTCGTCGCGACCCTCGGACCGGTCACCTGCCTCTGACCGCACCAGACACGCCCGGCCCGCGGAGCGAGGCTCGCCACCGTCATGCTCGCGCACCCTGGCCCGTCCTCATGAGGACGCCTCTGCGTCGGCCCGACGTCCCGCGTCGGGTCGAGCGGAGGGACGCGGGTCGGCGTCCCTCCGCTCCTCCACGCCGCCGCGACGCCTCCGCCCCCGGCTCGTGCGACGCATCCGCGCCCGTGGCACGGCAGGATGGTGCGGTGACTCTGCTCGGGATCGACGTCGGCGGCACCAAGGTCGCGGGCGTCGCGATGACCGAGGCCGGCGAGGTGCTGCATCGCTCGTGGCGCGAGCACGGCATCCGCTCGGCCGCCGCCCTCATCGACGAGATCGCGCGCACCGCCGACGAGCTGCGCGCGGCGCTCGAGGCCGCCGGGCAGCCGCAGCCCGAGCGGCTCGGCCTCGGCATCGCCGCGTGGCTCACGCCCGACGCGTCGACGATCGCGTGGGCGGCGCACTTCCGCATCCGCGACTTCCCCGTGCGGGAGGCCGTCGCGGCTCGCGTGGGCCTGCCGACGGTCGTCGACAACGACGGCAACGCGCACGGCCTCGGCGAGCATCGCTTCGGCGCCGGTCGCGGCACGCAGTCGCTGCTGCTCGTGTCGCTCGGCACCGGCGTCGGCGGCGCGCTCGTCATCGACGGGCAGACGCTGCGCGGCGCGCACGGCTTCGCGGGCGAGCTCGGCCACGTCACGGTCGTCGAGGACGGTCCGCTGTGCTCGTGCGAGTCGCACGGATGCCTCGAGGCGTTCGCAGGCGGGCAGGCGCTCGCTCGCGTCGGGTCGCGCATCGCCGCCGCGCGCGAGCTCGCCGGCGGCGGCCCCGTGACCGCGAAGCACCTCGTCGACGCGGCCCTCGCGGGCGATCCCGTGTCGATCGGCGCCGTCGGCGACGCCGGCATCGCCATCGCGGCTGCCCTGCGCCGGATGCTGCCGGCGTTCGACCCCGAGGTCGTCGTGCTGGGCGGCTCGGTCGGCATGGCGGCGCAGTCGATCCTGCTGCCGATCGTCGAGCAGGAGCTCGCAGCGCTCGCGCCGCTGCAGTCGGTGCCGCAGCCGCGCCGCATCGTGCCGGCGGCCCTCGGCCGCTGGTCGACGGCGATCGGCTCGGCGAGCCTCGCGCTCGCCTGAGCCGCGACCCTCGCAGGCCGCGCGACGCCGGTGCCCGGCGCAATGCCTCGCGCAGCCCCGCTGCTCGAAGACGTCGACCGCGCCGACTCCCCCGCCTACGCGATGCCGGCGTCGCGCGCGATGACGGCGGCACGCATGCGCGAGGGCGCGCCCAGCTTCGCGAGCACCCGGGAGACATGGGTCTTGATCGTGGGCTCCGAGATGCCCAGCCGCAGCGCGAGCTGCGCGTTCGACAGCCCCGCGCCGAGCCCGACGAGCACCTCCCGCTCTCGACCCGTCAGGTCGTCGATCCCCGCAGGCTGCGCGACGGCGATCGGCGCGGCGGCGCGCACGCGCGCGAGCACCCGCATCGTCACCTCGGGCGCCAGCACGCCCTCGCCGGACGCGACGCGCCGCACCCCGGCGATGAGCGCATCCGGCTCGGCGGTCTTCAGCAGGTATCCGGACGCGCCGGCCGCGAGCGCGCCGTCGACGTGCTCGTCGACGTCGTACGTCGTGAGCACGAGCACGGCGACGCCGAGGGCGACGACCTCCTGCGTGGCCGCGATGCCGTCGAGGCGCGGCATCCGCACGTCCATGAGCACGACGTCGGGTCGCAGCGCCGTGGCCTGCTGCACCGCCGCGCGCCCGTCGGCCGCCTCGCCGACGACCTCGATGCCCGGGTCGGCGGCGAGCACGGCCGCGATGCCGGCCCGCACCGCGGCGTGGTCGTCGGCGACGACGACGCGCACGACGCCCTCCGCGCCGCTCATGCCGCCACCGCCTGCCGCGGCACCTCGGCGTGCACGACCCAGCGGTCGTCCGCCGTCGCCCCGACGCTCCCCGACCCGCCGACGGCCCGCCAGCGCTGCGCCATGATCGCGGCACCGAGTCCCGTGCCGCCCCCGGCCGGCGCGCCGGGCACGAGCGCGTTCTCCACCTCGAGCCGCACGACGTCGCCGTCGACGCCCGCGCGCAGCCGCACCGGCTCGCCGGGCGCATGGCGGGCGGCGTTGACCAGCGCCTCGCGCGCGATGCGCATGAGGGCGTGGGATGCGGCGCTCGTCACCGCGTCGACGGGCAGGTCGACCTGCGCGTCGAGCTCGACGGCGAAGCGCTCGGCGTCGCCGCGCAGCGCGTCGACGTCGTCGATGCCGACGGCCACCTCGTCGTCGTCGCGACCTGACGTGAGCACCGTGATGAGCTGCCGCAGCTCCTCGAGCGCCTCGACGCTCGAGGCGCGCACGGCGCGGATCGAGGCAGCGGTCGCCTCGTCGGCCGGCTGCCGCGCGGCGAGCGCCGCCGACTGCAGCGCGATCGCCGACAGCCGGGCCGCGAGCTCGTCGTGCAGCTCGCGCGCCATCGCCGTGCGCTCGTCGCGCACGGCGCCCTCCCGCTCCGCCGCGGCCGCACGCGCCACGGCGTCGGCGCGATCCGACTCGGCGCGCAGCAGCTCGTCGCGCTGCCGCACGGAGATGCCCCACACGGCGGGGCCGGCGATGAGCATCGCCAGCGCGAACGCGAGTCGCAGGCCGTTCGCGAGGTCGACGTCGCCGGCGACGATCCACACGAGCGCGAGCACGACGCCCGCCACCACGGCCGTCGCAAGCGAGAGGTGCCGGATGCGGCGGCGCTCGTCGAGCATCGCCGCGTAGATGCAGTCGAAGAGCGCGATCACGGGCACGAGCCCGAGGGAGCCCGTCACGGCCGCGACGTCGAGCACGACCAGGAGCCCGGCGCCGGCGACGGCCACCACGGGCGCGGCCCGCTTCACGAGCAGGCAGGCGGCGACGGCGATCGCGAGCGCCGACGGCATCCAGGGCAGCCCGAGGGGCATCGACGGGTCGGCCGGCGACGCGACCCCGAGCGCGGGAGACGACAGCCCTGCGGCGAGGGCGATGACGGCGATCACGACGACGCCGGTGCGCGTCCGGTAGCGCACGAGCGGCAGGACGTACTCGTCGAGCGGTGCGCGGCGCTGGTCGACCATGCCCCCATCCCAGCATGCCCGCCTCCGCACCGGGTCATCCGAACGACGGAGTCCGGCCTGCGGTGCGTGCGACCTTCCGCCGACGCGCGGTGCGCCGAGCCGCCGGAGGGTGGAGCCCATGGACCCCCTGACGCTCGGCACGCTCGCGCTGCTGGCCCTCGCCGACTCGACGAGCTTCGGCACGCTCCTCATCCCGATCTGGCTGCTGCTCGCATCGTCGCGGCCGAGCGTGCCGCGCATGCTCGCGTACCTCGGCACGGTGGCCGGCTTCTACCTCGTGGTGGGCGTGCTGCTGTCCATCGGCGCACGGCTGCTGCTCGACGACCTGCAGGCGTGGCTCGCCTCGCCCGTCGGCGGCGCCGTCGTCATGGCGGTCGGCGTCGCGCTGCTCGCGCTGGCGTTCCCCCTCGCCCGGCGCGGCCGCGACCGCGAGGGAGCGCCTGCGCGTCTGCTGCGCTGGCGCGATCGGGCACTCGATGCGGAGTCGGGATCCGTCCTGCCGCTCATGGGGCTCGCGCTCACGGCGACGGCGCTCGAGGTCGCGACGCTGCTGCCGTATCTCATGGCCATCGGCATCATGGAGGGCGCCGACCTGCCGCTGCCGGTGCACGGCGCCGTGCTCGCCGGCTACGTCGTCGTCATGGTGCTGCCGGCTCTCGCGCTGCTCGGCGTGCGCATCGCGGCGCATCGCGCCGTCGAGCCGTGGCTGCAGCGCGTGAACGACTGGCTGGTGCGGCAGGCGGGCGAGCTCACGGCGTGGATCGTGGGCATCGTCGGGTTCCTGCTCGTGCGCGCGGGCGCCGATGCGTTCGGCGGTCTGGAGGTCGTGGTGCCGGCGATCGGCGGGGTCGTGGAGGAGGTGGTGCGCGGGTTCGTGCCGATCGGCTGACGTGCGCGGTCGCGCCCCGCGCACGACGACGCCCGCGCCCTCTCGAGGAGGACGCGGGCGTCGTGGATGCGTGGGTGCGGCGGACGTCAGCCCTGGGCGCGACCGGCGCGGCGCGAGCCGTCGCGGCTGCCGCCCGAGCGACCCTGGCCGCCGGAGCGGCCGCCGTCCTGCAGCGAGCCGCCGCCGCCGGACGACCATGCGACCGACGAGCCGCCGCGGGCGCTGCCGCCGTCGCGGCGCTGGCCGCCCTGACCCTGGCCGGCACCGCGGCCGCGTCCCTGGCCACCACCGGCGCTCGCGCCGCCGTGGCCGCGTCCGCGACCCTGGCCCTGACCCTGCAGCTCGGAGCGCTCGCCCCGGCCGCCGGCCTCGGCACCACCGGTGCGACGCTGCGACTGCTGCTTCACCTCGGGACGACCCGAGCGGTCGCGACGCGGGCGACCCGCACCCGCGCCAGCCTCTGCGCCGGCGCCGGCGCCTGCACCGCGGCCGCGACGCGAGCGCGCGCCACCGGTGCCGCCGCCCTGCTGCTGCGGGATCTCGTTGCCCGAGCCGGGGCCGCCGGGGACGGGCGTGACGATCGGTGCGACGTCGCCGACGAGGCGGGTCACGGGAGCCGACGTGGCCGTCACCTTCTGCGCCTGCACCGCGATGGCGGCCTTGCGCAGCAGCTGCATCGTGTCGGAGCGCTGCGCGGGCAGCATGACGGTGGCGACGTCGCCCGCCGAGCCGGCGCGTGCCGTGCGGCCCGAGCGGTGGAGGTACGACTTGTGCTCGAGCGGCGGCTCGACGTGGACGACGAGCTCGATGTCGTCGACGTGCACGCCGCGTGCGGCGACGTCGGTCGCGACGAGGACCTTCACGGAGCCGTCGGTGAACGCGCCGAGGTTCCGCTCGCGGGCGTTCTGCGACAGGTTGCCCTGCAGGTCGTGCGCCGGGATGCCCCAGGCCGTGAGCTGCTTGGCGAGCTTCTTGGCCTGGTGCTTCGTGCGCGTGAACAGGATGCGACGGCCCGAGCCGGACGCGAGCGTGCGGACGAGCTCCATCTTGTCGTCGGCCGAGACCTCGAACAGGTGGTGCGTCATCGCGGCGACGGGCGAGTTCGCCTCGTCGACCGAGTGCATGATCTCGTCGTGCAGGAAGCGCTTGACGATCTTGTCCACGCCGTTGTCGAGCGTCGCCGAGAACAGCATGCGCTGGCCCGACTGCGGCGTCTTGTCGAGGATGCGCGTGACGACGGGCAGGAAGCCGAGGTCGGCCATGTGGTCGGCCTCGTCGATGACGGTCATCTCGATGGCCTCGAGGCTCGCGATGCGCTGCTTCATGAGGTCGTCGAGGCGGCCGGGGCAGGCGACGATGATGTCGACGCCGCGGCGCAGCGCGTCCTCCTGCGGGCCCTGCTTCACGCCGCCGAAGATCGTCGTGACCGTGAGGCCCGCGGCGTCGGCGAGGGGGCGGATCGTCGCGGCGATCTGCGTCGCGAGCTCGCGCGTGGGCGCGAGCACGAGACCGAGGGGCATGCCCTTGCGGCGACGGCCGCCAGCGAGCTCGCCCGAGAGGCGCTGCACGAGCGGGATCGCGAACGCGAGCGTCTTGCCCGAGCCCGTCTTGCCGCGGCCGAGGACGTCGCGGCCGCGGAGCGTGTCGGGCAGGGTGTCGGCCTGGATCGGGAAGGGAGAGGTGCGGTCCATGCCGCGCAGCGCCTCGACGAGGCGAGGCGTGACGCCGAGGTCGGCGAAGGAGGGCAGGTCGGAGTCGACCTGCGGGGCGGGCGCCGAGGGCGCGAGGTTCGAGGGGGTGATGGTGCTCATGGCTTCGTCTCTGGCAGCGCTGAGGCATGCCGTGTCGGCCCACGCGCACGCTGGGGCGTGCCGGATGGGCGGTGGGCGTCGTCGCTTCGGAACGGGCGATCACGACGGTCGTCGCGTTCGTTCGCCGCGGTTCCGTGCCCGGCTGCCCGGCCGATGGGATCCGGCAGATGCAGGGGCGCGTCCACGACGCAGGCGAGCGGGTACCGCTCGCAGGTCCTCCCATCGTAGCGCGTCGAGCGTGCCGATCGCGAGCGCATCCCCGCAGGCCTCGAGGTCGACCGGCGCCGCCTGCCGACTAAGCCCCGCTCGGGCGGTCGCGTGCGAGCGGCGGACGACGCTCCCCGCAGCGGCAGCGGCTGCCCGTTCGCCTGACGCCTCACGCCCGGCGCCGCCCGGTCCCGCCCGTGCCCAGACCGGTCCCGATCGCACCCGGACTGGTCACGACCGCACCCCGACTGATCAGCGTCGCACCCGGACTGGTCACCGTTGCACTCGGACTGGTCACGGTTGCACCCGGACTGGTCACCGTTGCACCCGGACTGGTCACCGTTGCACCCGGACTGGTCACCGTTGCACCCACGCTGGTCGCGGTCGCACCTCGAGTGGGCCTCTCGAGGTGCAACCGTGACCAGTCCTCGCGGGATGGCTCCACCGCGCGGGGGAGCCGGGCGTCCACCGGGCGGGCGACGCGGACGGGACCAGCCGCACGTAGCGTCGAGGACATGGAGAACCTGCCGCTGTTCCTGATGATGCTCATCCCCGCGCTCGTCGTGACGATCACGGTCGCGGCGATGGCGCCGCGCCTCAACGCGCAGTGGCGCGAGCGTCGCGCCGAGCGCGCCGCAGCCTCGAAGCACTGACGCTGCGCGACCGCGACGACGGGACGCCGCGCGCCGGGCGACGCAGCACGCCGGCGACGCGTCAGGCCGTCGCGAGGAAGTCCCGCACGACCTCGGCGACGAACGCGTGGTCCTGCAGCTGCGGCAGCCCCGAGACGCCCACCGCGCCGACGACGCCCGCGCCGCGCACCGTGATCGGCAGCACGCCGCCGTGGGCCGCGTGCGTCGCAGGATCGAGCCGAGACTCCTCGAACCCCTGACCGCGGGCGCGGAAGCGCTCGCCGACGCCGAGCGACGAGCGCTGGAAGTGCAGCACGACGTTCGTCTTGCGCTCGAGCCACCGGTCGTTCTCGGGCGTCGTGCCGGGCAGCGCCGCGTGGAAGAGGCGCTGGCCGTTGACGACGATGCCGATGACCACGGGGTGACCGCGCTCGATCGCCGCGTCGCGCAGCAGCGAGCCGAGCCGCCACGCGTCGTCGAGCGTGAACGCGTCGAAGACGAGCTCGCGCTCGTCGCGCTCGACGATCGCACGCAGCTCGTCGCTGCCGTGCGGGGGCATCTCGGGGGCACTCATGCCCTCAGTCTCCCGCTCCCGCCGACATCCCGCCATCGCACGCTCGGGGCGGGTCGGCGCCACGCCGACCTCGGCCACCCGCGGCGGATCCGCGTGCGAGTCGGCGCGCGGCGATCACGAGCCGAGCCCGCGATCCGCCCCCGAACCCGCCTCAGTCGGCGTCGGTCGGTTCCGCAGGGTCCGCATCCGGGTCGAACGACCACTCGCGCGCGGGCGGCTCTGCCCCCTCCGGCCCGAGCCACAGCCCGTCGCCGCCGGGCGCCACGTCGACCTGCACGCCGTCGCCGTCGCGGATCTCGCCCGACAGCAGCGCCCGCGCGAGCCGGTCGTCGATCTGCCGCTGCATGAGCCTGCGCAGCGGCCGCGCGCCGTAGAGCGGGTCGTAGCCGCGCTCGCCCAGCCAGCGCCGCGCCGCCTCCGACACGTGCATCGTGAGCCTGCGCTCCTGCAGCCTGCGGTCGAGGCCCGACACCTGGATGTCGACGATGCGGCCCAGCTCGGCGACCGAGAGGGAGTCGAACACGACGATGTCGTCGAGCCTGTTGACGAACTCGGGCTTGAACGCCTGCCGCACCGCCGCCATGACCTGGTCGTGCGCCTGACGCGCGTCGATCGTCGGGTCGGTGAGGTACTGCGAGCCGAGGTTCGAGGTGAGGATGAGGAGCACGTTGCGGAAGTCGACCGTGCGCCCCTGCCCATCGGTGAGCCGGCCGTCGTCGAGCACCTGCAGCAGCAGGTCGAAGACCTCGGCATGCGCCTTCTCGACCTCGTCGAGCAGCACGACCGAGTACGGGCGTCGCCGCACCGCCTCCGTCAGCTGCCCACCCTGCTCGTAGCCGACGTATCCGGGAGGTGCGCCCACGAGCCGCGCAACCGAGTGCTTCTCGCCGTACTCGGACATGTCGATGCGCACGAGGGCGCGCTCGTCGTCGAACAGCAGCTCGGCGAGCGCCTTCGCGAGCTCGGTCTTGCCGACGCCCGTCGGCCCGAGGAAGAGGAAGGAGCCCGTGGGCCGGTCGGGATCCGAGACGCCTGCGCGCGACCTGCGGACGGCATCCGACACCGCGCCGACCGCCTCGCGCTGGCCGACGACACGCGACGCGAGCTCGTCCTCGAGGCGCAGCAGCCGCTCGGTCTCGCCCTGCAGGAGCCGCCCGACGGGGATGCCCGTCCACGCCGCGACGACGCCGGCGATGTCGTCGGCGCCGACCTGGTCGGACACCATGCGGCCCTCGCCCGTCACGCCCGCCTCGGCCTCGGCGAGCTCGGCCTCGACCTCGGGGATGTCGCCGTAGAGCACGCGGGACGCGCGCTCGAGGTCGCCCTCGCGCTGGGCCCGCTCGGCCTGGATGCGCAGCTCGTCGAGGCGCTCGCGCAGCCCGCCGATGCGGTTGAGCGACGTGCGCTCGGCCTGCCAGCGCCGGTCGAGGTCGCCGAGCTGCGCCTGCCGCTGCTGCAGCTGCTGCTCGAGGGCCTCGAGGCGCGCCTTCGACGCGTCGTCGCGCTCGCGACGCAGCGCGAGCCGCTCGAGCTGCAGGCGGTCGACGGATCGGCGCAGCTCGTCGATCTCGACGGGCGCCGAGTCGATCTCCATCCGCAGGCGCGACGCGGCCTCGTCGATGAGGTCGATGGCCTTGTCGGGCAGCTGTCGCGCCGTGATGTAGCGGTTCGACAGCGCCGCGGCGGCGACGAGCGCGGAGTCGGCGATCGTGACCTTGTGGTGCGCCTCGTAGCGCTCCTTGAGCCCGCGGAGGATGGCGATCGTGTCCTCGACGGACGGCTCGCCCACGTAGACCTGCTGGAAGCGCCGCTCCATCGCGGCATCCTTCTCGATGAACTCGCGGTACTCGTCGAGGGTCGTCGCGCCGATGAGGCGCAGCTCGCCGCGCGCGAGCATCGGCTTGAGCATGTTCGACGCGCCCTGGCTGCCCTCGGCGGCGCCCGCTCCCATGATCATGTGGAGCTCGTCGATGAACGTGATGATGCGGCCGTCGGCCTTCTGGATCTCGCCGAGCACGTTCTTCATGCGCTCCTCGAAGTCGCCGCGGAACTTGCTGCCGGCGACCATGGCGTTGACGTCGAGCGTCACGATCGACTTGCCCTTGAGGCTCTCGGGCACGTCGCCCGCGACGATGCGCTGCGCGAGCCCCTCGACGACGGCCGTCTTGCCGACGCCGGGCTCGCCGATGAGCACGGGGTTGTTCTTCGTGCGCCGCGACAGCACTTGGCTGATGCGGCGGATCTCCGCGTCGCGTCCGATGACGGGGTCGAGTCGACCCGCGCGCGCGATCGCGGTCAGGTCGGTGCCGAACTGCTCGAGCGCGCTGCGCTGATCCTGCTGCCCGGGGTTCATCCCGCCCATTCGTGCCAATGCGTCTCCTTCGTGACTTGCGAGCGCCGGATCGCGGCGCTCGCGAAACTTGAGCGTGCGTGGCTCAAGTCTACGCTCGAACGGCTGGAAAGGCGAGGGTCGATCGGTGTCCGAGCGGAGCGACGTCGACCCCTGCCGGCCCCCTCACTCCTGCAGGAAGCAGACGTCGAAGTACTCGTCCGGCACGGCCGAGTCGTCGAACGCGACGGTGCGGATGTCGAGGTCGGGGACGGCGCGCAGCCGCTCCAGCAGGACGTCGCACACGGGCGCCTGGTCGAGCGGCAGGCGCCCGCCGACGTCGACGCGGTCGCCGAAGTCCTCGACGTACGCCTGCTCGGCGCCGGCATCCTCGGCCAGGGTCATGAGGTCGACGAGGAGCTGCTGGCGGCCGTCGATGGGCCCGGCGTCGAGGCGCAGCTCGGCAGCGTCGCCCTGCGGGGAGCCCGGGGCGACGGCGAGCGGCTCGATGCGCCAGCGCGTCCGAGCGATGACCGAGGACGTCGGCGCGATCGCCGTGATCTCGTCGTACGTCGCAGCCAGGGCGACCGCATCGTCCGCCTCCACGGCGCATCGCAGCGTCGCGACGTTCGCCGAGACGCCGGCGAGCTCGTCGTCGCCGTCGACGTACGCGAACTCCTCGACCGTGCTCGTGGCGACGTCGGCGCACGCGGTCCCGGTGGCGATGACGAGCAGCTCGAGGAGCACGTCGCGACCGAGGTCGAGCTGCATGTCGACCGACGCGTACCGCTCGTCGGCGCGCAGCGTCGAGAGCTGGATCTGCGTCCTCGCCGGGCGGTCGTCGAGCACGCCGTCGATGCCTTCCTGCACCTCGGCGAGCATCGCGACCATCTCCTCGGGCGTCGACTCCTCGAGCCCCTGGACGAGGATCGAGAGGGTCTCGGGCTCGACCGCCGATGCCTCGCGGATCGTGAGGGAGGCGCTGCGCACGACGCCGTCGTCGACGAGCGCCGTCGCGAGCTCGTCGAGGGTCGTCGGCGCAGCGGCGCTCGGGGACGGATCCGGCGGAGTGCTCGTCGTGCACCCTGCGAGCGCGACCGAGCCGGCGATGGTCACGGCGAGCAGCCGGGCACGAGGGATCCGCATCCCCCATGGCACCACGCGCACCTGGACGCGTGCCGACGCCGGGGTGCCGCTCGCGCGTCGTTCAGACGCTGCGGTCGCTGGGCGCGACGGCCCCTCGGGAGTCGTGCTCGCCTGCCGCATGACTCGTCCACCGCTCGGCCACGAGCAGCAGCGCGACGCCGACGCCGAACGCCGCCATCGTGAGCACGCCGCGCGGCCAGAACACGTGCGAGGTCATGAACGACACGGATGCGGCGAGCAGCACCGCGGTGCCCACGAGCGAGCGCCAGCCGACGCGGCGCAGGTGGATGAGGCCGACGAGCGCGAATGCCACGAGGAGCGACCACGTGCCGACGTCGGCGAGCACGTTGCCCTCGAAGAACATCACGGAGTTCGCCGAGCCGATCTCCCCGCCCATCCCGCGATGCACCGTCAGGGCGCCGGCGCCGATGCCGGCGAGCACGTCGAGGCCCGTGTAGAACATCGCGTAGACGAAGGCCAGCACGCGCGCGGCGATCGCGAGCCAGCCGTCGAGGCCGCCGCGCACGCGGTGCACGAGCGCCCACACGCTGAGCCCGAGCAGCGGGAACAGCGGCAGCATGACGACGTGGAGGTCGTGCCACCACTGCGCCGACTCCGCGGTGAGGTGCGCCGGATGCGTCGCGCCGGCGATCGTGAGCGCCACCGGCCCGGCGAGGGCGGCGACGGCACGCAGGACGGGTCGCGAGGTCATGCCTCATGCTGGCACGCGCCCGCGGAGACGGCGCAGGGCTGGCGCGGTCCTCGACGGCGTGCGCGTGCCGCCACGACGGCACTCCGAGGCTCCCGACGCCCGTACGCAAGGGGCTTCGCCGATGCTGCCGCGAGCGTCGACGATCGAGGCATGAGCGATGCAGACCTGGCAGGCCGCACGATCGTCGTCACGGGAGCCTCGAGCGGCTTCGGCCGCGGGGCCGCCATCCGGCTCGGAGAGCTCGGCGCCCACGTCGTCGTCGCGGCGCGACGCGGCGACGCGCTCGACGACGTGGTGCGCGAGATCGAGGCGTCGGGCGGCAGCGCGCTCGCCGTGCCCACGGACGTGAGCGATCCCGTCGCGGTGCAGGCGCTCGCCGACGCGGCCGTCGCGCGCTTCGGACGCATCGATGTCTGGGTGAGCAACGCCGGCGTCGGCGCCCTCGGGCTGTTCTGGGACATCCCGATCGAGGACCACGTGCGGCTCATCGACGTCAACCTGACCGGGCTCGTGCTGTGCGCGCATGCGGCGCTCACCCGCTTCCGCGAGCAGGGCGAGGGCATCCTCGTCAACGTCGGCTCGGTCGACAGCGAGGTGCCGCTCGCGCTGCAGACGACCTATGCGGCGACGAAGGCCGCCGTCCTGAGCCTCAGCCGCTCGCTGAACGAGGAGCTGCGCCTCGTCGGCGCGCACGAGTCGATCCGCGTCGGCACCGTCATGCCGTGGGCGATCGACACCCCGTGGTGGACGGCCGCGGCGAACTACACCGGCCACGCACCTCGCATGGCGGCGATGGACGACCCGGCGATCGTCGTCGACGCGATCGTCGCCGCGTGCACCGACCCGAGGGAGCAGCAGCCCGTCGGCCCCAAGGCGCGCGTCGCACGGCTCTCGCACCGGCTCCTGCCGGGCATCACCGAGCGGCTGTCGGCGACGACGATCGATGCGGAGGTCGAGCGCGCGACGCCGGTGCCGCACACCTCGGGCGCCATCCACCACCCGGGCGCCGCGCCCGCGACGATCGACGGTGGGATCCGCGAGCGCATGCGGCGAGAGGATGCGGCGGGCGACGACGACTGAGGCGGGTCAGGCGTCGCGACCCATCGCGCCGGGGTACAGCCTCGGGGTACAGTCGGGCACCGGAGTCCCCGGCGCCACCCCCGTCTCGAGGAGCCGTCATGCGCGTCCGCACCGCATCCGCAAGCGCGCTCGTCGCCATCGTCGCCCTCGCGCTCGTGGCGCCTGCGGCCGCGCAGGCCGCGCCCGCTCCCATCCAGCCCCGGTTCGCGTCGAGCACCCAGGCGCCGGGCGGCACGTGGGCCGGCCTCGAGCCCGTCTCGGTGGATGGCACGGCGCGCACGGACGTGGAGATCCTCGGCTCCACGTCGTTCGAGCTGCGCGTGCACGAGCCCGCCGGCACGACCGGCAGGGTGCTCGACCCGTCGCTCGCCGGATCGATCGACCTCGACGTCACGCAGCTCGCCGCGGGCGGTGCCGGCACCCAGGGCGCCCTCCTCACCGCCTGGCCCACGTCCCCTGGCGCGATCGAGCCGACGGGATGGCCCGGCGCGAACGACGTCCTCACGAGCGCCTTCTCCGTCGACCAGCGCACGCAGCGCTGGGCCTTCTCCTACGACTTCGACTTCTCGGGTCTGGCCGGCGGCGTGCTGCCGGCCGGCTCCCGCCTCGCGGTCGCGGACGTCGACGTGTGCGGCACCGGTGCCGGGGTGGGGATCGACGAGCGCTTCGTCGCGACCTCGGATGCCGCGGGCGCCTGGCTCGACTACCAGTACCGCGTCGTGCAGAGCGGCTCGACGCCGCCGACGGTCACGTACGACACCGACGCGAACGCGTACGCCGTCGCGCCGCAGTGCCTCGACCAGGGCATGATCGAGGTCCTCGTCACGACCCAGGCCGTCACGTCGCTGTCGCTCGAGATGGCGAACCGTCAGGGCTCGGGCATCACGCGCTTCGGCCTCCTGCTGCCGACGGCTGCGCCTGCGCCCGGCGTCTCGATCGAGACGACGACGAACGGCGTCGACGTCGCAGCCGCCCCCGGTCCTCGACTGCCGGTCGGCTCCGAGGTCGAGCACGGCTTCACGGTGACCAACACCGGCACGACCGAGCTCGCATCCGTCGTGGTCACCGACGACCTGGTCGACGCGGCCTCGATCGACTGCGGCGACGGCACGAACGTCATCCCCGTCCTCGCCGTGGGCGAGGAGGCGACGTGCACCGCGACGAGCGTGGTCGTCCTCGGAGAGCAGGCGCGCACCGCCACGGCGACGGGCGCACCGGTCGACTCGCGAGGCGTGGCGATCGCCGGCGCGGCGGCGCCGATCGCCCAGGACTCGTCGTGGCTCGTCGGCGTCGTCGACCCGTCGGGCTCGATCGCACCGAGCGCCTCCGTCGACGAGGTTGCGACGGGCGAGTCGGTGACCTTCACGACCGTCGTCGCAAACGCCGGCGTCACGACGCTCGACGGAGCCGTCGTCGAGGCCGCGCTGCCCGAGGGCCTCGAGGTGTCGGATGCCGGCGGCGGCGACGTGCTCGACGGCGCGGTGCGCTGGGAGGTCGGGCCGCTCGCGAGCGGGGAGTCGGCGACCCTCACCCTGACGGGCGTCGTGCGCGAGACGACGCCGGGCTCCGTGCTCGAGCTGCGCGCCGCGGGAGAGGCCTCCGTCGGCGACGTCGTCGTGCCGCTGGAGCCCGTCGACGCCTGCGTCGACCAGGAGGCCGCCGCTTGCGCGAGCGTCGTGGTCTCCGCAGCCGCCCCGCCCTCGACCGCACCGCCGTCGACGGCGCCGGGCACCGGCTCGCCGCCGGCGCCGGGCGGCACGGTCGGAGGTGGCGCGGCCGGATCGTCCGGCGGATCCCTGCCCGCGACGGGTGGGGAGCTCCTGCCGCTCTCCTGGATGGCCGGCATGGCGCTGCTGCTGCTCGGGCTCGGCGTCGTGCTGCGTCGCCGCGTCGGCTGAACCGACTCGCGCGGGCCGGGTCCCACCGGCGCGTCGGGGCCGGCCTGACGCTCGGCTCGGCGTCCTCGCGCGCGGTCGCGTCGGCTCCCCGACGAGGTCGGGCCGGGTCCCGCCGTCCCGTCGGGGCTGGTCTGGCGCCCGGCTCGGCGTCCTCGCGCGCGGTCGCTGGCGCCGGCCTGCGGTGCGCTCGGCGCGCGCATCCAGGATCGCGGCCTAGCCTCGCGGCATGCGTACGACGTCTCGCCGCCGCCCCCTCGCGGCACTCGCCGCGATCCTCGTCGCCGGCATCGCGCTGACGGGCTGCATCCCGAGCATCCCCCAGCCGCCGAGCCCCACGACGTCCGATGCCGGCCCCACCTCGACGACTCCGCCGGCGGACGCGAGCATCGACGACTACCTCACGGCCGCGACCGCCGACGGCGGCGACGCCGAGGGTGCGAGCGTCGGCGACGCCGTGACGCCCGGCTCCGGCAGCACCGTCACCGTCACCGACCGCGCCATCGCCGTCAACGGCGGCAGCGTCGAGATCGTCGTCTCGGCCGACGAGCCCTTCTCGTCGGTGCACGTCGGCGTCGGCCCGACGTCCGCCTCGTCGACGACGCCGACGGCCTGGCCGGGCTCGTACGAGATCGACCTCGGCGCGCCGACCACGAGCACGTCGATCGTCGTCACCCTGTCGCAGAGCCCGCCCACGACCGACTTCTCGGTGATCGTCGCGGTCGCCGACGACGCCGGCACGACGAGCTCGACGGATGCGACGGCGATCTCGGTCGTCGAGGTCGGCACGGGCGACGTGCAGGTGAGCGTGTCGTGGAACGAGGACGTCGACGCCGACCTCTACGTGGTCGACCCGAACGGCGACACCATCTACTACGGCTCCACGACCTCGCCCTCGGGCGGCGAGCTCGACCTCGACTCGAATCCGTCGTGCAGCATCGACGGCATCCGCAACGAGAACGTCACCTGGCCCACGGGCGAGGCACCGTCGGGCACGTACGAGGTGCGCCTCAACCTCTACGCCGACTGCGACATCGACCGGACGAGCTGGGTCGTGACGGTGCAGGCCATCGGTCGCACCTACCGGTGGGAGGGCATCCTCGAGGCGCCCGGGCTCGGCGGCGGCGAGGAGGCGGGCATCCTCGTCGGCCGGTTCGACGTGCCGTAGCGGCAGCCTCCCGTCGCCCCGACCCGTCGCACCGACCCGTCGTGCCGACCCGTCGTTCCCGACGGGCGGCGCCCTCGCCGCTCCAAGTCCGTGCCGTCGCCCCGCCAGATCGGCCTCCGATCACCGCCGCATCAAAGCCTGAGCGGCACGCGAGACGCAATGCGCACGCGACGACCCGCTCAGCCGCGGATCCGGCGGCAACCGGGAGCCGGGAGCCGGGAGCCGGGAGCCGGGAGCCGAGCATCCTCGGCCCGTCCGACGTACCGGCGCGGTCGCCGCACCGCCGCCGCGCGGGCCGCGTCCTCGCCCTGCCCAGGTCCGCGGCGTCGCCTCACCAGGTCCGACTCCGATCACCGCCGAATCCACGCCTGAGCGGCACGCCAAGCGCAATGCGCACGCGACGACTCGCTCAGCCGCGGATCCGGCGCCGCCGAGGCGGCGAGCCGCGCATCCGGCAGCGTGCGCCGATGCCCGGGCCCGTGGGATCATGGAGTCCATGCCCGATGCGCCCGCGCCCTCCGACGACGCGATCGAGGCACCCGAGCCGGCATCACGACCGGCGTCCGAGCAGACCGATCAGCCGTCGCCCCAGACGCCCGAGCAGGCGCCGATCGCACGGATGCTGCTCGTGGGCGGTGCGTCCGGCTCCGGCAAGTCGCGGCTCGCGGAGTCGTCGGGGCTGCCGGTGCTGCGGCTCGACGACTTCTACCGCGTCGCGGGCGACCCCGCCCTCCCCGTGCTCGACACGGGCGAGGTCGACTGGGATCACCCCGGCTCGTGGCACCTGCCCGACGCGATCGCCGCGATCGAGGAGCTCGCGACCACCGGCACCACGAAGGTGCCCGAGTACGACATCGCGCTGAGCGATCGCGTCGGCTGGCGCACGCTCGAGCTCGGACATGCGCGCGCGTTCGTCGCCGAGGGCATCTTCGCGAGCGAGGTCGTGGCGCCGGCGCTCGAGCGCGGCCTGCTGCTCGACGCGATCGCGGTCCGCCGTCCGCGGGGCACCACGATGGCGTTCCGGTTCCTGCGCGACCTGCGCGAGCGCCGCAAGAGCCCGGCCTTCCTCGTGCGGCGCGGCCTGCTGCTCGCACGCCGCGAGCCGACGATCGTCCGTGCGCTCACGGACGCGGGATGCCGTCCGCTGCGTCCGCGCGCGATCCGCCGCGAGCTCGCCCGCCACGCGGGCTGACGCTCACGCCGCCGGAGCCCGCGCGAGCTCGCGCCGCGTGCGCGCCATCCACAGCCGCGGGCCCGCGAGGTATCCGACGAGCGACGTGAGCAGGGTCGACACGACGACGTAGATCAGCACGACGATGCCGAGCCCCACGACGCCCGTCAGCAGCCCCACGAGCGTCATGATCCATCCGGACGCGATGCTCAGCGCCGCCTGCACGACCGTGCCGACGCCGCAGCACCACCACGTGATCTCGCGAGCACGCGCGATGCCCGCGCGGCGGAGGATGCGGATGCTCGTCGTGGCGCCGAGCGCCGCGAGCCCGCCTGCGATCAGGAGGACGACGACGATCGTGACGATCCACGGCGTCGGGTCGATGCTCGCGAGCCAGCTCGCGACGGCCTGCTCGACGCCGTCGCTGCCGGCGACGAGCTCGACGAGGAACCAGCGTGCGAGCGCGACCACCGTGCCGACGGCGGAGAGGGCGACCACGAGGTTCACGCCGGCCGAGAAGAGCGTCAGCCCCCAGCCACCGGCGCTGCGGGCAGCGGTGCGCACGTGCGGCGGCAGCGGCGGGCGCACGGCCCGCTCGCGCTCGGCTCGACCGACCTGCGGCATCGGGTCACTCCACCCGGGAGAGCTCGGCGGCGTCCGCCTCGGCAGCACGACGCTCGGCGTCGATCTCGGCCTGACGCTGCGCGGCCTCCAGCTGCGCCCAGGTGGGCCGCGGACGGAACGCGAGGAGGTAGACCCAGCCGAACAGCATGCCGACGGCGCCCGTCAGCACGATCGAGATCGCGAGGCTCAGGAAGAGCCAGCCCCACAGCGACCCGACCGTGAGGGAGGCGGAGCTCAGCAGGATGCCGAACAGGCCGAAGATCAGCACGATCGGCCAGAGCGCGAGGCCGACGAACCCGCCGATGCCCGTCGTGGTCGCGTAGGCGAGCGCGATCGACCGCTTGATGCCCACGAGCCCCGCCGAGCGCTGCCACAGGTACGAGGCGATGCAGCCGGCAGCGCCGATCGCGCCCGTCACGAGCAGCACGATCACGACCGTCAGGGGGATGCGCGCCGGGTCTGCCCAGAACGCGACGACGTCGGTGAGGCTGTCGGCCTCGAGCGCGTCGAGCCCGTCGGTGCCGCCCTCGGAGAGCGTGCCCCACAGCAGCAGCACGAACGCGGAGGCGACGAGCAGGTGCGTCGCGAGCGCGAGCAGCGTCTGGCCGACGAGCGAGCCGAGCACCGCCGCTCGAGTCTGGCGACGCGTCAGCCTGGGCTTCGGCGGCGCGGCGATCACGGGCGGGTACGGTGCGGGCGGGTAGCCGTATCCGCCGGGCTGGTACGGCGCGGGCGCGTAGCCGTATCCGCCGGGCTGGTGCGGCGCGGATGCGTAGCCGTACCCGCCGGGCTGGCCGACGCCGGGCGGGGCGTACGGGTACCCGGGTGCCGTGGGCCACCCGACCGATGCCAGGTGGGCCTGCTGCGGGTACGCCGGGTACGGCTGCGGCCAGTTCGACACCTGCTGCTGCAGGGACGCCGGATACGGCTGCGTGCCGTTCGACACCCGCTGCTGCGGCGACGCCGGATACGGCTGCGTCCCGTTCGGCACGTGCTGCGGGAAGGCCGGGTGCGGCTGCGCCGCACCCGTCTGCGCCGGAGCTCCGTGCTGCACGGGGGCCGCCTGACCCGGATACGGTCCAGGCGCGTGAGGCGGCGCCGACCGCGGCGGCTGCTGGCCGGCGGGTGGTCGCGAACCGGCGAACGCCTGCGCCCCGACGCCCGGCATCCCGACGCCCGGCATCCCGGCGCGCTGCTGCGCCTCCCAGGCGAGCTGCGCCGCGTAGGGTGGCACCGCTCCGGCCATGGGGTTCGCGAGCGGCGGTGGCAGCGCGCGTGCGCGACGCTCGCGCTCGCGCCGCTCGGCGCGCTGCTCGAGCGCCGTCTTGGGCACGAGCCCGTCGGGCGCAGAGGCGGCGGCGCGTCGGCGGCGCGGAGCCGCGACGACGTCGCCGGGCACGGGGGTGTCGCTGCCGGGTGGCGGCGGGGCCTCGAGCTCGCTCACATCCGCGACGGTACCCGCCGTCGCTGTGACCGAGGTGGGTCGTGCGGCGTCCGCGCCGCGGTCAGCCGCGATGCAGCGGCCGCCACACGACGACCTGGTTGCGCTTCGCCGGGCGCGCGCCGGAGCGCAGCGACGTGACGCCCTCGGCCCCGGCGGCGAAGACGCGGCCGCGGCGGTCGATCACCTGGTCGGCGAGCGTCGCCTCGAGCTCGCGCACGCGCGCCTTGAGCCCGCGCACCTCGTTCGAGAGCTCGAGGATGCGGCGGATGCCCTCGAGCGACACACCCTCCTGCGAGAGCAGCTGCACCTGCCGCAGCTGCCCGATGTCGCGCATGGAGTACCGCCGCGTGTTGCCGGCGGTGCGCTGCGGCTCGACGAGGCCGATGCGGTCGTACTGGCGGAGCGTCTGCGGGTGCATGCCGGCGAGCTCGGCCGCGGCAGCGATCGAGAAGATCGGGCTCGACTCGTCGAGCTCCTCCGGGATGCGTCCCACGCTCAGGTCACCGCGCCTTCGCCAGCAGGTCGTCGCGCGGCGACTCGTCGCCCGACGCCGCGATGAACGCCTCGAGCGCCTCGCGCTGCTTGGCGTTGAGGTGCGAGGGCACCGCCACCTGCACGGTCGCGAGCAGGTCGCCTGCGCCCTGCGGGGAGGCCACGCCCTTGCCCTTGACGCGCAGCACGCGGCCGGACGGCGTGCCGGGTGCCACCTTGAGGCGCACGGTGCCGCCGCCGACGGTCGGCACCTCGATCGTCGCGCCGAGGGTCGCCTCGGCGAACGTCACGGGCACGTCGACGCGGATGTTGCGACCGTCGAGCTGGAAGACCGGGTGCGGGCGCACCTGAACGGTGACGATGAGGTCGCCGGGCTGGCCGTTCGTGATCGACGCCTGACCCTTGCCCTTGATCTTGATCTTCTGGCCGTCGTGGACGCCCGCGGGGATCTTGACCGTCATCGAGCGTCCGCCGACGGTGAGCTTCAGCGTGTCGCCCTGCACCGCCGACAGGAAGTCGAGCTGCGCGTTCGCCGTGACGTCGCGGCCGCGCTGGGGGGCGCGGAAGCCCGCTCCCCCGCCTCCGCCGCCGAACATCCCGCCGAGGATGTCCTCGAAGTCGCCCTGCGAGTACTGCACGCGCGGGCCGCCGCCCTGCCCGAACATGCCGCCGAATACGTCCTCGAAGCCGCCCTGCGCGCCCGGCGCGAAGCGCGGGCGCCCGCCTGCCATGGCGCGCACGGAGTCGTACTCCTCGCGCTGCTTCGCGTCGGACAGCACGGTGAACGCCTCGGAGATCTCCTTGAAGCGCGCCTCGGCCTTCGCATCCCCCGGGTTGGAGTCGGGATGGAACTGCCGCGCGAGCTTGCGGTACTGCTTCTTGAGGTCGGCGGCGTCGACGTCCTTCGCGACGCCGAGCACCGCGTAGAAGTCCTTGTCGAACCAGTCGTTGCTCGCCATCGCCCCTACTCCGCCGGTGCGTCGGCGGGCACGAAGACGGCGACCTTCGCCGGGCGCACGAGGCGCTCGCCGATGCGGTAGCCGCGCTGCACGACGTCGGCGATCGTCATCTCGGTCGCCTGCGGGTCGGGGTTCGGCAGCTGCGCGATCGCCTCGTGCATCGCGGTGTCGAACGGCTCCCCGACGACGCCGACGGCCTCGAGGCCGAGGCCCGCGATGGATGCGCGGAGCTTCTGGGCGACGAGCGCGAGCGGCGAGCCGTCGAGGTCGCCGTGCTGCTCGGCGCGGTCGAGGTCGTCGAGCGCGGGCAGCAGCGCCGACAGCACGGATGCCGTCGTGGCCGCCTTGTCCGCGGCGCGCTCGCGCTCGACGCGGTTGCGGTAGTTGACGTACTCGGCCTGCAGCCTGCGCACCTCCTCCTGCCCCGCGGCGATCTGCGCCTCGAAGCCGGCCCGCTCGTCGGCGAGGCTCTGCGCCTCGCCCTCGAGCAGGGCGCGGTCCTCGGCCGTCAGGTCGTCGGGGTCGGGTGCCGACGCGTCGGGCGCGGAGGCGGCGGGCTGGGCCGCCTCCGCTGCCTCGGCGGCGGCCGCCTGCGCGTCCGCCGGGCTCTGGCGAGCCTCGCCGGTCTCGGGGTCGATGCGTCGCTTGTCGCGGAACACCGGGCCTCCCTCGTTGTCGTCCTCGGGACGGATGTCGTCGCTCATCGGACTACTTCTTCTCGTTCGTGTCGTCCTCGTCGTCGACGATCTCCGCGTCGACCACGTCGTCGTCGTTCGACGACTCCTGGTCGGCCTGCGGCTGCTCGCCGTCGGCGTCGGCCGGGGCCTGCGCCTGCTGCTGGTACAGCGCCTCGCCGAGCTTCTGCTGCGACGCGGTGAGGGTGTCGAAGGCCGTCTTGAGCGCGGCGTCGTCGTCGCCCGCGAGCGCCGTCTTCAGCGCGTCGACGTCGGCCTGCACCGAGGTCTTCACGTCGTCGGGCAGCGCCTCGGCGTTGTCGGCCAGCAGCTTCTCGACCGAGTAGACGAGCTGCTCGGCGCCGTTGCGCGTCTCGGCCGTCTCGCGACGGGCCTTGTCGGCGGCGGCGTTCTCCTCGGCGTCCTTCACCATGCGCTCGATGTCGTCCTTCGAGAGGCTCGAGCCGCCCGTGATCGTCATCGACTGCTCGGTGCCGGTGCCCTTGTCCTTCGCGGACACGTGCACGATGCCGTTGGCGTCGATGTCGAAGGTGACCTCGACCTGCGGGATGCCGCGCGGCGCGGGTGCGATGCCCGTGAGCTCGAAGGTGCCGAGCGCCTTGTTGTCGCGCGTGAAGTCGCGCTCGCCCTGGAAGACCTGGATCGACACGGACGGCTGGTTGTCCTCGGCCGTCGTGAACGTCTCGGAGCGCTTCGTGGGGATCGCGGTGTTGCGGTCGATGAGGCGCGTCATCATGCCGCCCTTGGTCTCGATGCCGAGCGAGAGCGGCGTGACGTCGATGAGGAGGACGTCCTTGCGCTCGCCCTTCAGCACGCCGGCCTGCAGCGCGGCGCCGATGGCGACGACCTCGTCCGGGTTCACGCCCTTGTTGGGCTCCTTGCCGCCGGTGAGCTTCTTCACGAGCTCGGTGACGGCGGGCATGCGGGTCGAGCCGCCGACGAGCACGACGTGCGCGATCTCGCCGACCGTGACGCCCGCCTCGCGGATGACGTCCTCGAAGGGCTTGCGGGTGCGCTCGAGGAGGTCGGAGGTCATCTGCTCGAACTGGGCGCGCGTGATGGTCTCGTCGAGGTTGGCCGGGCCGTTCTCCGTGAGGGAGAGGTATGGCAGCTGGATGCTCGTGGACGTCGAGGAGGAGAGCTCCTTCTTCGCCTGCTCCGCGGCCTCCTTGAGGCGCTGGCGGGCGATCTTGTCCTTCGAGACGTCGACGCCCGTCGACTCCTTGAACTTCTTCGTCAGCCACTCGACGACGCGCTCGTCCCAGTCGTCGCCGCCGAGGCGGTTGTCGCCGGCGGTCGAGCGGACCTGGATCGTCGAGAAGTCGTCGTCCTTGCCCACCTCGAGGAGGGAGACGTCGAACGTGCCGCCACCGAGGTCGAAGACGAGGATGAGCTCGTCCTCCTTGCCCTTGTCGAGGCCGTACGCGAGCGCGGCGGCCGTGGGCTCGTTGATGATGCGGAGCACGTTGAGGCCTGCGACCTCGCCGGCCTCCTTCGTGGCCTGGCGCTCGGCGTCGTTGAAGTACGCGGGCACCGTGATGACGGCGTCGCCGACGGGCTCGCCGAGGTACGTCTCGGCGTCGCGCTTCAGCTTGCCGAGGATGCGCGCCGAGATCTCCTGCGGCGTGTAGCGCTTGTCGTCGACCGCGGTCGTCCAGTCGGTGCCCATGTGGCGCTTGACGGACGCGATGGTGCGGTCGACGTTCGTGACGGCCTGGCGCTTGGCCGGCTCGCCGACGAGGGTCTCGCCGTCCTTCGCGAAGGCGACGACCGAGGGGGTCGTGCGGAAGCCCTCGGCGTTCGCGATGACGGTGGGCTGCCCGGCGTCGAGGAATGCGACGACGGAGTTGGTGGTGCCGAGGTCGATGCCGACTGCTCGTGCCATGGTGGCTGCTCCTTGTGGTCTGCGGATGTCTGCTGGTGTGCGTGATTCCGGTGGAGGAGCCCGCCGACAACCCCCCATGACTGGCGGCGAGCTCGTCCCCCGGAACCGGTGCACGACGGCGATCTACGATCTGAGCCGTGCACGCTCAAGTCTAACCTTGCGTCGAGTCGTGTCAAGTTCTGGGACGCCTCGTGGCTGTGCATCGGCAATGCATCGCTGGACGCCGCAGATCCGCCTCTCGGAGCCCGCCACTACGGTGTCCCCATGTCGAAGCCCGCGCGGCGGCTGCACCGCGACCTCACTCGCCACACCGTCGCGATCGCGGCTGCGACCCTCGTCGCCTGCGCGCTGCTGCTCGTACTGCTCGTGGTCGACGAGCGCATCCGTGGCGCGAGCTCGCTCGTCGTCTCGCTCACCCTCGTCTTCGGCGTCTACGGCCCGATCTTCCTTGGCCTGACGCACGTCGCGTTTGGCTCGCTGCCGGGCGCTGAGCTGCGCGATCGGCTTCGCACCTCGGACGAGCAGCGCACGCTCGTGCGGCTGCTGCTGCTGGGCGGCCCCAAGACGTGGGCGACGACGATCGTCGCCGTCGGCGTCACGGCGGTGCTGCTGCTGGCGACGGGCGATGCACGCGAGAGCCTGTGGCTCGTCGGCGCGTGCGTGCTGTGCGTCGTGGGCACCTGGGTGCTCCTCGTGGCCGTCTTCGCCGTGGAGTACATGCGCCTCTGGGCGAACGACGGATCGCTGCGCTTCCCCGGCGATGACGAGCCGACCTTCGCCGACTTCGTGTACCTGTCCGTCCAGCTGTCGACGACCTTCTCCTCCTCCGACGTCGAGCTCGTCGCGACCCCGGCCCGCCGCCTCGCGACCGTGCACTCCGTCGTCGCGTTCGCGTACTCGACCGTCATCGTCGCCGTCTTCGCCTCGCTGCTCATCTCCACGGCCGCCTGACGCGCCGTCGCCGACTGGGCGCCGACCCCGCGCGGCGGGGATCGCACGGTCGGTGATGCGCCCAGTGGTGGTCCCGAGTCGACGATCCCAGGGTGCAGAGGATCCGGGCGCGGCAGAGAGACGTACGTTCGCCACGTGCGAGCCCGCTTCCGTGTCGGCGTGATGACTCCCGGTCGCGGACGATTCGTCGCCACGAGCGCGAGGAACTGCGCATGACCACCCGGCGCACCGACGCCTTCTCGCGCTTCTCCTGGGTGCCCGCGGCGATCATCGGGGTCGTCGGGCTGATCCTTCGGCTCGACCTCTGGCCGCTGCTCGCGTCGACGCTGCTCTCCTTCCTCGCGCTCCTGGGGCTCGACCGCCTCTGGAGCCGGCATCGAAGCCATGACGGCGAGCACGACGGGCGACCGCCCACCCGCCGCTGAGCTCCCTCCGCCACGGCGAGCGTCTCGGCGTCGGGCGGATACGGTGGCTCGCATGGCGAGAGGCACGAAGGCGACCCATCGCGAGGCCGTGCGCCACACGATCGCCTCGGCGATCGCGGTCGCGATCGGCTTCGTCGCGCTGGCGGTCGTGCGCGTCGTCGCCGGCGTGTCCTTCGACGAGTCCACGGCGACCACGGCGTTCATGGCTCTGACGTTCGGCGTCTACGGCCCGATCTTCCTCGCGCTCACGGCCCTCGCGTTCCGCGGCCTCCATGGCGACCGCCTCCGCGCACTCCTGGTTCGCTCCGACGAGCGCAGCCGCCTCGTGCGGTTCTTCTTCCTCTCGGGCCCCAAGTCGTGGGCGGCGATCGTGGTGTTCGTGGGCGTGGCCTCCGTCGTGCTCCTCGCGACGGGCGACCTCGAGCGTGGCGGCATCTGGCTGCCCGCGATCTGCGTGCTGGGTGTCGCGGGCACCTGGGTGCTCATGGTCGCGGTGTTCGCCGTGGACTACATGCGCTCGTGGGCGAACGACGACTCGCTGACGTTCCCGGGCACCGAGGAGCGCACGCTGCGCGACTTCCTCTACCTCTCGGTGCAGCTGTCGACGACGTTCTCGTCGTCGGACGTGCAGCTCGTGCGCGGATCGGTCCGCTCGCTCGCGATCGTCCACTCGGTGCTCGCGTTCGCGTACTCGACCGCGATCATCGCCGTCTTCGCGTCGCTGCTGATCTCGATCGCCGCCTGACCCGTCCGGCCCGAGGGCCGCGACCCCGGTCCGCGGCCCGAGCGTCAGAGCTCGCGCAGCGCCGACGTGCGCTCGCCGCCCGCGTCGCCGGTGTTCACGGTGCCGACGCGCTCGATGAGGATCGCCTCCACCTCCTCGTCGGCGCGCGGGCAGTGCTCGACGCCCGCGGGGATCACGAAGACGTCGCCTGGCTCGAGCGTCACGTCGCCGTCGCGCAGCTGGATCACGAGCGTGCCCGACCGCACGAGGAACAGCTCGTCGGTGTCGGGATGCGTGTGCCAGACGAACTCCCCGAGCAGCCGCACGACCTTCACGTCGGCGTCGTTCACGGTCGCGAGCCGATGCGGCTGCCACGACTCGGCGACGGCGTCGAAGGCTGCGGACACGCTGCGGACCTGGCTCTGGCTCATGCGTCCATCATGCGCGGGAGTCAGCCCCGGGCGCGGGGCGCTAGAAGGCCCTCGAGGACCTGACGAGATCGAGGGGAAGGCCGAGACCCTCGGCGTCGCTGCTGGTGCCACCGCGCGGACGTCAACCTTGGTTGCCGATCACGCGCAGGTGAGTCCACCGGAGGGCGAGGTCTGGTCGACTTCCGAACGGCGCGATAGCCGCCGACTGCGAAGGGTGATGATGATGCGGACACGTCGAGCAGGCATGGCAATCGTGGCAACGGCCTTGATGGCGATCGGAGGGATGAGCACCGCACACGCGGACGAACCCGATGATGTCGTCGACGCGCTGTCTACAGCACTTCTTCCGCTCGCGTCGACGGCCCATGCCGGCGCAACGCCCGCGAGGAACATGCCGTCCGCTGCTCTGACCACGATCGTGCCGTCCACGCCGCTGGCAAGGTCGTCATCGGATTCCTCGGCGCCAGCGGCCTCGATCCGCAACCCGCATGGGGTCTCGAGGGATCTCGAGCCCCGCTTCCCTCGTACTCGAATCCTGCGCACTACGTGACGCGCAACTGCAACTGGTAGGAAGCGGCGATGCGACACGGGAGCAGGCGTTGGCTCGAGGTGGTCGTACCGTTTGGTGCAGCCTCGGCTTCCTGGGTACTCCTGGCCGTGATCAATCGGATGTCCACGTTCACCTCAACATTTGTCGGGTCCTCCGCGCAATGGCTCCTGACCATGCTGTGCATGGGTGGGGTGATCGCTGCAGGGATCGCGCTCGGGAGGCTCTGGTCGGGGACGACGCGGTTCCGAGCAGCGGCGAGAGCGTCTGCGCTGGCCTTGGCGATCTCCGCGGCGAGCCTCGTGCTGTTCGCGCAGACGTACTCGCAGTCCGAGTCGGATGCGTCCGGCTACGTCGGTCTCGCGGCGATCGCAGCGCTCGCCATCGCGATCCCGGCCGCGATCCTGGCTGCCGTCGGCACCCATGCCGTCGAGCTCCCGGAACACGACCGCCGACGCGGGCCTGACTAGGCGATCGGCTAGGCGAGGGCGGCGTCGCGCCGCGGCGCCCGCACGATGAAGCGCGCGAGGATCGGCCCCACGATCGCGAGGATCAGCACGTAGCAGGCGGCGAGCGGACCCAGCTCGGGATAGCCCGCGCCGACCGCGAGGGCGGCGATGATGATCGAGAACTCGCCGCGCGCGATGAGCGTCGCGCCGGCGCGCAGTCGGCCCTTCACGAGCACGCCGTCGCGCTTGGCGGCGAGCCAGCCGGTGAGCATCTTGGTCGCCGCCGTCACGACGGCGAGCAGCAGCGCCGCCGGCAGCACGGGCAGCAGGTCGGCGGGCACGATCGGCAGGCCGAACGACAGGAAGAAGATCGCCGCGAAGAGGTCGCGCAGCGGTCCGAGGATGGCGCGGGCGCGCTCGGCGATCGACGGCGGCACCGCGATGCCGACGAGGAACGCGCCGACGGCTGCGGAGGCACCGAGCATCTGCGTGAGCCCCGCGACGATGAGGGTGATGCCGAACAGGCGCAGCAGCACCTGCTCGTCGCTCGGGTGGCTCAGCAGCCAGCGGATGCCGCCCGAGGCCCGCTGCGAGGCGACGAGGATCGTGGTCACGGCGGCGAGCGCGAGCGCGACGGCGCCGAGCGCCTGCCACCACGCCGCCCCCGTGAGCACGGCGATGAGGATGGGCAGGAAGATCGCCATGGCGATGTCCTCGATGACGAGGATCGACAGCACGGCCGGCGTCTCGCGGTTGGCGACGCGGCCGAGGTCGTCGAGCAGTCGGGCGATGATGCCCGACGACGACACCCACGTGATGCCCGCGAGCGCGAGCGCCGCCTGCCACGGCATCCCGAGCATGAGCCCGACGAGGAAGCCGGCGGAGGCGTTGAGGCCGAAGTCGATCGCCCCCGACGTCGAATGCCGCTTCAGCGACTGCCCGAGCTCGCCGGCGGTGAACTCGAGCCCGAGCATGAGCAGCAGCAGGAGGACGCCGATCTCGGCGGCCGGCTCGATGAACGGCTCGGCGGCGTCGAGGTCGATGCTCGAGCCGGCGCCGACGAGCAGCCCGGCGAGCAGCATGAGCGGGATGGGCGAGATGCCGACGCGGTGGGCGATGAGCCCCAGCAGCGACACCCCGAGCACGACGGCGCCGAGCTCGAGGAGCAGGGCGGAGATGTCGTGCACGGCGACCTATCCGGTGCGCAGGCGCGTGCGGAGCTGCTCGAGGCCGTCGAGCGAGCCGATCGCGACGAGCGAGTCGCCGGCCTGCAGGACGTCGGCGGGCGTCGGTGCCGCGATGACGTCGTCGGCCCGCACGATCGCGACGATCGAGCAGCCCGTGAGCGTGCGCGCCCTCGTGTCGCCGAGCGGACGCCCGACGAAGGCCGTGCCGTCCTCGACGAGCAGACGGGCCGTCTCGAGGCCGGGGATGGCGCGGGTGACGTCGGCCATGCTCTGCGTGATGCGATGCGCGCCGAGCACGTCGGTGAGCGCGTCGATCTCCTCCTCGTCGAGGTGCAGCGCGAGGCGCACGTCGTCGGGGTCGTGCTTGCTCGAGACGCACAGGTCGGCGGGTCCCTCGCGGTGCACGACGACGCTGATGGGCACGCCCTTGCGCGTCGTCATGTCGTATCGCACTCCCACGCCCGGCAGGAGGGTCTGCGTGATGTCCACGGCGTGAGCATGCCACACCCTCGCCCCTCGTGCTCCGCCTCGCCCACCCGCTCCCTGAGGTGCTCCACCCACCCGCTCCCCGAGGTGCTCCACCCACCCGATCCCTGAGGTGCGAGCGCAGCGAGCCTCGAAGGGCACCCAACCGCACGAACCCCTTCGAGGCTCGCTCCGCTCACACCTTCGGGGCCGGAAGGCGAGACCTCCTGCTGCTGCAGCGCTGCGAAGAGCGGGAGTCGAGCGAACACCGCATGAACGACGCCGCGCCCAGCCAGGAGCAGCGCACCGTCGCGACATAGGCTCGGCACCGTGAGCATCGCCACCGTCGACGACCGCATCCTGCGCAAGCGCGCCCGTGCCTGGGCGCTGTGGGACTGGGGCTCCGCCTCGTTCAACGCCGTCGTCACGACGTTCGTCTTCAGCCGCTACATCGCCTCCGACCTCTTCGTCGAGCCGGCGATCATCGCGGAGGGCGGCCAGGCGCTCACGGGCGCCCTCGCCGACAACGCCGCCGTCGTCGCCTGGGCGGTCGCGATCGCCGGCGGCCTCGTCGCGCTGCTCGCGCCGATCCTCGGCCAGCGCTCCGACGGCAGCGGCAAGCGCAAGCTGTGGCTCGCGATCAACACGGGCCTCACGATCCTCGCGATGCTCGCGATGTTCTTCGTCACGCCCGTGCCCGAGTACATCTGGCTCGGCGCGGCGCTGCTGGGCGTCGGCAACCTCTTCTTCGAGTTCGCGAGCGTCAACTACAACGCGATGCTGCACCAGGTCTCCACGAGGGAGAACATGGGCCGCGTCTCGGGCTTCGGATGGGGCATGGGCTACGTGGGCGGCATCGTGCTGCTGGCGCTGCTGCTCGTGCTCTTCCTCTTCCCGTTCGGCGACCCGGCGACCAACGGCCTGCTCGCCATCCCCTCGGGCACCGACGGCGAGGCGCTCGACGTGCGGCTCGCGATCGTCATCTCCGCCGTGTGGTTCGCGATCTTCGCGATCCCCGTGCTCGTCATGGTGCCCGAGCTGCCCGCGAAGGAGCGGGGCGAGCGCGTGAGCGTCGTCGAGTCGTACCGCCGACTGTTCCGCACGATCCGCGCCATCGGCCGTCGCAGCCCGAAGACGCTGCTCTTCCTCATCTCGAGCGCGATCTTCCGCGACGGCCTCTCGGCGATCTTCACGTTCGGCGCGATCATCGCCTCCACGGTCTTCGGCTTCTCGTCGACCGAGGTGCTGCTCTTCGCGATCGCCGCCAACGTCACGGCGGGCGCCGGCACGTTCGTCGGCGGCTGGGCGGACGACCGCTTCGGCCCGAAGGTCGTCATCACGACGTCGCTCATCGTCCTGTCGGCCGCGGGGATCTCGGCGATCTTCATCCAGGGCAAGGCCGCGTTCTGGGTCGTGGGCCTGATCCTCACGATCTTCGTCGGCCCCGTGCAGGCATCGGCCCGATCGTTCATGGCGCGCATCACGCCGCCCGGACGCGAGGGCGAGATGTTCGGCCTGTACGCGACCACGGGTCGCGCGGTGTCGTTCCTCGCGCCGACGCTCTTCGGCATCTTCGTCACGATCTTCTCGGACACCCGCTTCGGCATCATCGGCATCGTCATCGTGCTGCTGGCCGGCCTCGCGCTGCTCATCCCCGTGTCGCCCTCGCCCGTCGCGATCGACGACTCCGAGGTGGATGGGCGCGGTGCGGAGCCGCAGCCGACGCCGCCGCTGCGCTGATGCCGCGCTGCTGATCGGTCGCGCCGCCGCACCCGCCGCCGCCGCACCTGCCGCCGGTGCACCCGCCGCCGGTGCGCCCGCCGGATCCGCGCCTGAGCGGGCCGGCGCGTGCGATGCGTCCTCGACGGCCCGCTCAGCCGCGGAATCGGAGGGGGCGCTGCTCGCGACACCGCAGCCCCGCGGGACTGGCCGCCGCGACACGACGCGAGATCGAGTCGTCGAGGTCCTGCCGCGCTCGACAGCCAGCCTGCTCGCAGCCGTCGGATGCGACGCCTGCGCGCATGGCGCGATCGCAGCACCTCGGCGCCGCCCGCGTCCTCCACGCGGATGAGCGCAGCCGAGGCGGTCGCTGCGACCGCTAGCCGCCCGCCGCGGCGTCGAGCGCCTCGATCTCGGTCTGGACCTCTGCGACGGCGCGCTCATCCCAGCCGATGGCCATCATGTCAGAGACGGTCATGAGGACGAGCTCGTCGTGGGCGGCCACGACGTATCCCGTGTAGTGGTTGGACCCGTCCTGCGCCACGGCGACGAACCCGTGGCCGGCTGCCTCGATCGCAGGGGACGGCTCGAGGGGGCCGACCAGTCCGACGACGCCGTACTGCTCGACGGCGGTGCCCGTGACGTCGGTGCAGGCGATGGCCGCAGCGTCGACGGCGTCGACGAACGCCGCCGCACCGTCGGGCGACGGCATGCGGGCCACGACGACCCAGCTCACGAGCGTGTCGTCGTAGGGGTAGCCGCCGACGACGACCTCCTCCGGTGCGAGCGCGACGATCGCCTCTGCGGCCGCGGCGCACTCGGGCGCGTCGACGAAGGCGGCCGGATCGAGACCGGGCATCAGATCGTCGCGAGGCGACGTCGTCCAGTCGCCCCATCGATCCGGTTCGCCCGGCTCGAACGGCAGCGGCACGAGGGATGCGGCGAGGTCGACGTCGTCGAATCGCTCGCCATCGGCCTCGGGCGATGCGCTCGGGGACGGGTCCGGCGCGGTGGACGGAGACGCCGACGGCGCACCGGCGGATGCGGACGGCTCCGCGTCGAGCGTGCCGGGTGCGCACGCGCCGAGCACGAGCGTCGCCACGATGGCCACGGGAAGCACGAGGGTGCGGCGCACGGATCCTCCAGTCGTCACGACCATCGTGCCCGCTGCGTCCGAGCGTCCGCTGCACGGCCCCTGTCAGGCTCCGTCACCCGTGGCGGTCGAAGCCCCGCCGCGCCCGAGCAACCGCGGCACGATCCCGGTGGCGATCGGTCAGCCAAGGTGGGCGTCGGCCTGCAACCCTCCCCGTGCGGCGGATGCGACGCGTCGGCTCGCCCGACGGCCTCCTGGCCATCCCCACGGGCCGACGGCGAGGCGATCGACGTGCGCCTCGCGCGCCAACTCCACCGCCGCGATCACGCGTGAGCGGGATGCGAGACGCCATGCGCGCCTCGCGGGTCTGTCAGCCGTGGATGCGGCGGTGCAGCCGCGACCTATGCCGCGTCGGCGTCGAGCGTCGCGGCCCGGTGTGCGCGCCGGCGGCGGCGCACCACGCGCACGACGAGCGCGATCAGGAGGCCGATCGCGGCCGCCCCGCCCACGAAGGGCAGCGACTCGGGGCGCGCGACGACGCCGACGACGAGGGCGAGGCCGATGCAGGACGCGTGCACGACCTGCCCGATGCGGACGAGACGATCCGCGCGCTCGTCCGCATCCTCCGCCCGCGGGCGTCGACGGCCGTCCGCATCCCGCGGATCGCGCAGCCGCCCGGCCCGCACGGAGCAGACGAGGAACGCCGTGCCGCCGACGAGATAGAGCGTCGATGCGACGAGCAGCCAGTCCATCCCGATCCCATCCTCGACTCGATGTCGCCGTCCACCCTCTCGGACGAGGCTGGACGGCGCATCCCCGTCGGTGGGCTCGCCGCGTTCGGCGGCGACGCCTCGTCAGGCGGTCGCGTGCAGCTGGCGGGCGCGGCCGCGTCGCAGCAGGACGACGACGCCGGCGATGGCGAGCGCGACGCCGATCGGCAGCGCGAGCAGCGCCGCCATCATGACCGCGGCGTCGGCCGGCAGCATCGAGCAGCCCACCGACGTGTCCTCGTAGTCGCACGTGCGCCACGGCTGGAAGAAGTAGACGATGGCGACGACCATCGCGGCGAGGCTCGTGACGACGCCTGCGATCGTGAGGACGGCTCCCGTGCGCATGCGTCGATCTCAGCACGTCGACCGTGCGCGCCGCGTCCTCCGCGGGGATGACCGCGCGCACCGCACGCCACCTGCAGCCGACCGAGACGCGGAGCGGGCCGCGCTCAGCCCGAGCCGGGCGCCCCCAGCGCGACCCGCAGCAGCTCGTCGGTCTCGGTCGCCGTCCGACGCACGCCGGCGTCGTCGACGTAGTCGTAGGTCGTGGTCGACCGGATGCCGGTGCCGACGTAGCCGAGCCGCTCGTAGAGGGCTCGGGCGCGTGGGTTGTCGTCGCCGACCCCGACGGCGAGGGTCGCTGCCCCCGCCTCGCGAGCCGCTCGCTCGGCGGCGCGCACGAGCGCGGTCCCGACGCCGCGACCGCGGGCCGCCTGCGACACGTGCAGGTTGCGCAGCTCGGGCTCGACCGCGCGCGTCAGCTGCCCGTGCCCGAGGGCCGTGCCGCCCTCCCATGCGACGAGCAGCGTCGACTCCCCACGCTGCTGCGCCGCCCACGCAGCGGCCGCGAACCCCCGTCCGGGCGGCTCGGCGGAGGACAGCACCGCCACCTCCGCCTCCGCGAGCGCGCGGATCTCGACCGCGCTCACACCTCGAGGGCCGCGAACGCCGCGTCGGGGTTGCCGAAGCGGTGCGCCGTGATCGACACGGCCTGCTCGCGCAGGAACGGCATGAGCTCGAGCCTGCCCTCCACCGTGATGGGAGCGTCGTAGACCGCGACCGTCGGGTTGCCGGCGAGCAGCGGGCGCAGGCCCGCATCCGTGCCCGCGAGGCGGATGCGACGCGTCGGCTCGCCGGAGCGCACGAGGCCGTCGTGCACCTCGCGGCCGCGGTCGTCGAGCGCAGGCCCGGCGACGGGTGCGATCGCGGCGCCCGAGCGCAGACGGTCGTGGAAGGCGGCATCCGACTCGACGACGATCTCCTCGACGCGCAGCACGGGGCCGTGCGCCGTCACGAGCCGCTCGAGCGCGGGCGGCAGCGCCCGCGACGACGAGATGCGCACCGTGGCGCGAGCACGCGCGGCGGCGGCGAGCACGCGCACGAGCTGCCCCATCGTGCCGTCGTCGGCGAGGCGCACGAGCGTCTGCGTCGGCCGGTAGCGCAGCACGTTGCGCTCGACCCCGAGGTCCGAGACGTCGAGCGAGCGACCGAGGCTCGCCTCCCAGGCGTGCTGATCGCTGTTGGCGCCCGCACGGATGCGGTCGAACTCGAGGAAGTCGAGCTGCGGCGTCGCCGACTCGATGAGGTTCGACACCCGCTTGTGCAGGCCGGCGAGCTTCACGTTCGACCGCGGAGGCTGGAAGACGGGCTCCCAGTCGACGAGCGTCGACAGGTACGACGGGCCGCCGGCCTTCGCGCCGGGCCCGACCTGCGACAGCCGCCAGCCGCCGAACGGCTGCCTGCGCACGATCGCGCCCGTGATGCCGCGGTTGACGTACAGGTTGCCCGCCTGCACGCGCTGCATCCACTCCTGCACCTCGTCGACGTCGAGCGAGTGGATGCCGGCGGTGAGGCCGTAGTCGGTGCCGTCCTGCACCGCGATGGCCTCGTCGAGCGTGCGCACGGCGATGAGCGACAGGTGGGGTCCGAAGAACTCGGTGCGGTGCGTGAAGGAGCCGGGCTGCACGCCCATGCGCACGCCCGGGCTCCACATGCGGCCCTCGGCGTCGAGCTGGCGCGGCTCGACGAGCCACGACTCCCCCTCGCCGAGCGTCGTGAGCGCCTCGAGCAGGCGTCCGGATGCGGGTTCGACGATGGGCCCGACGTGCGTGCGAGGGTCGAGCGGCGACCCGACGCGCAGCGTCTGCACGGCGTCGACGAGCTGCCGGCGGAAGCGCTCGGACGTGGCGACCGAGCCGACGAGGATGCCGAGCGAGGCCGCCGAGCACTTCTGCCCCGCATGCCCGAACGCGCTCTTCACGAGGTCGGAGACCGCGAGGTCGAGGTCGGCGGAGGGCGTGACGACGATGCCGTTCTTGCCGCTCGTCTCGGCGAGCAGCGGCAGGTCGGCGCGCCACGACGAGAACAGCGCGGCCGTCTCGGACGAGCCGGTGAGGATGAGCCTGCCGACGGCGGGGTGGGCGACGAGGTGCCGCGACACCTCGCCCTCCTCCATGTCGCACAGCACGAGCACGTCGCGGGGTACGCCCGCCTCCCACAGCGCCTCGAGCAGCACCGCCGCCGAGCGCCGTGCCTGCGGCGCGGGCTTCACGATGACGGCCGAGCCGGTCGCAAGCGCCGCGGTGATGCCGCCGGCGGGGATGGCGACGGGGAAGTTCCACGGCGGGGTGACCACGGTGAGCGCGACGGGCACGGGGCGCGCGTGCTCGGTCTCCTCGAGCAGCACGGCCTGGTCGGCGTAGTAGCGGGCGAAGTCGATCGCCTCCGACACCTCGGGGTCGCCCTCGGCGAGGGTCTTGCCCGTCTCGGCGGCCATGACCTCCAGCAGGCGGCCCCGGTACGCACCGAGCGTGACCGCGGCGTCGCGCAGGATGCGCGCACGCGCCTCGGCGCCGCTCGCCGCCCATCCGGCGGCGGCCTCGACGGCCTTGCCGATGCGGCGCTCGAGGGTCGGGACGTCCTCGATGCGGTTGAGCTCGAGCGTGCGGGTGCCGAGGGTCGACGACGCGGCGCGCTCGAGGATCTGCCTGCCCCACGCGCGGTTCGCAGCGAGCGACGCGTCGGTGTCGGGCTCGTTCTCGAAGCCCTCCTCCTGCACGGGGCCGACCGCGACCGACAGGTCGCCCGAGCGGTCCTGGGTGCGGTTGGGCGGCAGCGGCGCGAGCCCCTGCTCGCGCAGGATGTCGACGGAGGCGAGGAAGCGGTCGCGCTCGCGGTGGAAGACGTCGGGATCGGTGCCCAGCTCGAACATGCCGGACATGAAGTTCTCGCCCGAGCCGTTCTCCTCGAGCCTGCGCACGAGGTACGCGACGGCGGCGTCGAACTCCTTCGGCCGCACCACGGGCGTGTAGAGCAGCACCTCGGGCACGTCGGCGCGGATGGCGTCGATGTGCTCGGCGGCCATGCCGAGCAGCATCTCGACGTCGATGGCGCGGATCGTGCCGGTGCGGTGCGCGAGCTCGACGGCGTAGGCGAGGTCGAAGAGGTTGTGGCCGGCGACGCCGACGCGCACGGCGCGCGTGCGCTCGGGCGTGAGCGCGGCATGCAGCACGCGCTTGTAGTTGGCGTCGGTGTCGGCCTTCGACGGCAGCACCGTGAGCGGCCAGCCGTGCACGGCGGCGTCCGCGCGCTCCATCGCGAGGTTCGCGCCCTTCACGACGCGCACCTTGATCGGCGCGCCGCCGCCGGCGACCCGCTGCTGCGCCCACGCGGTGAGGCCGTCGAGGGCCGACAGGGCGTCGGGCAGGTACGCCTGGAGGACGATCCCCGCGTGCAGGCCGCGCAGCTCGGGCTGCTCGAGGATGCGCTGGAAGACCGCGATCGTCAGGTCGAGGTCGCGGTACTCCTCCATGTCGAGGTTGATGAACGTCTGCGTGGGGCCGGACGCCGCCATGCGGTAGAGCGGCAGGAGCCGCTCGACGACGGCGACGACCGTCTCGTCGAACGACCACAGCTGCAGCTGCGGCGCCATGCTCGAGACCTTGATCGACACGTAGTCGACGTCGTCGCGCTGCAGCAGCTCGGCCGTGCCGCGCAGACGGTGCTCGGCCTCCTGCTCGCCGAGGACGGCCTCGCCCAGCAGGTTGACGTTGAGCCGCGTGCCGTCGGCCCGCAGTCGGGCGAACGACTTCGCGAGGCGGTCGGGCGTCGCGTCGAGCACGAGGTGCGACACGAGCGAGCGCATCGCGCGCTTGGCGATCGGGATGACCGCGCCGGGCGCGAGCACGCCGAAGCCGCCGCCCATCGTGACGCCGAGCTTGAGGTACCAGTCGAGGAAGTCGGGCATGTCGCGGCTGAGGCGGTCGAACGCGCGTGCGCTCACGACGGCGTCCTCCGGGCGGACGACGCGATCGACGAAGCCGATGGCGAAGTCGAGGCCGCGCTCGTCGGCGAGCAGGCCCGCGAGCCGCTCGGCCGAGCGGTCGCGCCGTCGCGGCTGCTGTCCCTCGCGAGCGAGCCAGCCGCGCACGCGGTGGATGGCGGCCTGCGCGAGCTCGTCGTCGGTGTCGGGCTCGGTGGGGTGCAGGATCGCGAAGCGTGCGGCCCCGGCCGGGTCGAGCGGCGCGGTGGGCGCGGGGCCGGGCTGCGGCACGCCGGGCACGGCGCCCGTCGGCTGGGCGCCGGCCGCAGGATGCGGGAACGGGCCGGGCACGGGCGCGGTCGTCGCGTGCGGGGGCGCGACGCCGGCGGGCTGGGCCGACGGGGGCACGACGCCGGGGTCGTGACCGGTGACGGGCTGCGCGCTCGCCGCCTCCTGCACGCCGCTCCACTGGGCGGCGAGCAGGTCGTCGTCCGCTCCGTGCGGCTGCTCGTCCGTCGAGCCGGCCGATCCAGCCGATCCGGCGTCGACGGTCTGACGGGGGTTGCCGGGCTCGACCTGCAGGATCGGGTCGACCTCGAGCGGCTCGACCTGCGCCGTGCGGGCGATGGCATCCCAGCCGGGAGCCGAGCCGTGGGCGTGGTCGGACGCGGACAGCATCCACCCGCGCGACTCGGCGGCCGGGGGCTCGGATGCCGGGGCCTCGGCCGCGGCGACGGGGTCGGGACCGGGCTCGGGCTCGAGGTCCGCCTCGATGCTCGGCTGCTCGAGCGACAGCATCCAGCCGACGCGCTCGGGCTCCTCGGTGGCGGGGCGAGCGTCGGATGCACGGCCGGTCTCGGGCTCGACGACCTGCCAGTCGTGCTCCTGCTGCTCGTCGCCCGAGGTGCGTGCGGCCTCGCCGGCGACGGTCCACGGGTCGCTCGAGCCGTCGTCGCCAGCGCTCGGCGCGGGCGCCTGCACGGGCAGCACCTGGGTCGGCGGGTCGACGCGCTCGTCGTCGGCGATCCAGAACGGCTCCTCGGCGGCGGCGGCGCGCGGCGCCTCCCCCGTCGGGACGGATGCCGCGGCGGGCGCGGGAGCGGCAGGTGCGGATGCGGGCGCAGCGGGCGTCGAGGGCGCGGGCTCCGAGGACGGCACGGCAGGCGTGCGGTACGGCGGCGCGGGCGTCGCGGCCTCGATCGTCGAGAGCTCGCCGGTGCGCGGCGCGTGCTGCTCGTCGAGCACCTCGACGTCTGACCCGAAGAGCGCGTCGAGGTCGTCGAGATCCGAGGTCTCGTGCTGACCGTCCGCCGCCTCGTGGTCGCGCGCACCCCGGTCGTCTCCCGAGAGCGCGTCGGCCTCTGCCGCGCCCGCTCGGAGGATGTCGTCGAAGTCGGGCGCGTCGCCACGCGGGGCATCCGTCATGCCGCCATCGTACGCAGCGCCCGGCCCCCTCGAAGGGCGGCGCGAGCGGCGCGCCGACGACTCCGCCCACCGCTCCGCCGACGGCGGAACCGAGGCGCTAGCGTCGCGGTGTGACCGCGCATGCACCCCGCACGGCCCGCGTCGCCATCGTCGGCGGCGGGCACAACGCCCTGACGGCAGCCGCCTACCTCGCGCGCGCTGGCGTCGACGTCACGGTGCTCGAGCGGCTCGACCGCGTCGGCGGCGCCGCCGTCTCGACGCAGGCCTTCGCCGGGGTCGATGCGCGCCTGTCGCGCTACTCGTACCTCGTGAGCCTGCTCCCGAGGCGCATCGTCGACGACCTCGGGCTCTCGGTGCCGCTCGCCCGCCGCCGCTACTCGTCCTACACGCCGGTCGCGGGATCCGACGTCGGGCTGCTCGTCGACGAGCACGACGCCGACGCGACGCGCGCGTCGTTCGCCGCGATCGGCGCCGCCGCCGACGCAGACCGCTTCGCCGCCCTCTACCGGCGCACGGCGCTCGTCGCGCAGGCCGTGTTCCCGACGATGACCGAGCGGCTGCCGATGCGCGCCGACCTGCAGGCGCGCGCGGGCGCGTCGTCCGCGTGGGCGGAGATCGTCGACGCCCCGATCGCGCAGGCGATCGAGGATGCCGTCGCGCACGACGTCGTCCGCGGCGTCGTCGCGACCGATGCGCTCATCGGCACGTTCGACGACCTCCGCACCGGCCTCGCGGGCAACCGCTGCCTGCTCTACCACGTCATCGGCGGCGGCACGGGCGACTGGGACGTGCCCATCGGCGGCATGGGTCGCGTCTCCGGCGGCATCGCCGACGCGGCGATCGCAGCGGGCGCCCGCCTGCGCACCGGCGCCACGGTCACGGCGATCGCGCCCGACGGCGAGGTCGCATGGATCGAGGGCGACGAGGAGCGCAGGGAGGGATTCGACCTCGTGCTCTCCGGCGTCGCCCCCGCGGTGCTCGCGCGTCTGCTCGGCGAGGAGGCGCCGCGCCCCGAGGGCGCGCAGGTCAAGGTGAACATGGTGCTGTCGCGGCTGCCGCGACTGCGGGGCGGCATCGCGCCCGAGGCGGCGTTCGGCGGCACGTTCCACGTGCAGGAGTCGTGGACGCAGCTCGCCGACGCGCACCGCACGGCAGCCGCAGGCGGCATCCCCGACCCGCTGCCGTGCGAGATCTACTGCCACACGCTGTCCGACCCGTCGATCCTCGGCGCGGACCTCGCGGCATCCGGCGCCCACACCCTCACGGTCTTCGGCCTCCATGCACCCGACCGGCTGCTCGACGACGGCGATCGCGACGGCGTGCGCGCCGCGATGCAGACGGCGGTGCTGCGCTCGCTCGACGCCGTGCTCGCCCAGCCGATCGAGCCGCTGCTGCTGCAGGACGCGCACGGCGCCGCATGCATCGAGACGAAGACGACGCGCGACCTCGAGGACGCGCTCGCGATGCCCGGCGGCGACATCTTCCACGGCGCGCTGTCGTGGCCGTGGCTCGACGAGGCGCCGGGGTCGATCGCCGAGGCATGGGGCGTCGAGACGGCGCACGAGCGCATCCTCATGGCCGGGGCGGGTGCGCGACGCGGCGGTGCCGTCTCGGGCATCGGCGGGCACAACGCCGCCCACGCGGCGCTCGAGCTGCTGCGCCTCTGAGGGCGCTCGCGGGCGCCGGGGCCAGAGTGGGGGCATGACCGATCCCACGACCCCCAGGCAGCTGCGCCTGATCATCGAGACCGACGACTTCGACGCGGCGGTGCGCTTCTACCGCGACGTGCTCGGGATGCCCGAGCAGGCCGCGTTCGCCACCGAGGGCGACGACCGCGTGTCGATCCTGCACGCCGGCGTCGCGACCATCGAGCTCGCCTCGTCGGCCCACGCCCGCGCCATCGACGAGGTGGAGGGCATGCCCGCGACGAGCGGCCCGACGCTGCGCCTCGCCCTCGAGGTCGACGACACGGCTCGGGCCGTCGCCGCGGTCGCCGATGCCGGCGCGGACGTGCTCGCCCCGCCGACGCGCACGCCGTTCCGCTCGCTGAACGCCCGCGTGCAGGGCCCCGCCGGCTGGCAGGTGACCTTCTTCCAGGAGCTCGAGACGCTCGAGGAGCGGCAGGAGCGCGATGGCTTCACGACCGACGACGAGCGCGCACGGTAGCCCCGCTCGCGACGACCTCGTGCGCTGCGGGCGCGCGACGCAGCGGGGCGCACTACCGTCGCTGCATGCGATACCTCCTGACCTCCGCGGGCGTCACGAACGACACCGTCCGCGCCGCGCTCGACAGCACGCTCCCGCGACCGGTCGCGCAGTGCTCGGCACTCGTGATCCCCACGGCCGGGCACTGGTTCGACGCGAGCATCGCCGCGGACCTCGTCACGGGCGCGCACGGCGGTCCGTTCGCCAACCTCGGCTGGGGATCGCTCGGCGTGCTCGAGCTGACCGCGCTCCCCACGATCCCCGAGGAGGCGTGGCTGCCGCGGCTGCGCAGCACCGACGTGCTGCTCGTCGGCGGCGGCGATCCGACGTACCTCGCGGGGTGGATGCGACGCTCGGGCTTCCTCGACGCGCTGTCGAGCCTGCGGGACGACGTCGTGTACGCAGGGCTCTCGGCGGGCAGCCAGGCCGTCGGAGCGAGCCTCGGGCTGTCGTACAACGGGCGGCGGCTCGACCCGGAGGGCCCCGAGGCGCCGCTCGGCCTCGTCGACCTCGCCATCTACCCCCACCTCGAGGATCCGGAGATGGACGACACGCGCCTCGCCGCCATCGCCGCGTGGGCGCGCGACGTGCCGTGCGACACGTACGCGATCGACGACGAGACGGCGGTCGTGTGGGTCGACGGCGTCGTCGAGGTCGTCTCCGAAGGCCGATGGGAGCGCATCCGCGGCACGCGCCGCTGATCGCCCGCGGGCGGACGCGGCACGTGGCCGGCTCGCCGGCCGTCGCACCGGCGGACGGCGGGCGGACGGCGCCCGGATCGGCGGGCGGGCCGGTGGGCGGGTCCCTGGGCAGAACTCCCCATCGCGCACCCAGGCCCCCGCCAGTAGCGTCTGACCTAGCGCCGAGCCCCCTGCGAGCTCGTGACGCGACCCTCTTCTCATGCACGACCAGCAAGGAGCGCCGTCATGGCCCTGACCATCCCCGGCGAGCTCGCCTGGGTGCTCGATCTGCTCGGCTTCGAATGGCCGCAGCTCGACGAGGACGCCATCCACCAGGCGGCGCACATCATGCGGCAGTTCGAGGAGGACCTCAACTCCGCCATCGACGCCGCCGACGCCAACGTGCAGGAGGCGTACGCGTCCGTCACCGGCTCGTTCGCCCGCGCCCACGCCGACGCGTGGGACGAGGAGCGCTCGGGCAGCATGCGCCAGCTCTCCGACCTCGTCGGCCCGGCCGCGACCGGCGTCGACCTCTTCGCCGACGCGATCGTCGCCCTCAAGCTCAAGGTCATCGCCGAGCTCGTCATCACCGCCGCGCAGATCGCCGTCGCGATCGCCTCGGCGTTCGTGACCTTCGGCGCCGGCGCAGCCGTGCAGGCCGCGATCCTCGTCGCCCGCAAGAAGGCGCTCGACATCCTCGCCGACATCATGATCGACGCCGCGGTCGGGCAGGTGCTCGAGATGGTCATGGACCCGCTCATCCAGGTCGCCGAGCCGCTCATCGACGCGACGATGGACTCGCCGGTCGTGCAGGGCGCCGTCGGCGAGGCCGAGGCGCTCATCCTCGACCTGAACGCGCTCGACCGCGCATCCACGGGCATGGCCCAGACGAGCGACGACGTCGACAGCCTCGGCGAGGACTTCGTCAGCCAGATCATGGCCCTCGACTTCTCGACCGCGTGATGGGATCGGTGACCCTCTGATGGCCAACAGCAAGCTCGACGGCGCAGCCGATGAGGTGCGCGAGACGCTCATGGCGCAGTTCCGTCGCATCGCGCGGCTGCACAGGAAGCGCGCGCGCGACCGCGCGGACAAGATGGAGTCCGACGCGGAGGCGATCCGCGACCTCGACCGCTTCGACCACATGCCGGACGACCTCGCGGACGTGCACGCGCTGCCCAACGGCAGCCGACCGCATCCGTCGACGTACTTCTCCCGGGAGGACCTGGACGACCACGAGTCGCGCTTCCAGAACGGCGGCACGCGCTTCATGCCGCGCGCGAACCTCGAGAAGTACGGGCCGGCGCAGGCCGATGGCACCAGCTTCCTGATGTCGAGCGACGAGGTCGATCAGATGCTCATCGACACGGGTGGCGACCAGGAGCTCATGGAGCGAGCGCTCGGCCTCGACCCCGGCGGCCTCGACGGCGACCTGGTGCGCGTCGACGTGCCGAACCCCTTCGACCACGGCATCCGCATGCCGACCGGCAACGAGAAGGGTGCGAACGACCACTGGCTTCCGGGCGGCACGCTCCCGGGTGGCATCTCAGAGGGTGTGATCGACGGCGGCGGGCTCGTGCGCGGCGTTGACTACACTGTCGATGACTTCGTACCAGGGGGCTGACGCGATGAAGACGCGAACCGTGCGCTTCTCGCGCGAGCACTACTACTCCCTCGACATCGAGGAGGAGACCGGGCGTCGAGTCCTCTCGATCCCGGTCACGTTCGGAGCCATCGACTCCGAGGAGCGCTACGCCCTCTCGGACGAGCTCTTCGCACGACTCGTCGAGGACGAGGCGGCGGCGCAGGCCTTCGCCGACGAGTGCCGTGCGCATGCGCACGACGACCTCCTCGTCACCGAGCTCGGCTGGCGGCGCGGCTCCCCCATCGAGCCGTCGCCCGCGGGCACCATGCTGCCCCCTGCGCCGGCACCCGCGTCCGCACCCGTCGAGGGCGCGCAGGCGATCCGAGGCGACGAGCCCCCTGCATCCGTCTGGTTCGGACCCGATCCGTCCGGCGGGCCGGAGCGCGTCGCGTCGCCGCACCGCGCAGCGGCGGCACCGCTCGACGAGCGCGTCGCGTCGGTCGCGTCGGCGGCCCGCGAGGGCGACCTCTCCGGTCGCACGGCGCTCGTGGACCTCCTCCACGACTCGTCGCCGGACGGGCCCTCCATGCAGGCGCGCCTGCAGGCGCAGCGTCTGCTCGTGTCGCTCGCACGCGACGAGGACATCGCCGAGCCGACGACCTTCCGGTACCTCGACGACGCGCCGATGGCGCTCGTCGAGGCGTTCGCCGGGTCGGGCCGCCTCCTGCAGGCGCGGTCGGCCACCGACGCCCTCGTGCGCGTGGGCCGTGCGCACTGGCGCGAGCCCGACGTGCGTCGTGGCCTCATCTCGAGCCTCCTGGTGCTGGTGCACCGGCAGGAGGATCGCCGCGTCGAGCCGACGCTCGTCAACCTCGCGAAGGCGGCGGTCACGACGCTCGCCGAGCAGCCCGCCGCGTACCTCTTGAAGAGCGGTCCGTGGAGCCCGAGCGAGCAGATCGGACGCATGCGCTCGAGCGCCGAGCGATGCCACGCGCAGGGCAGCCTCTTCGGCAACTGGTTCCTCGCACCCGATCTCGCGCTGTGGAGCGGCATCCCGGGGCCGTACCTCAAGGACGTGCTGCTCTCCGACGACGATCTTGCCGCCGTGCTCGCCTGGGCGGATGCGCTCGACGCGCTCGCGTGGGTGCCAGGCCGCAAGTACTTCCACGGTCACGACGTCGACGGCGGGCCGTCGCTGCGCTGACGCGCCGCGCTCCCCCGCTCCCTGACGCTCGGGTGGTCGGCCGTCGCTGCGCTGACGCGCCGCCTACCCCCGCTCCCTGAGGTGCGAGCGGAGCGAGCCTCGAAGGGCGAGCCCCAGACGCTCGGGTGATCGGCCGTCGCTGCGCTGACCCGCCGCCTCCCCCCGCTCCCTGAGCCGCCGCCTACCCCGCTCCCTGAGGTGCGAGCGGAGCGAGCCTCGAAGGGCGAGCCCCTCGACGATCGAGTGGTCGGCCGTCGCTACGCTGACGCGACGCCTACCCCCGCTCCCTGAGGTGCGAGCGGAGCGAGCCTCGAAGGGCTAGCCCCAGACGCTCGGGTGGTCGGCCTTCGACGCGGGCAGCGCCGACCAGTCGGCCCACGTGCGGATCTCGCCCGGCACGGGATGGTTGGCCTCGAAGTCGTAGCCGCACGCCTCGCTGACGACCGACATCCGCACGGCGCCGACGCCGCGCTGCACGAAGCGTCCGCGCACGAGGGCGCGCGCCATGACCTGCCCGTCGGAGACGAAGCGCTGCTCGATGAAGCAGCTGCGCTCGTCGGCGCCGACGAGTCGCGACTCGAGCGTGAAGCGCTGCAGGAAGCCGATCGAGCGGCGGTAGGCGATCGACTGCTGCCCGACGACGGCGTGGATGCCGGCCTTCGACAGCCGGTCGGCGATGCCGGTGCGCTTCGTGAGGTCGATGCGACCGAGGTCCATGAACGACAGGTAGCGGCCGTTGTTCATGTGGCCGAGGAGGTCGATGTCGACGAGCAGCACCCGGTGGTCGATGCGGCTGACCTCGTCCATCGCGAGGCGCGGGCCTCGGTTGCCGCGGACGAGCATGGCGAGCAGGAACCGCAGGAGCATGTGCATGCTCCCATCGTGGCGGCTCTCGCCGGCACCCGTGGCACGTGCTGTGGACGAGCCACCGAGGTTCGTGCAGCCGGCGCCCGTATCCTGTGGGCATGGCAGGCGTCGAAGTCCGGGTCGCGACGCGCGACGACCTCGAGGCGCTGACGGCGCTCCTGCAGCGCTGGGGCTCGGACGACGACCCCGACGAGAAGGTCGTGCGCTACCGCGAGCGGCTCGCGACGAACCTCGAGAACGCGACGCACCACATCGTGGTCGCGGTCGTCGACGACGCCGTCGCCGGCTACGCCGCCGCGCAGGACTACGGCCCCGCGCTCGACCAGGACCGCTCGATCGCCCGCATGCACGACCTCTGGGTCGCGCCGGTGGCACGCGGCCGCGGCGTCGGCACCGCGCTGTTCGAGGCCGTGCGCGACTGGGCGCAGCGCGAGGCGCGCATCGGGATGCTGCAGTGGCAGGCGAGCGACGTCGCGATCGACTTCTACCGCACGCTGGGCCTCGAGGCGGAGGACGCCTCGCAGCCGCGCGCGGACTTCGCGCTCGAGGTGCACCTGCCCGGCCGCGACGACTGACCCGCGGCGCCGCCCACCCCGCTCCTCCGGTGCGCCCACCCCGCTCCCTGAGGTGTGCCCACCTCCGCTCCCTGAGGTGCGAGCGCAGCGAGCCTCGAAGGGCGCTGCCCTCCCGCTCCCGAGCTGGCTCCCACCCGCTCCCTAAGCTGCGTTCCCCACACCCCGCTCCCTGAGGTGCGAGCGCAGCGAGCCTCGAAGGGCCCTGACCTCCCGCTCCCGAGCTGGCTCCCACCCGCTCCCTAAGCTGCGTTCTCCACACCCCGCTCCCTGAGGTGCGAGCGCAGCGAGCCTCGAAGGGCCTCCCACCCGTCACCCCGTCGGCCCCTGCAGTCCGCGTCGCCGAGAGGCGCGCGAGATCAGCGCCCAGTCCCCTCGGATCAGCGCCTCCTTCTTCGCGCGACTCCACCCGTGCAGCTTGCGCTCGATCGCGTAGGCCTCGTCGACGCGGGCGTACTCCGCAGCCCAGACGATCTCGACCGGCAGCCGCGTGCTCGTGTAGGCGGAGCCCTTGCCGATCGCATGCTGCTGCAGTCGGTGATCGAGATCTCGGGTGCTGCCGACGTAGTAGGAGTCGTCAGCGCATCGGAGCATGTACACGTGGGGCATGCGGGCGATCGTCGTGGAGCACGCCCGTGTCGATGGCGCATCGCGCACCGCCCTGGGGATGAGGCGGGCGGCGAGGATCGGTGGAGCACGCGTGGGGCAGGCGGGGCGGCACCCTTCGAGGCTCGCTGCGCTCGCACCTCAGGGAGCGGGGTGGGGAGGAGCGGGGTGGGGTGCGCTCGCGCCTCGGAGAGCGGGATGGGCAGGGGCGGCACCCTTCGAGGCTCGCTTCGCCCGCACCTCAGGGAGCGGGGTGGGGTGCGCTCGCGCCTCAGGGAGCGGGATGAGGTTCGCTCGCACCTCAGGGAGCGGGGTGGGGTGCGCTCGCGCCTCGGGGAGCGGGCTGGGGAGGGGCGGCACCCTTCGAGGCTCGCTGCGCTCGCACCTCAGGGAGCGGGGTGGGGAGGAGCGGGGTGGGGTGCGCTCCCGCCTCGGCGAGCGGGGTGGGGTGCGCTCTCGCCTTCGGGAGCGGGGTGGGGAGGCGCGGGATGGGTGCGCTCGCGCCTCGGGGAGCGGGGGCTTGCCGCGAGGAGCCTCGGTGGCGGAGGACGCACGACGCCCCGCTCGAGCGTGCGCTCGGCGGGGCGTTCGGCGTTCGGGCCTGGGGCGTCGCTAGCGGCGGCGCAGGACCAGGAAGGTCACGAGTCCCGCGATCGCGACGACGGCGCCTGCGGCACCCGCCAGCCACGGCGTCGGGTTCTCGTCGATGCGGTGCTTCGTGCGCTCGGCGAGCTTCGCCGGGTTGACGCGATCCTCGATCTCCTCGAGGGCGCGGCGCAGCTCGTCGCGCTGCCTGTCGACGTCGCTCTGCTCGGTCATCGCTGGTCTCCGTCCGTGCGGGTCGTCGTGGGCAGGGAGTCGAGCGGCGACGTGCCGTCGGCGGCGTGACCGAGGCCGCGCACCATGTGCACGTCGTCCTTGATCGAGTCGAGGGTCTCCATCTCCTTGAAGGCCGCGCCGCGCTTCAGCAGCGGGATGCCCACGAGGACGAGGATGCCGATGACGAGCAGCAGGCATGCGGCCGTCAGCAGCGCTGCCGCCCACTCGGGGAACAGCAGCTGCCAGAGCGCGTTCACCGCGGCGAGCAGCCAGCCCAGCATGAAGATCGCCATGACCGCGGCGACGGCGAGCAGCACGCCGCCGATGCCGAGCTTCGCGACCTTGCCCTTGACCTCGGACTGCAGGTTCTCGAGCTCGGCGCGGAACAGCCCGACGACGAGCGTCGGAACCTCTGCGAGGAGCTCGGGAAGCGACCTGCGGTCCGCCATCAGGACTCCTTCGGGCGACGCGTGACCTTGCGAATCGCCTTCGTCGCAGCGTCGGTGGCAGCGTCGACGACCTTCGGCGTCTGCGTGTCGACGAACTGCTGGACCTCGGCCCGCGGCTTCGCCACCGCACGCGAGTTCCACAGCTTGTCGGCGCTCGCCGCGATCTGCTCGTACCGCTGGCGACCGGCCTTCGCGCCCAGCACGTAGCCGACGCCGATGCCCGCCACGAAGATGATCTTGCCGCGCATGTCGTCTCCCGTCGTCATGGAATCAGGGTCCTTCGAGGAGCCCCGACTCGACTTACCCTAGCGAGGCGGGGCCGGGTGGCACCTGGGCGGTCGACACCCCTTGACGCTGCGTGCTAGGCGACTCGACTCGCTCGAGCCGCCCGTCCACGCGGCCGTCGGTCACCAGATCGTGACGCGCGCCTCCGGCGACAGCCACAGCGCATCGCCCTCGCGCACGGCGAACGCGTCGTAGAACGCGTCCATGTTGCGCACGACCTGGTTGGTGCGGTGCTCGTTCGGCGAGTGCGGATCGATCGAGACGAGGCGGATGGCCTCCTCCGAGCGGATCTTCATCTGCCACGCCTGCGCCCACGACAGGAAGAAGCGCTGCGCGCCCGTGAGCCCGTCGATGATGGGCGCCTCGGCGCCGTCGAGGAAGTGCTGGTAGGCCTTCCACGCGATGCCGAGCCCGCCGAGGTCGCCGATGTTCTCGCCGATGGTGAGGGCGCCGTTGACCGCGTGGTCCGGCGCCGCCTCGGGCGCGAGGGCGTCGTACTGCGCGATGAGCACGCTCGTGCGCTCCTCGAAGCGGGCACGGTCGTCCTCGGTCCACCAGTCGCGCAGGCGGCCGTCGCCGTCGTAGCGCGACCCCTGGTCGTCGAACCCGTGCCCGATCTCGTGGCCGATCACGGCGCCGATCGCGCCGTAGTTCGCGGCGGGGTCGGCGGTGTGGTCGAAGAACGGCGGCTGCAGGATCGCCGCCGGGAAGACGATCTCGTTGAAGCCGGGGTTGTAGTACGCGTTGACCGTCTGCGGCCCCATGAACCACTCGTCGCGATCGAGCGGCCGGCCGATCTTGCCGAGCTCGCGATCGTGCTCGTGAGCGGCGGCGGCCTGCACGTTGGCGACGAGGTCGTCGCCGACCTCGAGCGCCTCGTAGGAGCGCCAGCGCACGGGGAAGCCGATCTTCGGCGTGAAGCGGTCGAGCTTGTCGAGGGCGGCGGCGCGCGTCGCGGGCGACATCCACTCGAGCGTCTCGATCGATGCGCGGTACGCGGCGACGAGGTTCGCGATGAGCTCGTCCATCGCGGCACGCGCGTGGGGCGGGAAGTGGCGCTCGACGTAGACCTTGCCGACGACGTCGCCGAGGGCGCCCTCGACGAGCGCGACGCCGCGCTTCCAGCGCGCGCGCTGCTCGGGGGCGCCGGTGAGCGCGGTGCCGTAGAAGGCGAAGGCGTCGGCCGAGATGCGCGTCGTCAGGTACGGCGCCCAGGCGCGGACGATGGAGGCGCGCAGCCACGAGCGCCAGCCGTCGAGCCGCTCGGGCGTGAGGAGCGTCGCGACGCCCTCGAGGTACGACGGCTGGTGCACGACGACCTCGTCGTAGATGCCGGCCGGCGCCTCGATGGCCTCGAACCACGGCGCGAGCCACCCGTAGGTCTGCGCGAACGGCAGCAGGTTGTACGTCTTGACGCTGTCGCGGGAGGCGACGCGATCCCAGTGGTGGGTCGCGACGTCGGTCTCGAGCGCCAGCACCCCGGCGGCCTCGGCCGCGGCGTCCGGGCGCTCGGCGTGCGCGAGCATGCGCTCGAGGTGCGCGAGGTACTTCGCGCGCGTCTCGGCGTGCGCCTCCTCGCGGTAGTACGACTCGTCGGGCAGGCCGAGCCCGCCCTGCGCGACGTTCACGACGTAGCGCTCGGGGTCGCCGGGGTCGTTGTCGACGTACTGGCCGAACAGCCCGGGGCCGCCGATGCGCTCCATGGCGCCGAGCGTGCGCAGCAGGTCGTCGATCGAGGCGACGGCGTCGGCCTGCGCCAGGAGGGGCCGGATGGCGTCGATGCCGCGCGCGTCGATGGCCGCCTCGTCCATGAAGGACGCGAAGAGATCGCCGACCTTGCGCTGCTCGGTGCCCGGCTCGGCGTCGGTCGACTCCTCGATGATGGTGCGGACGGCCTGCTCGGCGTCCTCCGCGAGGATCGCGAACGATCCCCATCTCGCCTTGTCGGCGGGGATGTCGGTGCGCGCGAGCCACTTCGCGTGCACGTGCTGGAACAGATCGTCCTGAGGGCGGATCTCTGGGCTGAGCTCGGCGATGTCGATGCCGGAGCGGGCTTCGGTCATGCGCTCGAGTCTAGGAGCGGGCGCCTGGCAGTGCGTCGCGCGGTGCCGGGGCGGCCCGCGCCGGCCCGGTGCCCGCCTACGACCGTGCGGGAGCCTGCTCGTCCTCCACGAGCGCGTCGAGCTCGGCCTCGACGTCGTCGCTCGCCGCGAGCACGACCTCGTCCGAGCCGCCGTCCTTCGCGAAGACCGCCGCGATCGTCGTGAGCACGGCGTAGACGCCGATGAAGACGCACAGGATCCACGGGCTGCCGCCGCCGAGCTCGACGAAGACCACCGCGAGCAGCGGCGTGAGGCCGTTCGAGAAGATCGAGCCCACCTGGTAGCCGAGCGAGACGCCCGAGTAGCGCAGGTCGGTCGGGAACTGCTCGGCGAACCACGCGGCCTGCGGCCCGTAGATCGCGTCGTGCAGCAGGTTCATGCCGACGAGGAAGACGAGCCACACGAGCCACAGCGGACCGTGGTCGAGGAAGGCGAAGAACGGCCAGACCGCGACGCCGATGCCGATCGACGCGCCGATCGCGATCCTGCGCCGACCGATGCGATCGCTCAGCCATCCCCACAGCGGCGTCGAGACGAGGCTGATGGCGCCCACGATGAGCAGCGACGTGATGCCGACCGACGAGTCGCCCCGCGCGTTCGCGAGGTACGTGAGCGAGTAGACCGTGAGGATCGAGAACCACGCCGGCTGCACGAGCCGCAGGCCGATCGTGACGAGCACGCCGCGCGGGTGGCGCTTGAGCACCTCGACGACCGGCAGCCTGCGCACGGCGCCGGCCTGCTTGATCTTCGCGAACTCCGGGGCGTCCTCGACGCCGAGTCGGATGACGAGGCCGATGACGACGAGCACGGCGGACGCGAGGAACGGGATGCGCCACGCCCACTCCTGGAACGCGTCGGTGCCGAGGATCGCCTGCACGCCCCAGATCGAGCCGGTCGCGAGCAGCAGCCCGCCCGCCGAGCCCATCTGCGTGAAGCTGCCGAAGAGGCCTCGCCGGCCCGCAGGGGCGTGCTCGACCGACAGCAGCGCGGAGCCGCCCCACTCGGCACCGGCCGACAGCCCCTGCGCGAGGCGCAGCGCCACGAGCGCGACGACCGACCAGACGCCGATGGTGGCGTAGCCGGGCAGCAGGCCGATGAGGAAGGTCGCGATGCCCATGAGCAGCAGCGAGCCGACGAGCAGCTGCTTGCGGCCGATGCGATCGCCGAGATGGCCGGCGACGATGCCGCCGAGCGGGCGGGCGAGGAAGCCGACGCCGTACGACGCGAACGACGCGATGAGGGCGACGGCAGGGGTCGACTCGGGGAAGAACGTCGCGCCGAAGACGAGCGCGGCCGCCTGGGCGTAGAGGTAGAAGTCGTACCACTCGATCGTCGTGCCGACGAGCGACGCGGCGAGGACGCGGCGGCGGGTGCTCGTGACGACGGGCTCCGCGGATGCGGTGGATGCCTGGGACATGGGATCTCCTGTGCTGGGGTCGGGAGCCACCTCACCCGCCGCGGCCGGGGCGGGGCAAGACGGCCGCGTCGCGCAGCGTCACACGGTCGTCACAGTCCGTCATGCGCTCGATCCGAGCGGCGCGGCTCGACACGATGGGCAGGCTGCCGCGCCGACCGAGCGCGAGGAGGAGGAGCCGTGCCCGACCGCCCGCCGCTGCGATTCGCAGCGTTCGTGATGGACACCGTGTCCCACATCCAGCACGGCCTCTGGAGGCGCCCCGAGGCGCAGCAGCACCGCTTCGACGAGCTCGACCTGTGGGTCGACCTCGCACGCACGCTCGAGCGCGGCGGCTTCGACGCCATGTTCTTCGCCGACGTCGTCGGCCTCTACGGCCCGGCCGGCGGCGACTTCGAGGTCAACGCCCGTGAGGGATTGCAGCTGCCCAACGGCGACCCGTCGGTGCTGATCTCGGCGCTCGCCGCCGCGACCGAGCACCTCGGGTTCGCGTTCACGTCGTCGGTGCTGCAGGCGCATCCGTTCGAGTTCGCCCGCCGCGTCTCGACGCTCGACCACCTCACGAGGGGTCGCGTCGGCTGGAACGTCGTCACGAGCGCGCTCGACGGCGCCGCCCGCAACTTCGGCGCCGACCGCCTCGAGGAGCACGACGAGCGCTACGTGTGGGCGCAGGAGTACGTCGACGTCGTGACGAAGCTGTGGGAGGGGTCGTGGGACGACGACGCGTGGCGCGCCGACAAGGCCGCGGGCGTCGTGTCGGACGCGCGCGGCATCCACCGCATCGACCACGTCGGCGCTCGGTACTCGGTCGCCGGGCCGCACCTGTCGCGGCCGTCACCGCAGCGCACGCCCGTGCTGTTCCAGGCCGGCTCGTCGCCCGCCGGCCGCGCGTTCGCCGCCCGCAACGCAGAGGCGCAGTTCATCCTGTCGTCGACGCCCGAGAAGACGGCAGAGCTCATCGCCTCGACGCGCGACCAGGTCGAGGCGGCCGGTCGTCGCCGCGACGACATCCGCTTCTTCCTCGGCCTCGCGTTCGTCGTCGGATCGACGGAGGAGGAGGCGCGCGCGAAGTCCGCCGAGATCGACGAGTGGCTGTCGCCCGACGCCTTCCTCGTGCACTCGAACCTCGGATTCGACCCCGACACGGGCGAGCAGCTCGACCCCGACACCCCGTTGTCGCAGGTGCGCACGCAGACCAACCGGTCGCATCTGCAGTGGCTGCAGGAGGCGGCGGGCGACCGCGAGCCCACCATCCGCGACCTCGCACGCCTGTCGGCCCGCATCCGCTCGCGCGTCGTCGGCACGCCCGAGCAGATCGCCGACCAGCTGGCCACCTGGCAGGACGCGGGCGTCGACGGCATCAACGTCATCAACTGGACGATCCCCGGATCGTTCGTCGAGCTCGTCGACCACGTGATGCCCGTGCTGCAGGAGCGCGGCCTCGCCGAGCGACCCGGTGCATCGAGCGCGACGACGCTGCGCGGCCGCATCTTCGGCCACGACCAGCTGCCCGACCGGCACCCTGCCCGGCAGTGGCGCGGGGCGTTCTCGTGACCGCGACGCAGGTGGTGGGGTCGGCGTCGCTCGTGTCGCGCTTCCAGGGGCTGATCGACGAGGTGCGGGCAGGCGCCGTCGCACGCGAGCTCGGCCGCGAGCTGCCCATCGATCTCGTGCGGCGCCTCGCCGACGCCGGCGTCGGGCGCGTGCGCCTGCCGGTCGACGACGGCGGCCTCGACGCATCCATCGCCGAGTCGGTGCAGCTCACGATCGCGCTGTCGGCGGCGGATGCGAACGTGGGCCATCTGCTGCGCTCGCATGCCGGATTCGTCGAGCTCGTGCTGCGACGCGCGCCCGGCGCCGATCGCGACGTCTGGGTCTCGCGCATCGCGGACGGCTCGCTCGTCGGCAACGCGACGAGCGAGCTCACCGGGACGACGCTCGCCGACATCTCGACGCGCGTCGCCGAGGGCGACGACGGCATCTGGCGGCTCGACGGCCGCAAGTTCTACTCGACGGGCACGCTCTACTCCGACTGGGTCTACCTTGCCGCGGCGGACGGCGACGCTCGCGTGACCTTCGCGGTGCCGACGGATGCGCCCGGGGTCGAGATCCGCGACGACTGGGATGGCTTCGGGCAGCGCGCGACCGCGTCCGGCACGACCGTGTTCGACGGCGTCGAGGTCGATGCGTCGCAGCTCGCGACCTACGGCGCAGGACCGCTGACGCACATCCAGGCCTTCTACCAGCTGCATCTCGTGGCGGTGCTCGCCGGCGTCGCCGAGGAGGTCGTGCGCGACGCCGCCGACTTCGTGCGGGCTCGCACCCGCTCGTACGTGCACGCGAACACGGCGCGGCCCGCCGACGATCCGCAGGTGCTCGAGGTCGTCGGGCGGCTGTCGACGACGGCGTTCGCCGTGCGCTCGGCCGTGCTCGAGGCAGCCCGGCTGCTCGACGTCGCGGCGGCCTCCGCCGAGCCGGGCGACGCGCTCGACGCGCGGCTGCTCGAGGAGGCCGAGATCGCCGTCTACCAGGCGCAGGTGCTCGCGACGGATGCGGTGCCGGATGCCGCGACGCGACTCTTCGAGGTGGGCGGCGCCTCGGCGACCGAGCGCACGCGCGCCCTCGACCGGCACTGGCGCAATGCGCGCACGGTCGCATCCCACAACCCCGCGACCTTCAAGGCACGCACGATCGGCGCCTGGGAGGTCTCGGGCACGGGCCCCCTCGGCGTATGGCACCGGTACGAGACGGTCGGCCCGACGCGGTTCTGAACGTGCCAGGGTGGGTGCCGTGACCCATGCCGACGACCGTGAGCGAGCCGTGCTCCTCGGCGCGCTCGACTCGGCCAGGGCGCACGTGCTCGCCCAGGTCGAGCGCATGTCCGACGCCGACCTGCGCCGCACGGCAGCGCCATCGGGATGGACGCCGCTCGGGCTCGTGCGGCACCTGACGCTCTCGGACGAGCGCTTCTGGTTCGAGACCGTCGTCGCCGGCGGCTCGCTCGACTGGTGGCCGACCGCGACGCCCGGCGACACGCTCGATCCCGACTGGTCGGTGCCGCATGGTGCGCGCCCTGCGGACGTGATCGAGGAGTACCGCGCCGCGATCCGCCGCTCGGACGCGATCATCGCGAGCATGACGCTCGACGACGCCCCGCGCCGACCGGAGCCGGGCTGGCACGAGGCCGGACGCTTCCTCGACCTGCGCAGCATCGTGACGCACGTGATCGTCGAGACGAGCACGCACGCCGGGCAGCTCGACGTGGCGCGCGAGCTGCTCGACGGCGGCCAGCACCTCGTGCTCTGAGCGCCTCCTGCTCAAACCGTCAATCAAAACGCCGATAATTTTTCTTATGTCTGATAGAAGTGGGTAGTACCCCCCTCTCGCTGATTTGGTAACGGCAGAGGCGGCCGCCGTACGCCAGCCAGAAGCACGCCCTGACCGGTTCTTCTTCACGTCGACGAGCTCAACGCGCGCCGCGGCGAGTCGGGCTATTGATGCATCAGATGCATCACTCGAGGCGGAGGCTGACCGGTGATTTCGCGCTGAGTGTTGCGTCTGATGCATCAATGGTGCAGATTCTGACACGGAGGTCGTCGTGGAGCCGACCGGTCGCATACGCCTGTTTCGCTCCTCCAGCGCGGCCATCGACGCGGAGTCGCTGAGCGTCGCGATGCTCGACGGCTGGCGCAACGCGCAACGCGCTCAGTGCTTCCAGGAGCGCACCACGCATCGACGCCATCGCTCGGTCGAGCGATTCATTGATTGGTCCGGCAAGTACCCGTGGCAGTGGACGCAGCTCGAGGCGGAGGACTTCTTCGGCGAGCTTCGCGGGATCCACCATCGCTCGACCGCGACGGTGCGCGCGATCCAGAACGACCTCTCGCTCTTCCTCGCCTACGCCGCAGACCAGGCGTACCCGTGGGCGGCGCACTGCTCCGAGCTCCTCGGCGAGCCGTTCGTGCCGATCGCCCCTCGTCGGATCGTCCATCGGCAGGAGGGGCCTGAGAGTCCGGTCAAGCGTCCGTTCTCCACGACCGAGCTGCAGGCGTTCTTCGACTTCGCGGACGACGAGGTCGAACGCATCCTTCGGTCTGGCCTTCGAGGAGGTCTGGCCGCGTACCGTGACGCCGTCGCGTTCAAGGTCATGTACGCGTGGGGGCTTCGGCGTCGCGAGCTCTGCCACCTCAAGGTCGTCGACTTCTCCCGCAACATTCGGGCGCCACGGTTCGGCACGTGGGGCGTGCTGCGCGTCCGGTACGGCAAGGCAATGCGTGGATCGCCGTCGAAGCAGCGCACGGTGCTGACCGTGTTCGACTGGTCGGCGACCGCCGTCTCCGACTGGGTCGAGCGCGGACTCCCTCGGTTCCAGAACGAGGACGGCTGGCTCTTCCCCACCGAACGAGGTGCTGTGCTCGATGGGCGTTCGTTGCTTCGCAGGATGCAGCAGTACGTCACCGCGCTCGAGCTGCCCAGCGGACTCGACTTGCACTCCTTCCGCCGCTCGTATGCGAACCACATCCAACTCGAGTGGGGCTTCGATACCCACTTCGCCAAGGATCAGCTCGGCCACGAGCACGCATCGACGACGGCGATCTACACGATCGCGACCCCTGACTATCGCGCACGCGAGCTCGACCGCGTTCTCGGAGCGACGCTCGAACGCGCGGCTGCGCTCCCCCATAGCAACCGAGGAGATGGACGACCATGAAGACCGACGTCACTTACACGTGGCAGCTGCCCGTGGTGATGGCACGTGCCGGCTACCGAACGAGCACCGACCTCATCGAACCGCTCGCCGACCGAGGCATCATGCTCTCGCGGAGCCAGATCTACCGGCTCACGCGCGACCCCGAGCGCGTCTCGCTCCAGCTGCTCGCCGCGCTCTGCGACATCTTCGACATCGGCATGAACGAGCTGATCACGGTCGAGTCCCAGCGCATCCGCGCGATGAAGCGGCGGACCGTGAACGACGACGCCCCTCCCCTGCTCGAGACCTACCGACCGATCCGCGCGCGCATCGTCCGAGACCCCGATGACGACTAGCCGGGTGGGACGCCCCCGCGTACCCGGCAACTTCCACTGCCATCGGTGCAACCAGTCCTCGAAGCGCCACCGCGTGACCTGGCCCGACGGTCGCATCTGCACGCCCTGCTTCGTCCGGGCGGTCGAGACGTACGGCGCCTGCGCATGGTGCGAAGACGAACGGATGCTGCCGGGTCGCGACGAGCACGACCGTCCGATCTGCCGGATCTGCGCCCGCATCACGACCGACCTCGATTGTCGCCGTTGCGGCGCCGAGGCTGAACTGATCCGCCGGAAGCTCTGCGTCCGATGCGTGCTGCGCGAGGACCTCGAACCACTCCTCGCACCGAACGACCCACCCGACCTACGGCTCAAGCGCCTCGTCAACGTCCTCTGCGCCGTCGACCGACCAGCCAGCATCCGCACCTGGATGCGTGGCGCCGCCGCCAACGCGCTCCTCACCGCGATCGGCCGCCGGGAGCTGGATCTCGAACACGCCGCCCTCGACGCACTCCCCCAGTCGACTGCCGTCGACCACCTGCGCAGCCTCCTCGTCGCCCGCCACATGCTCCCCGACCGCGGGAACGAAGACCTCGCGCGGTTCGATCGCTGGCTCGACCATCGCCTCACCGAGCTCGCACCACGCCCGCGCATCGCCTCGGCGCTCGAACCCTTCGCCCGCTGGCACCACGCGCGGCGACTGCACGACGACGCCGACATCATCCGCAACCTCAACTACGCGACCCGTGGCGCGAAGCAGGAGATCACCGAGGCAGGACGCTTCCTCGCCTGGCTCGACGACACCCACGACGTCGCCTTCATCGACGTCGATCAGCGCCTCATCGACGAGTACCTCGCAGACGGCCCATCCACGAGGAAGACCGCGCGCAACTTCATCAACTGGCACCGATCGATCGGAACGGTGCGCGTGCACGCGGGCCGACGCCGCGATGGACTCTCGACGCCGATGGCCAAAGACATCGAGCGCATCGAACAACTCGGACGACTCATGCGCGTCACCGACATGCCCCTCGCACCACGCGTGATCGGCCTCCTCATGCTGCTCTACGGCACCCCGATCGGGCGCCTCGTGCAGCTGCAGCGCGACGCCGTGACCGAAGCGCCAGACGGGATACGCATCGACCTCGGCGGATCGCAACCTGCCCTCGTGCCTGGCCCCATCTCGCAGCTCATGTACGAGATGACGACGACCACCGCCGCTACTCGGACCGCGACCGTCGACGCCGGCTGGCTCATTCCCGGCGTGCGCATCGGCCGCCACGTCCACCCCGACAGCGTCCGCGAACGTCTACGCGCCATCGGCATCACGGTGCTTGCCGGCAGGAACGCGACGCTTGCCGATCTGACGCAGCAGCTGCACCCAGCCGTCCTGGCCGACGTCCTCGGCATCGGAACACCGACGCTCACCAACCACGCCCTTCGGGCGGGTATGGCGTTCGCGAGTTACCCCAACGCTCCGCGCGCAAGTCGATGATCGGCTACTCGAGACCCAATCGCCTACCGAGCTCCGAGAGGTACGTGCCGTCGTCGCGCTGCGGCGTGACCTGGGCTGCGCGCCAGAGGCCTTCGCGGAGCAGCACCGGGATGCTCGACGTCGACGTCCGCTGGAGATAGCGAATCAAGGCGCGAGAGCCTAGGTCGAGCACGTCCTCGAGCATCGACGTCCAACGTTCGGGATCGAGATGACCCCTGGTCAAGAACTGCCCCGGCCTCCACTCGTTTGCGGTGGACTCGAACACCTGCAACTCGAGGATGGGCCAGTCCTTCCCGTGCGCGGCAGCGGAGCACGCTCGCCAGTGGCCTTCGAACAGATCGGGGTCTAGCTCGAATGAACTGGCAGCCGCCCTGATGAGATCGACCATCGCCGGCAGTTGCTTCACTGCCGACGGGTCCGGGGAGTCCGCCGCATCAGCGTCGAGACGGCTCAGTCGCGCACGGACTTCGGCCGGGTCCCGCCCCATCGCTCTCCAGGCCTTCGCCTGCTCTCCGACATCGCTCCGTGCTATTCGCAGAAGACGTGCCAGTGCCTCAGCTCTGTTCCCGCTCGATGAGAGCCAAGCCGACTGAGCGAAGCCTTCAATCGCTCCACGCAACAGCGTGAAGTACCAGCGGAATCCGCGCGAGTGCACCACCTGGCCCTTGTACTGCACCAACGGAACGGCGTGATCTGCCCAGACCATCAAATGGTCTGACGCCGATCGAAGCCCCTCTCGGCACCACTGGCTGATGGACTCGCGGTCGTAAGCGATCTCGAGCGCGCCGAACGCTGTGTCGACATCGGGAATGGCCGAAGCGAGGAGGACCTCTTCGTGGCCACGAATCTTCAGCGCGCTTTCTGCCCACCTCTGCATGACAGCTGGGTCCACTGGACCGCCAAACTCCTGCTCCACTTCAACGCTCCCGGGTTGTGGCACGTTCGATCGCCCGATAGACGGTCGAGCGAGCAACGCCGAAGAGTTCCGCCAGTTCACCCGACGTGTGGGAACCGGCACGGTGCAGTGAGACGAGGTGCGCCTCCTGGGTCGGCGACAGCTTCGGCTTCTTGCCCCGCAACCGTCCCTTGGCGCGAGCGACGGCCATACCCTCGCGCGTGCGAGCGCGGATCAGGTCGGCCTCGAACTCGGCGACCATCCCGAGCACGTTGAAGAGCAGCCGACCGACGGGGTCGGTCGGGTCGTAGACGCTGCCGCCGAGGCTGAGCCTGACGCCCTTGCTCGCGAGCTCGTCCGCGATGTCTCGGGCATCCGGCAGCGAGCGGGCGAGCCGGTCGAGCTTCGCGACGACGAGGGTGTCACCCTCCCGGCACGCGGCGAGCGCTTCGCGAAGACCCGGGCGAGCACGATTCGTGCCGGTGAGCCCGTGGTCGACATGGACGTTGCGAGGTTCGACGCCGAGCGCGACGAGCGCTTCGCGTTGCGCGGTGAGGTCTTGCGCGACGGTCGAGACGCGCGCGTAGCCGATGAGCATGCCGCGACTGTAGCGTTTGACGCCCCATGACCGGGCACTTCATCGGGCAGGTCTACTGGGACGCCACTCCCCTAGCGGCGAGCAGGATCGACCAACGTCGGATGTGTCGGGTCAGGTGTCCCAGTGAGGGATCGACTACCGGACGCCCGTATCGAGAACCTTGAGGTACCAGCGATCGGAATAGGGTTCGTCGTTGAATGGCCCTACGCGCTCGAAGCCGTTCCGCTCATAGAGGGCGCACGCCTCCCGCAACTCGGCTCGAGTGTCCAAGCGCAGGGTGGTTATGCCCCTGTCCACACACGCCTGCTCAGCCGCCTCGAGCAACCGGCCCCCCAGGCCCTGGCCCCGATGGTCGGGCCGGGTGAATACCTTCGTCAGTTCGGCAAATCCGTCCCCGAAACGCACCCCCGCACAGCCCACCGCTCTGCCGTCCTCCACACCCACGAGGAAGATGCCACCGGTTCCCTGGAGTTCGTCGTAGGGCTCGCTGCGAAAGGCTTCTTCGAGTTCGCCTGGGGTCGCCTGCCGCCCGTACCACCGCGAAGCGACGTCTGACATGTACGCCCGGACGATCTCGTCGGCCAGGGGCGTCCCAGGAAGGACGACTTGAAGTTCGGTCACGTGAGAAGCGTAAAGGGATCGGCTTGCGGGAGTGGCGCGACCGCACTCACCGTCGGTGGTGACACCTACAGTCTCAATTGGAGACATGGCTCCGGCGACCAATTTTGACTCGAGGAGCGCGCACGACGATGGGGACTTCGACTCCCGGCGAACGGGACTTCCTGCTGGCTCAGGCCCGCGAGCTCTACGGCCGGGTCGTGTACTCGCACAAGGCTCATGAGAAGCAAGCCGACATCTACGACGCGCGGCACCGACGCTTTCAGTGGTGCAAGGTGATCCTCGCTGCCGCAAGCTCCGGGACCTTCTTGGCGGCCTTGGCTGGCGTTTTCCTCGAGGCTCAGATCTCCTCGCTGGTGATCTCATTCGTCGCGCTTCTCCTCTCAGCTGCAACCCTCGCCGGGGACACCTTCAAGTACGGCGAGGCGACGCAAAGGCACCGGGACTGTGCCGCGCGCCTGTGGAGCGTGCGGGAGTCCTATCTCTCACTTATCGTGACTCTGCAGTCGAGCGGCGCCGATCTTCCTGCGGCCCGCCAGAGGAGAGACGATCTTCAGGCCGAGCTCGAGGAGGCGTACGGCAACGCGCCGCGCACCTCCCCTCGCGCGTATCGCAAGGCGCAGCAAGGCTTGCAGGATCAGGGAGACATCAGCTTCGATCCAGGCGAACTCGACCGTCTTCTGCCAGAGCAGCTTCGACAGGGCCGTAATGACGCAGACGTCTGAGATCTTTGACGGCTTCTTGACGAACCTGGGCGTCGACAACGGAGCCACGATCGCGGTGCGACGCGACGAGATCACCAAGGCGCTGAACAAGGACTTCCGCGGCATCGAGAGTTCGACCGATCACAAGTTGATGGTCGGCTCCTACGGCCGTTGGACCGCCATCCGGGGCGTGTCCGATCTTGACCTGCTTTTCATCGCGCCCGCTTCGCTCCGAAGCGACTACGACAAGGACGGCGGGGCGGCGCGCATCCTGCAACGGACAAAACGAGCGATCCAGAACCGCTACCCCGCGACGACCGTCCGCGTCGACCGACTCGTCGTCGTCGTCGAGTTCACCTCGTTCTCCTTCGACGTGCAGCCCGCGTTCGCGAATGACGACGACTCCTACTCGTACCCGGACACCTACTCCGACGCCTGGAAGGTGACGAAGCCCCGTGCCGAGATCAAAGCCATTCGGGAGGAAAACGAGACAGCGCGCGGCAACCTTCGCAGGCTGTGCCGAATGACCCGTTCCTGGAAGAACAAGCACGGCGTCGTCATGGGCGGGCTGCTGATCGACACCCTCGCGTCACGATTCTTCAAGGCGGAGCCAGACTGGGCCGCGGAGGGCTCCGACGGATTCGGCCTCATGTGCGAGGCGTTCTTCGACTTCCTCGCGCAGGAACCCGACCACGAGTTCTACGCAGCAATCGGCAGCGGCCAGCGCGTCAAGGTCAAGAAGCGCTTCCAGCCGGCGGCAGCCCACGCGCGCGATCTTGCGAACATCGCTATCGGAGCTCGTGACCAGAGGAACGAGTACGCCAAGTGGCGAGCAGTCTTTGGCCGCTCCGTACCGAAGATCCAGCACGCTGGCGAGGAAGCTTCGTTCTCAAAGTTTCGCGACACCGAGGAGTTCGTCGAGGATCGGTTCCCCGTCGACATCCGTGCGTCGCTCGAGATCGATTGCACCGTCACGCAGGACGGATTTCGGCCACAGTTTCTGCGGACGCTACTCCGGAAGGCCCTACCTCTGCGCCCGCAGAAGAAGTTGCAGTTCACCATCGTGGAATGCACGGTGGTGGAGCCGTATGACGTTCGATGGAAGGTCCTCAACCGCGGCGCCGAGGCGGAACGACGAGACTGCATCCGCGGCACGCTCGTCGAAGCCAACGAGGGGCGTGATCGTACGGAGTACACCGTGTTCAGAGGCGAGCACGTCGTCGAGTGCTACATCATCAAGAACGGTGTGGTCGTCGCGCGCTCCTCAATCGAGGTACCGATCTCTGGCAGCTAGCCGCGCCGCGGTCGGGAGCTGCGCGAGGTGGAGGCTGTAGTTCTAGGCTCACGACCTACGTTGATATCCCCGATTTCCAGTCGAAGCGGGTGGTACCCCCTACCCGCACGTCCGATATCCAAGTCGCCGGCCGCAACTCTGTAGCGAAATGGGCGCTGATGAGTGTTTCAGCACGACGGACCCTTACCGTCGCAGACGGACCGATACTAAGGCCGCAGCGCAGCCGGTGATCGTCAACGCGGCGTAGACGATCGGGAACGACTGTCCAGGAGGTGTCGCGGCAAGAACGGCGGCAACGACGGCGAGCATTCCTGCAGACGCCATGCCTTCTCCGGCCTGCAGGGCGGAGCTGTAGGCGCCCTGCTCATCAGATCGCGCGAGCGTCAAGGTCGCAGCAGAGATCCGCGGGTAGGCCATCCCCATCCCAACACCCATCACGACGCATCCGGCAACGGTCATCGCCACCGGTGCGTGACCGAGCGTCAGGAACAACACGCTCGTCGGACCGACCAGCACAAGGATTGCTGCGATTCGTATGAGGCGGACCTGCATGTGAGCCGATTCGCCAACGCGCGCCTGCAGCCAGGCTCCCAACGCCCAGCCGACGGCTCCGATTGCGATGACGAGCCCCGCCGTGGTCGGCGCGAAGCCACGCTCGCTCTGCAGGTACAGAGTGAGGTACACGTCGGTTGCGGTGACAGTCGCGCCGAGCATCGCTCGGAGCGCGACGAGCCGCTGTGGTGCTCCCCGCAACCGGAGCGTGCCAGGCGGCAGCACGCGGCCGATGATGACCACGATGACCAGCGCGATGACGGCAGTGGCGACAGCGAGCGCGACGTACGGCATCGGCAGCTGACTTCCAAGGTGCAACGCGAGTAGCAGGAGCGCCGCGACGGTCGTGAACGCGCCGCGCCGGCCAAGCACGGTGCGTGTCGATCCGCCCTGTTCTGGAGTGCCCGTCCTAGTGGCGAGAAGCAGGCCGGCGAGCGCTGCAGCTGCGCCGACAAGGACGAGGCCGAAGACGGCCCGCCAATCCGCGAGCTGGGTCAGGATGCCAGCGATGACGGGGCCGACCATCGATGGCAACAGCCAGGCGGTAGTGAGGAGGCCGAACATCTTCGCTCGGGGCCCCGGGGGGACGCGTTGTGCGATGAGGACATAGAGCACGACGGAGTCGATGCCTCCGCCGATGCCCTGGAGCAGGCGCCCGACGATGAACGTGGCGGCGCTCGGGGCAAGCGCGCAGAGCGCGAGTCCGAAGACGAAGAGGGCGCCGCCCACGATCAATGGTCGACGGGTTCCGGATCGGTCGGCCCAGTTCCCCCCGACCACCATGCCCACCAGTGCGGTCGTGATGGTTGCGGCGTAGGCGAGCGAGTACCACTCTGAGCCGGCGAGATCGCGCATCGCGGTGGGGAGCACGGTGGAGATGGCGAAGGACTCGAACGCGATGCACGTCATGAGCGCCAGGACGCTGACGACGAACGCTCCCCTCGCCCGAGTCCACAAGCGCACCGCGTCGTCGTGCCCGACGCTCACCGAGCGTCCCCGATGCTGAGGACGACCTTGCCCCGCCCGTGCCCGGTTTCGACCTCACGGTGAGCGTCTGCGACCTCGTCGAGCGCGTAGATACGACGAACGTGCACGCGCAACCGAGCGGCGCCCGTCAGCGCGGCGAGGGTGGCAAGTCGTTCCGCCGAGCGCTGACTGCGGATCACCCGGCACCTCAACTCCCCCGCGAGCTGCATATCGACAATCGTCGCGACGCGGCGACGGTCTTCCACGAGATGGATGGCGTCTCGCAGGTTGTCGTGGCCGGCCGCATCGAACGCGACGTCGACCGCTGGAGCGAGAGCCCGGATGCGGTCGAGCTGACCGTCGCCGTAGACGACGGGATCGGCGCCGAGCGCTCGAACGTAGTCCTGGTTGGCGGCACCGGCGGTTCCAACGACCCGCGCTCCTGCCCATACAGCCAGCTGGGTGAAGATCGTGCCGACACCTCCGGCCGCTCCATGGACGAGAACCGTGTCACCCTCGCCGATCCCCAGCGCCTCGATGGCGGTGTGCGCCGTCTGCCCGGAGGCCGACAGGGCGCCCGCCTCCTCCCACGGCATGCCCCCAGGCTTCGGCACAATCTGCGACGCCGGCACTGCGACGTACTCCGCGTAGCAATCGAGCACGCGGAAGCCGAGCACCGCATCACCCGACGCGAAGCCGGTGATTCCAGCGCCGACCTTCTCGATGACGCCCGCGAACTCATTGCCAAGGATCTGCGGGAACTGGATGGTCGCGCCCGGCGGGGTCCATCCCGAACGGATCGCCGCATCGGTGCGCTGCACTCCCGCTGCCATCACCCGCACAAGCACCTCGTCCTCCTGCGGATCGGGACGGCGCATCGAACGAACCGTCAACACCTCGGGAAGGCCGAACGCGTCGATCGCCGCAGCACGCATCGACACGCTCACGCCGCAGCCAACGAGAAGTGCGCGGCAAGATCAGCCACGGAATGGCTGCCAGCGAGTAGACGACCTCCGGACCGTACCGTCGGAACAGACTGGATACCGAGATCGCGCGCCACTGCCAGGTCGTCGACGACACTCGCGGCGAAGTCATCGCCCGCGAACATGTCCCGCACCGCGGCCACCTCGAGGCCGAGATTGGCAGCGAGCTCAGCGACCCCCTCGGTCGACGAGAGGTCGACGTTGCGCCGGAAGTGCGCATCGAACGCCACCTCCCAGGCGTCACCAGCACCCTCCGGTTGCAGCGACGTGGCGAGCTTGAGGATGCGGTGCACAGGTCGAGAGTCGAAGGTCACCGCCGTGTCGACGTTGATCTCGAGACCCTCCGCCGCACCTGCGGCCCGGATCGATGCACTTTTCGCACTCCACTGCGCCGGCGTCATCCCCCACTCCTCGACGGCCACCTCAGCCATCGGTCGACCAGACCTCGGCGGACCATCGGGTTCGAGGAGGAACGCTCGGTACCGAACCGTCGGCTGCCGAACGGCGCCCCTGGGCGCCTCCCTCAGTCGCTGGAGCCCGATCCAGCACCACGGGCACCGGACATCAGCCCACACATCAACAACGGCCGTCATAACACTCCCCTTCGTCGACCTCACTTGACGTAGTCGACTTCATCAAGTGCACTTGACGTCAAGAGACGAGAGGATCCTGATGCCGCAGATCCACGAGGACGTCGTCTGGCTGCGACCAGGCGAGGTCGCCGACCGTGCCGGGCTCAAAGTGTCGGCGCTGCACTTCTACGAGAGCATCGGTCTCATCCGCAGCCGACGAACCGCCGGCAACCGCCGCGAGTACCGGAGAGACACGCTGCGAGTCCTGGCCTTCATCCGCGCCTCCCAGCGAGTCGGCATCTCGCTCGAACGGATCAAGGACGCTCTCGACGGCCTACCCCGCGACGGCGTCCCGACGACACGAGATTGGGCTCGCATCTCGCGACAGTGGAGCGATGACCTGACGCAGCGCATCGAGTACCTCACCGCACTGCGCGATCGCTTCTCGACCTGCATCGGCTGCGGCTGTCTGTCGCTGAAGTCATGCCCATACTCCAACCCAGACGACGTCATGGGCGCTCAAGGGCAGGGCGCGATGCGGTTCCCGTGATCTGAAGCCAGCACACCGCCGAGCGGGGAGCTGACGTCGAGCAATCCCGAGCTGCTGGAATCCGCCGACGGTCGATATCGACTCAGTAGCCGGTGTAGGTCAACGAGCGTCCAGCAGCAGAAGGGGCCACAGCAAGGCGAGGGCCCCGCTGTAAACGCGAAGCCGCAATAGAACGCAACGTACAGTACACTCTAGGTTCGCACCTTTTGAAGGAGATGTCATGACGGATCGAACGATCCCCGAATATGGCGCGTTCATCGACGGTCGGTTCCGCGAGCTAGGGCCAGTGTGGTTCGAGGCGCGGGAGGCCGCTACAGGTGAGATCCTCGCCCGCCTGACGCGCTCTGGACCCGCCGAAGTCGATGACGCCGTTGAAGCCGCCGATCGCGCCTTCCCTGCGTGGGCAGCGCTCACGGCCGAGCATCGCGCGGCCCTGCTCATGCGATTCGCCGCCGCCATCGAGGAAAACGCCGAGACGCTGGCGCGACTCGAGTCCGTCGACACCGGACGCCACATCCGAGAGATGCGCGAGGACTACGCCGCGACCGTGACGCAGCTGCGGTACTTCGCGTCTGTCGTGCTCGCGCACGAGGGGTTCGGGCGTCAGCTTGCGACCGGATACCTGGTTGCGAAGCGCGTGCCGCTTGGCGTCTGTGGCCAGATCATCCCGTGGAATGATCCTGCGGTCATGATGGCGTTCAAGATCGCGCCTGCGCTGGCCGCAGGCAACACGGTGGTGTTGAAGCCGGATCGCAACGCGTCGGTGTCCGTGATGGAGATCACAAGACTCGCTGCCGACATCTTCCCTCCCGGGGTCCTGAACGTGGTGCCCGGATACGGCACAGAGGTCGGCTCGGCTCTCACTGCGCATCCGAAGGTCCGCAAGCTGGCTTTCACCGGCAGCACCGAGACCGGACGCACCGTCGCCGAGGCTGGAGCGTCGCGTCTGGTCTCCTCCATCCTCGAACTGGGCGGGAAGAGCCCGAGCATCGTCTTCCCCGACATCGAGGACATGGATGCCGTGGTCGCGAACGCCACCTTCGGCGTCCTGATGTGCAACGGGCAGTCGTGTCTGGCCGGCACGAGGCTCTTCGTCCACGCCGACATCTACGATCGCTTCCTGGAGTTGCTCGTCGCGCGATTCGAGTCCCTTCAGGTGGGTCCGCCGCTCGACGAAACCACCGACCTCAGCGGCATGATCCATGCGGAGCATGCCAAGAAGGTGCTCTCGATGATTGAGGCGGGGATCGCGGAAGGCGCGAGGCTGGTGACCGGCGGGCACCGCGCACACGTGCCCGGCTTCGAGCAGGGGAACTTCATCGAGCCCACCATTCTCGAGGCGACGAACGCCATGTCCGTCGCCCGGGAGGAGATCTTCGGCCCGGTGCTGTGCGTCATCAGGTGGGACGACTACGAGACGATGATCGCCGAGGCCAACGACACGCCCTACGGCCTGGCGTCGGGCATCTACACGTCGAACCTCCGTCACGCGATGGACACCGCGGACCGGCTCGATGCCGGCAGTGTGTGGATCAACGAGTACTTCAACCTCTCAGGTGGCGTTCCCTTCGGTGGTTTCAAGGACAGCGGCCTCGGACGCGAGTTCTGCTTCGACACGCTGAACGAGTACACCCAGCTGAAGTCCATCACCATCGCGACCTCGACGAAGCCCGCAGCGTAGTCGAAGCAATGGGCGTCGCTCGCGTACACGACGAGCGCGCCGTCCCGATGCCGAGTCCGAAGAGGGACCTGTGCCCTGCGCACGGGTCCCTCTTAGGACTATGTCTCCTTGGAGCCCATGACTGGCGAAACCGCGCCCCTCCCGCACGACGGACCGATCAGGCTTGCGCGCTCCGGCCGATGGGCATCGTCCGGCCTCGCCGCCATGGCGATCACGTCCTTGGCACTTCGGCCTCCGCTCACCGTCGTCGGCCCTCTCACTCCCTCCATGCTCGCCGACGGCGAGCTCTCCATCGCGCAAGTTGGATTGCTCGGCTCGGTACCGCTCGTGGTGTTCGCAATGTTCAGCTGGCTGGTTCCGGCGCTGCTGCGCGGCATGCGGATCACGACCGTGCTGGCGACCGCGATGGCGGCCGTCGTGGCGGGCAGCGCGCTGCGCCTGGTGCCCGAGACTGCGCTGCTCTACCTGGGCACGGCGCTGGTGGCTGCCGGGCTGTGCGTCACGAACGTCTTGCTCCCGGTCGCCGCACGGACGTTCTTCCCCGATCAGGTCGGCCGTGTGACGGGTATCTGCACGGCTCTGATTTCGGCCGGCGGCGGTGCAGGCGTCGCGCTCGCCCTGCCACTTACCGACGGCCTGGACATCCAGTGGCGCATGGTGCTCGCGGTGACGGCGGCAGTCTCGGTCGTCGCGGTCCTGGCGTGGCTCGCGCCAAGCCTCCGCGCCTACGAGACCGCACTACCGCGACCTCAGGCCGCGTCGACACCACAGCTCACGAGAGTCGGCGATGTGCTGACGGCCGGGATCTTCTTCGGGGCGCAGGCGTCGTTCTTCTACCTCGCTGCCTCATGGCTGCTGCCGCTGCTCATGGAGAAGTCGCTCAGCATCGAACAGGCGGCCTTCGGCGTCGGCGCGTTCAGCCTGGCGGGTGTCGTCACGTGCCTCGTCACGCCGTCGCTCGCGCTCGGCCGGGTCGGGCTGCGCGGGATGGTCGTCGTTGCCGCCGTCCTGCAGTGTGCCGGCGCAATCGGAGTGCTCCTGGGCTCGGGAGGCATCGCGCTCGGCGCCGCCGTCGTGCTGGCGATTGGGGTCACCTCGGCGTTCTCGCTCAGCATCGTGATCTTCAGCATCACGGCGGAGTCCGCCGCTGCGACGCTCGCGCTGTCGGGCCGAGCGCAGAGCGTCGGATATGTCGTCGCCGGAGGACTTCCCTTCACCGCCGGTCTCGTCCGTACGCTCACCGGCTCCTGGATCGCCGTCGAGGTGACCATGCTCGTGCTCGCAGCGGTGACGTTCGTCTGCGGCCTCCTCGCGATCGGCCGTCGACGGGGTGGAGGGACGAGCGCCTCACGGGGTGATGTCGCGGGCACATGAACGACGAGGCCGGCGCAGGATGCACCGGCCTCGTCTGGATTTCGCGGCGGGTGCCGCGGGTCGACGTCTCGCGTCAGCTGAGCATCGCGAGCATCTCGTCGTAGTTGCCATTCGCCTCGGCGTACCGAAGGCCGGCAGCGGCCTCCACGATGATCTCCTTCGCCTCCGGGTTCGCCTCAAGCAGGGCGATGACCTCGTTGACGAACGCGTCGAGCGGCATCGCGGCCTCAGAGTCCTCCTGACCCATCAGGGTCGTGCGCACTCCGGGGGGTGCGATCTCGATGCACTGGATCGAGGTGTCCGCCAGCTGCACACGCATGCTCTCGGTGAACGAGTGGATTGCGGCCTTCGACGCGTTGTAGGTCGGGGTCATCGGCAGCGGGACGAAGGCCAGGGCCGACGTCACCGTGATGATGGTTGCGGCCTCCTGCTCGCGCAGGAAGGGGATGAACTGCGAGGCCAAGCGAATGGTGCCGAGGATGTTCGTCGTCACGGTGCGCTCGGCGATCTGCAGCGAGTCGGGCGACGTGAGGTCCTCGGGGTGCATGATGCCCGACATCGTCACGAGGACGTTCAGCGCCGGGTGGGAGGCGGTCACGTGCTCGAACGCGCGACGGATGGATGCTGTGTCGTCGACGTCGATCTCGACCGTCCCCAGCGCGGGATGCGCGGCCGTGATCTCCTCGAGACGGTCGCGACGGCGTCCGCCCACGATGACGGCGTTGCCCTCCTTCGAGAGTCGGATCGCGAGCTCGAGGCCGATGCCGGACGTGCCGCCGGCGATGAAGATGGTGTTGCCAGAGATTCTCATGTGTTTGTTCCTTGCTGTCGTAGAGGTGGAGGAATGGGTGAAGTCGGGAGGCGCGACGCTCCGCGCCGGAGCGCTAGTGCAGGCCGCCGCCGATGACGATGGTCTCTCCGGTGAGCCAGGAGGACTCCTCGGAGATGAGGAAGCAGGCGGCGCCTGCCAGGTCGGCGGGGACGCCGATCCGGCCGAGGGGTGTCCGCGCCTCGATGTCACGCACGAAGGCGTCGGCAGAGAACTCGCTCCGTTGCATGCCGGGGGTCGCGGTGAGTCCAGGGTTGATCGAGTTGACGCGGATGCCGCGCGGGCCCAGCTCGTTTGCGAGCGTGCGAGTGATCGCGTCCACGGCGCCCTTGCTGGCGTTGTATACGACTGAGCCTGCGGGCGTGAACGAAGACACGCTCGATCCGATGTTGACGACGCTTCCACCTCGCGGGGAGAAACGTGCCATCGCCTCCTTGATCGCATGCGTCAGGCCGAAGACGTTGAGGGCGAAGTGGTAGGCGAACGTGTCGTCGGTGACCTCCTCGAGCGGAGCCGTCTCGAAGACCCCGGCAGAGTTAACGAGTGCGTCGATGGTGTCCACGCGCTCGGCGACTCGCTCGAAGAGCTCGCGCACGCCCCGCTCCGTGGCGAGGTCTGCCTGGAACGCCGCAGCACCTGGTGTCAGAACCTCGAGCTCTCGCACCGTGCTCGCCGCCGCGGCGTGGTCGCCGCCATAAGCGATGAGGGTCCTTGCGCCGCGTGCGGCTGCCGTGCGGGCGATCTCCTGCCCAATGCCCTTGCTGCCTCCGGTGATGAGGATGGTCATGCCTGTCAACTGCGCCATGGTGCCTCCGCGTCTCTCACGCTACTGTACTGTACGTTGCGTACATATACAACTTACGAACGGGGCGGGGCGGGCCAGGTCGGCAATACTTGGACGTGAGGCCTGCACGGGCGCTGAGCAGAAGGAGAACCCATGGGGCATCGGCCTCTCGACGAGGTACGGGCGGAGGTGGCGCCACTTCCGCAGGGCGCGCGCAGCGCTGCCGTGCACGAGCGGGCGCTGCGCGCGGCGGCGGATCTGCTGGCAACGGGCGGCTTGCGGGCAGCAACGGTCGAGGCGGTGTCAGACTTGTCCGGGGTGAGCAAGGTCACGTTGTACCGACACTGGCCGTCGCGTCAGGCCATCGCTGCCGAGGCGTTCGGGCAGCTCATGTCAGAACAACTGGTGGTCCCAAACACCGACAACCCACCCGCCGATCTCGTGGCCTACCTAACGGACATCGGGGCCTTCTACCGCGGGCCGCTCGGCGTCACCTTCGCGGAACTGGTCGGTGCCTGCGCGAACGATGCGACGACCGCGGCCTACTTCCGGACGTTCTTCCTCGACGAGCGTCGCAAGGGGTTCGCGACCATCGTCGAGCGATGCATCGAGTCAGCCTACTTCCGGGCCGACGTCGACATCGATGAGGCGATTGATCTCTTCTTCGGACCCCTCATCTACCGGACCCTCGTTGGGCATGCGAGCGTCAACAACGCAGCGGTGCAATCGATCATCGACCACGCGGTCCGTGGACTCCGGACGGACTCCCATCCTGCGTAAGGATTGATCGATGGCACCCCGGAGCAGATGCAGGCGGTGGCGGAGCGGACATCAGGAGCTCGTGCATACGGGCAGGCATGCGACACCCACTGCCAGAGCGCTTGCCGTCCACGATGGCGGTCACGACCGGTCGGCGCATCTCTTCCGAGCCGCGACCGCTGCCGCGCCAGAGGGCGGCGACGCGCCCGACTCTGGTTCACTCAAGGCGGCGCTGCCCCGCCGGCGCGACGCGGCAGCCCGGCGACTTCCGCGCGATGCTCATCCCCCACGAGGACGAGCAGAAGCAACCCGCCTCGACGCTCAACGCGCGACGCGCTGCCATCGCCCGTCGCACAACACCTCGTCAGCCCAGCGCCCACTCCCGCAGACCCGCCACGAGCGCGCGCAGCCCGATCTCGAAGGTGCGCGCAGCTGAATCGCCACCGGCTGCGTCCCGCGCCATCTCGGCGCGCGCGAAGGTCGGGACAGCATCCGCGTACGCGCCCGGTCGCATGTTCCCGGCGGGCGCGAGCGCATCGAGTGCCGAGCCGAGGATGAACGACTCGATGGCGACGATGGTGTCGAGCGTGCGCTCGATCGGCCACCCCTCCGAGACGAGCCTGCGCGTAATCAGCTCGTACTCGTCGAAGGACTCGAGGTCGGCATCGATGGGCAGCGTCGCGAGCAGCACGATGCTCTCGGGCGTGGAGGCGAAGGCGGCCCGATAGGAGCGACCCCAGGCGACGAAGGCGTCGACGATGGGCTCGTGCTCAAATGGCGTCCGGTCGATCGACGCCGACACGCGCCTGCGCATGCGTCCGATGAGGGCGTCGCGACCGGGCACGTGATGGTAGATCGCCGACGGCCGGACGCCTAGATCCTCTGCGAGCGCCGTCATCGTGAAGCCGCGCGCACCACGAGCTCGCACGAGGCCGAACGCGGCCTCCACGATGCGCTCGCTCGAGAGCACGGCCGTGGACGGTCGCCCGACCCGCCGCTGCTCCGCCATCGCCCCGTCCTCGCGCCCGCCGTTGTGCGAAACGTCCGTCAAGCGTATGCTCCAACATAATTGAAGCGCATTCAATATATCCGCATCGTCGCGGAGCAGGGAGCCAGGATGCCGTCGCCGGCCGCAGACACGATCCTCACGAACGCGAACGTCGTCACGATGGACCCTCGCCGTCCGCACGCCGAGGCGATCGCCATCCGCGGCGGTCGCGTGCTCGCCGTCGCGGATGCCGCGGCCATGACCGACCTCGTCGGAGACGTGACCGAGGTGCGCGACCTGCGCGGCCGCACCGTCACGCCCGGTCTCATCGATGCGCACCTCCACCCGATCCAGGGACTCGACCTCGCAGCCGGATGCGACCTCGCCGGCATCGTCACGGCCGACGCGCTGCTGCGTGCGCTGCGCGCGGAGGCCGACCGCGTCGTAGGCGACGACGATCCCTGGGTGCGGGCGTGGAACCTCGACTACGACGTCTTCCACGACCTTCCCCGCACGGCAGCGGCCATCGACGACGCCGTCCGCGGGCTCCCCGCGCTCATCGTGCTCTTCGACGGGCACACGGCGCTCGCGAGCACTGAGGCGCTCCGCCGCACCGGCATCGACCGCGCCATCGCGTTCGCAGACACCGCCGAGGTCGTCGTCGACGCCGACGGACGTCCCACGGGCGAACTGCGCGAGATGAGCGCGTTCTGGCCGGTGATCGACGCCGCCCCCGCGTGGTTGCGCCAGGAGCGTCTCGACAGGGCCCGCACCCTGCTCGCCGGCCTCGGCGCCTCCGGGCTCACGGGAGGCTGCATCATGGACGGCACAGCGAGCGACCTCGACCTCCTGAGCGACCTCGACGCGCTGGGGCTCCCTGTGCGCATCGTCACGGCGATCGATCACCAGCCCGGCTTCGACGAGGCACGCACCCAGGCGAACATCGCCCTCCGCGACCGCGCAGGGAGCCGCTGGCGCGCGGGGCTCGTGAAGCTCTACGCCGACGGCGTCGTCGAGACGGGCACCGCCTGGCTGTACGAGCCCGACTCCGCAGGCGGCGGCAACACGCCGTTCTGGGGTGACGTCGCCACCTACGAGCGCACGGTGCGGCGCTATGCGGAGGCGGGGTTCCAGATTGCGACGCATGCGATCGGCGACCGGGCGATCGGCAGCGCGATCGACGCCTATCTCGCCGTCGAGCGACCCGCGTCCGGCGCCTCCCACCGCATCGAGCACCTCGAGACCCTCGCGGACGCCGATCTGGCGCGCCTTGCGGCAGCGGGCATCACGGCGTCGATCCAGCCCCTCCACATGCAGTGGCGCAAGCCCGACGGCAGCGACGACTGGTCGACGCGACTGGGCCCCGAGCGCAGCGCGCGCGCGTGGCGCGCCGGCGACATGCTGCGTGCCGGCGTCCCCCTGGCGCTCGGCTCCGACTGGCCGATCGCGCAGTCCGACGCCCGCGTCGGGCTCGCGTGGGCGATGCTGCGACGCACGCCCGGCGACCGGGACGCGTTCGTCTTCGAGCCCGAGCAGCGCCTCACGGCCATGCAGGCGCTCCACGGCGCCACGCGCGGTGCGGCGCTCGCACAGGGCGATGCCGACCTCGGCATTCTCGCGCCGGGCACCCGCGCCGACTACGCCGTCTGGGAGGAGAGCCCGCTCGAGGTCTCCCCGGACGACCTCGTCTCGCTCCCCGTCCTCGAGACGGCGATCGACGGACGTCCGACCTCCGGCCCCACCGCCTGAGCCGACCACCCCTATGCACGCCCCCATCCGCTCCGGACAGGATTCCCCATGACCGATCTCGGAGCGCTCGCGCTGCTGCCCGTCGCCGTCGTCCTCATCGTGTCCGTGGCGACGAGGCGCACGCTCCTCGCCCTGCTTTGCGGCACGATCGTCGGTGCCGCGCTGCTCGGCGGCTGGAACGCCGTCGACGTGTGGGTGGCGTTCGTCGGCCGCTCGCTCGCGAACGAGACGACGCAGTGGCTGCTGCTCATCGTCGCGCTCTTCGGCATCCTCATCACGCTGTTCGAGCGGTCGGGCATCGTTCGCGACTTCGCGAGCTGGACGGAGCGCTTCGTCACGACGCGGCGCCGCTCGACGGTGCTGTCGTTCGTGCTCGCCGTCGTGCTGTTCGTCGACGACTACTTGAACGTGCTCACGGTGGGGGCCTCGATGCAGGGCGTCACAGACCGCTACCGCGTGCCTCGCACCGAGCTCGGCACCATCATGAAGCTCACGGCGGCGCCCATCGCGGTCATCGTGCCCTTCTCGACCTGGGCGCTGTTCTTCTCGGGACTGTTCGAGGCCGACGGCGTCACGGCGGGCGGATCGGGGTTCGGCGCGTACCTGCAGGCGATCCCGTACGTCTTCTTCGGCTGGCTCGGCGTGCTCCTGGCCTTCCTGCTCGCGATGGGATGGCTGCCGCGATGGGGCGCCATCAAGCGCGATGGCCTGCGGGCGGCGGCCTCCGGCGATGTCTTCCCGGCGGGCACGGTGGCACCGGCCGACGGCACGGTCGCCGCTGGAGCGGTAGGCGGGGCGGCAACGGCCGAGGGCGACGAGACAAGCGTCGACGAGTCGCGAGCCGTCATCGCGACCGAGGCGCCGCCGCGGCCGACGCACAGACCGCAGCCGTGGCCGTTCCTCGTCGCGATGCTCGTGCTCGTCGGCGTCACGATCGCCACGGAGGCGAACATCGTGCAGGGCACGATCGCGGCGCTCGCGGTGACGATCGTGATCACCCTCGTGCAGCGACGCCTCGGCATCCGCAGGCTGCTCGATGCCGCGCTCGACGGTCTCGGCAGCATGCTCGCGATCTTCGTGCTCGTGCTCCTCGCGTTCATGCTCCAGGAGCAGAACGTCGACCTCGGGCTGGCGAGCCTCGTCATCGACGCCGTCGAGCCGCTACTCGCCCCCGCCTTGCTGCCTGCGCTCGTGTTCGTCGTGTGCGGCGTGTACGCCTACGCCACCGGGTCGTTCTGGGACCTCGCGGCCGTCGTGACTCCGGTCGTGCTGCCGCTCGCGATTGCCGTCGGCGCCGACCCGATCGTCGCAGGAGCCGCGGTGTTCTCGGGCGCCGCGCTCGGTAGCACCACGTGCCTTTACGGCGACGGCATCATCCTTGCGTCGAAGTCGATCGGCATCACGCCGTTCCAGCTGATGGTCGCGATCCTCCCCTACGCCGCCATCGGGTTCGCGGCGAGCGCCTTGCTGTACCTCGTTGTCGGGTTCGCTGGCCTTTAGGGCTTCGAGCTCGGGCCCAGACTCGTCACGACGTCGCGATTCGGTTGCTACGCCAGCTGAAAATCGGAAACGATGCTGCTTTCAACCGGTCAACGCACCACCCTTGCTGGCTAGGGCCGGCGTGCAATCGCGAACGTACTGAGGACGGCCGCGCACAGCGCGAGCACGGCGCCGACCCCCAGCACGCCCGCAGGGCCGAACGCCACCAGGGCGGCGCCCGCAGCAAGAGGCCCGGCGAGCGCTCCCATGTTGAGTGCGGCAGTCGCGTATGCCCCGCCCATGACGGGTGCGTTCGTCGCCTCGCGGACGATGCGTCCGATGAGTGTCGCACCGACGGCGAACGACACGATGCCGCCAACGGCGGCCATGACCACGATGCCCCACGACACGCTTGACACTGCAGCAAACACTGCCCAGACCATGGCCAGCAGCACGGATCCGGCGACTACCCAGAGACGCTCCCGCACACCAGCCCACCGCGCGGTCGCAGAGACGCCGAGGAACGAGCCGACGCCGAACGCTGCCAGCAGCAGCGGGATCGCGGCACCTTCGAGGCCGCTCTCTTCCCCGATGAGCCCGAGGTAGGTGAAGACGCCGAACGTGCCGGCGTTGACGAGCATCGCGAGCACCACGACTCCGAGCACGGGCCAACGGCGCAGCTCGGCGAGCTCGACGCGAACGTCGAACCGCGGGCCGACCCCGCTCAAGCGCAGCGAACGATCAAGCAGCAGTCCAACGATAGCTGGCACGCACAGCACCGCGACGCCCCAGAACGTGGACCTCCACCCGGACGCCTCCGCGAGGGCCGCGCCGGCCGGCACGCCGGCGATCGCCGCGAGCGTCGTGCCCGCGAGCAGCACCGACACAGCACGAGTCACCGCGGCGATAGGGACGACTCTGCGCACGGTGCCGAGCGCGATGGCAAGGAATCCCGCATTCGCTAGCGCAGCGACGACGCGCGTCGCCAGCAGCAGCTCGAACGACTCGGCGAACGCGCCAACCGCGTGGACGCTCACGAATACGAGCAGCAGGATGACGAGCGAGCGGCGTGCCGGCAGGCGGGCGCCGAACGCTGCCATGAGTGGTGCTCCGACGACCATGCCCGCGGCGAACGCCGAGGTGAGGGTGCCCGCGACCGCGGGAGAGACGTCGAGGTCGGTGGAGATGTCGGTGAGCAGGCCAGCGAGCATGAACTCGCTAGTGCCCTGGGCGAAGGCGGCAAGAGCCAGGACGTAGATCAGGATGGGCATGAGGGTGTGCTTCCAGACGTGACGGATCGCACGTCGGCGGAGCCGACGGCGACGCGAGATGAGGGTCGACGGAGCACGGAACGGAACGCAGGTGCGTCCCGACCGCGGTCGGTCAGTGTCTGGAAGCCTCAGGACTCACGATCACTACCCTAGCGACGCCGCGATGACGCGCCACAACCCGTAGCGTTCTCAACTGATATTGCATCCCCCAGCGCCGACGCCTGCTGCGAATCGGCCAGCTTATGGAGATCTTGTTCGCGGTTGCCTGCAAGGTGCCTCACGGAAATGGCTTCGGCGTCTGTCGACGAGCGCTGTCCAGTGTCGCTGAGCAACCTCGGGTGCATTCCTGACGCGCGTAGCGAGGGTCTACGCCGCGGCGCGCTCGTCGACGAACATGCCAGCAGGCGGAGCCTCGTGAGGCAGCCCGCCGTCCTTCGCGCCGTATCGATCGTCGAGGTGCGCGAACGGGCCGGCCGACGACGTCAGCACGGCCATGTGGTAGTCCATGTGGTCGCGTAGCCAGGTCGAGCCGCCGAGGGCTGCGTCGAGCCTCAATGACTCCCATGCGCGCCACATTGCGTCGATGCGATACACGGCTTCGGCGCTCTCCCACCAGCGCGGCGACCAGTGCGTTTCGCGGCCGTTGATGCTGCGGACGTAGATGCGACGGAGGAAGCCGTCGAAGAACTCGGCGCAGTTGCCGTAGATGAGCTGTGGTGTCTCCGGTGCCGCGACCTCGCCGGTGGCGAGGTCGGCGTCGACGTCGTCGCTCATGCTGCCTCCTGCTGCTCACGGTCGGCCGCCTGCATGCTCGCGAGGCTCACGTACGCGTCCTCGAGCGTCGACGCGCTGTGCGGGTCGTGCGCCTGGATCGACGCTCGGATCGCGTCGGCGTGCTGGCCTGCCATCCACGGCAGGCTGCGGACGAGCGTCGCGCGCGAGCCCGACGCGAGGACGACTGCGCGGCCCCTAGGCAGTGCAGAGAGCTCATCGACGTCGAGGATGCGATCGCGCTGCAGCGATCGCGACACCGACGTGCGCTGGCCGGACGTCACGGACGAGGTGACGCGGTCGTACGAGCCGACGAGCTTGGAGAGGTCCTCGAGGAAGCCCGTCTCCTTCACGCCACCGAGGTACGTCGCGATGTTCGCGGCCGACCACAGCTTCTTCATGCCCGACTCGGTCCAAACGTCGACGCCCTGCGACCACGACTGCAGCACGGTCATGAGGATGATGCCGCGCGAGCCATAGTGCGAGTAGAGCGATGGCAGGTCGCGCCAGCGGCACACGTTCGCGGCCTCGTCCAGCACGCCGAGCATCGGCGTGACAAGGCGGCCGTTCGGCGACCGCTTCGCGAGATCCTCGGCGGCCTCGATGACCGCGACGGTGAGTGCCGTGACGAGCAGACCGGCGTTGCCGGCGCCCTCCTTCGACAGCGCATAGACCGTGTCGGTGTGCTGCACGAACGCGTGCGGGTCGAACGCCTGCCGAGTCCACTTGTCGGCACCCTCCGGCGGCGTCACCCACGGCAGGATGCGCGAGTTCGTCAGGCACGCTGCCATCTGCTGCGCAGTGCCGTAGATGCCGCCACGCTGCTTCTCGGGTGACTGCATCGCACCGAGCAGCTGGTCAGAGATCACCGGGTAGCGCTCGCGCAGCACGTCCGCGGCCGTCTCGTCCGTGGGGCGCGTGAGCCACCGGTAGACGTCGGTGATCGGCCGTCGATCGACAGCCGCGGCCAGCAGCAGCCCGGCGAGTAGAACGAGGCCGGCGCCGTCGAAGTACGCGTCCGTCTTGGCGGAGGCGTCGCGGCTGCCGGTGGCGAAGTGGGTCGCGAGCGTGCGCGCCTTCTCGTCGTCGGTGACGTACGACAGCGGATCCCACCACCAGGTCGCGGGCTCCTCGGCGACGCCCTGCGGGTCGAACACCCACACCTGGCCGCGCTTGGCGCGGACGTCGCGGGTCGCGTCGACGACGTCGCGCTTGTTCGACGTCGTGACCACTGCGCCGGGGGCCTCCACGACGGCTGGGGTGACGAGGGAGGTCGTCTTGCCGGTGCGTGGGCCGGCGATGACCACGTGCAGGTCTTCCCACGAGCCGTAGAGCGTCGCTCCGGTCGCGACGGACTTGCCGACCACGACGCCGGGCGCGGCGTCGACGCCGAGCCGTTTGGCGATCGCCACCGCGTTCTGCTTGGTCAGGCCCTCGACGTCGCGGCCGCGGCCCATGTGCCGAGCCGCGACATCGACGCGCGAGCGCTTGCCGCGCGCGCGGCCGATGAGGAACGCCCCGTCGATGACGACGACCGCGACGAGCACGGTGGCGGCGATGCCGAGCATGAGCGCCGACGGCGCCCACGCCAGCGAGCCTGCCGTGAGGGCGGCGACGAACTCGATCGGGTTTACGGGGACGTCAGCGCCGGTGCCGTCGAGCTGGTGCGACAGCGACATAACGCCCCACACGGCCGCATAGAGCCCAAGGCCTGCGAGCACGAGGATGAGGAGCACCGCTCCCCCGGCGTCGCCGCCCGGCGACGTCTTGCGGGTGCTGCTCATCGTGCGCCGATCCTCGAGGCTTCGGTCCACCGACGATTCGAGTTGGCGAGGCCGAGCTCGAACGACGTCAGCTTGACCTCGATCGGGATGCCGGGCCGGCCGCCGACCTTAATGAGGAACCGGCCGCGACCAGGCGGAGGCGGCGCCTCTCCCCCGAACTGGTCGAGCGTCCACGGGGGCGCGTCGTTCCACGACACGAGCAGATCCTGCTCGGTCTGCGAGAAGTCCACGACCGACGTGAGCCTCACCATCTCAGAGCGTGAGAGCGCCCCGCACATGACCATGCCGGCGCGCTCGACGAACCCGCGTGCGATCGCGCGGTCCTCCTCGTTGCTGAGCGAGTCGAGGTCCTTCATGGTGTGGAAGATCATGATCTGGCCGATGCCCTCGCGCCGGTTGAGGCGCGTGAGGACATCGATGCGTTGTGCCATGCCGTGGCCGACGCGCAGCGCCTGCCACAGCTCGTCGAGGACGACGACGTAGTGGCGGCGTCGCTCGAGGCCGGTGTCGGCGAGCGCTTGCGCCACCGAGACGGTGCCGAGACCGGCCGATCAGCACGCCGCAAGACCGGCAGCGCGCACGTCCGTGTCCGTCTCGGCGATGCCCGACAGGCCGCATGCCTCTGGCGCGTCGCGGCGCCTCGGCTCGCTCATGCGGAATGAGCTGAGGCGGTCGCGGGTCGAGCCGCCGTTGAGGCTGAGCATCAGGCCGCGCGTGCGCTGAAGTGACCGTCCTCGTTATCCCCTCCGCGACCCCCTCTCGCCGCCCACCCGCCCAGCGCTTCGACCGGCTTTGAGGCTCGCTGCACTCCCACCTCAGCCCCACGGGGTTCGGGAGGCGTCGACCGTCTGCCATAGCCTCGACCGGTGAGCGAGCGGACGACTTCCACGCGCGCCGAGCGGCGGCTGCTCGACCGCGACATCGTCGCCCTCGCGCTGCCCGCGCTCGGCGCGCTCGTCGCCGAGCCGGCCTTCCTGCTCGTCGACACCGCGCTCGTCGGCCATCTCGGGGCGGCGCAGCTCGCCGGCGTCGGCCTCGGCGCCACCGTGCTGCAGACGGCCGTGGGCCTGCTCATCTTCCTCGCCTACGGCACGACGCCCGCCGTCGCGAGACGCCTCGGCGCCGGCGACCGCCCCGGCGCGATCCGCGCCGGCATCGACGGCATCTGGCTCGCGATCGTCGTCGGGGCCGTGCTGCTGCTCGCCGTCCCGCTCGCGCGGCCGCTCGTCGCGCTCTTCGGCGCGGCCGGCGACGTCACCGGTCATGGCGCGACGTATCTCGGCATCTCGATCCTCGGCCTCCCCGCCATGCTCGTCGTGCTCGCCGCCACCGGGCTGCTGCGCGGCCTGCAGGACACGCGCACGCCGCTCGTCGTCGCCGGCGCGGGCTTCACGGCGAACGCCATCCTCAACGTCGTGCTCATCTACGGGCTCGACCTCGGCGTCGCCGGCTCGGCGATCGGCACCGTCGTCGCGCAGTGGGGCATGGCGGCGTTCTTCCTCGCGTTCGCGATCCGCGAGGCTCGGCGCGAGCGGGTGTCGCTGCGCCCGTCGCTCGCCGCCGTGGGACGCGTCGCGGGCGTCGGGGTGTGGCTGCTGCTGCGCACGCTGTCGCTGCGCGTCGCGCTCATCGCCACGACGGCGGTCGCGACGCAGCAGGGCACCGAGGTGCTCGCGGCGACGCAGGTGGCCTTCGCGCTGTTCTCGACGCTCGCCTTCGCGCTCGATGCGCTGGCCATCGCCGGGCAGGCGATGCTCGGCAAGGCGCTCGGGGCGGGCGACGCCGCCCTCGCACGGCGCATCACGCGGCGACTCGTCCGCTGGGGGCTCGTGAGCGGGTGCATGCTCGGGGCCGCGATGCTCGCGCTCGCGTGGGTCGTCGGCGGCGCCTTCACGTCCGACCCCGCCGTCATCGGGCTGCTGCCGTGGGCGCTCGTGCCGCTCGCGCTCGCCCAGCCGCTCGCGGGCTTCGTCTTCGTGCTCGACGGCGTGCTCATCGGCGCCGGAGACGCCCGGTACCTCGCATGGACGGGGCTCGTGAACCTCGCCCTCTACCTGCCGCTGCTGCTGCTCGCGCTGCTGCCCGCGGTGCCGCACGGCGCCGCGGCCCTCGCCGTCGTCTGGGTCGCGTTCGGCTTCGGGTTCCTCGGGGCGCGGGCGCTCACGCTCGGCCTGCGTGCCCGGTCGGATGCGTGGATGATGCTGGGCGCGACGCGCTGACCTCGACGACCGCCTCGGCCGGCTCGCCGCCGATCGCGCGTCAGCCCTCGCGCTCGAGCTGCTCGCGCGTCCTGTCGCAGAGGTCCTTCGCCTGCGCGAGCCCGAGTCCCGTCTCGACCCGAATCTCCTTGATGGCCTGGATGTGCTTGCCTGCACGGATGAGATCCACGACGGCGGGCGAGACGGCATAGGGCCACGGCGGCTCGGCCGGCGGCGCGATCGTGCCGTTCGGCGGCTGGTAGCCCGCCTGCACGAACAGCCAGTCGAGCTGCTGCTCGAGGGTCGCGATCCGCTGCTGCAACGGCGCCACCGCGGCGGCCACCGCCTCGTCCACGTCACCGGTCATGCCGTCCACCGTAGGCGCGACGGATGGGAGGATGGTGGGATGCGCGAGCTCGTCCGGTGGAGGAACGCCGTCTTCGCCGTCTTCTTCGCGATGGGCTTCGGCTTCGCCTCCATCGCGGCGCGCTTCCCGACCGCGCGCGACATGCTCGACATCTCCGTCGACCAGCTGGGGCTGGCGCTGCTGGGCATCTCGGTCGGCTCGATCGCCGGCCTCGCGACCGCGAGCCACGTCGTCGCGCGGCTCGGCACGCGCGTCGTCATGGTGGTCGGCCTGACGATCTTCGCCTCGGGGCTCACGGTGGCCGGCTGGGGCATCGAGGCGCGCAGCATCCCGCTGCTCATCGGCGGGCTGCTCGTCACAGGGCTGTCCACGGGCATCACCGACGTCGCGATGAACCTCTCGGGTGCCGCGAACGAGCGCGCCATCGGCCGGGCGATCATGCCCGTCTTCCACGCGTTCTTCTCGTTCGGCACCGTCGCCGGGGCGGGCTTCGGCGCGCTCGGCGAGGCGACGGGCCTCGGCATCGGCCCGCAGACCACGATCGCGCTCGTCGGCGTCGTCGTGCTCGCCCTGCTCGTGCGACGCCATCTCGTCGAGCAGCCCGTGCAGCCGGGCGACCACGTCGGGTTCCGCGAGCGCCTGTCGGTGTGGACGGATGCGCGCACGTGGCTCATCGGCGGCCTCGTGCTGGGCATGGCGCTCACCGAGGGATCGGCGAACGACTGGCTCACGCTGCTCATGGTCGACGGCCACGGCTTCGACCAGGTGAGCGCCGCCCTCGCCTTCGCCCTCTTCCTCACGGCGATGACCGCCGGCCGGCTCGCCGGCGTGCCGCTCATCGAGCGCTTCGGGCGCGTCGCGATGCTGCGCGCCACCGCCGCGCTCGCCGCCGTGGGCCTCGTGCTCGTCATCGTCGTCGACAGCCAGGCCGTCGCCCTCGTCGGCACGGCGCTATGGGGGCTCGGCGCATCCCTCGGCTTCCCCATCGGCATGTCGGCCGCGGCCGACGACCCGCGCATGGCCACGGCCCGCGTCGGCGCCGTCGCCACCATCGGCTACGTGGCGTTCCTCGCCGGACCGCCGCTGCTCGGCTTCCTCGGCGAGCACCTGGGGCTCCGCCCGGCCATGTGGGTCGTGCTCGCCTTCGTCGTCCTCTCGCTCGCGACGTCGGCCGTCGCGCGCGAGCCGCGCACCGCATCCGGTGCGCCCGATCCTGCCGCGGAGGTCCGTCCATGAGGCTCGTCGTCGCGAACTGCTCCGTCGACTACACCGGTCGACTCACCGCCCACCTGCCGCTCGCCACGCGGGTGCTCATGCTGAAGGCCGACGGCTCGCTGCTCGTGCACTCCGACGGCGGCTCGTACAAGCCGCTCAACTGGATGTCGCCGCCGTGCGTCGTCGAGACGGCCGCGCCGAGCGACGACCAGGCCGCCGCGGGCGTCACCGAGGTGTGGACGGTCACGCACCAGAAGACGGGCGACGCGCTCGTCGTGCGCGTGCACGAGGTCCACTCCGACACGGCGCACGAGCTCGGCATCGACCCCGGGCTCACGAAGGACGGCGTCGAGTCGCACCTGCAGGCCCTGCTCGCCGACCAGATCGAGCTGCTCGGCGACGGGCACGAGCTGTGGCGTCGCGAGTACATGACGCCCATCGGTCCGGTCGACATCCTCGCGCGCGACGGCTCCGGGGCGACGGTCGCCGTCGAGATCAAGCGACGCGGCGGCATCGACGGCGTCGAGCAGCTGACCCGCTACCTCGAGCTCATGAACCGCGACCCTCGCATCGCGCCCGTCGTCGGGGTCTTCGCGGCGCAGGAGATCGCGCCGCAGGCGCGCGTGCTCGCCGAGGACCGCGGCATCCGCTGCCTGCTGCTCGACTACGACGCGATGAAGGGCATCGAGAGCAAGCGTCCGACGCTGTTCTGACGCGCGGGCGCCGGCGCGGGGCTCACGCGGCGCTCGCACCGGGCGCGGACGCCCTCCCGGCGCCCGCGCCGGACGCGATCACCCGCGCGACGAGTACGGGTCGACCTGGTCGGGCGTCGGAGCGGGCGCCGAGCCGGGTCCGCCGTCGTCGCGGGAGGCGTAGGGGTCGACGTGGTCGGGCAGCGCGACCGGCGACGTGCGCGGTGCCTCGTCGTCGCGCGAGGCGTACGGCTCGACATGGTCGGGCAGCGCGACCGGCGACGTACGGGGTGCCTCGTCGTCGCGGGACGCGTACGGCTCGACGTGATCGGGCGTCGCGTCACGCGCGGCGTCGCCACCGAAGTCGTGATCGACGAAGGGGGCGGACTCGCCGGCGTCCGGGGTCTCGCGGATGGCGTCTTCGGCACTCATGGATCGCACGATACGCCTGGATGCACCGATCACCGCACGGGTCGACGGCATCCGCGCCGCCGCGGCCCGGCGAGATGTGCGCGGATGCGGCGCGGCGGGCCCGCATGCGCGATGCCGGCCCGCAGCCGCGCACATCCCGCCGGCGTCAGCCCGGCTGCGCCGCCGCAGCCGCGCGCGCGGCGGCCGGCAGCGCCGCGAGCACGCGCTCGATCGCCGCGTCGTCGTGCGACGCCGTGACGAACCACGACTCGAACAGGCTCGGCGGCAGCGCGACGCCGCCGTCGAGCATCGCGTGGAAGAACGGCGCGTGGCGGAAGATCGCCTGCGCCTTCGCGTCGTCGTACGTGCGCGGCGCGGATGCGGCGAAGGCGAGCGAGAAGAGGCTGCCGACCCGCGGGATCGCGTGCTCGACGCCCTCCGCGGTCAGCGCATCCGACAGCCCGGCCGTGATGGCATCCGCGACCTCGTCGAGTCGCGCGTAGACGGCGTCGTCGGCGAGGCGCAGCTGCGTGAGGCCGGCCGCGACGGCAAGCGGATTCCCCGAGAGGGTGCCCGCCTGGTAGACGGGGCCGAGCGGGGCGAGGAGGTCCATGACGTCGCGTCGCCCGCCGAGCGCCGCGAGCGGCATGCCGCCGCCGACGACCTTGCCGAACGTGAGGATGTCGGGGGCGTCGTCGCCCGTCGTGCCCTCGATGCCCCACATGCCCGACGGATGCACGCGGAAGCCCGTGAGCACCTCGTCGCTGATGAGCAGCGCCCCATGCGCGTGCGCCGTGCGAGCGAGGAAGGCGTGGAAGCCGGGTCGCGGCGCGATGAGGCCGATGTTCGCGGGCGCCGCCTCGACGATGATCGCCGCGATGCGGTCGCCGTGCTCGGCGAACGCCGCCTCGACGGCGTGCTCGTCGTCGTACGGCAGCACGATCGTCGTGTGGGCGATCGCATCCGGGATCCCGGACGAGCCCGGCATGGCGAGGGTCGCGAGGCCCGAGCCGGCGGCGACGAGGAGCGCGTCCGAATGCCCGTGGTAGTGCCCGTCGAACTTGATCAGCAGGTCGCGACCGGTCGCGCCGCGGGCGAGGCGGATGGCCGTCATCGTCGCCTCGGTGCCCGTCGAGACGAGGCGCACGCGCTCGGCGATCGGCACGCGGCGGGTGATCTCCTCGGCGAGGTCGACCTCGCCGCCCGTCGGCGCCCCGAACGACAGCCCGCGCGACGCCGCCTCCTGCACGGCCTGCACGATCGCCGGATGCGCATGGCCGAGCAGGGCGGGACCCCACGACGCGACGAGGTCGACGCGCTCGACGCCCTCGACGTCGGTGATGTACGGACCGGAGGCGCTGCGGATGAAGCGAGGCGTGCCGCCCACCGACCCGAACGCGCGGACCGGCGAGTTCACGCCGCCGGGGATCGCCCCCTTGGCGCGATCGAAGAGCGCGTCGTTCGTGGTCTGCTGCTCGGTCATCCTGCGTCCTCGGTCTCGGTCCGGTGGTGCTGCGGTGTGCGCATCGCAGGCGATCGGGGGTGGCTGAGGGGAATGCTCCCTGCGGCCCTCGGGATCGCCTGCGATGCGCGAGGGGCGCCGCGCGTCAGCGCAGCGAGCGCGCCAGCTCGACCGCCCAGTACGTCAGCACGGCGTCGGCGCCGGCGCGCACGATCGACGTGACGGACTCGGCGATCGCCCGCTCGCGGTCGATCCAGCCGTTCGCGGCGGCCGCCTCGACCATCGCGTACTCGCCCGACACCTGGTACGCCCACACGGGCACCTGCGCCTCGTCGGCGACGTCGCGCAGCACGTCGAGGTAGAACGACGCGGGCTTCACCATGAGCACGTCGGCGCCCTCGGCCTCGTCGAGCGCGGCCTCGCGCACGCCCTCGCGTGCGTTCGCCGGATCCTGCTGGTACGTGCGGCGGTCGCCCTGCAGGCTCGAGCCGACGGCCTCGCGGAACGGGCCGTACAGGGCGGACGCGTACTTCGCGGCGTAGGCGAGGATCGCGGCGTCCTCGTAGCCGGCGTCGTCGAGCGCGTCGCGCACGAAGGCGACCTGGCCGTCCATCATGCCGCTGAGGCCCACCATCGCCGAGCCTGCGTCGACCTGCGCGATCGCCATCTCGGCGTAGCGCTCGAGGGTCTCGTCGTTGTCGATGCCGCCCCACTCGTCGAGCACGCCGCAGTGGCCGTGGTCGGTGAACTCGTCGAGGCACAGGTCGGTCTGGATGACGGTGTCGTCGCCGAAGCGCTCGTCGAGCGCGGCGGTCGCACGGTTGAGGATGCCGTCGGGGTCGATGCCGGCCGAGCCCGTCGCATCCTTGTCCTCGTCCCTGGGCACGCCGAAGAGCATGACGCCGCCGATGCCCGCCTCGATGGCCTCCTCGACGGCGTGGCTCGCGGAGTCGATCGTGTGCTGCACGACGCCCGGCATGCTGCCGATGGGCCGCGCCTCGGCGATGCCGTCGGCGACGAACATCGGCAGGATGAGCTGGCTCGGATGGATGCGGGTCTCGGCGACGAGACGCCGCAGCGCCGGGGTGCGTCGGAGCCTGCGCGGACGGATCGTTGGACTCACCTGCCCAGCCTACGCGCGGTCGCGCGGCGGCCGACGGGGGTGGCGTTCGCCCTGCGCGCACGTGCCGTGGCTGCCTTCGCGGGTTCGGGTGCTGGTGCTGGTGCTGGTGCCCAGCCGAAGCGAGACGTGACCGACCGGCGGGAACCCGAGGCATGACTGGTCACTGTTGCACCTAGAACACGCGCTTCGAGGTGCAACGGCGCCCACTGTCGGTGCAACGTCGACCAGTCAGGGTGCGACGGCGACCGGTCGAGGTGCAACGGTGACCAGTCGACGCGGAACGTGACCGATCGGCAGGACCTGGGACATGACTGGTCACTGTTGCACCCAAGACACGAGCTTCGAGGTGCAATAGCGACCGGTGCAGGTGCAACTGTGACCAGTCGGGGGGCGATCGTGACCAGTCGGGGTGCGACGGTGACCAGCGGCCGGGGTCGGCCGGCGTCGGGGGTGCAGGGCATGCTGGGCGCATGGTGCGCAGGCTCGAGTCGGACGAGCGTCGACTGCTGGGCATGCGGCTGCGCGCGCAGCTGCTCGCCGAGCCGGCCGCGACGCCGGCCGACGCCGTGCGGCACCTGCTCTCGATGCAGGCGCAGGACTGGTTCGGGTCGCTCTGGGCGGTCGCGCTGCGCAGCGGCGCGACCACGGCCGACGTCGAGGCGGCGCAGGCGGCCGGCGACGTCGTGCGGTCGTGGCCCATGCGCGGCACGCTGCACTGGACGCCGGCGGAGGACGTGCGCTGGCTCGCGACGCTCACGGCCGAGCGCATCGACCGCCGCGACGCCACGCGCATGCGGCAGGTGCTCGAGCTCGACGGCGCCGCGCTCGGCCGCGCCCGCGACGTCGTCGAGCGCGTCCTCGCCGACGGTCCCGCATCCCGGCAGTCGCTGCTCGATGCGCTCGTCGCCGCCGGCCAGCCCGTCCACGCGCAGCGCGGTCCGCACATCCTCGGCTGGCTGGCCCGCCACGGGCACGTCGTCATGGTGAGCCGCACGCACTACGCCCTGCACGACGCATGGGTGCGGGCTCCGCGCGACCTGCGCGGCGACGAGGCGCTGGCGGAGGTCGCGCGGCGGTACCTCACGAGCCACGGTCCCGCGACGGTGCACGACCTCGCGTGGTGGACGGGCCTCACCGTCACCGACGCTCGACGAGGCGTCGACGCGGTCGGCGGCGCGCTCGAGGCGATGGAGGTCGACGGCACGACCTTCCTGCACGCTCCGGGGCTCGAGCCCGCCGAGGGCGTGCACCTCGTCGCGCCGTTCGACGAGATCGTGCTCGGCTACGCGGATCGCTCGCGCACGCTGCGCGGCGAGCCGCTCGAGCGCATGGTGCCGGGTGCGAACGGCCTCTTCCTGCCCGCGGCGATGGTCGACGGCGCGGTGTCGGGCACGTGGACGCGCACGCAGGGCCAGCAAGGGCTGTCGGTCGCCATCGACCCTTGGGCGCCGATCCCGCAGCGGCGCGCTCCGGCGCTGCGTCGAGCCGTGCGCGCCTATGGAGCAGCGCACGGGACCGTCGCCAGCCTCGCCTGATCGACGCGCCGCTCCGACGTCGGCGAGCGGACGGGCGCTCGGCAGGCATCCGCGGCCCATCGTTCCCGGCGCACCACGGCATGCCGGACGCACCCGACGCCCCACGGCGCACCCGACGCACCCGACGCACCCGACGCACCCGACGCACCCGACGCACCCGACGCACCCGACGAGAGGATGGACGCATGTCGTTCGTGAAGCAGGTGCGCTGGGGCGCCGACGCCGCCGCGTGGGAGGTGGCGAGCCTGCGCTGGCTCGCCGAGACCGAGCCGCACGGCGGCGCGCGCACCGTACGGGTGCGCGCGCACGACGGCGCCACGATCGAGCTCGACGAGCTCCGCCCGGCTCGGCCGTCGCGCGACGACGCGGCGGCATTCGGCCGAGCCCTCGCCGCGACGCACGCCGCCGGCGCCGACGGCTGGTGCGCTCCCCCGCCAGGCTGCGAGGGCGACGGGTGGATCGGGCGCCAGCGCCAGGGCATGCAGCCCGCGGCGACGTGGGGCGAGGGGTTCGCCGAGCAGCGCGTCCGCCCGTTCGTGCGCGCAGCCGTCGACGCCGGCCACCTCGGCGACGCGGATGCGAGGGTCGTCGAGCGCGTGTGCGACCGCATCGCGGCCGGCGAGCACGACGACGATCGACCGCCGGCGCGCATCCACGGCGACCTCTGGAGCGGCAACGTGCTCTGGACGGCCGACGGCGCCGTGCTCATCGACCCGGCCGCGCACGGCGGGCATCCGCTCACCGACCTCGCGATGCTCGCGCTCTTCGGGCTGCCGCACCTCGACGTCGTCCTCAACGCGCACGCCGAGGTCGCGAGCCTCGCGCCCGGCTGGCGCGACCTGCTCGGCCTGCACCAGCTGCATCCCCTCGCGGTCCACGCCGTCTCGCACGGGCCGTCGTACGGCGCCGAGCTCGCGGCGGTCGCGCGGCGCTACGCCTGAGCACGCCGCTTCGTCCGAGCCCCGCGCCACACCCACGCCCGCGCACCGCGCAGGATCGCCGGGACGCACGACGACGGCCCCGGAGGTCTCCCTCCGGGGCCGTCGAGCGTCAGCCGTTCAGCGGCCTCAGAAGTCCGCATCTCCCGTGCGACGGCGTCGCAGCACCATCGCGACCGCGCCGACGAGCAGCAGGCCGAGGCCTGCGAGCAGCGCCCACATGGTCAGCTCGCCGCCGGTGCGCGGCAGGTCGGGGAACGGACCGGGCGCCGAGGGCGCCGGGGCGACCGCGTCGTAGCCGATCGTGACCGTCGACTGCGTCACCTCGCCCTCGACGTCCGTCACGCGGTAGTCGATGGGCGTCGGGCTGCCCTCGAAGCCGCGCTCGGGCGTGAACGTGATGGCGCCCGTGATCGGGTCCACCGTCCAGGTGCCCTCGCCGGGCACGACGACCGTCGAGCCCCACCCGCCGGTCTGCGGATCGCGGATCTCGACCGTCGTCGGGTCGAGGTCGCCCGCGTCGTTCGCGAGCGGGTCGACCGTCACGGCCGTGCCCGGCGCGTTGCCGCTCGACACGTCCGGCGCGGCGACCGGCAGGTAGGTCACGACGACCGTCGCCGTCGTCACGTCGCCCGTGACGTCGGTCACGGCGTACGCGATCGGCGTCGGGTTGCCCGTGAACCCGTCCTGCGGCGCGAAGGAGATCGCTCCGGTCGCGGGGTCGACGGTCCACGTTCCCTCGCCCGCCACGACGAGCTCGAGCACGAGCTCGTCGCCGCTCACGATGCGCACCGACGCCGGGTCGAACTGCCCGAGGTCGTTCGCCAGCACGTCGACCACGACGGTCGTGCCCTGCGCGTTGCGCAGCGACGCGTCGTCGACGGCCGTCGGCCCGTAGGTGATCGTGACGATCGCCTGCGCCGTGTCGCCGGTCGAGTCCGTGACGCGGTACGTCACGGGGGTCGGGTCTCCGCCGTAGCCGGGCTCCGGCGTGAACGTGACGGCGCCGGTGGCGGGGTCGATCGACCAGGTGCCCTCGCCCACGACGACCAGCGGCTGGCCGGCCTCGAGCTCGACGCCGTCGGCATCCACGAAGCGCACCGTGGTCGCGTCGAAGTCGCCGACGTCGTTCGCGAGGACGTCGATCGTCACCACCTCGCCGAAGGCGTTGGCCAGGTCCTCGTCGTCGTTCGCCACGGGGAGGAAGGAGACGGTGACGGTGGCCGAGACCACGTCGCCCGCACGATCCGCGACCTGGTAGCGCACAGGGGTCGGGTCACCGAGGTAGCCCGCCTGCGGCGTGAACGTCACGGTGCCCGCGACGGGGTCGATCGTCCACGTGCCCTGGTTCGCGATCACGAGCGACGCGCCGGGCGCCAGCGGCACGCCGAGGGCATCGACGAACGCGAGCGTCGCGGGGTCGAGGTCGCCCTGGTCGTTGTCGAGCACCGGCACGGTCACCGGCTGCCCGATCGGCTGGTCCAGCAGCGCGTCGTCGGCGGCGACCTGCAGGTAGTCGACCGTGACGGTCGCGCCGGTCTGCGTGCCCGAGCGGTCCTCGACCACGTAGGCGATCGGCGTGGGATCGCTGACGAAGCCGACCACCGGGGCGAACGTGATCGCGCCGGTCTCCCGGTCGATCGTCCACGTGCCCTCGCCCTCGACGACGAGCTGGGCGCCTGCCGCGAGCGGCTCGCCCGTCTCGGGGTCGACGATCGCGACGGTGGCCGGGTCGAGGTCGCCCGAGTCGTTCGCGAGGACGGGCACGGTCACCGTGGTGCCGAGCGCGTTGCCCAGCGACTCGTCGGCGGTCGCGACCGGCTGGTAGTCGACCGTGATGGTGGCGTCCGTCAGGTCGCCCGACAGGTCGGCGACCTGGTAGCCGACGGGTGTCGGGTCGCCCTCGAAGTCGGCCACGGGCGTGAAGGTCACGATGCCGGTGACGGGATCGATCGTCCACCTGCCCTCGCCCGTGACGACGAGCGCGGCACCCGGCTCGAGCGCCTCGCCGGTCTCGGGGTCGAGGAAGGCGATCGTGGTCGGGTCGAGGACCCCGGCGTCGTTCGCGAGCACGTCGATCACGGCCGGCTGGCCGAGCACGTTGCCCTCGGACGCGTCGTCGACCGCGACGGGCAGGTAGCCCACCGTGATCGTCGCGCCCGTGACGTCGCCGGACAGGTCCGCCACCTGGTAGCGGACGGGAGTCGGGTCGCCCTCGAAGCCCGCCGCGGGCGTGAAGGTGACCGCGCCGGTGGCGGGGTCGATCCTCCACGTGCCCTCGTTCGCGACGACGAGCGCCGCGCCGGGCGCGAGCGCCAAACCGGTCTCCGGGTCGAGCAGCGCGACGGTCGCGGGCGAGAAGACGCCCGTGTCGTTCGCGAGGACGTCGATCGTGACCGGCTCGCCGATCGCGTTGTCGAGGTCCGCATCGTCGGCCGCGACGCCCACGTAGCCGACGGTGACCGTCGCCCCCGTCTGGTCGCCCGAGCGGTCCTCGACGACGTAGTCGATCGGGGTCGGGTCGCCCTCGAAGCCGGTCTCGGGCGTGAAGGTGATCGCGCCGGTGGTCGGATCGATCGTCCACGTGCCCTCGCCTGCGACGACGAGCTCGACGCCGGGCTCGAGCGCCTCGCCGGTCTCCGGGTCGACGATCGCCACGGTGGCCGGGGTGAGGACGCCCGCGTCGTTCGCGAGCACGTCGACCGTCACGGCGGCACCCACGACGTTGTCGACGTCGGCGTCGTCGGTCGCGACGGGCAGGTAGGTGACCGTGATGGTCGCGGTCCCCACGTCGCCCGACAGGTCGGCGACCTGGTAGGTCACGACCGCCGGGTCGCCCTCGTAGCCCTCGGCGGGCGTGAAGGTGACGGCGCCGGTCGTCGGCGCGATCGACCAGACGCCCTCGCCGACGACGGTCAGCGACGCACCCGGCGCGAGCGCCGTGCCCGTGGCCGGGTCGATCAGCGCGACGGTCGCCGGGTCGTAGACGCCGACGTCGTTCGCCAGGACGTCGACCGAGACGGCCTCGCCGATGACGTTGCGGAGGTCCTCGTCGTCGACGGGGGACGGCACGTAGCCGACCGTGATCGTCGCCGACGTGACGTCGCCGGACAGGTCCGCCACCTGGTAGCGCACGGGGGCGGGGTCGCCCTCGTAGCCCGTCGCAGGCGTGAAGGTGACGGCGCCGGTCGTCGGTCGGATCGACCAGACGCCCTGGCCGACGACGGTCAGCGACGCACCGGGCGCGAGCGCCGTGCCCGTGGCCGGGTCGATCAGCGCGACCGTCGCGGGGTCGAGGACACCGGCGTCGTTCGCCAGCACGTCGACCTGCACCGCGTCGCCGATGTCGTTGACGAGGTCGGCGTCGTCCTGCGCGACCGGCAGGTAGCCCACCGTGATCGTGGCCGACGTGACGTCGCCCGAGAGGTCAGCGACCTCGTAGTCGACCGGGGTCGGGTCGCCCTCGAAGTCGGCCAGCGGGGTGAAGGTGACGGCGCCCGTGGTCGCGTCGATCGTCCAGGTGCCCTCGTCTGCGACGACGAGCTCTGCGCCGGGCGCGAGCGCCTCGCCGGTCTCGGGGTCGACGAGCGCGACCGTGTCGAGGTCGAGGACGCCCGCGTCGTTCGCGAGCACGTCGACGCGCACCGCCGAGCCGATGGCGTTGCCGACGGAGGAGTCGTCGACCGCGACCGGCAGGTAGTCGACCGTGATGGTCGCGGTCGCGAGGTCGAGCGGCGGATCGGCCACCTGGTAGCGGATCGGCGTCGGGTCGCCCTCGAAGCCGGTCGCGGGCGTGAAGCGGACGATCGGCCGGAGCGGATCGATGGTCCAGATGCCCTCGCCGACCACCTCGAAGCCCGCTCCCGGCGCGAGCACCGTTCCGGTCGCATCGATGAGCGAGAGCGAGGTCGGGTCGAGGTCGCCCGAGTCGTTCGCGAGCACCGCGATCGAGACGACGGAGCCGATCGCGTTGTCCTGCGACTCGTCGTCGCGCGCCTGCGGCAGGTAGTCGACCGTGACGGTCGCGCTCGTGCGCTCCCCGTCGACGTCGTCCACGAGGTAGCCGATCGGCGTCGGGTCGCCCTCGAAGCCCGCCGCGGGCGTGAAGGTCACGAGTCCCGTCACGGCGTCGAAGACCCAGGCGCCCTGGCCATCGACCACGAGCCGCTCGCCCGGAGCGAACGTCTGCTGACCGTCGGGGTGGATGAGCAGCACCGACGTCGCGACGAAGTCGCCGGCGTCGTTGCCGAGGATCGACAGGCTCACCGGCGCACCGATCGTGTTGCTGCGCGACACGTCGTCCGCGGCGAGGGGCGAGACCTCGAGGGTGATCGTCGCGCCGGTGGTGCCGCCGGGCCCGGAGACCACGTAGTCGACGGGCGTCGGGTCCTCGAGGAACCCGGGCTCGTTCGTGAAGACGACGAGCTGGTTGGCCGGGTCGTACGTCCAGGTGCCCTGACCCGGCACCACCAGCGCAGCGCCGGGAGCGAGGGGCAGGTCCGTCGCGGGGTCGACGAAGGCGAAGGTCGCGGGGTCGAGGTCGCCGCGGTCGTTCGAGAGCGGGAAGGCGACGTTGATCGGGACTCCGGGCGCGTTGCCGCTGCTGACGTCGTCGGCCGCGACAGGCTGGAACGTGACCGTCACGGTCGCCCGGGTGGGAGTGCCGGCGGCGTCGCGGACCTCGTAGCCGATGGGCGCGGGGTTCGCCGTGGAGCCGGGCGCCGGGGTGTACGAGATCGAACCCGTCTCGGGGTCGACCCTCCAGGTGCCGCCTGCGACGACGACGGGCCCGGCGACGGGAGCACCGGTCGTCGGGTCGAGGAGCTGCACCGTGCCGGGCACGACGCCGCCCAGGTCGTTCGCGGTGACGGGCACGACGACGATCGCGCCGAGCAGGTTGCCGTTCGACGTGTCGTCCACTGCACCGGGTGCGTAGTCGACGGTGACCGTCACGGGTGCCGAGTCGACCCCGTTCGGGCCGGCGACGACGTACCGGATGGGCGTCGGGTCTCCCGAGAAGCCGGGCGCGGGCGTGAAGGTGATGGCGCCCGTGGTCGGGTCCACCGTCCACCGCCCCTGGTTCGCGACGACGAGGGCCGCGCCCTGCGCGAGCGGCAGGCCGGTCGCCGGGTCGACGATGCGCACGGTCGCGGCGTTCGCGCCGGGATCGTTGGCGAGCACGTTCACCGTGACGGGCTGCCCGATGACGTTGCCGTTCGACGCGTCCGGCGCCGCGGCGGGCGCCGAGCGGTCGGGCGTGAACGATGCGGAGTCGCTCGCCGTGGTGGGGGCGCCACCGGTCGGCGTCTGCTGCGTCGTATACGAGACCGTCGCGGTGTTGTCGACGGTGCCGGTGCCCTGGAAGTCCGCGGCGGTCGCAGGTCGCGTCGCCGTGCACGTGACCGAGTTCACGGTGTTGAACTGGCCGATCGGGTTCACGGTCGTCGCGCCGGCGGGGCACGTGACCGTCAGGCCGGGTGCGGGATCGGTCACGGCGACGTTCTGCAGCGGCACGGTGCCGGTGTTCGTCACGGTGATCGAGTAGGTGAGCTGCTGGCCGATCGCGGTGACCGTCGCCGGGCTCACGAACGTCTTGTCGATCGTCGCTGCCGAGACCGCCTCGCGGTTGCTGAAGGAGCAGACGACGTTCGAGCCGATCGCCGGGTTCCGCGGCACGACGAAGGACGCCTGGCTGCCGAAGCCCGAGCTGACGATGGCGTTGCCGTACGCGGTGTCGCGGCAGACCCACTCCTGCGCGTACTCGGACGCCGGCGTGGCGCTGCCGGCCGCCGGCTGCTGCGTCACGGTGGCGGTGTCACCGGGCAGGAGGATGACGGGGCCCGTGACCGGGTTGTTCGTGACGGTCGTGCCGGTGCCGGTCGTCGTGCCGGTCGTGGACGGGTCGGTCGGCAGCAGCCCGCCGCCGCCGATCGACACCTGGACCTGGTCGGTCGGGTCCTGACGCGGCTCGTCGAGCACGACCTCGCCGCGCACGGTCGAGGGCGAGGCGCACGACGCGAGGTCCGTGGCGCCGGTCGTCGCACCCGTGATGGTGGTGCGCGAGACGATGTCGCCGTTCGACGGGTTGACCTTGATGAGCTGGGCGGCGAGGGTCGTGGGATTCGTGCCGAAGAGGTACAGGTAGCCGTCGGCACCGAAGGCGATCGAGTTGAGGCCGCGCACCTGGTCGATGCGGCCTCCGAGGGCGACAGCGGTGAGGTTCGTGGTGCCGGTCGTGGGGATGCCGCCCGTGACGCGGTAGAGCTGCGCGTCGTCGAGACCGCCGTTGGCTCCCGCCGTCGTGTTGCCACCCGAGACGACGTACATCGTGCCGGCCGGCGAGAACGCCAGGTCGCCGTTGCCACCGGCGGCGTTGGGCAGGGTGATCGTGGCGACGCCGCCCGTGACGACGTTGCCCGTCGGGTTGTACGAGTGCACGACGAGGTTCGTCGGGGTGTTCGGCACGAACGTCGCGCCACCGAAGACGTAGCGGTTCGTCGCGAGGTCGTAGCCGCCCATGGTGTTGCCGGACGCCGCCGCGGCCCCGCGGACCGTGGTCTCCTGCACGCCTGCGCCCGCACCGCCGCCGGGCGTGTACTCGTAGATCGAGCTGGTCGCGGTCGCGCCATCCGTCCAGAACAGCTGCGTGCCGTCGCGCGACGTCGCGAGCTGGTTGAGCGTGCCTGCTGCGATCGCCGGGGTCGGCGCGTACGCGAGGGACGCGGTGGCCGAGTTGGCGTCGAGCTGGAAGATGCGTCGCTCGTTCGCGACGTTCGACGTCATGTACAGCTGCGGTGCACCGGGTGCTCCGCACACGAAGTTGGCCGCGGCGCTCGCCGCGGGCGCCTGCACGATGGGCGCCGCGACGCTCGCGGCGACGAGGCCGCCCGCGACGAGCATCGTCGAGAGCGCTCCGGCGAGGACGCGACGGAGCCGCCCGGATCGCTGGCCGATGGTGGTCTGGGCTGCCGTCTCGCGCACGATGGCTCTTTCGCTGATGCCGTCACAGTGTTGGCGCTCTACGTCGCAAGAGATGCGCGACGGGGGACAGAGCGGTCGCTGGATGCTATCCAGCGGCTGTGTTTCGGCGCGCGTTCGCGTATGGATTGCCGCGAGTCTCTCGGCGTGTCGCGGCCCCTCGGTCTGCGTATCGCGCGTTGTCCCCCGCGGCCGTGGATGTCGCGCCTCTAGCGTCGTCAGCGCGACGCCGTGCCTCGACTCCCCGTGCCTCGACCCCGTGCCTCGGCGAGCGCTCGAGACCTGGCGAGCGCTCGCCTAGCCTCGCCTACGCCTCGGCGGCGTCCTCGGCGGGCTCGAGCAGCGTCGCCTCGCCGACCAGGAGACCCTGCGCGGACGACGAGGCCCGCGACATCTGCTCGAGCAGCGTGCGGTCGAGCTCGATGGCCTCGTGCGCGTCGTACTTGTAGTGGAGGTCGCACGACTGGTGCAGCCACACGGCCGAGCGGCCGTCGCCGATGGCGTCGGCATCGAGCCACGACAGCAGGAAGGGCTCGTTGCGTCGCAGCTTCGCAGTCACGATGGCTGCCACATGCGCGAGGGTGCGGTCGTCCATGTGGACGCGCGTGCGCCCCGCGCCGTAGTACAGATCGCCCATGCCGGTCCCCTCGTCCTCAGGGCGAGGATATCGAGGGGCTCGTCGCCGCGCCGAGCAGCGACGCGCCGGAGGCTACGAGCCGTCGCGGCGCGGCCCGACGAGCCGCGCCTGCCGCTCGCGCAGGTCGTCGATCGCGAGGTCGGCACCGACGACCTCCGTCAGCGGATCCGCCACGGGTCCGACGCCGATCGCGATGCCCGCGCCGACCAGGAGGTCGAACGAGTCCGCTCCCCCGTCGCCGACGATCGGGATCGACACGACGTCGACCGCACCGCGGTCGGCCAGCGACTTCGCGTAGGCGAGCAGCTCGATCGCGACGCGGTCGGAGGAGGTGACCGCCTGACCTGCATACATGATCGCTCGCATCGCCGTTGCTCCCATCGCTCGTCGTCCCTGCGGACAACGCTCCGCCTGTCGGCCGCGAGCCGCAAGCCCTCGGCCCGATGTTGCGGCTCGGGAGGGAAGGTGCCACGCGCGCGTCAGCGGCGGCTGGTCTGCGCCTGCCGGATGGTGTTCGCATCCTCGTCGAGCCGGTCGTCGACGAGCACGACGGGCTCGGCCGGAGCATCGCCCGCTGCCGCGGGCAGCACCTGCTCGTCCGCGGCCTCCGCGGCGGCGACCGCCTCGGACACGCGGTGGCCGGATGCGACGAGCAGCGCGATGGCACCCATGATGGCGACGACGGCGATCCAGAACGGCACGTGGATCGTGAGCGCCGTGCCGACGACACCGGCCACGAACGGGGCGAGGCCGCCGCCGAAGAAGCGCACGAACGAGTACGCGGCGCTCGCCACGGGGCGCTCGACCGGGGCGACCTGCATGACGGCCTGCGTGACGAGCGTGTTGTTGAGGCCCGAGCAGATGCCCGACACGATGACGGTCGCGACGAGCACCGCGGCCACGTCCGTCCAGATGGCCATGGCGGCCAGGTCGAGCGCCATGAGCACGAACGCGCCGATCAGCACGGGCACGAGCCCGAAGCGGCGCTCGAGCCGCGGCGCGACGACCACCGCGAACACCGCGACGAGCACGCCCCAGCCGAAGAAGACCATCCCGAGCGCGATGGCGTCGAAGCCCAGCACGAGCGGGGCGTACGCGAGCACGGTGAAGAACGCCCAGTTGTAGAGGAGGGCGACGAGGCTGAGGATGAGCAGGCCGCGGTGGCGCAGCGCCTTGAGCGGTGCCGCGAGCGAGAGCCGCGTCGCCGAGGTCGGCGTGTTCGGCACGAAGAGGAGGGTGCCGACGAGGCCGACGACCATGAGCGCGGCGACGCCGAGGAAGGGCCACTGCCATCCGGCCGAGCCGAGGATGCCGCCGAGCAGCGGGCCGACCGCGATGCCGATGCCCATCGCCGCCTCGTAGATGGCGATGGCGCCGGGCACGCCGCCCGTGGCCGATCCGACGATGACCGCGAGGCTCGTCGCGATGAAGAGCGCGTTGCCGAGGCCCCAGCCGGCGCGGAAGCCGACCATCGCGCCGATCGTGGGCGACAGGCTCGCGAGCGCCGAGAACGCGACGATGATGACGAGGCCGAGGATGAGCGTGCGCTTGCCGCCGATGCGGCTCGACACCCATCCGGTGCCCAGCATCGCGACGGCCGTGACGAGCAGGTAGCTCGTGAAGAGCAGCTCGACCTCGGCGTGGCTCGCGTGCATCTGCTCGCCGATCGCGGGGAGGATCGGGTCGACGAAGCCGATGCCCATGAACGAGATGACGCACGCGAACGCGACGGCCCAGACGGCCTTCGGCTGACGCCAGATGCTGGGGGCGGGGGCGGTGCCGGCGCGATCCGTCTCGGTCGTGGTGCTGGCGCGCATGGGTGACTCCTCTCGAACGACGCGGCGGCGTCGCGAGAGGCGCCGGGGCTGGATGGCTGGGGTGCGGGCCGCTATCGGGCGGATGCCGGTGCGGTGGATGCTGACGCGGCGCCCGATGCGGCGACCGGCGCGGTGCGGATAGGCGCGGCGGCGAGGTGCTCGAGCGCGGGCACCGCGGCGGCGAGCGCAACGAGCTCGTCGGGGCCGAGGTCGTCGAGCACGGCCGCGAGCGCGCCTGCGCGGGCCGCGCGGCGCTCGGCGGACAGGGCGGCGCCCGCATCCGTGATCGTCACGAGCACGGCGCGACCGTCGGCCGGATCGGGCAGCCGCTCGACGAGCCCGTCGCGCTCGAGGCGCTGCACGAGCTGCGTCATGGCGGGCTGCGTCACGTGCTCGGCGGCGGCGAGCGCCGTGAGCCGCACGGGCCCGTCGACCGCGAGCGCGTAGAGCGCCGACGCGGCGACGGACGAGAGGCCGCCCGGCAGGTCGGCGGCGCGGACGAGCCGCGTGATGCGCTCGAGCGCGGCGCTCAGCCGTACGATCTCCTGCTGTTGCATGCATTCATTATATAACCTGTGCATGCAATGTCCAGTCGAAGGCCGAGCTGCCTGCGAAGCGGCCCCCGCCCGCGCGGTCAGCGCACCGTCCGCAGCGTGCGATCCGCGACGCGCACCTCGAGCCGCTGGCCCCACGTCGGCTGCAGGCGGTCGGCCTCGATGCCGTCGCCGAAGACCACCAGCGCATCCGACTCCACGCGCAGCGCGAGCACCGCATCCCCCTCGAGCCGGCCCGCGACGAGGTCGGCGCCCGTGGACGGCGACGGCCACGGCTCCCGCGCGAACCAGGCGAGCGCCTGCTCGGTCGGCGCCGGCAGCCTCAGCGACGGCGCCTGGAGGCGGGCGATCGAGCGGCACCATCCCGTGGCCCCCGTGCCGCTCGACACGATGACGCCCGACGACGACTGCCGCTCGCTCGCTCCACCGACCTCGAGGGCGTAGCGCGCCGACTGGTGCCCTGCCTGCCCCACGAACACCTCGTTGAGGGCGACGAGGGTCTGCCCGTCGTCGAGCCGCACCTCGACCATCGCGCGCTCGTCGACGGTCGCGGATCCGTCCGCCGCGGCCCGGATGAGGCCGGCCGCATCGGCGGGCGCGTGCGGCACGAGCACGCCCGCGTTGGCGCCGGGCAGCGGATCGATGCCGATCACCGGCTGGCGGTCGAGGTACTTCGCCGCGTTCGCGACGAGCCCGTCCTGCCCCACGACCACGACGACGTCCGCCGGCTCGAACACGAAGCGCGACAGCTCCGATCGCTCGACGGATGCGCGGCGCCAGTCGGCTGGGACCGCCGCCGCCACGGCGTCGAGCGCCGCGGTCGTCGCACGATGCCGCCGCTCGACGGGCTCGAGCGACTGCCCGCGCGTCGAGAGGAAGAACCCCGCCTGCCCGAGCGTGCCGTGGGCGGCGACCAGCTCGTCGCGCTCGGTCGCGCGGCGCACCACGACGACGCGCGGGGTCGCCATGTCAGCGTCCGCTCGTGGTCGCGAGCGCCGCGCCGCCGCCGCCGCCGAGCCTGCCGAGCACGTCGGTGAGCAGGTCGGGCGTGATGGTGAGGCGCTCGATCGACGGCAGGCTCGCCGCGAGCTGCTGCAGCGCGAGCGATGCGAGGACCTCGGGTGCGACGTCGCGGTAGGCGTCGAGCCGCGCCCGCTCCCCCGCGGCCTTCGCCTCGCCGAGCACGCGGTCGGCGTCGGCACGGGCCTCGGCGACGGTGCGCACCTTCGCCGCGTCGGCGTCGGCAGCGATCGCGCCGGCCGCCGCCGCCTCCTCCGCCTCGCGGCGCGCGTTGGCGCCGCGCCGAGCGATGAGGTCCTCCTGCCTGCGTGCGAGCTCGATCTGGTTCGCGAGCTCGTTCTCGCCGATCGCGGCCTCCCGCTCGACCGCGAGCGCGCGCCGGGCGAACGTCGCCTTGTCGGCATCCTGCTGGATGCGCTCGCGCGCGGGGGTCTGCATCGCGCGCTCGACGTCGGGCTCGGGCCGCAGGAGGCCGAAGCGCACGCCGACGATCTCGAGGCCGACGGCGGCGATGCGTGCGTCGGCGCGCAGCGCCTCGGTGACGCGGCGATCGAGCTCGACCGGGTCGGCCCGCAGCGCACGCTCGAGGGGGTCGGCGGCGAGCAGGGCGACGACGGCCGAGGCGGTCGCGCCGTGCAGCATGGCCGCGATGGTCTCGAGCGGCTCCTCGAGCCAGACGCCGGAGGCGAGGTCGATCGAGAAGTCGACGCGACGGGCGGCGAGCTCGGGATCGGCGACGCGGAACGTGACGGTCGCGGGTGCGGTGAGCTGCTGCAGGTCCTCGGTGCGCAGCGTCACGAGCAGCGGCAGCTCGCGGTCGTCGATCGGGATCTCGCTGATCGTGGCGTCGATCGCCCGGAACCAGAACGCCTGGCCTGCGCCGGCGTGCCGCACGACGCCGCGCGTCATGTGGTGCACGTAGGCGGTGGGGCCGGTGCTGCAGTGCCGGAGCACCGGGATGCGGGTGATGGTGGCCATGGGGTCGTTCCTCTCCTTGTTGTCGTCACTTTGACGATAACCCCGTGCGGCTTTGTCGTCAAGGTGACGAGATAGGTAGGCTCGGCGCGTGCCCCTCCCCTCCGCGAGCGTGACCGTCGACCTCGTCGTGCTGACCATCCGCGACCGCGCCCTCCACGTGCTGCTCGTCGAGCGGGGCGTCGAGCCGTTCGCCGGCGCATGGGCGCTGCCGGGCGGATTCGTGCTCGACGACGAGGACCTCGCGGAGGCCGCCTACCGCGAGCTCGCCGAGGAGACGGGCGTCGCGCACGGCATCCACCTCGAGCAGCTGCGCACCTACGGTGCGCCGGGTCGCGATCCGCGCGGGCATGTCGTGACCGTCGCGTGGCTCGCGCTCGCGCCAGACCTCGGCGAGCCCGCCGCGGGATCGGACGCGGCGGGCGCCCGATGGTGGCCGATGGACGACGTCGCCGCCGGCCGCGTGCCGCTCGCATTCGACCATGCGGGCATCGTCGCCGACGGGCTCGAGCGGGCACGGGCGAAGCTCGAGTACTCGTCGCTCGCGACGGCGTTCTGCCCTCCGGAGTTCACGGTCGCGCAGCTGCGTGCCGTCTACGAGGCCGTGTGGGGGGTGTCGATCGACCCCCGCAACTTCCACCGCAAGGTCACGGGCACGCCCGGCTTCGTCGAGCCCACCGGCGGCACGGTCGCCGAGGGTGCGGGTCGCCCGGCCCGCCTCTTCCGCCGTGGCCACGTGACGACCCTCGTGCCGCCGCTCACCCGTGCGGAGCCCTGACCGACGGTTCGTGCTGGCCGCGCACGGCGTCGATTGATCGCGTCCTGCGCCGACCGGTCACCTCCTGCGCCGACTGGTCGACATCGCACGTCGACTGGTCGCTGTTGCACCTCGGAAGGCCTCTCGGAGGTGCAACCGTGACCAGTCAGCGCCGAACGTGACCAGTCGACGCAGAACGTGACCAGTCGGCCAGTCGACGCAGAACGCGACCAGTCGGCGCGCAACGTGACCTATTGGCGCGAATGCGACCGCGCCCGTGGCCCGATGAGCGCCTCGAGACGCGCTCGAGCGCTGGCCTGGGCAGCGGTCGCCCTACCGCTCGTGCTGGCGATGGGGGCCACGGTCGCAGCAGCCGTGGGCGTCGACGTCCCGCAGCCGTTCTGGGACGTCCTCCTCAGGATCACGCCGTTCTGCCCGGCCGGAGCCCTCGCCGTGGCGGTCGCCGGGTCCATCGCGACGCGCGCCGTTCGCGATCGCAGACCCGATGTCCCGAATCCCGCCTCGAACGAGTGACCGCCAGGTGACCACGGCGACGCCCCTCCCGATCCGCTGCTCGCCAGTCCGGCCGTGGTCGGTGGGGCGCTGCGCGGTCGATCGAGCCCCGGGGTCTCCGATCAGTGCGGGCGGCGCGCGACGAGCAGCACGTGGGTGTCGGGCCACGGGATCGGATCGCCGGAGGCAGCCAGCAGGGTCGCGTCGGGGTCGAAGCGGTGCTCGACCATCCAGTCGTTGCGCCACGGGCCCGAGCGCTCGTCGACCTCGAGGCCCACGCGCTCGACGAGGTCGACCCAGTCGCCCCACGACAGCGCGCAGAAGCGCTCGTGCATCTCGGACAGCCAGTTGCCCGTGTAGTGCACCTTCGTCATGAGCTCCATCGCGTCGCCCTGCGCGAGGGCGATCGTGCGCTCGTCGACGACCTCGTACGGCCAGTGGCTGCCGCTCGCGGCGCGGAAGTCCTGCGCGAACTGCGCCACCCGCGAGCCCACCGGCAGCGCATCGAGCGCGGCAGCCACCTCCGCGTTCGTGCCCGACAGCATCCGCGCCGGCGTGCGCACGTCGCCCTCGGCGAAGCGCAGCCGCACGGGCAGTGCGAGGTCGGCGGGGCCGCACACGTCGGAGTTGATCCACACGCCGCCCGGCTGCGTCTGCGCGGCGATCGCCTCCGCGAACCGCTCGAGCGACGGCAGCCCATCCCCGTAGGAGACGATCTCGTGCGTGAGCGCGAAGGTCAGGGTCGTCGCGATCGACCGGTCGGGGAAGAGCGCACCCGCCATGATGTTGCGGCGGTAGAAGAACGTGCTGGGGTTGGCGAACGCGCCCTGCGACAGCTTGTGCACGCACTCGTCGTAGAGGGGCGCGGCGACCTCGATGCCGATGAGGTCCGACTCGGCGAGCGCGGGCTCGCGGGCGGCGCGCTCGAGCATGCCGCCGGTGGCGCAGCCGACGTCGACGATGCGCCCCGGCACCACGAACGGCCGCGCCTGCGCCCACTTGCGCTCCGCCGCCGCCTCGAACGAGCGGCTGTACGAGCGGTAGTCGCGCGTCTCGGTGAGCCCCCCCTCGTCGCCGACGACGGGATCCGAGGCCACCATGCGCGCGAGCGCGTCGAGGGCGTAGCGGTCGACGATGTCGAGGCTCGCCGCATGCACGCCGTCGCGCCACGACTCGTCGCCGGGCTCGGATGCCATGAGCGCGTCGAGGTGCTGCCACGGCGTGGGCGGCGCATCGGCGACGCCGGCCTCGAGGGGCGCGATGCGGTACCCGAGGTCGCGATACATCGCCGCGACGGCCTCCGTCGAGCAGGCGACGACGGCGGTCTCGGGCGTCGGCAGCAGGCGGCTCGCGGTCGCGTGCTCGACGGCCTTGAGCGTCAGCGCCGCGAAGCGCGGCGTCGGCGGCACGTCGACGACGGGCACGACGACGGACGGGATGCCCTCGACATGGGCGAGGATCTCGATCGCCGCCTCGCGTCGATGCCCGGGGAACGGGTTGCGACGCGTCGACGCCTGGTTGGCGCTCGTGAGCGCCCACACCACGACGGCGTCGTCCGCGACGCGGATCGGCGCACCGGCCTCGTCGACCTCGTCGCCGGCGAGCAGCCGCCGCAGCGCCGCGACCTGGAACGCGGTGAGGAGGTGGTGCCTGCCGGGCACGATCACCATCGCGACGGCGGGTGCCACGGTGCGGGCGTCGGCTGCGCCGTCCGCGACGCCGGTCGCAGCCGCGCTCACGGCCCCCTCGGCCGAGGTCGTCGTGCTCGTCACGCCTTCGCGGCCTTCCCGGCCTTCGAGGCTGCCTTCGCCGCCTGCTTCGTCGCGCGCACCTGCCGCAGCGACTCGGCGTCGACGATGTCGGCGACCGAGCGGTACGCGCCCTCCTCGCCGTAGGCACCCGCGGCAGCCCGCCAGCCCGCACCCTCGAAGCCGCGCTGCTTGCCCAGCAGCGCGAGGAAGATGCGCGCCTTCTGCTCTCCGAAGCCGGGCAGCGCCTGGAGGCGACGCAGCACCTCGGCGCCGTCGGGCTCGCCCCGGGTCCAGATGGCGGCGGCATCCCCGTCCCACTCGTCGACGACGGCGCGGGCGAGATCCTGCACGCGCGTGGCCATCGATCCGGGGAAGCGGTGCACGGCCGGCCTCTCGGCCATGACGTCCTTGAACGCGTCGGCGGACATCCCGGCGATCCGCTGGGGCTCGAGGTCGCCGATGCGATCGTGCAGCTTGGCGGGGCCGGCGAACGCGGCCTCCATGGTGATCTGCTGGTCGAGCAGCATGCCGGTGAGCAGGGCGAACGGATCGTCCGAGAGCAGTCGGTCGGCGGCCTCGTCGCCGGTGATGTGCAGCGTGTGCGTCATGCCCTCAGCACACCACATCCCGCGCCCCGAGGTGCGCCTCCTGCACCCGGGTGCGGTCGCATCCGCCCCTCGGCGCAGCACGCGCACCTCGGAACGCCAGGGCAGAGCCCAGCGGGCGTCAGATGCCGAAGAGCGCCTTGCCCCACACGATCATCACGATGCCCATCGCCGCGAGCAGCACGCACACGCCCATCGCGGTCCAGCCGAGGGCGCGGCCGCGCGGAGTCTGCAGCTCGAGCTGCGCGGCGCCGAGCGCGTAGATCGTGGGGATGCCCGCGCCCAGCACGATGCCCACGACGAGCACGGAGACGATGGAGGTCAGCAGCGCGGCGACGTCGAACATCAGCCGTCCTTCCTGCGACGGCGCTTCGCCGGCTTCGTCACCGGCGCGATGCCCGAGGCGACGGTCGAGAGCTCGCGGTCGATGGCGCGCTTGCGCTCGCGCTTGAGCTCCTTGCGCTCCTCCTTCGGCGCGGCATCCCACTCGGCCGACACGTTGGCGTGGTCGACGTGCGAGGCGCGGCTGCGCAGCCACATCGCGCCGCACGCGATGACGAGCACGACGGTGATGACGATCGCGCCCCACAGGTGGCCGAACAGCCCGGCGACGAGGTAGCAGACCGCGCCGACGGCACCGGCGGCGGGCAGCGTCACGATCCAGGCGAGCAGCATCTTGCGCGCGACCGACCACCGCACCGTCGCATCCGTGCGGGCCATGCCCGAGCCGATGACGGATCCCGAGGCGACGTGCGTCGTCGACAGCGGCAGGCCGAGGTGGCTCGAGGTGAGGATGATCGACGCGCTCGAGAAGTCGGCGGCCATGCCCTGCCTCGGCGAGATGTCGACGATGCCCTTGCCGAGCGTGCGGATGACCCGCCATCCGCCCATGTACGTACCTGCCGCGATCGCGAGGGCGCACACGATGCGGATCCACAGCGGCATGTCGGCATCCGGGTCGAGCGAGCCGTGGGCGACGAGGGCCAGGAAGATGACGCCCATCGTCTTCTGCGCGTCGTTGGTGCCGTGCGCGAGCGACATGAGCGACGCCGCACCGATCTGGCCCCAGCGGAACCCGTTCCGCGCGGTGCCGTCGGAGATGCGACGCGTGACCTTGTGCACGAGCCACGTGCCCGTGAAGGCGACGAGCCCGGCGATGATGGGCGCGAGCAGCGCGGGGATGAGGATCTTCTGCGCGACGCCGCCCCACAGCACGCCCGTGACGCCGAGGGCCGCGACCGTGGCGCCGATGAGGCCGCCGAACAGCGAGTGGCTCGACGACGACGGCAGGCCGAACAGCCACGTCAGCACGTTCCAGATGATGGCGCCCGTGAGGCCGCACAGCACGATGAGCATGAGGCTCTCGCCGTCGACGCCCGTGAGGTCGACGATGCCCGACCCGACGGTGCGCGCCACCTCGATCGACAGCATGGCGCCGACGAGGTTGAGGGACGCCGAGAGCGCGACCGCGACCTTCGGCTTGAGGGCACCGGTCGCCACCGAGGGTGCCATGGCGTTCGCCGTGTCGTGGAAGCCGTTCGTGAAGTCGAACGCCAGCGCCACGAGGACGACGATCACGAGGATCGCGAGCTCCTGCATCGCCACCGATCATTCACCATCCATTCACCCCCTGTCGACCTCGACGCGCCACCGCGCCCGCGGGATCCGTCGCCCGGGGTCGGCCGAGCGGCGGATGCGGCCTCGCGGAGCGCTGCGTAGCGTCGCAGGCATGGACATCCAGGCGACCATCCCCGAGACCGTGCTGCTGCTCGCCCTCGACGACGCATCCGGCAAGCCCGTGCTCGACGCGTCGACGCTCGGCCAGGCCCTCGGCGGTGCCGGGCTCGCCGAGCTCGTCGTGCGTGGCAGGCTGCGCATCGCCGGCGAGGGCGAGGCCGTGAAGCCCGGCCGCTTCCTGACGTCGACGGCCGTCGTGGAGCCGACGCTCGAGGCGTTCGTCGAGCACAGCGACGGCCGCACGCCCAAGGATGCGCTCGCGCGCGTCGTCGGATGGGGCGGGAAGAGCGCTCCCGTGCAGCGCCTGCGCGCCGAGCTGCTCGGCGAGCTCGTCGCCGAGGGCGCCCTCGCCCACTCGGAGACGCGGTGGCTCGGGATCGCCTGGTCCGAGCGGTGGGAGCGCGGTGCGCGCACCGATCGCGAGGATGCGATGCAGGCCCGTGCGCGCGAGCTGCTGCAGGGCGCCGAGCCGACGGCCGCCGACGAGCACCTCGTCGCGGCGCTCGCCATCCTGCATGGCGCGAAGGCGCTGCCGAAGGTCTTCCCCGACCTCGACGCGAAGGCCCTCGGCGAGCGCGCCGACGCGCTCTCGCTCGGCTCGTGGTCGAGCGCCGCGGTGCGGTCGGCCATCGACGAGCTGCAGGTGGCGCTCATGACGACGATGATCGTCGTGCCGATCGTCACGTCCTCCAGCTGACGACCGCGGAGCGCACGCGCTACGCCGGGCGCGAACCGGCGCCGCATCCCAGGCTCCCTGCAAGGTTCGCGCACCAGCATGGAGGCATGGACACCACCGCACGCCGCCGCGCCAACCCCACGGCCTGGTTCGCCTTCTGGGCCGGCCTCGCTGGCCTGCTGCTCATGCCCATCCCCCTCTTCATCGGGCTCATCCTCGGTGGCGGCCTGTCGCTCATCGCGGCGGTGCTCGCGGTCATCGCGCTCTTCAAGGGGCTCGCTCGCGGCGGCGCCGGCATCGCGCCGGTCGTCTTCGCCGCGATCTTCATCGCCCTCACGTGGGGCGGGATCTCGATCGGCGGCGGCACGATCTGGTAGCCGTGCTCGCCGCGGGCGGTCGCCCGCGACGTGCCTCGCGACGGGCGGGCGCAGCCCGCGTCGCGGTCCGCGAGCACCGCATCCGCGTGCTTGGATCGCGACATGGGCGACACGCACGCACGGCCGGAGCCGCATGACGACGGCTGGCTCGGCAGGCTGAGCTGGCTGCGCGCCGGGGTGCTCGGCGCGAACGACGGCATCGTGTCGGTCGCGGCCGTGCTCGTGGGCGTCGCCGGCGTCACGACCGCGTCGGGGCCGCTGATCACGGCGGGCGTCGCAGCCCTCGTGGGCGGGGCGATCTCGATGGCGCTCGGCGAGTACGTGTCGGTGTCGTCGCAGCGCGACGGCGAGCGGGCGCTCATCGAGCTCGAGCGACGCGAGCTCGCCGAGGATCCCGAGGGCGAGCTCGCCGAGCTCGTCGGCCTGTGGGAGGAGCGCGGGCTCGACCACGAGACGGCGACGCTCGTCGCGACGCGGATGACGGAGCACGACGCGCTCGGCGCCCACCTGTCGCTCGAGCTCGGCATCGACGAGGAGACCACCACGAGCCCGTGGACGGCCGCGGCGGCCTCGCTGCTCGCGTTCACGATCGGCGGCGCCCTGCCGTTCGCCGCCATCCTGCTCGCCCCGACCGACGTGCGCGTGGTCGTCGCGGTCGTCGTCGTGCTCGTGGCGCTCGGCATCACGGGCGCCCTCGGGGCGCGGCTCGGCAGGGCGCCGTGGCGCATCGCGACGCTGCGCGTCATCGTGGGCGGCGGCGTCGCCCTCGCCGTGACGTACGCGATCGGCTCGCTGCTGGGGGTCGCGGGCGTCGGGTGAGCCCGGAGTAGGATGCTCCAGTCAGGCGGCGACGACGCCGCCGGTGCTCGGAAAAGGGGCACTGATCCGCTGACCTGCATGGTGCGCGGCGAGACACACACGGAACCCATCCGTCCCTGCTCTCGAGAGGCCTCCATGCCCATCGTCTCCGCGCACGTCGCGCACGCCCTCGCCGCCCACGCCGACACCGTCTTCGGGGTCATGGGCAACGGCAACGCCTACCTGCTCGACGCGATCGAGCGCGACACCGCCGCGTCGTTCGTCGCCGTGCGGCACGAGGCCGGCGGCGTCGTCGCCGCCGACGTGCACCACCGCTCCTCGGGCAGGCTCGCCGTCGCGACCGCCACCTACGGCGCCGGGTTCACGAACACCCTCACGCCGCTCGCCGAGGCCGTGCAGGCGCGCGTGCCGCTCGTGCTCGTCGTCGGCGACGAGCCGACCACCGGCGCTCGCCCGTGGGACGTCGACCAGGTCGCCCTCGCCGCAGCCGTCGGCGCGCGCACGTGGGTCGTCGGCATCGGCGACCCCGCGGGCGCCACCCTCGATGCGATCGAGCACGCGCTCACGCACCGCACGGCCGTCGTCGTCGCGATCCCGTACGACGTCGCGACGGTCGACGCCGGCGCGCTGCCCGCGCTGCGCGACCTCGTGCTGCCCGCGCCCGTGCCGCCCGCGGCATCCGAGGTCGCCGCGATCGTCGACGCGCTCGCCGGCGCCGAGCGCCCCGTGCTGCTCGTCGGTCGCGGCGCGTGGCTCGCGGGTGCCGGCGAGGCCCTGGATGCCGTGGCCGCCGCGACGGGGGCGCTCACGACGTCGTCGGCGCTCGGCCGCGGCATCGCGAGCGCCGTCGAGCACGACCTCGGCGTCGCCGGCGGCTTCGGCGCCGACGATGCGATGGCGCTCGTGCACGAGGCCGACGTCGCGCTCGTGGTGGGCGCGTCGCTCAACCAGTTCACGATGCGCTTCGGCGCGCTGTTCGGCGCGGACGCACGCGTGCTGCAGATCGACGTCGCCCCCGCCGCGACGCATCCGCGCGTCGACGTCTTCGCACGCGGCGACGCCGCCCTCGCGCTGCGCGCCGTCGCCGACGAGCTCGCCGCCCGCGGCGCGACCTCGAGCGGCTGGCGCGAGTCGGTCGACGCCCTCGCGGCGCAGGGTCGCGAGCGCGGCGACGGCACGGCATCCGACGGCCGCCTCGACCCCCGCACCGCCGCGGCCCGCATCGGCGAGCTGCTGCCCGCCGACCGTGTCGTCGTCTCCGACGGCGGCCACTTCCTCGGCTGGTCGAACATGCACTGGCCCGTCGCCTCCCCCGACCGCATGCACATGGTCGGCACGGCGTACCAGTCGATCGGCCTCGGCTTCCCGAGCGTGCCCGGCGCCGCCATCGCGCATCCCGACGCCACGATCGTGCTCACGACGGGCGACGGCGGCGGCCTCATGGCGCTCGCCGACCTCGAGTCGGCCGTGCGCGTCGCGGGCGGACGCGGCATCGCCGTCGTCTGGAACGACGCCGCCTACGCCGCCGAGACGACCCTGTACGGCGGCAAGGGCCTCGCCCAGCCGCCCATGCTCATCCCCGAGGTCGACTTCGCCGCACTCGCCGCCGCCGTCGGCGCCGAGGGCGTCGTCGTGCGCACGATGGACGACCTCGAGCGGCTCGGCGCGTGGGCGCGGGAGGACGTCGCCACGCGCCGCTTCCTCATGCTCGACCTGCGCATCTCGCGCGAGGTCGTCGCGCCGTACCAGCGCGAGATCATGCACGTGAACCAGTCGCCGACGCGCGAGCAGATCGTCGCGGAGCCCGTGCACGCGTAGCGAGCCCGTCGTGGCGGATGCCGTGCACGCGGGGCGAGCAGATCGTCGCGGACCCCATGCATGCGGAGCGGGACGAACGTCGCGAACCCGCGCACGCGTCGCAGTCCGTCGTTCTCGCTTCGCAGGCGATCCGAGGGTCGCGAGGGAGCATCCCCCTCGACCCCCTCGATCGCCTGCGACGCGCGAGGGTCGGATGCCGGCGGCGGCGCCCACAGGCGCGGGTGGAAGGATCGACGGGTGACCGACGAACGCCCCAAGTACCAGCGGCTCGTCGACCATCTCCGCAGCCTCATCGCCGACCTGCCGGTGGGCGCGGCCGTGCCGAGCGAGCGCGCGCTCGCCGACGACTCCGGCGTCTCGCGCATGACCGCGAGGAAGGCGCTCGCCGCCCTCGAGCGCGAGGGGCTGCTGCGGCGCGAGGTGGGCCGTGGCACGTTCGTCTCCCGGCCCGCCGTGAGCCTGCCGCTCATGCTCACGAGCTTCACCGAGGACATGCGCGCCCGCGGGCTCGAGCCCTCCTCGCGGCTGCTGGGTCGTTCTGCCCTCGCGGCGGATGCCGAGCTCGCCGTGGTCTTCGACGTCGCGGTCGGCGAGCCGCTCGTGCGCATCGACCGCCTCCGCCTCGCCGACGGCACGCCGTTCGCGATCGAGCGCACGACGCTGCTCGACCGCGCCGTGCCCGGCATCCTCGACGTCGACCTCGTCGCCGCCTCGCTCTACGACGTCCTGGAGCGCGAGCACGGCATCCACTTCGATGCGGGCAGGCAGAGCATCCGCGCCGCGATCGCCCGCCCCGACGACGCGACGACGCTCGAGCTCGCGCCGGGCGACGCCGTGCTCGAGCTCGTCCGCACGTCGATCGCGGGCGGCACCGTCATCGAGCACACCGTCTCGACGTACCCGGGCGCCCGCTTCGAGCTGTCGGCGAGCATCGCCCCCGTGACAGCCGCCGGCACGTCGCGCAGCGCGCTCCGCGCCCGCTGACAGCGCGGCGTCCGCCCGTCCGGGCTTCGGCACTGGCCCCACCGCCGCATCCACGCGTGAGCGGGACGCCAAGCGGAATGCGCAGCCGACGACCCGCTCAGGCGTGGATCCGGCGGTGACGCGGTCGCCAGCTCGCCCTCACGCTGGCATCGCCACCGCATGCGCGGCTGAGCAGTAGGCCGCGTGCACCATGCACGCGGCGGGCCGCCCAGCCGCAGATCCGGTCGCGGCCAGCGATCCACGGCCTCGCAGGCCTGGCAGCTCCGCCGCATCCACGCGTGAGCGGGACGCCACGTGCAATGCGCAGCCGACGACCCGCTCAGGCGTGGATCCGGCGGTGACCCGGTCGCACATCCGCCGTCACGCTGGCATCGCCCCCACATACGCGGCCCCGGACGCCTGGCAGCTCCGCCGCATCCACGCGTGAGCGGGACGCCACGTGCACTTTGCAGCCGACGACCCGCTCACGCGTGGATCTGGCGGGGCCGGACCTGCCGATGCCCGCGGCCGAGCGGACCGCGGCCGAGCGGACTGCGGCCGGGCCGGCAGCGCCCGCCCGCGGCGGCCGCCGCCTCAGCGCAGCTCGGGGATGCGCGCGACGAGCTCGTCGAAGAGCGCCTGGTTCGCGCCGTCGGAGCCCGCGACGTTCGCCGAGCGCCACCTCGGCGCGTCGGGCCAGCGGTCGTGCACCTCGCGCAGGATGGCCGTCCAGAGAGCGGTCGTGACGAGGCTCGACGTGGGCGCGGTCACGGGCGCGTCGAGCGGCCAGGACGCGTCGCCCGCGCGCACCTGCGTGTCGAGGACGATCGTCGCGACGTCCGCGAGCCGCACGGGCGCGCGGTCGGTGGGTGCGGCGGCGCTCGACGCCAGCGACGTGAGGGCGACGACCGTCGCGCCCGCCTCGATGCCGGCCTGGGCGATCTCGATCGGATACGGGTTCGCGCCCGAGTTCGAGAACACGACGATCGTGTCGCGCGACTCGATGCCCGCGGCGTCGGCGACGCCGCGACCGAGGCCCGGCTCGCGCTCGGACGTCGTCGAGGCCGATGCCCCCGCGAAGGGCAGCACGCGCTCGTGCCACATCGGTCGCACGAAGGCGATGCCACCGGCGCGGAAGAACGTCTCGAGCACCGCCGCGAGCGAGTGGCCGGCGCCCGCGGGTCGCACGAGGCCGCCCGCCCGGCCGGTCGCGACGATGGCGTCGGCCGTCGCGCGGATGTCGTCGGCCGCGTCGTCGACGACGGTCGCGAGGTGGGTGAGGAGGTCGTCGATCACAGCCAGCCCTTCGTTCGGAGCGCCTCGGCGATGCGCGCCTGCACGTGCGCGCGATCGACGAAGGACTCGATGGGAACCATCACGGGAGCGAGGTCGCCCAGCTCGCCGAGGTAGGTCTGCTGGGCCACGACGACGTCTGCCGTGGCGCTGCGCGCCGACGAGACGTCCGTGTGGTCCATCGTGGCAGCCACGCCGAGGTCGGCGAGCGCCGCCTGCGCGGTCGTGCGCAGGATGAGGCTCGACCCCATGCCGGCGCCGCACACCGCGAGCACGCGCAGCTCCGCGGGCCGTGCGGCATCGGCGGCCGCACGTCGCTCGGGCGAGGGCTCGCCGAGGGTGGCACCCGAAGCGCCCCCGGGCCCGGCGTCCGCGCCTCCACCATCTCCCGACCCCGCGCCGACGAGCGCGGGCTCGCCCTGCACGTCGGTGCCGGGTGCGGGCGCCTGCCGCCCCAGCACCACGAGCACGACGACCGTGATCGCCACGACGACGGCTGCGATGATCCAGACGCCCGCGGCGCCCATCGGCGCGAGCAGCGAGCCGAGGCCGAGGAGGATCCAGCCGACGGCGTACCAGTCGGGGTCGGCGAGCGTCGCGAGCTCAGGCGCGGTCTGGCCGTAGAGGCCCCAGCCGATCCACTGCCCGAACGCGAGCACGACGCCGTTCAGCACGCCGCCGAAGACCGCACCGCGCCAGCCTGCGACCGCGTTGCCGAACACGCCGCCGGCGCCGCCGCCGAAGAACAGCATGATCATCGGCGGCACGAGCACGAACCAGCCCGCGAGCGCGAAGACGGCCATGAGCACGAGGAAGACGACCGTCGAGGTGATGAAGCCGACCATGACCGAGGTCGGCGCCTTCGTGAACGTCACCGGGATGTCGAGCGCGGGCTTCGTGCCCGGCAGCACCTTCTCGGAGAGGCCGCGGAACGCGGGCACGATCTCGGCGAGGAACATGCGGACGCCGAACAGCAGGATCGCGATGCCGGCGGCGAAGCGCAGCGCCTGCAGCAGGCCCCACACCCACGGCAGCACGGCGGAGCCGGCCATCTGCGCCTCGACGACCGCGGCATCCGCGAACGCGATTGCGACGAGCATGATGAGGCCGGTGATGAAGGCCGTCGACACGGTGATGTCCTTGAAGAACGACAGCGCCTTCGGCAGCCGCAGGCGCTCGGCGTCGTGGCGCACGGGGTCGCCGAGGCGGAGGGCACGGGCGCCGTAGCCGGCGGCGAGCGCGAGCGTCGAGGTCGTGTGCGCGAGGCCGACGGTGTCGTCGCCCATGACGCGGCGCATGAGCGGCTGCGTCCACAGCGGCTGCAGCACCCAGTAGCAGCCGATGATGAGGGCGCCCGCGCCGGCGACGACCCAGCGGTCGACGTCGCCGAAGGCCTCGACGATCGTCGCGGCGAGGACGACGGCCATCCAGTACATGAGGTGGCCCGTGAGGTAGACGAAGCGCGCGGCGGGGAAGATGCGCACGATCGCGAGGTGCACGACGAACCCGCCGGCGATGATGAGCGGCACGACC
>NZ_BAAAQT010000001.1:80422-98404 GCF_039531815.1 Agrococcus versicolor | reverse complement strand
GACGAACAGGTCGATGCCGATGTTGAGGATGACGACGCCGATGGTGGCGCGCATGCCGCCGGCGACGACCTCCTCGATCGGCTTGCGCTGCAGCGCGAGGCCCACGAGGGCGATGAGCCCGATGAGGATCGCGACCTGGCTGAACAGGTTGTCGGTGATGGTGCGGACGATGTCCTCGAAGACGCCCATGGGTCTCCTCTCGGGTGCAGGTGCGGCAATGGTATAGCCCATTCGGCGACCGCGCAGCAGTCGTCACAGGATCGTCACATGCGGCCCGCACGCGCAGGGGGTCGCGGATCCCGCCTCGGCATGCAGCGCGCTCGCGCGCAAGCGGCCCCGCCCCGGTCGTCGCGCGTGGAAGACTCGCCCCATGTCCGCAGACCGCACGACCCTGCTGATCCTCGGAGCCTCGGGCGACCTGACGTCGCGGCTGCTGCTGCCCGGCATCGCGACGCTCCTGCGAGCGCAGCCGCGCCGCAGCCTCGAGATCGTCGGCGCCGACCTGCGCGACCTCGGCGACGACGAGTGGCGCGCCCGCGTCGCGACGGCGATGGATGCCGCGGGCGAGCGCGGCGCGACCGCCCAGCACGTCGTCGACACCACGCGCTACGTCGCGGGCGACGCGACCGACCCGGCATCCCTGCGCGCGCTGCTCGAGAGCGTCGAGTGCGACCGCCTCGTGCTGTACTTCGCGCTGCCGCCGGCCGTGTCGCGCATGGTGTGCGAGGCGCTCGCGGAGGTCGGAGCGCCGGAGGGCACGATCCTCGCGATCGAGAAGCCGTTCGGGTCGAGCCTCGAGGACGCCCGCGAGCTCAACGCCCTCGTGCAGCGCATCGTGCCCGAGGATCAGATCTTCCGCATCGACCACTTCCTCGGCCTCTACACGGTGCTCAACCTCCTCGGCATGCGCTTCGCGAACCGCATCCTGGCGCCGCTGTGGGATCGCGACTCGATCGAGAAGGTCGAGATCCTGTACGACGAGTCGGTCGCGCTCGAGGGTCGCGCGGGCTACTACGACAAGGCCGGCGCGCTGCGCGACATGATCCAGAGCCACCTGCTGCAGGTGCTCGCGCTCGTGGCGATCGAGCCGCCCGCATCCATCGACGCCCGCGACCTGCGCGACGCGATCGGCCAGGTGCTGCGCGCCGCACGCGTCGACGACCCCGTGAAGGACGCGCGCCGCGCCCGCTACACCGCGGGCGCCATCGGCGAGCGCGAGGTGCCCGACTACGCCGGCGAGGAGGGCGTCGACCCCGCCCGCCGCACCGAGACGCTCGCCGAGGTCACGGTGCACGTCGACAACCAGCGCTGGGCGGGCGTGCCGTTCGTGCTGCGCAGCGGCAAGGCGCTCGGGCCCATCCGCAAGCAGGCCATCGTGCACTTCCGCGAGCCGTCGTTCGTGCCGCGCGGCTTCGGCGGGCGCAACTCGGCCGACCGGCTCGTGCTCGACTTCCGCCCCGACTCGTTCGCGATCCACCTGACGACGAACGGCAAGGGCGACCCGTTCACGCTCGAGCAGTCGGTGCTGCGCGGCGAGCTCGGCGGCGGGCAGCTCGAGCCGTACGGCGAGGTGCTCGCGTCGATCCTCGACGGCGACCCGCGCCTCGCGGTGCGCGCCGACGCCGCCGAGGAGTGCTGGCGCATCGTCGAGCCCGTGCTCGAGGCGTGGGCGGCGAAGGATGCGCCGCTCGCCGAGTACCGCGCCGGCTCCAGCGGCCCGCGCGGGTGGCGCACGAACGGCTGATCGCCGCGCGCCGCGTCACTCGTCGAGGCCGGGGATGTGCCGGAAGCGCAGCCCCCGCTCGGCGGAGGCCGCGGCGGCCGCGACGACGACGGCGACGTTCGCCCACGCCGGCAGGCGCACGGGCGAGTCGAACGACCAGCCCAGCCACGTCTCGACGACCTCGACGTGCGTGATCGTCTGCACGAGCTGCGGCAGCTCGAGGACGGCGGCGGCGAGGACGACGGCGAGCGAGACGGCCGCGACGACGGCGCTCGCCACCGGGAAGCGCTCGGCGAGGCGGGCTCGGCCGTGCTCGGCGGTGCCGGGCTCCGGATCCATGCGCACCGTGCCCGCCGGGGTGACGAGCCGCGCGCGGCGCACCTGCCCCATCGTGATCCTCGCCTCGATGCGGCCGTCCGGCACCGCGAAGCGCGCCGGGCTCGTGGCCTTCGCGACGTGGATGGCATCGCGGTAGAGGTCGATGCGCTCCTCGCCGTCGCCGTGGTTCGACTCGACCACCCACCGCGAGCCGGCGTGGTCGATCCCGAGCTGCGTCTTCCACAGCCACTGCACGTGACGCATGGGCTGCAGCAGCCTGCCGTCGCCCGCCTTCGTCCGTCCCATGCCGTCGACGCTAGGGACGCTGCGACGCGGGCGCGTCATCCCTTCGGCGCACGGGGCGGCGGGATCCTCCGTCGATCGGCGGAGGTCGCCAGGCCGCTCGCAGCACCCGATCGAGGGGCGGGTGGCGGACGGATCGGCCGTCCGGGCGTCGAGGTTAGGCTTGCCTCATGTCGCAGCGCCACGGAGACGACGCGCTGCAGCCGGCCGGCGAGCCGCAGCGGCAGCGCGAGTCGCTCGCCGACCTCCTCGGCGGCGGGCGCGCGGCGATCGAGGCGAGCATCCCGCCTGCGGCGTTCCTCGCCGGATGGCTCGCGGGTGCCGCGCTGCCCGGCTCGCTCGCGCTGTGGCTCGGATGCGGTGCGGCGATCGTCGCGTCCGTCGCGATCGCGATCGTCGGCGTCGCGCAGGGCCGCCGCCCCCGCGCGGTCGTCATCGGCCTCCTCGCCGTCGTCGTGGCGGCCCTCGTCGCGGCGTACACGGGCCAGGCGCGCGACTTCTTCCTGATCCGGCTGCTCACGAACGGGGCGAGCGCCCTGGCATGGGCGGCCTCGATCGTCGTGCGATGGCCGCTGCTCGGCCTCATCGTGGGCGCGGTCGTCGGCACGCGCGCCCGATGGCGCCGCGACCCGGTGCTGCTGCGCGCCTACCAGCGCGCGTCGTGGATCTGGGTGCTGCAGTACGTCGTGCGCCTCGCGGTCTTCGTGCCGCTGTTCGTGCTCGACCTGCCCGGCGCGCTCGCCCTCTTCCAGGCGGTGCTCACGTATCCGCTCGTCGCGGCGTGCCTCGTGGTGTCGGGCATCGTGCTCTTCCGCTCGATCCCCGCCGGCCATCCGGGCATCCGGCATCCGCTGCCGGACGGCGAGGCGCGCGTCGCATCCGATCGCTGACGATCCGTCGCCGACGATGCTTGTCAGCGGGCCTCCGGCAGGTCTATGGTCATGCACAAGCCAAGCGGTGCGGACCGACCGGGAGCCTTCACTCACCTCGCGATAGCGAGCTCCGAGCGCCAGTCCGCACCGCTTTCCTCATGCCCGGAGCACCCACGGGGCCCCGCCGCACTCACCGCCCGTAGGCGGCGAGGAAGACGCGCACGGCGTCGGCGACGATGCGCGCTCGCGCGGCGTCGTCGGGCAGTGCCGCCTCGCCACGCAGCATCGCCGCGTTCACGGGCTCGCCCATCACGAGCCAGTTGAGCTGCGTCGCGGCGGCGTGGGCGTCGTCGAGCCGCAGCTGGCCGCGATCGGCGAGCACCTCGAGCAGCGTCGCGATGCGCGCGATGCCGTACCGGGGGCCGTGCTGCCACAGCGCCTCGGCGAGGGCCGGGAAGCGCACGACCTCGCCGATGACGAGGCGGCGGACGGCGAGCACGCGCGGGCGCAGCACGGCGTCGAGCTGCGCGCGGAGGTGCGCGGCGAGCACGTCGGCGGCCGCTGCGCCCTCGGGCGCATCCGGAGCCGCGACGAGCGCGCCCGTGCCGGTGGTGATGGCGGTGACGAGCTCGACGAAGAGCGCCTCCTTCGAGCCGAAGTGCGCGTAGAGCGTCTGCTTCGCGACGTCGGCGCGCACCGCGATGTCGGCCATCGTCACCGCGTCGAAGCCGACCTCGAGGAAGCGCGCCTCGGCAGCCTCGAGGATGCGCTCGCGCTTGGCGAGCGAGCTCGGCCGCAGATCCATCGCATCCCCCTCTTGCCAGGATCATACTCGCGGGTCTAGATTCTGGATCATCAGACCGACGGGTCCAGAATCCGATCGGCCGAGCGACGAGGAGCGACCATGACCGAGCACGCCACCACGAGCCGCGGCGACCTCGTCGCCTTCGACCATCACGGGCCGGAGGGCGCACCCGCGGTCGTGTTCATCGCCGGCGCGGGGCCCGACCGCGCGTCCGACGCCATCACGACGGCGACCGCGGCGCTCCTCGCGGACGTCGGCATCCAGTCGACCGTGCACGATCGGCTGGGCCGTGGCGAGAGCGCCGTCGACGGGCCGATCGACCTCGCCCGCGAGCTCGACGCCGTCGCGGCGCTGATCGAGCGCGTCGGCGGGCGCGCCGTGCTCGTCGGGCACTCGTCCGGCTGCACGATCGCGCTCGCCGCTGCGGCACGCGGCGCGTCGGCATCGGCGCTCGCCCTGTGGGAGGCGCCGCTCACGGAGGACGGCGACGCGACGGCCGACTGGTGGGCGCGATGCGCCGAGCACATCGCCGCCGGGCGGCTCGAGCGGGCGCTCGAGACCTACATGGAGGACATGCCCCCGGAGTGGCTCGAGGGCGCGCGACGCTCGCCGGGATTCCCGACGATGGTCGCGCAGGTCGTCAGCTACGGGCCCGACGGCGAGTCGATGGTCTGGGCGACGTCGGCGCCGATGCCCGAGGTGCTCGGCGACGTGCGCGTGCCGGTCGTCGCGATCGTCGGCACCGAGACGTTCCCCGGCATGCCGGAGGCCGCTGCCGCCATCGCCGAGGCGACCGGCGGGACCGCGATCGAGGTCGAGGGGGCATGGCACTCGTGGGAGCCCGCGGCGATGGCGCCGGTGCTCGCGGAGCTCGCGCGCGCCAACGCCTGAGTCGACGGCGCGCAGGCGCCAGAGGATCCGGAGATCTTGATCGACGGTCGTACCGAGGTTGGCTGGCCCCCGACGTGCGGAGAACGGTACGACCGTCGATCATGTGCGAGAGAGCACGTCTCGACGCTATCCGCGCTCGATCGGCGCGGCACGCGCATCCACAGGTGGATCTCGGCCGAGATTGCCGTCTCGTCAAGAATCGCGATTCCTGCGTCCCCTGCGAGGGGACGGGCGCGCGAGCGTCGCGCGGGGCCGGGTCAGCGCCGCTTCGCGCGTCCGCGTGGCAGCAGCTCGACGTCGGGCAGCCGTGGCGACGGCAGGGTCGCCTCGCCACCGGGCACCGTGCCGAAGCGGTCGCGGGAGGCGTCGGCGGCCTGCCGCTCCTGCATCCACGTCTCGCGCGCCGCGGCGACGTCGTCGTGCGTCGTGCCGACGAAGTTCCAGAACATCACGACCTCCTCGGCGAAGGGCTCCCCGCCGAGGAGGATCGCCACGACGTCGCCGGCGGCCTCGGCAGCCGCCGCGATCGGCACGCGATCCGCGCCGGGCGCGAGCACCGCCATGCCGCCGACGGGCACCGGCACGCCGTCGACGACGACGCCGTCCGCGAGCGCGAGGACGCCGTGCTCGAACGCGGGGTCGGCGGGCACCGCGGCCGACCCGCCCGCAGGCAGGCGCACCTCGGCGCCGAGGATCGGGGTGTGCACGGGCACGTCGGCGCGCAGGTCGCCCGAGGCACCGGCGAAGACCTGCACCGTCGCATCGCCCACCGCGACGATCGGCACGGCGTCGAGCCCGGCGAAGTGGGGCGCGATGCCCCGCTGCGACTCGGGCAGCGCGACCCACAGCTGCACGCCGTGCAGGGACGTCGTCTCGGGCGTCGAGTGCTCGGAGTGGGCGATGCCGCGCCCCGCCGTCATGACGTTGACCCCTCCGGGCGCGACGGTGTGCACCGAGCCGAGCGAGTCGCGGTGCTCGATGCGGCCGGCGACGAGCCACGAGACCGTCTGCAGGCCCGTGTGCGGATGCGGCGGCACGTCCATGCCGCCGTGCGCTGCGACGTCCTCGGGCCCGAAGGCGTCCGCGAAGCACCACGCGCCCACCATGTGACGGTGCTTGTTGGGCAGCACGCGCAGCACGGGCATCGCGCGCGGGCCGCCGAGCGGCACCTCGCGCGGCAGCAGCAGCTCGATGCCGGCCTCGGCCGCCTCGTCGACGCACGAGCGCTCGGCCTCCACGACCGGCGAGGCCTCGTCGTTGCTCATGGGTCGAGGCTACGCCGCCCGTGCCCCTCTCGGCGCGGTCGGCAGGGGCCGCCGAATCCGCGCGTGAGCGGTGCGCCATGCGGCATGCGCGGCTGGCTCGCCGCTCGGCCGTGGATGCGGCGGCCGGGAGCCGACGAGCGCACGCGCGACCGTGCGAGGAGCCGACGACGAGGCGCATCCCCGCTGCGGTGGGAGCCGTCCACAGCGCGCCACCGTACGATCGAGGGCATGAGCGAGCAGTCCCGGGAGCCCGGCTGGTACCAGGATCCGTTCGGCACCGGACCGGAGGATCGCCGCTACTGGGACGGCGACACGTGGCTCGCGGTGCAGCAGACGCAGCCCGCGCAGTTCGAGGCACCCGGCGCCCCGGCGCAGCAGCCGCCCGAGTCGTTCCAGGGTCAGCCGTACGCCGGCCAGCCCTACGAGCCGGCCTCGCAGCAGGGCGGGTGGGGCGGCGAGCAGTCGCCCATGGGCCGCTTCGGCGCCCCCGCGTCGCCGGAGGACCGCGAGCGCACCCCCGACGGCGTCGCGCTCGCCTCGTGGGGCCGCCGCGTCGCGGCCTACCTGATCGACGCCCTCATCCTCGCGCTGTCCTCGCTGCTCATCGGCGCGGCGCTCGGCATCTGGGGCGCGCTCGCCGACCTCTTCGAGGCGACGCTGCAGTCGTCGACCTCGACCGACCTCACGCCGCAGTTCGAGGCGTTCCTCACGGCGAACGCCGGCACGCTCCTCGCGTTCTCGCTCATCCAGCTGCTCGTGAGCGGCCTCTATCACGTGGTCCTGGTCGCGACCCGCGGTCGCACCCCGGGCAAGCGCCTCCTCGGCATCCGCGTGCGCCTGCGCGAGCGCGAGGGGCTGCCGATCTGGCGCGCGGCGCTGTCGAGGTGGCTGCTGCACTTCGCGCTGCCCAACCTGCTCTCGGGCGTTCCCGGGCTCGGCTTCGTCGGCGCGATGTTCCCCATCCTCGACGGCCTGTGGCCCATCTGGGATGCGCGTCGGCAGGCGATCCACGACAAGGTGGCGAAGACCGCCGTCGTGCGCGACTGACCCGTGCTGCTCGCAGCGGCCATCGCCGGCATCGTCCTGCTCGGCGCCGTCACGCAGCGCATCGCGGGCATCGGATTCGGGCTCGTCGCCTCGCCGCTGCTCGTGCTCCTGCTCGGGCCGCTGCAGGGCGTCGTGCTCACGAACGTCTTCGGCCTCGCGACCGCGCTCGTCGCGGTCGCCGGCACCATCCGCGTCATCGAGTGGCGCCGCATCCTGCCCATCGCCGCCGTCGTGGCGATCGTGCCCGGTGCGATCCTCGCCAGGGCGATCGCCGGCCCGACGCTGTCGGTCGTCGCCGGCTGCCTCGTGCTCGCAGCGCTCGCCATCAGCGTCGCCGCGCAGCGCATCCGCGGGCTCGACCGCTGGCCGGGGCTCGTCGCAGCGGGCGGCCTCGGCGGCGTCATGAACGTCCTCGCGGGCGTGGGCGGCCCGGCGGTCACCGCCTACGCCATCGCGTCGCGCTGGGAGCATCGAGCGTTCTCGACGAGCATCCAGGCGTACCTCGTCATCGTGTGCGCGGCGTCGCTGCTCATGCGCGGCACGCTGCCGACCCTCACGATCGTCGAGTGGCTCGCGGCGTTCGCGGCCCTCGGGGCCGGCGTCGTGCTCGGCCAGTGGCTGTCGCGGAGGGTGGCCGCGCGCGCCGGGCGCATCGCGTGCGTGTCGGTCGCGACGCTCGGCGGCATCGCCGTCATCGTCACCGGATCGCTCGAGCTGCTCGGCGCCTAGCGTCGCCGACGCCGTCGCGGCCTCGTCGCGCCGACCGCGCGGCGGCGGGCGCCGACCCCTCCCGTCGGCACCCGCTCGATCCCCGTGTCGTGCGTCACTCCGCAGGCTCACGGGGTCCGGACGACCCCGACGTGCGGGCGACGCTACGAACCGGGGCACACGCGCGGGGAGCCGGTTGCACGACGCCGTGCGGGTATGCGACCGTCGGCGGCGCGGCGTAGCCTTCGGCCATGGTCAGCGCCGTCTCCCACACCACCATCGACTGCTCCGACGCGTACGCGCTCTCCGAGTGGTGGAAGCAGGTGCTCGACTACGTCGACGTCGCCGACGACCCCAACGAGCCCGGCCACGAGGAGTGCATGATCCTCGCCCCCGACGGCTCGCACCGCCTGCTCTTCATCGAGGTGCCCGAGGGCAAGGTCGTGAAGAACCGCATCCACCTCGATCTGCGGCCGACCGACCGCTCGCGCGACGCCGAGGTCGAGCGGCTGATGGCGCTCGGCGCGGTGCAGCTCGCCGACCTGCGCACCGCGACGGGTGGATGGGTGACGCTGGCCGACCCCGAGGGCAACGAGCTCTGCATCCTGCGCTCGCAGGCGGAGCTCGACGCCGCGGCGCGGTAGCGGAGCTCGCCGCCTCGGAGCGGTAGCGGCGCTCGCACCGTCGGGGCGCGTCGTCGGCGCCCGTCGTGGGACGCGCAGCGTGCGCCGGGCCGCAGCCCGGCGCACGGTCCGCGTCAGGCCTGCGACCCGATGTGCAGCCAGTAGAACGACTGCGTGCCGAAGGTCAGCGAGAAGCGGCCGTCGTCGGCGATCGTCGGGAACTGACCGCCGCCGAACAGGTCGTGCAGCGCGGCGCCCGACCAGTCGGGCGCGTCGATCGTGACGTGCACCGGGTTGTGGCTGAACGAGAAGACGCACAGCACGTGCTCCTCCTTCGGCCCGTGGTACGTGCCGTCGCCCCCATACGAGCGCACGAACGCGAGCACCGACTCGTTGTCGGTCTCGAGCACCGTGATGGTGCCGAGCCCGAACACGGGATGCTGCCTGCGCACGTGCAGCACCGAGCGCATCCAGTTGAGCAGGCTCGACGCCTGCGCCATCTGCGCCTCGACGTTCACCGACGTGTAGTGGTAGACGAGCGACTGCACGGGCGGGAGGAAGAGCTTGCCGGGATCCGCGGTCGAGAAGCCGGCGTTGCGGTCGGGGCTCCACTGCATCGGCGTGCGCGACGCGTCGCGATCGTCGAGCCAGATGTTGTCGCCCATGCCGATCTCGTCGCCGTAGTAGAGGAATGGCGAGCCGGGCAGCGACAGCAGCAGCGCGTTGGCGAGCTCGAGCTCGGCGCGCGAGTTGTCGAGCAGCGACGCGAGCCGGCGGCGGATGCCGACGTTCGAGCGCATCCGGGGGTCGTAGGCGTACCAGCCGTACATCGCCTGCCGGTACTCCTCGCTCACCATCTCGAGCGTGAGCTCGTCGTGGTTGCGGAGGAAGACGCCCCAGGCTGCGCCCGGCGGGACCTCGACCTGCTCGGCGAGCACGCGCTGCAGCTCGGAGGCGTTCTGCGCCCGCAGGCTGTAGAAGATGCGCGGCATCGTCGGGAAGTCGAACGCCATGTGGCATTCGGGCTCCTCGGCGGTGCCGAAGTACTCGGCGGTCTCGGCGGGCCACTGGTTGGCCTCGGCGATGAGCACGCGACCGGGGTACTCGTCGTCGACCATGCGGCGCAGGTCGCGCACGAACTGGTGGGTGGCGGGCTCGGACTCGCCGTTGCCCTCCTCCGACTCGTACAGGTACGGGATGGCATCGAGGCGCACGCCGTCGACGCCGAGGTCGTACCAGAAGCGCACGATGTCGTACACGGCGTCATGGACGGCCGGGTTCTCGAAGTTCAGGTCGGGCTGGTGCGAGAAGAAGCGGTGCCAGTAGAACTGCCTGCGCACGCTGTCGAACGCCCAGTTCGACGTCTCGGTATCGACGAAGATGATGCGGACGTTCGGGTAGCCCTCGTCGGTGTCGCGCCACACGTAGAAGTCGCCGTATGGGCCCTCGGGGTCCTCGCGGGAGGCGAGGAACCACGGGTGCTGGTCGGACGTGTGGTTGATCGGGAGGTCGATCATGACGCGCATGTTGCGCGCGTGCGCCTCCGACACGAAGTGCTTGAAGTCGTCGATCGTGCCGTACTCGGGCAGCACCGCCTGGTAGTCGGAGACGTCGTAGCCGCCGTCCTTCAGGGGCGACTGGAAGAACGGCGGCACCCAGATGCCGTCGATGCCGAGCCACTGCAGGTAGTCGAGCCGCGACGTCAGACCCTGGAAGTCGCCGAAGCCGTCGCCGTTCGAGTCGACGAACGAGCGCACCATGACCTCGTAGAAGACGCTCTTGCGGTGCCAGTCGGGGTCGAGGCGGAGCCCTGGGACATGGCTCGCCCCGATGATCGGGATGGGAGCGGTGAACGACATCTGCGATCCTCTCGAGCCACGAGCGGGCGTCGGCCCAGCCAACCATCTCAGGTCCGGGCGCCGCGAGCGGACACGGGGGCTTGCGTTCGGCGGATGCGTGTCGCATGGTGCGCCAGGGCGAAGCCCGTGCCGCCCGGCCGCGCGCTCGACCGACTGGTCGCGTCCCCACCCCGACTGGTCACGTTCGCACGTCGACTGGTCACCGTTGCACCTCGAGAAGGCCGAATCAGGTGCAACCGCGACCACCGTGGGTGCAATGGCGACCAGTCGACGTGCAACCGTGACCGGTCGGGGTGCAACCGTGACCACCGTGCGTGCAAACGCGACCGGCCGGGGTGCGACCGTGACCGGTCGGCGACGAACGTGACCAGTCGACCGCCGCGGACGCCGGTGGCGCGATGGGCTGGGCAGCGCGGCGCGGTCAGGCGGCGCCGGGGGCGCGGGCGGCGCGGGCGGCGCCCGGCTCGAGGCGCGGCGCGAGGACCGCCGCGACCACGCCGGCGACGACGAGCACCGCGAGGCCCGCGCGCAGGTCGACCGCATCCGACAGGCCGCCGATGAGAGGGCTCGTGCCGAGGAAGCCGAGGCGCATCAGCCAGCTCACCACCGTGACGCCCGCGCCCTCGCTCAGACCCGGCACCGAGCCGGCGGCCGAGAACGCGCTCGGCACGAGCGTCGCGCACCCGTAGCCGGCGAGCACGAGGCCCGCGAGCAGCAGGATGGGCTCGGACGCGGCGACGATCGCGACGCCGCCGAGCGCCACGAGCACGCCGCCGAGGCGCGCGACCCTGCCCCGGCCGAAGCGGTGGATGAGCAGGTCGCCCGTGAAGCGCCCGAAGCACTGGCTCGCGATCACGACCGTGAACGCGAGGCCGGCCACCGACGCGTCGAGCCCAGCGAGCCGCACCGCCGACAGCGCCGCCCAGTTGTTCGCGACGTCCTCGACGACCGAGCCCGACACCGCGACGACGACGATCGGCAGCACGACGATCGCCGCCGCGCGCCACCGGGCGATGCCGCGCAGCGCCTCCCCCGGCTCGGCAGGCGCCTCGGGCACGGGGCCGACGAGCCAGCCGGCGACCGCGACGAGCACGACGCATGCCGCACCGGTGATCGCGAGATGGATGCGCAGGTCGCCTCCGACGGCCGCGACGGCCGTCGCGATCCCTCCGCTCGTCGCCGCACCGAGGCTCCACAGCGCGTGCATCGATCCGAGGATGGGCCGACCGGCGCGCTGCTGCACCCGCAGGCCCGCGACGTTCTGCGCCACGTCGACGATCGCATCCGAGAAGCCGAGCGCGAGGATGCACGCGGCGAGCATGACCGCGCTCGTCGACCAGCCGGCCGTCGCGACCGCGAGCGCGAGCACGCCCGTGCCGACGACGGCGACGCGCACGGCGCCGAAGCGGCGGATGAGCGGTGCCGGCAGCGCGGACGACACGATCGCGCCGACCGCGAAGCACGCGACGACGAGCCCGAACTGGAGGCCACCGAGCCCCAGGCGCTCGGCCAGCTGCGGATACCAGGGCAGGAGCGCCGCGAACACGGCGCCGTTCGTGGCGAACATGAGGCCGGACCCGAGCACGGGACGCAGGGACGATCGGGGAGGCACGCGAGCACGCTATGGCCCAGGATGATCACATGCAACGATCGCAACGGCAGCGTTCGATCATCCGTGCCGTCGTCTCCGGCCGTCGGTCGATCGACGACCTGCGCGCGCTGACGGGCGCGTCCGCCATCACGATCCGTCGCGACCTCGCCGAGCTCGCCGAGGTCGGGGCGCTCGCTCGCGTGCGCGGCGGCGCCGAGCCCGTGGCGCATCGTGGCTCCGGCTTCCCCTTCGCGCTGCGCGCCGGCGAGCACGGCGACGACAAGGCCGCGCTCGCGGCGGCGGCCGCAGCCCTCGTCCCCGACGACGCGTCGGTGCTCGTCGACAACGGCACGACGGCCGTCGCGGTCGCGCGGGCGCTCGCCGGGCGGAGCATCCGCGCCCTCGCGCTCTCGCTGCACGCCGCAGCCGCCCTCGGCGCGCGGCCCGGCGCGGAGGTGCGCGTCCCCGGCGGCACGATCGTGCACGACGACCTGTCGTTCGCGGGCGTCGGCGCGCTGCAGGCCGTGCGCGAGACGCGCTTCGACGTCGCGATCCTCGGCGCGTGCGCCGCCGATCCGGACTCGGGGCTCACGGTCGCGGGATGGGACGACGCGCAGGTGAAGCGCGAGGCGATGCTGCGATCGCGGCGCGTGGTGCTCGTCGTGACGCCCGACAAGCTCGCCCGCACCTCGACGCATCGCTTCGGCGCGATCGCCGACGTCGACGTGCTCGTCACGACCGACGCGGCGCCCGCCGACCTCCTGCATGCGATCGCGGACGCGGGCGTCGAGGTCGTCACCGTGGCGTCGAGCGCCTGAACGCCGTCGCGACCGCCGACGCGAGCAGGCCCGCCGCGAGCGGTCGCCATCCGCGCCTCAGGCGGGCGCGACCGATCCGCGCGGCACGAGCTCGGGGTCGATGAGCGTGTGCGTCGTGTCGCCCGACGGCGCGGCGAGGTCGGCGACGAGCCAGTCGACGACGCGCTCGCCGTGCTCGCGCGGGTCCTGCCGCACGGTCGTGAGGTCGAAGGCCGCCGCGTAGGCGTGGTCGTCGACGCCGACGACCGACAGGTCGAACGGCACCCGCAGCCCGAGCGTGCGCGCGGCGAGCAGGATGCCCATGGCGATCTCGTCGGTCGCGGCGAAGACGGCCCGGGGCCGATCGGGCGAGCGCAGCAGCTCGAGGGCGTGCGAGTAGGAGGCGTCGGCGGTCGGGTCGTGCAGCAGCGTCGGCATGGGCTCGAGGCCGGCGGCGCGCATCGCCCGCTGGTAGCCGCGCTCGCGCAGCCGCTCGGCGGCGAAGAGCGACTCGTCGAGCACCGTCGAGCCGCCGACGTGCACGATGCGGCGGTGCCCGAGCGACAGGAGGTGCTCGGTCGCGAGGGTGCCCGCCCGCTCGTCGTCGAGGCACCACGAGCGCACCCCCGCGGCGCCGTCGCCGAGCGCGACGGCGGGGATGCCGATGGATGCGAGGCGCGACACCTCGCGGTGCGTGAGCGCGAAGGTCGTCGAGATGAGCGCGTCGATGTGGTGGCGCTGCAGGAAGCGCTCGAAGACGCGCTCGCGCATGGCGGCGCCCCGCCCGAGGTCGTAGAGGACGATGTCGAGGTCGTGGGCGAGCGCGGCCTCGGCGATGCCGCGCAGCAGCGTCGAGACATACCAGGTGTCGATGGCGGGGGCGAGGACGCCGATGGCTCCCGTGCGCCCCGTCGCGAGCGACACCGCGGCGGGCGAGGCGCGGAAGTCGAGCGCAGCGGCCGCCTTCAGCACGCGCTGCCGCGTCGCGTCGGCGACGGATCCCCTGCCGGAGAGCGCGCGCGATGCCGTCGCCTTCGAGACTCCCGCGAGCCTCGCGACGTCGTCGATCACAGCCATGGCGCTCCTTCGCGCATCCGGTCCGGTCGCGTCCGATCGGAACGCAACCGGTTCCATTCCACCACGGAGCGGGCCCCGCCGACACCCCGTCTTCCCACGGGCCCGTCGAGCACGCCCTGTCCCCCGGGCGGGCATCCCACCCTGCCTACGAGTCACGGATTGGCAACGAAGCGCCGTCGACGGGCGCGGATCGTTGCGAGTCGCAGGGTCGTCCGTTAGCGTGAGCCTCGCTGTGGAACCGGTTCCGGTTCGGGCGAGGGCGCCTCAGCGGATGCCCTTCCTGTCTCCGGTCATCCGCAGCTCCCGCACCAATGGAGACAGGAGTCCCGATGAAGCGCTCCCAGCGCCGCCTGCTGATGCCGATCGGCATCGCAGGCATCACCGCGCTCGCACTCACCGGTTGCGTCGGCGACGACGCCGGCGGCGGTGGCGAGGGCGACGGCGAAGCCGCCGACTGCAGCACCTTCGAGGAGTACGGCACGTTCGACGGTGCCGAGGTCAGCCTCTACGGCACGATCCTCGACGCGGAGGCCGACCGACTCGACGAGTCGTGGGCCGACTTCGAGGAGTGCACCGGCATCGACATGGTCTACGAGGGCTCGGGAGAGTTCGAGGCGCAGATCAACGTCCGCGTGCAGGGTGGCAACCCGCCCGACCTCGCGATCTTCCCGCAGCCGGGCCTGCTGGCCTCGGTCGCCGGCACCGGCTCGGTGCTGCCCGCCCCCGACTCCGTCGTCGAGAACGCGCAGGAGTACTGGACCGAGGACTGGCAGAACTACGGCACGGTCGACGGCACCTTCTACGCAGCGCCCCTCATGGCGAGCGTCAAGGGCTTCGTCTGGTACTCGCCCACCGTCTTCGAGGAGAACGGCTGGGAGGTCCCCACGACCCTCGACGAGCTCGACGAGCTGACGGCGACGATCGCCGACTCCACCGAGGAGTCCGGCGTGACCCCGTGGTGCGTCGGCTTCGGCTCGGCAGAGGCGACCGGATGGCCGGGCACCGACTGGGTCGAGGACTACGTCCTCCGCACCGCCGGTCCCGACGTCTACGACCAGTGGGTCAACCACGAGATCCCGTTCGACGACCCGCAGATCGTCGACGCCATGGACCGCGTCGGTGACCTCATCCTCGACCCGGCCAACGTGAACGGCGGCATCGGCGACGTCTCGACGATCGCCACCACCGACTTCGGCGAGGGCGGCCTGCCCGTGCTCGACGGCACGTGCGGCATGCACCACCAGGCCTCGTTCTACGAGGGCTTCTGGAGCGAGGACGGCTCGGTCGAGGTCGCCGAGGACGGCGACGTCTGGGCATTCCTCCTCCCCGGCGCGGAGGCGGGCGAGAGCCCCGTCACCGGCGGTGGCGAGTTCGTCGGCGCCTTCTCGGACGCCGAGGAGGTCGTGGCAGCGCAGACGTACCTGTCGAGCCCCGAGTGGGCCAACAGCCGCGTCTCGCTCGGCGGCGTGATCTCGGCGAACAACGGCCTCGACCCGGAGAACGCCTCGAGCGAGCTCCTGTCGCAGGCGGTCGAGATCCTGCAGAACCCGGACACGACGTTCCGCTTCGACGGCTCGGACGTCATGCCCGGCGCGGTCGGCACCGGCACCTTCTGGACCGGCATGGTCAACTGGGTCGGCGGTGAGAGCACGCAGTCGGTGCTCTCGACCATCGAGAGCAGCTACCCGTAGCCAACGCTCGATGAGCGGGGGGTCGGGCGAGAGCCCGGCCCCCCGCTCCATACCGAAAGGCGACCCATGACCTCCATGGATCTCATCGGCAAGGTGCTGCAGGCCGTCGTCGCCGTCGGCGTCTTCGCCGGCGTGCTCGTCGTGCTCCTCCTCTTCCTCGACCGAGAGGCGAAGGGCCTGCGAGGGCTCATCGGTCGCATCGTCGCGGCCGCCGTCGTGCTCGTGCTCACGCTCACCAGCCAGCTCGGCCTCCTCGACGAGGTCGGATGGATGACCGATGCCGTGCGTCAGGCCATCGTCGTCATCGGCTGGCCGCTCGTCGCATCCCTCACCATCGGCCTCGTCCTCGAGGCCGCCCCCCAGCGCATCCGCCGACCGGCACGACTCCTCGTGCACCTGGCCGCCGCGGTCGCCATCGTCGTCACGGGCCTCATCGTCGAGGCCGACGGCGACACCACGAAGGGCGCGTGGCCGTGGGCCGCGGCGCTCGCGCTGTCGATCTGCGCGCTGCTCGGCTACGCGTCGTCACGCGACGACGACTCGAAGCCCATGCTCGTCTTCCTCGTGCCGGCCATCCTGCTGCTCACGATCGGCCTCATCTACCCGGCGCTGCGCACGGCGCTCCTCGCGTTCACGAACGCGGCGGGCGAGTTCAACGGCGTCGACAACTTCGTCTGGATGTTCACGCAGCAGACGGCGCTCGTCACCCTCGCGAACACCATCGTGTGGGTCATCCTCGCGCCCCTCCTCTCGACGGTGATCGGCCTCGCGTACGCGGTGTTCATCGACAAGAGCCGCGGCGAGAAGATCTTCAAGATGCTCGTCTTCATGCCGATGGCGATCTCGTTCGTCGGCGCCGGCATCATCTGGAAGTTCATGTACGCCTACCGCGGCCCGGCGCAGGAGCAGATCGGCCTCATCAACCAGCTCATCGTGGGCGTGGGCGGCGAGCCGCAGCAGATCCTGCAGAACACCCCGTGGAACACGGTCGCCCTCATCATCGTCATGATCTGGATCCAGACGGGCTTCGCGATGACCGTGCTGTCCGCCGCGATCAAGGGCGTGCCGACGGAGCAGATCGAGGCCGCGAACCTCGACGGCGCCAGCCCGTGGCAGCGCTTCACGAACGTCACGGTCCCCGGCATCCGCTCGTCGCTCGTCGTCGTGGTCACCACGATCTCGATCGCGACGCTCAAGGTCTTCGACATCGTGCGAACGATGACCGGCGGCAACTTCGACACCTCGGTGGTGGCGAACGAGATGTACACGCAGGCGTTCCGCGCAGGCGAACCCGGCCGCGGTGCGGCGCTGGCGCTCATCCTGTTCGTGCTCGTGCTGCCGATCGTCATCTACAACGTCCGAGTGCTCAACCAGCAGAAGGAGATCCGATGACCTCCGCCGCCGTCACCCCCGACCCCGCGATCCGGAAGGTGAACCTCGACGACGCGACCGGCGCCGGCACGGGCACCCGAGCGGACCGCGTCAAGCGCAGGCTCACGAGCCCGTGGGCGACGCTCGTCGCGATCGTCATCGCCGTGCTGTGGACGATCCCCACGTTCGGCCTGCTGCTGTCGTCGTTCCGCCCGGGCGACGCCATCCGCACGAGCGGCTGGTGGACGTTCTTCACGAACCCGCAGCTCACCTTCCAGAACTACCAGGAGGTGCTGCTGTCGGGGTCGTCGACGTCGCCGCAGCTCGGCGAGTACTTCGTGAACTCGCTCATCATCGCCATCCCCGGCACGATGTTCCCGCTCGTGCTCGCCGCCCTCGCGGCGTACGCGTTCGCGTGGGTGAAGTTCCGGGGCTCGTCGACGCTGTTCGTGATCATCTTCGCGCTGCAGATCGTCCCGCTGCAGATGGCGCTCATCCCGCTGCTGCAGATGTTCGTCACGTTCCTGCAGCCGTTCCAGGGTGCGCTCCACGAGGTCGCGCCGTTCATCAGCGAGCGGCAGTACCTGCCCATCTGGATCGCGCACACGATCTTCGCGCTGCCGCTGGCGATCTTCCTGCTGCACAACTTCATCTCGGAGATCCCGGGCGAGATCGTCGAGGCCGCGCGCGTCGACGGTGCGGGACACGGTGCGATCTTCTTCCGCATCATCCTGCCGCTCGCGATGCCGGCGATCGCGTCGTTCGCGATCTTCCAGTTCCTCTGGGTGTGGAACGACCTGCTCGTCGCGTTGGTGTTCTCGTCGGGCACGCCGGACACGGCACCGTTGACGCAACGACTGGCCGAGCTCGCCGGGTCGCGCGGCGAGAACTGGGACCGCCTCACGGCGGGCGCCTTCGTCTCGCTCGTGGTGCCGCTGCTCGTGTTCTTCGGGCTGCAGCGGTTCTTCGTGCGCGGCCTGCTGGCGGGCTCCGCGAAGGGCTGAGCCCCGACGCCAGAGGCGTCGCCGCACGACGGCCCCG
>NZ_BAAAQT010000001.1:57393-80372 GCF_039531815.1 Agrococcus versicolor | reverse complement strand
CCGGGCCCGTCGTCGTGCGTGGCCGGGGTGCTGGCGTCCCGGGCGACGCCGTCCTGCGCCGAGCTCTCCACAGGCTCCACGTCGGCGCCGATGCCGCTGCCTCCTGCCTCCGTACCGTCGCGGCGGCACATGAAGGAGGCCCCATGCGACAGCGAGCGCGCACGATCACCGACGAGGCACGACGACACGCGAGAGGCGCGGGCGAGCGGCCCCGCGCGCGAGGCGGGTGGCCGGCGGCCGCGGTCGCCGCGACGACGCTCGGCCTGCTGCTGGCGGGCGCGGGCGGCGCGGCGGCGTGGTCGACGACCGAGCCGCACGACGTGCCCGGGCCCGCCACGACGACGCTGCCGGGCACGCTCCTCGAGGGCGGCTCGACCGACGGCGGCACGACGACCCTGCTGGCGTACGCGGCGGCGGGCGACGAGGTGGTCGCCCGCCTGGCGACGACGAGTCGCACCCCGGCCGGCGCACGCGTCGTCGTGACGGATCCGACCGGTGCCGTCGTCCACGACGACGCCGCCCCCGCCGCCGTCGGCGGCACGCATCTCGGCGGCACGTGGGTCGCCGGGGCCGAGGGCGTGTGGAGCATCGCGGTGCAGGATCCGGATCCCGGCTCGGGCGACGGGGCCGCGCTGTCGTGGGACGTCGGCGTCGTGCGCGACGGCGCGTCGATCCCCGGTCGCGTGTGGACGGAGTCGCTCGCGATCCACACCTCCGCCGTCACGTCGCTCGTCGTGCACGCGGCGGCGCCCGATGGTGCCGTCTACCGCGTGCGGCTCGACGGGTACGACGGCATCGACTCGACGCTGCGGATGAACGACGTCGGCAACGCCGCCGCCTTCACCTGCGAGCCGGCGGGGCGCTCGGTGCCCATGCCGCGCTCGCCCGAGGCCGACGGTGCAGGCGCGGCCTACTGGCAGCCGTCGAGCGCCGACTGCGACGGGCTCACCGCCTACCGGCTCTTCCTCGACCCGCCCGCGCCCGACCTCCCCGCGTCGACGCAGGCCTGGGCCGACCGTCGCACCGAGGGCACCTGGCTGCGGGCCGACTACCGCTCGCCGAGCATCGATGCGCTCGCCTTCGCGCGGCAGGGCTCGGCCTCGAACGCGGGCGAGCTCACGGGCGTGCTCGCGGGGCAGCCGGGCGTCGTGCGGGTCGAGGTCGACGCCGACGGCGACGGGGGCTTCGACGGCCCGGCCGACGTCGTCGACGAGGTCGCCGTGCTCGAGCCCGGCGCGTTCTCCTGGCGCTGGGACGGCGTCGACGCCACCGGGCACGAGGTGCCGACGACGGCGACGGGCGTCGTCGTCCGCGCGACGATGGCGCAGGTCTCGCCGCTGCACTTCCTGCGCATCGACGCGGAGACCAGCACCGGCGGCATCGAGGTCGAGACCCTCACGGGGCCGGCTCCGGGCATCGCGTCCCTGCACTGGGACGACACGATGCTCGAGCCCTCGAGCGATCGGCGGTGGTCGCGCACGCCGTCGCTGATCGGCAGCGATCCGGCGACGACGTCGGCAGGCGGCGTGCACGGCTGGGAGGCCGGTGGCGAGCGGCCCAACCAGAACGACGGGATCGCCGGCTCATGGGGCGACCTGCGCTCGATCGACGACTGGGCGTCCATCGTCGACCACGCGGAGGCGACGGTCGCGGTGCCTGCGCTCGCCGACCTGCGCATCGACAAGCGCGTCGACGCGGAGGCGACGCTCGCGCTCGACGGCAGCTCGGCGAGCGTGCGATGGACGATCGAGGTCGGCAACCTCGGTGCGGTCGACGCGAGCGGGACCGTCGTCGCCGACGCGTATCCCGCCGAGCTCGACGTCGCCTCGATCGTCGCCGAGACGCCGACGCGCGGCACGTTCGACGCGGCGACGGGCGTGTGGACCGTCGGCACGCTCGAGCCTGGCGCCGTCGCGTCGCTGACGTTCCAGGGCACGATCGCGACGACGCCCGGGGCTGCGGCGACGGTCGCGAACGCCGCCACGGTCACGAGCCCGCAGTCGCCCGCCGTGCCCGGCTCGTGCGAGCCGAACGACGACCTCGCGAGCGACGCGGACCGGTGCGACGTCGTCGAGACGCCGCTGACGCCGACCCCGCAGCCCGCGACGCCCGCCGTCGCACCCGCCGATCCGTCGACCCCGGCCGCCTCGACCCCGGCCGCCTCGACCCCGGCGCCGCCCGCGCCGGCTCGCGACGCGACCGCGGCGCCTGCGGCGCTCGGCCTGCCGCGGACGGGCGGTGGCGTGGAGGCGCCCGCCCTCATCGGCGGCGCGCTCGCCATCGCGCTCGGGCTCGGAGCGCTGCTGGTGCGTCACCGCATCCGCAGGTCGTGACGGCATGACGCGGGCCCTGGCTCGGGCCGGGGCCCGCGTGCGTCGGTCAGCGCGAGAAGGTGCCGACGACGCGTGCCTGCTCGAGGATCGAGCCGCCATCGCGATCGAGGAACGCCTCGCGCGTCGGCTCGCCCGACACCGGGGCCGACAGCGCGTAGACCCAGGCGTAGTACCGGTGCGTGCCGTGGCCGGCGGGCGGCTGCGGACCGTACCAGCCGGGCTCGCCCGCCGTCGTCGGCGCGGCGCGCCCGACCGAGGGGTCGATGGGCCCGTCCTGCGCGGGCAGTCCGTAGACGACCCAGTGCGTGAAGCCGCGCACCATCGGTGCGTCGGGGTCGTGCACGACGAGCGCGAGCTCGACGGCATCCTCGGGCACGCCGGTGACGGAGAACGCGGGCACCTCGTTGCCGCCGTCCTTCGACAGCCGCTCGGGCATCGGCCCGTCGGGCTCGTAGTCGTCCGTCGAGATCCTCAGGTCTGCCACGTGCGGTCCCATGCGCGTCCTCTCCCGTCGCGCGTGTGCGCGACCCGTCCATCCTCCGCCGACGCGAACGTCGGCGCACGGGCTTGCGCGAGCGCGTCCCGGCGGTCGTGGACGCGTGCCGATCCCGGGCCCTGCGGCCGATGCGGGACGGGCGGGAGCAGCGGCTACGGCGTGGGCGTGCGCGCGTCGTACTCGAGGAAGGTGCCCTGCATGCGCGTGACGAGCACGACGAGCGCGACGATGAGCAGCCCACCGAGCAGCGGAGGGAACCAGAGGGCGAGGAGGGAGGCCGTCAGCCCCGCGTACAGGTCGCCGAGGCGTGGCCCGCCGGCGACGACGATGGTGAAGACGCCCTGCAGGCGTCCGCGCATCTCGTCGGGGGCCGCCTGCAGCAGCATCGTCGAGCGGAAGATCGCGCTGATCTCGTCGCTCGCGCCCATGCCGGCCATCGCGAGGCACGCGAGCACGAGCGCAGGCCATGCGACGCCGTCGAGCTGGTCGGTCACGGGCACGCCGACGAGCGTCGTGCCGAGCAGCACGAGCCCGAGCAGCGCTGCGGCGGTGCCGTAGACCATGATCGCCCGCTGCACCGCGAGCCCGTGCCGGTGCACCTGCGCGACGGGTCCCGACAGGATGCTCGCGACGAGGGTGCCGACGGCGCCGGCGGCCGTGAGCACGCCGACCGTGATGGGCCCGCCACCGATGACGAGCGCGCCGACTGCGGGGAACAGCACGTTCGCACGTCCGAAGAGCATCGCGATGATGTCGACGACGAACGACATGCGGATGTTGGGCGCGCCGCGCAGGAAGCGCATCCCGTCGCGCAGCGACTGCAGGCCGGGCTTCGCCACCTGGCCGATCGGCGGCATCGCGGGCAGCCCGAGGATGCCGACGAACGCGACGGAGAAGAGCACGGCGTCGACCGCGAACGTCAGCGGCAGCCCGACGGTGGCGGCGAGGACGCCGGCGAGCGCCGGCCCGATCGTCACCATGCTGCCCACGGCGATGCCGTTGAGCGCCGCGGCCCGGGAGATGAGGTGCGCGGGGACGATGCGTGGCGTGATGGCGCTGCGCGTCGCACCCGACACGGTCGCCGCGACGGCGTTGACGGTCGCGAGCACGTAGAACGGCCACACCTCGACGCGCTGCCCGGCGTCGAGCGCCCACGCGTCGTACGCCGACGCCGCGACGATGCCGAGCACCGACAGCCAGCCGATCGTCGCGGAGACGAGCAGCACGCGCTTGCGGTCGAAGGCGTCGGCGAGCATGCCGCCCCACAGGCCGGCGACGATCATGGGGAGGAGCCCGATGGGGCCGACGAGCGAGACCGCGAGCGTCGACTCGGTGATGTCGTAGATCTGCAGGCCCACGGCGACGACCGTGACCATCGAGCCGATGCCCGAGATCGCGTTCGCCGTCCAGAGGCGCGCGAACGCCGGCGACGCGCGCAGCGGCTCGAGGTCGACGAAGCGCTTCCGGCGCGGCTCGGGCTGGATGGGGCCGGGCTGCGCCGTCGCGTCGGCGCTCGCCCCGATGCCCGCCTGCTGGTCGGCGGCCGCCGCGGCGTCCGCTCCGACCGGAGGGACGATGGGCACGCGCCCCGTCGTGGGGTCGCCGCCGGAGTCCATCGTCATCGGATCGAGCCTAGGCGAGCGCCGACCGGCGCGAGACCCCGTGGCGCGACGGGCCGCTACGCGTCGTTGCCGTCGAGGGTGCTGCGCACGCGGCGGCGGGCGTCGCCGATCGCGTCCTTCGGCACGGGCGGCGCGCCCGAGCGCAGGCGTCGCACGCCGATGGCGACGACGATGGCGGCCGCGACCGCGAGAACCCCCACGACCGCGGCGATGGCCGCCCACCACGGCAGCACGTCGGCGAGCGCGACCGTCGTCGTGACGGCGAGGGTGATGAGCGCGACGAGCGCGAGCACGCCGCCGACGGCGAGGAGCACGATGCCGGTACGTGCCTCGCGCGTGCGGGCGACGACCTCCTCGCGCGCGTTGCCGACCTCCTCCTGCACGATCGAGGCGAGCCGGCGAGGCACGCGTCGCACGAGGTCGAGGGGCGAGCGGCGGGCGCGCTCAGCCACGACGACGGCCCGTCTGCCCGGCGTCGCCGCCGCGGCCCCCACGACGACCGAGGATGCGCTTGACCACGAAGGTCGCGATGACGGTGAGGATGCGAGGGAGCACGGTGTCCTTTCGACGATGTGCGGCGGCGCGATGCCGCCCGGTCCGAGCGTCGGACCGGCGAGCCCGAGGCTCGGGCTCGCAGGGAGACGTCGTCAGCGGGCGATTCGTCACGGGATCGGCCGACGGATGTCCCCGCCGCCTCCTCCGGCCCGCGTGCGGACGGCCCCGCACCCACGAGGTGTGCGGGGCCGCCCGGCGCTCGGGAGCGCGGCGCGAGACCGGCCTCAGCCGACGGGCGCCGGCGCCGGCGTCTCGACGAGCGTCGACTTCGGGTCGACGATCTCGGGCAGTCGCGTCGCGACCTGCGCGCCGAGCCAGGCGTCGACGTTCGTCCAGTACTCGATGACGCGGGCGCGGATCTCGGGGATGCGCACCTTCGAGACGTGGCCGACGATGTTGCCGACGAGTCGCTCGCGCGCGGCGTCTTCGAGCACGTCGCGCACGAGCGTGCCCGCCTGGCCGAAGTCGTCGTCCTCAGGGTGCAGCGTCGCGGCCGAGCGGATGAGCTCGCCGTCCGACTGCCAGCCGCGGTCGTCGCCGTGCGCCTCGGGGTCGGCGTGCGGGCCGCCGAACGAGTTGGGCGCGTAGACCGGCTGCGCGGGCGAGCGGAAGCCGTGCCGCAGCGCGCCGTCCTTCGAGTACGACTCGACGTCCGCCGCGTGCGGGCGGTTGACGGGCAGCTCGGCGTGGTTCGTGCCGACGCGGTATCGGTGGGCGTCCGCGTAGGAGAAGATGCGCGCCTGCAGCATCTTGTCGGGGCTGGCAGCGATGCCAGGCACGAAGTTCGACGGGGCGAACGTCGCCTGCTCGATCTCGGCGAAGTAGTTCTGCGGGTTGCGGTTCAGCTCCATGCGGCCGACCTCGACGAGCGGGTAGTCGCTCTTGGGCCACACCTTCGTGAGGTCGAACGGGTTGAAGCGGTACGTCGCGGCGTCCTCGTACGGCATGACCTGCACGTGCAGGGTCCACGACGGGGTGTCGCCACCGTCGATGGCCTCGTAGAGGTCGCGGATGTAGTAGTCGGCGTCCGAGCCGGCGAGCTGGTCGGCCTGCTCCTGGGGCATGAAGTCGTTGCCCTGATCCGTCTCGAAGTGGTACTTCACCCAGAAGCGCTCGCCGGCGGCGTTGATCCACTGGTAGGTGTGCGACCCGAAGCCGTCCATGTGGCGCCACGACGCGGGGAGGCCGCGGTCGCCCATGAGCCAGGTGACCTGGTGGGCCGACTCGGGCTGCAGGGTCCAGAAGTCCCACTGCATGTCGTGGTCGCGGAGGTTGCTGCCCGGCAGGCGCTTCTGCGAGCGGATGAAGTCGGGGAACTTGATGCCGTCCTTGATGAAGAAGACGGGCGTGTTGTTGCCGACGAGGTCGTAGTTGCCCTCGGTCGTGTAGAACTTCAGCGCGAAGCCGCGGGGGTCGCGCCACGTGTCGGGGCTGCCCTGCTCGCCGGCGACGGACGAGAAGCGCGCGAGCATCTCGGTCTCGGTGCCGGACTGGAACACCGCGGCGCGCGTGTACGCGGACACGTCGTTCGTGACGGTGAAGGTGCCGAACGCGCCGCCACCCTTGGCGTGCACGACGCGCTCGGGCACGCGCTCGCGGTTGAACTGCGCGAGCTTCTCGACGAGGTAGTGATCGGTGAGCGCGATGGCGCCGTCGGCGCCGACGGACTGGGAGTGCTGGTCGCTCGCGACCGGGGCTCCGGAGTTGGTGGTGGTCCGATGGGTCATGATGCTGCCTGCTTCCTCGTGGGGATGGGTCGGTCGGTTCGGAGGGGACGGCGATGCTCGCCCGCCGGGGTCGACGGACGGCGAGCGGCCGTCAGCGCTCGGTCGCGGCGCACGCGGCGCACAGCCCCCAGAACGTCACCTCGGCCTGCATGACCGCGAATCCCGCGGGTGCGGGCGCATGGAGGCAGGGGGCCTCGCCGGTGACGCAGTCGACGTCCTCGACGCGGCCGCAGCGCGAGCACACCGCGTGGTGGTGGTTGTCGTCGACGCGCAGCTCGTACCGGGCGGCCGAGCGCGCGGGCTGGAAGCGTCGCAGCACGCCGGCCTCGTGGAGGGCGGCGAGCACGTTGTGCACGGACTGCAGCGAGATGCTGGGCTCGGCGGAAGCCATGGCGCGGTGGATGGCGTCGGCGTCGGCGTGGGGCTGCGCCGCGAGGACGTCGAGCACCGCGAGGCGACCGCGCGTGACGCGCAGCCCGCGCGTGCGCAGCATGCCCTCGTGCGCCACGCGTCGTTCGAGCGCACCGGAACCCGCTGCGGGGGCGGTCGCGACGAGGTCCATGTCCCCACACTGTCGCATCATCGTGAACGACTCAAGTCTTCCGCGTGTCGTGCGCCGTCGCGCCATGATCGGACCATGGCAGATGACGACGTCGATCGCAGCGGTGCCGCACCGGCGGCGCGCGACGCCGGCGTGCAGACCGTCGCACGCACCCTCGCGATCCTCGAGGTCGTCGCCGGACGCGGTGGCGCGACCGCCCGCGAGGTGTCGCAGGCCCTCGGCTATCCGCTGCCCACCGTCTACCGGCTCCTGCAGGCGCTCGTGCAGGCCGACTACCTCGTGCACATGCGCGGCGAGCGCCGCTTCGAGCTCGGCTACGCGTTCGACCGGCTGGGTGCCGCGCTGCACCGGCAGGTGGGCGTGCCGGCCCCCGTGCGCGGCGAGGTGGCCCGACTCCACGAGCAGGCCTCGGCGGCGGCGTACCTCGCGGTCTACCGCGGCGCCGACGTGGTCGTCGCCCACGTCGTCGACTGCTCCGACCACCCGCGGCTCACGCCGCTGGCCTTCGGCTTCCACGAGGCGGCGCACGCGACGGCGTTCGGCAAGATCATGCTCGCGGCGATGGCGCCCGAGGCGGTCGACGAGTACCTCGAGGTGCACGGGATGCAGCGGATGACCCACGCGACGATGGGCACGCGCGAGCAGCTCGACGCGCACCTCGCGACCGTGTCGCGGCGCGGCATCGCATGGGAGCGGGAGGAGTTCGTGCCCGGCATGACGTGCGCCGCCGTCGGCGTGCGCGACGCCGCGGGCGCCGTCGTCGGCGCCGTCGCGATCAGCGCCCCCTCGGAGACGGTCGACGCGCAGCGCGAGCACTGCATCGAGCGACTGCTGCGCGACGCGGCGAGCGACGTGAGCAGGCACTACCGGCTGCGCGGCTCGGCGGCGTGATGGCCCCGGCCGCTCGCCGGCGGCGAGCGGCGAGCGGCCGGGACCGGGCCGCGGCCTACGGCACGAGGATGCCGCGCCCGATGAGCCTGCCCGCCTCGAGGTCGTGGATCGCGTCGTGCACCGCGTCCAGCGGGTACACGGCGGTGTGCAGCTGCACGCGGCCCTGGGCGGTGAGCGTCATGAGCTCGACGAGGTCGTTGTACGTGCCGACGAGGTTGCCGATGACGTTGATCTCGCGCGAGATGATCTCGATCGTCGGGATGCGCACCTCGCCGCCGTAGCCGATGACGTAGTGCGAGCCCCGGTTGCGCAGCAGCCGCGTCGCGAGCAGCTCGGCACCGCGCTCGCCGACGTAGTCGAAGAGGATGTGCGCGCCGCCGCCGGTGATGTCGAGCACCTGCTTCGCGACGGCGTCGTCGTCGTCCGTCGACAGGACGGTGTGGTGGGCGCCCAGCTGCGCCGCGAGCTCGAGCGCCTGCTCGCTGCGATCCACGACCGTGATCTCGGCGCTCGTGATCGCCGCGAGCGTCTGGATGCCGATGTGGCCGAGGCCGCCCGCGCCGACGACGACGGCGTGCGAGCCGGGGAAGAGCAGCGGCGCCGCCTTGCGGACCGCGTGGTAGGCGGTGAGCCCGGCGTCGGCGAGCGCCGCGACGTCCTTCGGGTCGACCCCTGCATCGAGCCGCACGACCGCGCGTGCGTTCGTGCGCAGCTGCTGCGCCATGCCGCCGTCGGCGTTGATCCCGGGGAAGCTCGCGTGCTCGCAGTGCGAGTCCTGGCCGACGCGGCACGCGGGGCACAGGCCGCAGCTCGTGAGCGGATGCATGATGACCGTGTCGCCCACCGCGACGTTCGACACGGCGCTGCCGACCTCGCGCACGGTGCCGGCGTTCTCGTGCCCGAGGATGTACGGCAGGCTCGGGTGCTGGATCGGATCCCACTGCCCCTCGATGATGTGCAGGTCGGTGCGGCACAGACCCGCGGCCCCGACGTCGACGATGACGTCCCAGGGGCCGGAGATCGTGGGCTCCGGCACGTCGTCGATGCTCGGATCCGTGCCGTACTCGTGCAGTCGGACAGCCTTCACTGCGTACCTCCTCGTCGAGGTCGGCCCAGGGGCCGACGCGGTGCGACGAGCATGCCCGCAGCCCCCTCGACGCGCCAGCGGCGCTCTCGCATCGTGAGAGGGCCGCTCCTCTCAGCGATCTCGCAGGCGCGACAATTGGCACTCTCATGGTGAGAGTGCCAGAATCGAGTCGCCTCTCGGGCACGGCCCGAGGGCGATCGCCACGACACCTGGCTCGCCGCACAGGGCAGCGAGCCGCTTGCTCGAAGGAGGTGGTTGTCATGGCTCTGACCTTCGACCCGTTCCGCGAGATGGATCGCATGGCCGCACGCCTGCTGACCAGCGGAGGCACCCAGCGCAGCGCGAGCTGGATGCCGATGGATCTCTACCGCGTCGACGAGCACTACGTCGTGCACGTCGACCTGCCGGGCGTCGACCCGGGATCCATCGACCTCGACGTCGACGCGACGACGCTCACCATCCAGGCCGAGCGCACGCTCGGCGCCGCCGAGGGTGCGCACTGGCTCGCCCAGGAGCGCCCGGCCGGCCGGTTCACGCGCCAGCTGAGCCTCGGCTCGGATCTCGACCTCGACGCCATCCATGCGTCGTACGAGCACGGCGTGCTCACGCTGACGATCCCGGTGGCCGAGCGCTCGAAGCCGCGCAAGATCGCCGTGGAGCACGCAGGCTCCGACCGCGCGCTGGCGCAGGGCGGCACGTCGACGCAGGAGGCGCAGGATGCCGTGGAGGTGGGCAGCGATGCGTGAGCACCGGACCCCCACGACGCTCGAGGACGACGAGCTCGAGCCGACGTTCGGCCGATGGCTGGGGCTCATCAACCACGGCCGCTGACGCGGCATCGCGACGGGGCCGGGCGGCACGTGCCGCCCGGCCCCGTCGCGTGCACCCATGCCCTCTTCCCCTGCACGGCGCGGCGTCGTACGGTCGTGCCATGACGATGCACGAGGGCGTGCGGCCGCCCGCCCCCGACGCCGCCTTCGAGGCCGAGCTCGAGCGAGCGCTCGAGGAGGCGGGCCTGCGCGCCGGCGGCTCCGGCGAGTCGTCGATCGCCTCGGTGGGCGACGACCGCGAGCCCGCGGCGGTCGACGCGGGTGACGTGGCCGCGCTCGACGACTAGGCGGATGCCCTGCCGGCGTGGCTAGGCTCACGAGTCTGCGCATCGCACGACAGGAGACCGCCATGGACGCCACCGAGGCCGAGCCCGGCGCCGCAGCCATGCGCCGGGAGCCGAGCACGGGTCAGGCGGCGGACACGGCGAATCGGCTGCTCGACGCTGCGGCCGCCATCATCGCGGAGCGCGGCATCGATCGCCTGTCGACGACCGACGTCGGCATCCGCGCCGGGACGTCCGTGGGCACGGTCTACCGGTACTTCGAGGACCGCGACGCCCTCATCCGCGCCCTCTACGAGCGCAGCGTCGCCCACGTCCGCCACGCGCTCATCGCCGCCGCGGCCACGTCGCAGGGCACGCTCGAGGCCGACGTGCGCGCGCTGCTCGCCGCCTACCTGCACGAGCACCGCACGCTGCCCGCCTACCAGGCGGTGCGCACGTGGCAGTGGCTGCGCCACGATGCCCACGGCCACCGCACGATCGCCGTCGACCTCTCGGCGCACGACCTGCTGTCGGTCCTCGGACCCCGCTACGGCCTCGCGCTCGACGACGCGCGCAGCGCTCGCATCGCGACCGCCGTGCGCCGCGCCGATGCCCTCGTGCTCGCGGCGTTCCTCGACGAGCCCGACCTCGACGACGCGTCCGCGGTCGAGCTGCTCGCCGCGACCGAGACGATGCTCGTCGCCGCGATCCTCGCCGCGCTCGCCGACTGACCCCGAGCGGACGGCCGTCAGCCACCCGGCGTCCAGTGGCCGCCCCGGGCGCGCGCATGCCGCGCGCGACGCGCGACGCTGGCTAGGCTCGCCATCCGCGGACGTCGCCGACGACGCGGGACGAGAGGTGGCGATGGCAGCGTCCGACGCGTTCGCGCCACCCGAGGCCGCGCCGCCATCCACGACCTCGCTGCGCCTGCTCGACGCCGCGGCCGCCCTCATCGACGAGCGCGGCATCGACCGCATCACGATGACCGACGTCGCCGTGCGCGCCGGCGTCTCGGTCGGCACGGCGTACCGGCACCATGCCGATCGCGACGCGCTGGTGCGTGCGCTCTTCGATCGGCACACGGCGCTCGCGCACCGGATGCTCGTCGAGGCGGCGTCCACGCCGCACGGCAGCCTCGAGTCCGACGTGCGCGCCCTGCTCGACGCGACGCTCCGCGTGCACCGCACCGTGCCCGCCTACCAGGCGGTGCGCACGTGGCAGTGGCTGCGGCCCGAGGCCCGCGGCGACCGGACCGTGGCCGTCGAGGCGCTCGCGGGCGCGCTGTCGGATGTCCTCGCACCGCGCTGGGGCGTCGCCCAGGACGAGGGCCACCGCGAGCGCATCGTCGACGCCATCCGTCGCGCCGACGCGCTCGTCCTCGCGTCGTTCCTCGACGATCCGACGATGGACGACGCCGCGATCGACGGCGTGCTCGCCGCCGTCGAGGCGATGCTCGTGCCGGTGCTGCGCGCCGACGTCGTCGCCTGACGCGCACGCGCCGCGCCAGCGGTTGCGCCGACGCGCGCGAGCGGGCACGCTGACCTGCGTCGAGGAGGAGCCGTGCTCGAGAGCCTGCTGTGGGGTGGCGTCGCCGCCGCGTCGCTGCTCGCCGGCGCCGTGCTCGCCGTGCTGCGCCGGTGGCCGCCGATGCTGCTCGGGCTCGTGCTCGCGTTCGGCGCGGGTGCGCTCATCGCGAGCATCGCGTTCGAGCTCGCCGAGGAGGGCCTGCGCGTCGGCGGAGCCGTGCCGGTGGCCATCGGCCTCGCGCTCGGCGCCGCGACGTTCTTCCTCGCCGATCGACTCGTCGAGCGCATCGGCGCACGCGACCGCGACGGCGGTGCGGGCATGCCGCTCGCGGTCGGCGCGCTGCTCGACGGCATCCCCGAGCAGGCCGTGCTCGGCATCGGCCTCGCGGCCGGCGAGGGCGTGAGCGCGGCGCTCGTCGTCGCGATCGTGCTGTCGAACCTGCCCGAGTCCATCGGCTCGTCGGCCGACATGCTGCGCGCGGGCTCCTCGAGGCGGCACGTGCTGCTGCTGTGGACGGGCGTCGCCATCGCGTGCGCGCTCGCCACGGTCGGCGGCACGCTCGTCGCGGACCTCGCGAGCCCGGCGGTGCAGGCGGGCATCGACGGATTCGCCGCCGGCGCCCTCCTCGTGATGCTCATCGACGCGATGGTGCCCGAGGCGCGCGCGAAGGCGAAGGACTGGGCCGGGCTCGCGACCGTGCTCGGGTTCGCGGTCGCGGCCGGCCTGTCGCTGCTCGGATCCTGACGGATCAGATGGCGGGGACGGGGGCGCCCTCGGCGATGCGCGCCGCCTCCTCCTGCGGGATCAGCACGAGCCCGCGCGGCGTGTTCGACAGCTCGACCATCACGCGCACCCACGTCTCGTCGAGCCGCGGGGCGCGCGAGCCGGAGAAGACGAACTCCATCGGGATGGAGGGCGAGACCCACAGAGAGATGCGGCCGGAGCCTGCCCAGAGGTCGACGATCCACGAGAGCATGAACGACTCGTGCCGTCGGAGCTTCACGATGGCTGCTGCACGCAGGTGCGCGAGCGTCCGATCCTCGATGTCGTAGGACGTTGCCGCTGCGTAGATGAGCCTTCCCATGCGGCGAACCTATGACGCTGCTCGGCGACTGCTTCACGATTCGCAGCATCCCCCACTTCGGACCATTCGGCGTGTCGTCCCATCCGACCGCGGGATCGCTTCGAATCGCTCGGTTGGACATGGCCGACCGAGGGAGGCGCCGACATGGGACGCTTCCATCACGGCGATGCCAGCGAGCCGGTCGACGACGTCGACCTCGCCCACCTCGAGCTCGTCGTCGCCGAGCGTCTCGGCCGCTCGGAGCCGTTCCTCGTGACCGTCGACGACGGCAGCGTCGACGGCGCGACGAGCTACTGGGTGGCCGAGGACTCGCCGCTGCGCTTCGCCTTCGGCTCGCTCGTGCCCGAGAGCGCCATCGACGCGATGCGCCTGCGCATCATGCTCGACGCCGCCGACGGCGACCACGGCCTGCACGTGGCTCGGGCGGCCTAGGCGGGCGCCGCGCGCGTCGCGGGTCAGGGCGCGAGCAGGATCTTGCCGCGCACCTCGTTCGCCACGTTGCGTCGCTGCGCCTCCGCGGCCTCCGCGAGCGGCAGCACCGCCGCGATCTCGACGTCGAACGTGCCGGCCGCGATGCGACCGAGCACGACCTCGTAGGCCTCGGCGCGCAGCTGCCTCGACCGCTCGGACAGCGGCTCCGGCTTGCCGCCCATCCATCCCTGCACGCCCAGGGCCGCGGCGGCGTCGCTCCACACGATCGTGCCGATGCGCTGCGGGTCGGCGACGAGCTGCGCCGAGACGGCCATCGACTCCTCGGTGCCGACGCAGTCGTAGACGACGTCGACGCCGCCCGGTGCCGCCTCGCGGACCCGGTCGAGCAGGCCGGGGCCGTAGGTCACGGGCGTCGCACCCAGCGCGCGCACGCGGTCGTGGTTCGGCTCGCTCGCCGTCGCGACGACCGTCGCGCCCTGCAGCACGGCGAGCTGGATGGCCGCCTGGCCGACCGAGCCCGAGCCCGCGTGCACGAGCAGCGTCTCGCCGGCGCGCAGCTCGAGCTCGACGAGCCCCTGGTAGGCCGTCGAGGCGGGGATGCCGATCGCGGCCGCCTGCTCGAAGGTCACGCCCTCGGGGATGCGGTGCAGCTGCTCGGGCGTCGCGACGACGTGCGTCGCGTAGGCGCCCTGCGCGTGCTGCACGGCCACCCGGTCGCCGACCGTCCACCCCTCGACGCCCTCGCCGACCTCGACGACCTCCCCCGCGGCGTCGCCGCCGGGCACGCGCGGCGTCGTGATCTCCCCGGACGGGCGAGCGCCGGATCGCAGCTTCGAGTCGAGCGGGTTCACGCCCGCCGCGTGCACGTGCACGACGACCTGGCCGGCATCCGCCTCGGGCTGGTCCACGTCCACGAGGTGCAGCACCTCGGGACCGCCGAACTCGGTGTGCTGGATCTGCTGCGCCATGGCTCTCGCTCCTCGTCTCGGTCGCGGCCGGTCGTCGACCGCGTCCAGTCTGTCGCGGATGCACGTGCGCGGCCACGGGTGGAGCGGACGCCGCGGCCTGCCTACGCTGGCGGTGCCGCCACCGCCCGAGGAGCCCCATGCCGCAGCGTCCGTTCGCCCAGGTCGACGTGTTCGGGTCGACGCCGTTCCTCGGCAACCCCGTCGCCGTCGTGCTCGACGCGGAGTGCATCGCCGACGACGAGATGCAGCGCATCGCACGCTGGACCAACCTCTCCGAGACGACGTTCGTGCTGCCGCCGACGCGCGAGGGCGCCGACTACCGGCTGCGCATCCTCACGCCCGGCGGCGAGCTGCCCTTCGCCGGCCACCCGACCCTCGGCTCGGCGGCCGCGTGGCTGCACGCCGGCGGCGTGCCGCAGGGTGCCGACATCGTGCAGGAGTGCGCCGCCGGACTCGTGCGCGTGCGCCGCACGGGTGGGCTGCTGGCGTTCGAGGCGCCGCCGATGGTGCGCTCGGGCCCCATGGACGAGGACGAGGTGGATGCGATCGCCGACGCGTTCGGCATCGCCCGCGAGCGCATCCTCGACCAGGCCTGGATCGACAACGGGCCCGGCTGGTGCATCGTGCGGCTCGCGAGCGCCGACGAGGTGCTGGCGCTCGAGCCCGACCTCGCCCGCATCCCGGACGCGATGGTCGGGGCGATCGGCGCCTACCCGCCCGGCTCGCCGCACGCGTTCGAGCTGCGCTCCTTCGCGCCCGCGATCGGCGTGGCCGAGGACCCGGTGTGCGGCTCGATGAACGCGAGCGCGGCGCAGTGGATGACGGCGGCCGGCATCGCGGCTGCGCCGTACACGGTCTCGCAGGGCGCCCGCCTCGAGCGGGCGGGCGAGATCTCGATCGCGACCGACGCCGATGGCGGCGTGTGGGTCGGCGGCGCGTGCACGGTCGCGATCACGGGGTCGATCGAGGCCTGATCCGGCAGGTCGAGCGCGGTCGGATGCCGTCGCCTCGCCGGGCTCGATCCATCGCCTCGACGTGCGTCGCCGCGGCCGTCGAGCGTCGGCCGCGGTCGCGGTGGGTCGTCAGGTGGGCTCAGGAGCGGGGAGCGAGCGCGTCCCATGCGCGCAGCGACGACGCGATGGCGCGCAGGCGCGTGGCGGTCGCCTGCACGCCGCGGTCGGCGGCGCGCTCCGCCAGCCGCTCGGCGTCGTCGACGGCCCGCCGCCGGCGCAGCGCTGCCGCGTCGTCGCGCGTCCACGTGCGCGCGTCCGCGACGTCGGCCTGCAGCACGGCGAGGTCGGCGAGCAGCTCGACGACCTCGGGCGCGACGTCGTCGCCCCACGGCGGCGTCCAGGGCAGCTCGATCGACGGCGCGAGCCCCTTGGCCTCGCGCTGGATGGTGCGCTCGAGGCGTCCGAGCGCGAGCGCATCGACCATCCGCATGCGCGCCCTCCCGTCGTCGTCGACCGAGCATGGCACGCGGCCGCCGGAGTCGCGCCTGAGCAGCAGGCGAGGTGCGTGATGCACCCGGTGGCTCGCTCAGCCGTGGACGCGGCGGTCGCCCCCGCGCGAGGCCGCCGAGATCACGCGCCAGCGGACCGCCGACCGTCCAGTGCAGCCCACCACCCGCTCAGCCGTGGATCCGGCGGTCAGGGGGCGAGCGCCCGAGCGACCGGCACCACCGCCGCCGCGCTCCACGCCTGCGGGCGGCAGGAGGCGGGATAGGCGACGGGCGCAGGGAGGTCGTCGCCCGAGAGCAGCTCGGGGACGCGCCAGCCGAACGCCTCGGCCGCGTCGAGCAGCCTGGCCGCGAGCGCCGCAGCCTCGGCGTGCAGGCCGGCGCGCAGCATCCCCTCGATCACGACGCCCGTGTCGTGCGGCCAGACCGAGCCGCAGTGGTACGACAGCGGCCAGAACGCACCCTCGTCGGTCGCCATGGTGCGCAGGCCCCAGCGCGAGGCGAAGGCGTCCGTCACCAGCTGCTCGGCGAGCAGCGACTCCTCCGCCGCCGAGAGGATGCCGGTGCCGATGCACTGCCCCATGTTGGACGTGCGGGAGTCGACCGGCCGCCCGGCGCCGTCGAGCGCGATGGCGAGGAAGCGGTGGCCGTCGCGCTCGACCCAGAAGCGGTCGCGGAAGCGCACGGCGAGGTCGGCGGCCCACACGCGCCACGCGTCGCCCGCGCCGTCGCCGTCGAGCGCGTCGAGCAGCTCGGCGCCGCCGACCGCCGCCTCGTGCGCCTGCGCCTGCACCTCCGCGAGCGCGATCGGACCCTCGGCGATCGTGCCGTCGTGGAAGCGGATCGAGTCGCCCGAGTCCTTCCAGCCCTGGTTCGCGAGGCCCGTGCCGAGCTCGTCGCGGTAGTGCAGGAAGCCCGTGCCCGCGGGGTCGCCGTGGTCGCGCATCCACGCGAGCGCGCCCTCGAGCGTGCCGCGCAGCTCGCGCACGTCCTCGAGGCCGATGGCGCCCGCGGCGACGGCGCGGTGCAGCAGCACGATCCACAGCGGCGTCGCGTCGACGGTGCCGTAGTAGACCGGCGGCAGCACGATGCCCTCGCCCGGCATCGTGAAGACGCCGTCGCGGATCTCGTGCAGGATCTTGCCCGGCTGCTCGGCGGATGCCGCGTCGACCTGCGTGCCCTGGAGGCGAGCGAGGGTGCGCAGCGTGCCGAGCGCGAGCCCGTCGTCGACGGGCAGCAGCAGGCGGGCCGCGATGAGGGTGTCGCGGCCGAAGAGCGTGAGGAACCAGGGGGCGCCGGCGGCGAGGAAGGGCTCGTCGCCGTGCCCGGGTCGCGTCATGCGCAGCGCGTCGAGGTCGGCGAGCGCCTCGCGCGCCCATCGGTCGAGCCGCGCGTCGCCCGTGGCCGGCAGGGCGCGCAGCACGGGGTCGCCCTCGTAGGCGGCGACGACCTGGCCGGCGTCCTCGACGCGCAGGCGCAGCGCGACCTCCGCCGAGCCGTGCGCGGGCACGTGCACGGGCCACGTCAGGGCGACGCGGCGGCCGAGCACCGCGACGTCGGCACCGGCGGCATCGAGCTCGAGGGTGCGCGAGCCGTGCGTGGCGACGACGAGGCCGGGATGCTCGGCGAGCGTCGCCTCGACGCCGGAGCGCGTGCCCGACTTCACCGACTGCAGGTCGCTCGAGTCGACGCCCACGACGAACGTCACGGTCGTGTCGACCGCGTGGCCCAGGGCGCTCACGACGGCGACGTGCTCGACGACCGTGCCGGCACCGACGACGCGGCGGCGCTCGATGCGCACGCGCGGATCGGGCGTGGGCCCGTCGTCGATGCCGCGCGCGACGGCGACGAACACCGCCTCGGATGCGGTGGCGGACGCGCCGATCGGCTCGGGCACCTCGCCGCCCACCTCGACGCGCAGCTCGTCGACGACGCGGGCGTCGGCGTGGAAGACGCCGTGGATCGGCATGTCGCCCAGATCGCCCGTCGGCGACGACCAGACCTGCGTCGGCGCGTGGAGCACGACGAGCTCCTCGTGGAGCAGCGGCTGCCTGCCGTGCGCGCTGTGGGTCACCGTCGACCTCCGTGATGCGTAGGGGTGGCGTGCTCCCGAAACCGTACGCTACGGTGCTTGGAACGATCAAATGGATCGATCGAATGCCACCGACGCAGGTGGGATGCGGTGCACGAGGAGGTGCGAGATGCGGGCGACGCTCAGCGACGTGGCCGCCCAGGCGGGCGTCTCGCGCCAGACCGTGTCGAACGCGATCAACACGCCGCGCATCGTCCACCCCGCGACGCTCGAGCGCGTCATGGCCGCCGTCGACGCCCTCGGCTACTCCCCGAACCTCCACGCCCGCCGCCTCCGCACGTCCTCGGCGCGCACGATCGGCGTTCGCCTCGAGCCCGTCGCCGACGGCGTGCACGGCGTGCTGCTCGACCGCTTCCTCCACGCCGTCACCGAGCAGGCCGCGCGCCTCGACCGGCACGTGCTCGTGTTCACCGCCGACGACGCGGACGACGAGGTCGCCACGATCCGCTCGCTCGCGCAGCGCAGCCTGGCCGACGCGTTCGTGCTGACCTCGACCGACCACCGCGACCGTCGCGTCGACGCGCTCGCCGACTCCGGCATCCCCTTCGTCGCGTTCGGCCGCCCGTGGGACGAGGGCGCGGCCCCGCACGCGTGGGTCGACGTCGACGGCCGCGCCGGCACGCGCGAGGCGACCGAGGCGTGCCTCGCGATCGGCGACCGCGTCGCCTTCCTCGGCTGGCCCGACGGCTCGGGCGCCGGCGACGAGCGCCGCGGCGGCTGGCGCGACGCCATGGAGGCCGCGGGCATGCCCGCGAACCTCGACCGCGCCGTCGAGGACGACCCCGCCGAGGCGCAGGACGCCGTCGCCGAGCTGCTCGCCGCCGGCGCCACCGCGATCGTCTGCGCCTCCGACACCCTCGCGCTCGGCGCAATCGGCGCACTCTCGCGCGCCGACGCCGCCGTGCCCGTCGTCGGCTTCGACGACACGGGCGTCGCCGCCGGCCTCGGCTTCTCGAGCGTCGACCAGAGCCTCGGCGACGTCGCCGCCGCCGTCCTCGGGCTGCTGCACGGCGAGCCCGACCACCGACTCGTGACCCCGCGCCTGCACCGGCGCGCACACCCCCGCTGGGGGCTCCCAGCACAGCGATCGGCTGCGGCCGACGGGAAGGATGCATCATGACGCTTCGCAGGAGGCAAGGACGCGCCCTGCAGATCGCCGGGGTCGCGGGCGTCGCGGCGCTCGCGCTCGCAGGCTGCTCGGGCGGCGGCGGAGGCGGAGGCGACGACGCCGAGGCCCTGCAGGTGCTCATCGGCACGTCGGGCGACGCCGAGACGGAGGCCGTGCAGGCCGCGGTCGACGCATGGACCGAGGAGTCGGGCGTGCCCGTCGAGGTCGTCGTCGCATCCGACCTCGGCCAGGAGCTCGCGCAGGGCTTCGCCGGCGACATCCCGCCGGACCTCTTCTACATGTCGTGGGACCAGTTCCAGACGTACGCGGCCGACGACTACCTCGAGCCCTACGCCGCCGGCCTCGACAACGCGGGCGACTTCTACCCGGCGCTCGCCGACACCTTCTCGTACGACGGCGAGCTCGTCTGCGACCCGAAGGACTTCTCGACCCTCGGCCTCGTCATCAACACCGACCTGTGGGCGGCGGCGGGCCTCACCGACGCCGACGTCCCCACCGACTGGGACCAGCTGGCGTCCGTCGCGCAGCGCCTGACGACCGGCGACACCGTCGGTCTGTCGATGGGTGCCGAGTACGCGCGCGTCGGCGTCTTCATGGAGCAGGCTGGCGGTGGCCTCCTCACCGACGACGAGGTGACGGCCGACTCCCCCGAGAACGTCGAGGCGCTCACCTACCTGCAGGGCCTGCTGTCGGCGGGCTCGCTCGCGTGGCCGACCGACCTCGGCGCGGGCTGGGGTGGCGAGGCCTTCGGCAACGGCCAGGCGGCCATGGTGATCGAGGGACCGTGGATCTCGGGTGCGCTCGAGAACGACTTCCCCGACGTGCAGTACACGGTCGCCGAGCTGCCCGCCGGCCCCTCGGGCCAGGGCACGTTCACGTTCTCGAACTGCTGGGGCATCCCGGAGGGCGCCGACACGGCCGACGACGCGACGAGCCTCGTCGAGTTCCTCACGAGCGACGAGCAGCAGCTCGCGTTCTCGGACGCCTTCGGCGTGATCCCCTCGACCGAGACGGCTGCGGCGACGTACGCCGAGACGTACCCGGAGAGCGCGGCGTTCGTCGCCGGTGCCGAGTACGCCGTGAGCCCGATCGCCTTCCCGGGCGCATCGGAGGTCGTGGGCGAGTTCAACACCGTCGTGCCGACGCTCGCGACGGCCGACCCGCAGGAGATCCTCGCGACGCTGCAGGGGCAGCTCGAGGACGCCTACTCCGAGGTGGAGTAGCGATGGCCACGCGTGCTCCCGCGACGGCGCGGGCGCCTCGTCGCGGGAGCACGCGCGACGGCGAGTCGAGGGCGGGATGGCTGTTCATCTCCCCCGCCCTCATCATCGTCGGCGTCTTCCTCATCGCGCCGATCGTGCTCGCGCTGTGGGTGTCGTTCACCGACTGGAACGGCCGCAACTCGCCGCTGTTCAACGACAACGTCGACGTCATCGGCCTCGACAACTACGCGGCGATCACGACCGACGACCGCCTCACGCGCGACCTGTTCGGCCGCGCGATCCGCAACAACCTCTTCTACGTCCTCCTCGTCGTGCCGCTGCAGACGGCCCTCGCGCTCTTCCTCGCGGTGCAGGTCAACCGCAGGCTGCTGAAGGCGAAGGGCTTCTTCCGCACCGCGTTCTACTTCCCGTCGGTGACGTCGTCGATCGCCATCACCGGCGTCTTCCTCTTCCTCTTCCAGGCGTCCGGCGCCGTGAACGCCGTGCTCGCATGGCTGCAGGTCGACGGGCCGAACTGGATGGCGGACCCCCGCGGCATCGTGCACGTCGTCATCGGTGCCTTCGGCGGCGGCGAGCCCGGCGGCTGGGACGCGCCCGGGTTCCTCGGCGTGAGCGCATGGGAGTGGGCCGCCGGCCCGTCGGTCGCGCAGCTCGTGCTCATCGTCATGGCGGTGTTCACCACCTCCGGCACGTTCATGCTGCTGTTCCTCGCCGGCCTGCAGTCGATCGGCGCCGAGGTGGGCGAGGCGGCGCTCATGGACGGCGCGAACGCGCGTCAGTCGTTCTTCAACGTGACGCTGCCGATGCTGCGGCCCGTGCTGTTCACGGTGCTGACGCTCGGCCTCATCGGCACGTGGCAGGTCTTCGACCAGGTGTACCTCACGCGCGGCACCCCCGCGGCGGCCACCCTCACGAGCCCCGCCTACATGGCGTACGACCAGGCGTTCACCGAGAACGAGCCGGGCATCGCCGCGGCGATCGCGTTCGTGCTCTTCCTCATCATCATCGCCTTCTCCCTCCTGCAGCGCTTCGTGCTGTGCGACCGCGACGAGCCGTCGAGGCCGCTGCTGCGTCGGCGAGGGCCGAGGACGATCGCGAGCGCCGACGGCGGCGTCGCGCAGGGCACCGCCCGGCTGAGAGCCGGGCCCACGGAGAGGGGGACGGGCGGATGAGGCAGCGTCTGAGCGCCGGCCTCGTCGCCGGCTACGTCGTGCTGGTGCTGCTGGCCGTCGCGTACCTGTACCCGTTCCTCATCTCGGTCGCGTCGTCGTTCAAGACCGACGGGGAGGCCGTGGCCGAGCCGCTCTCGCTCATCCCGCAGACGCCGACGTTCGCCGCCTACGAGCGGCTGTTCACCGGCACCGACATCGGCCTGTGGGGCGTGAACTCGGTGTTCGTCACGCTCTGCGTGACGCTCGGACGCGTGTTCTTCGACTCCCTCGCCGGCTACGCGCTCTCGCGCCTGCGCTTCCGCGGACGGTCGGCGATGTTCGGCCTGTTCATCGGCGTCATGGCCGTGCCGACGGTCGTGCTCATGGTGCCGCGGTTCCTCGTGCTCAAGGAGCTCGCGCTCTACGACACGTATGCGGGCATGATCATCCCGCTCCTCGCGGACGCGGCGGGCATCTTCATCATGAAGCAGTTCTTCGACTCGATCCCCGTCTCGATCGAGGAGGCCGCGCGCATCGACGGCGCGGGCGTGTTCCGCACCTTCTGGTCGGTGACCCTGCCGATGGCGGCGCCGGCGCTCGTGACGCTGACGATCCTGTCGTTCCAGGGATCGTGGAACGAGTTCGCGCACTTCGTCGTCTCGCGGCAGAGCCCCGAGCTCAACACGCTCACCACGGGAGTCGCGTCGCTCGTCTCGGGGCAGCTGGGCTCGGGCAGCCAGTTCCCCCTGAAGCTCGCGGCGGCGGTGCTCATGACCATCCCGGTCGCGCTCGTGTTCTTCGTCTTCCAGCGGCGCATCATGTCGACGACGGAGGGCGGGGAGAAGGGGTAGGCGCCGCCCCGCCGGTCAGGACGGCGTGCGACGAGCATCGAGGGATGCGGACACGGCGGACACGGCGGATGCGGCGGATGCGACGGGCGCGCTGGGCGCTCGGGGCGTTGCTGGCGGCCGACGTCGCATGCTCGGCAGCCCAGGTCGTCGCGAGCGTGCTCGCCAGGCCCGGGTCGCGTGCGCCGCTCGCCGCGACCGCTGCGATCTCGGCCGTCGGCGTGGGCTCGGCAGCGCCCGTGCTGCTGCGGGCGATGCGCCGCGTCGGACGACGCGACGCGACCCGCGCGCTCCGCACGGTCGGCGCGGGCCTCGCCTTCCACACGGCGGGCTGCGCGGCCGTGCTGCCGACCGCGCGCGGTCGGCAGCGCCTGCTCGTCGCTGCCGTCCTCGCGGGCGGCGACGTCATCACCCTCGGCTACCGCCGCGAGCTGCGTCGCCTCGTGCGCCGCTGACGCTCACGCCTGCGGGTGCAGCACCGCCCGCACGCAGCCGTCCGTCTTGTCCTTGAACATCGCGTACGCCTTCGCGCCGTCGTCGAGCGCCATCGGATGCGTCATGAGGTGCTCCGTGGGGATCTCGCCCGCGGCCATGCGCTCGAGCAGCATCGGGATCCACCGCTGCCCGTGCTGCTGCGAGCCGCGCAGCGTGGGCACGACCGCGTCCGGTGCGACGACGGGCGCCACGGCGCAGCCGCCCA
>NZ_BAAAQT010000001.1:20486-57311 GCF_039531815.1 Agrococcus versicolor | reverse complement strand
GGGCGCGACGGATCCGACGCTCGGAGGCGAGCAGCCCCGGCTCGACGGCGGGCGCCTGCCGTGACCGACCCGCAGCCGACGCCCTCGGAGCAGCAGGCGGCGAGCACGTCGCTCGGCGACCTGCTCGGCGAGGTGACGCGAGACATCTCCACGCTCATGCGGCAGGAGGTGGATCTCGCCAAGGCGGAGCTGAAGCGGTCCGCGTCACGCGCGGGCAAGGGTGCGGGCCTGCTGGGCGGCGCCGGGTACGCGGGCCTCATGGCCGTGCTGTTCCTGTCGATCGCGGTCTGGTGGGCGCTCGGCACCCTGATCGGCAACGGATGGTCGGCGGTCGTCGTCGCCGTCGTCTGGGCCGTCGTCGCCGGGGTGCTGCTGCTCCTGGGCCGCGCGCAGCTCAAGCGCATCGAGGGGATGCCGCAGACGGTCGACTCCGTGCAGCGCATCCCGGACACCGTGAAGAGGAACGAGGAGAACCGATGAGCACCTACGACACCTCCGACCCGGATGCCATCCGGGCGAGCATCGACCGGACGCGGGCCGAGCTGGGATCCGACGTCGATGCCCTCGCCGACAAGGTGAACCCCAGCAAGGTCGTCGACCGGGAGAAGGACAGGCTGCGCGGACGCGTGGAGGGCGTGAAGGATCGCGTGTTCGGCGCGGCCTCCGACGCGCGTGCCGCCGTGCGCGACGCCGCGGACTCGGCGGGCGGATCGCTCGGCGACGCACCGGACGCCGTGCGTCAGCGGGCCTCGGGCAACGCCGTCGCCGTCGGCCTCATCGCCTTCGGGGCGGGCCTGCTCGCGGCAGCGCTCGTGCCGGCGAGCAGCAAGGAGCGCGAGCTCGCCGCGCAGGCGAAGGAGGCCGCGGCGCCGGCGATCCAGGAGGCGAAGGACGTCGCCAAGGGCGCCGCCCAGGACCTCGCAGAGCCGGCGAAGGCCGCGGCGCAGTCGGTGCACGAGACGGCGACCGACGCGGCGCAGCACGTGCGCGAGACCGCGACCGACGAGGCGTCCGGCGTGCGCGACAGCGCGCAGCAGGCGCGCGACGAGGTGCGCTCGGACGCCGAGCAGGCGCGCGACGACGTGCAGGGCTCGACCGGCCGCTGAGCCGACGGGGACGCGGAGGGGCCGTCGCGGTGCGACGGCCCCTCTCGTCGTGCGGGGAGTGCGGGGCGGGCACCGAGCGGTGCTCCCGCACGCCGACCGCATCCGCCGACTTGCCGCGCCGACCACCGGCGCGGGATCGTAGGGTCGTGCGACTCTCCCGGATCGCGACCACGAGCGTCGCCTGCGCTGCCGCGTTCGCGCTCGCGGCGTGCTCGACCGGCAGCGATCCGGAGCCTGCGGCGTCGCAGGAGCCGACGGGGCCGTCGCTGCGGATGCTCGTCGACGGCACCCCCGCCGAGGTCGACGCGCTGCAGGCCGAGGTCGACGCGTGGAGCGAGGACTCGGGCTCGAGCGTGCGCATCGTGCTCGCGTCGGACCTCGAGCAGCAGCTCGCCGAGTCGTTCGCGAACGCGAACCCGCCGGACGTGTTCGCGCTGTCGACGACGATGCTCGAGCGCTACGACGGCTACCTCGAGGCGTACGGGCGGCTCGCGACCGCCGACGACCTCGTGCCGTGGCTGCTCGACGCCGTCGCCTCCGGCGGCGAGCTGCAGTGCGCACCGCGTTCGGTGGATGCGACGATGCTCGCGATCTCCGAGGACGCGTGGGCGGAGGCCGGCCTCGGCGACGGCGACGTGCCGACGACGTGGGAGCAGCTCGAGGCCATCGGCGCGCGACTGACGACCGACGACCGTGCCGGCCTCGCGATCGACCCCGACGCGGCGCACCTGGGCGTGCTGCTCGCGCAGGCCGGTGGCACGCTCGTCGACGAGGCCGGCGCCGCCGCCGATAGCCCCGAGAACGTCGCCGCGCTCGACCTCGTGCAGCGGATGGTCGAGGCCGAGACGCTCGCTTGGCCCGCCGACCTCGACGCGGGCTCGGCCGCCGAGGCGCTCGCGACCGGCGATGCCGCGATGGCGTACGTCGACCTCGAGGCGCTGCTCGCCGCCGAGGCCGCGGCGCCCGCGCCGTCCGAGGAGCCGAGCGAGGAGCCCGGTGAGGGCTCCGACCCCGACGCCCCGGCCGGCTCGGCCGAGCCGTCGGCGACGCAGGACCCCGCCGCATCCGACGACCCCGCCGCATCGGCATCGCCCTCCACCTCCCCGTCGGCGACGGCCGAGGACGATGCGGACCAGGACGACGCCGAGCAGGATGCCACCGACGCCTCCTCCCTCCTCGAGGGCGTGCGACTCGTGCCGCTGCCAGTGGGTCCCGCGAACGGCGCGACGTTCGCGACCGCGACGTGCTGGGCGCTGCCCGCCGACACCCGCACGGGCGACGAGGCGCGCGACCTCGTCGCCGCCCTCCTCGAGCCCGAGGCGCAGGTCGCGCTCGCCGACGCCACCGGCACCGTGCCCGTCACGACGTCCGGCGGCACGGCCTTCGCGGAGGCGCACCCCGAGCGGGCACCCGTGGTCGACGCCGTCGCGAGCGCCACGAGCCTCGAGACGGCGCTCGGCCCGCAGGAGGCGACCGACGCGCTCGACGAGACGCTCGCCACCCTCGCGTCGGCAGGCGTCGAGGCGGATGCGCCCGCGCTGCTCGCCGAGCTGCAGGAGCGTCTCGAGCAGCAGCTCGACGAGGGCTGACGCCGCGCACTGACCCGATCCGCACCTCGGCGCAAGCCGTTGGCACGGATGCCCTCGACGCGACACGCTCGATGCATGGCCGATCTGCACGTCACCCTCCCCTCCGGCACGGAGCTCGCGCTCTCGAACGCCGGCACCCCGTTCGCGAGGCACCTCGTGATCCTCTGCAACCCGCGCGAGGTCACCGGATTCGTCGATCCCGACCCGGTCGTCACGGCGCGCCACCCCGTGCACCTCGTCGTCATCGACCCGCTCGTCACCGAGGGCGGCGCGACGGTCACCCCCGAGCAGCAGGCCGACGCGATCGCCGAGTACATCCTCGAGGCGAGGCAGACCGTCGCCCGCACCGGCGGGCAGAGCGACCTCGACGAGGTCGGCGTCATCGGCTGGGGCACCGGCGCGCTCGTCGCGGCCTCCGTCGCGCTCCGGCACCCCGAGGTGGTCGGCAAGGTCGCGCTCGTCGCGCCCGACCTGGGCGTGGGCGCCGCCGCGCTGCCGACCGTCGCGACCGGCCCCTCGACGGGCACGGTCGACGACCGCCTCGCCCGCGGCCTCGACCGCGACCCCGACATGGGCGTGGTCTCGGACGAGGGCGCCGACTCCATCGCCGACCGTTGGGCGAAAGGCCCCGCGAGCGCAGCCTGGGTGCTGACGGTCGAGCCCGAGCGCACCGCCGACGACGAGGGCACCTCCGACCTCCAGTGGGCGACGGACGCGCTCGTCGGCTCGTGGGATCGCGTGCTCGACCACGTGCAGCAGCCCTTCCAGGAGGGCGAGGACCGATGAGCGACCTCTCGAAGGGCGACCGCGTGAGCTGGTCGACCCCGCAGGGCCGCACGCAGGGTCGCATCGTCGACCGGCGCACCAAGGACTTCCAGCACGACGGCCAGCACTTCACGGCCTCCACCGACGAGCCGGCGTTCATCGTCGAGTCGGAGAAGTCCGGCGCGAAGGCCGCGCACAAGGGCTCGGCGCTGCGGCGCCTGCAGGACTGAGCCGCATCCGGCCCGACGGGCCGACGCGGCGCACGCGCGCGCCATCGTGGCGTGCGCGGACATGACGACACGAGGAGACATGAGCATGGATCTGGGCATCGACGGCAGGCTGGCACTCGTCACGGGCGGCGACTCGGGCATCGGCTGGCACACGGCGCGGCTGCTGCTCGCCGAGGGCGCGCGCGTCGTGCTCACCGACCTCCACGCCGACCGGCTGGCAGACGCCGCCGACCGGCTCGAGGCCGACCCCGACCGGCTGTTCGCCTTCCCGGCCGACGTCACCGACGTCGCCTCGCTCGCCGCGCTGCACGCACGCGTCGCCGAGTCGGCGGGCGAGATCGACATCCTCGTGCAGTCCGCAGGCGTCACGGGCGCCCAGGGCATGTTCCACGAGATCGACGACGACGGCTGGGTCGACACGATCACGACGGACCTGCTCGGACCGGTCCGCCTCCTGCGGGAGTTCCTGCCCGACCTGCGCACCGGCGGCTGGGGCCGCATCGTGCTGCTCGCCTCGGAGGACGGCGTGCAGCCGTACGACGACGAGCTGCCGTACTGCGCCGCGAAGGCCGGCATCCTGGCGCTGTCGAAGGGCCTGTCGCGCAGCTACGCGAAGGAGGGCCTGCTCGTGAACGCGGTCTCGCCGGCCTTCATCCACACGCCGATGACCGACGCGATGATGGACAAGCGGGCCGAGGAGCGCGGCACGGATCGCGACGAGGCCATCGCGTCGTTCCTCGAGGAGGAGCGCCCGTACATGGAGCTCGGGCGTCGCGGCGACCCGGAGGAGGTCGCGGCGGTCGTCGCCTTCCTGTGCTCCGACCGCGCCTCGTTCGTCAACGGCTCCAACTACCGCGTCGACGCCGGCTCCGTCGCGACCATCTGACCCGATGACGCGTCCAGCGCTCGTCACGCTGCACGGCCTCGGGCTGTCGGCGCGCTCATTCGCGCCGATGCTCGAGCATGTGCGCACGCCGTTCGACGTCGTCGGCATCGACCTGCCCGGCTTCGGCGAGGCGCGCGACGAGCGCTGGACGACGGTCGACGCGCTGCGTGGCGCGCTCGTCGACCGCATCGCGCAGGAGGTCGGCGAGCGCGACTGGATGCTCGTCGGTCACAGCGTGGGCGGCAGGCTCGCGACGCTCGTCGCCGCGAGCCTGCGCGACGCATCCGGGCGCATGCCGCGGGCGATGGCGCTGCTCGCGCCGTCGCCGCCGACGCGCGAGCCCATGCCGGCGGCAAAGCGCGCCGAGATGCTGGGCTGGGCGCGATCGGGTCGCATCGACGCGGAGGCGGCCCGCGCGTTCGTCGACGCGAACGTCGGCGCACCCCTCGACGAGGCGCTCGACCGCGCGACGGTCGCGGGCGTCGCGGCGAGCGATCCCGCATCGTGGATCGCCTGGCTGGAGTCGGGCAGCCGCGAGGACTGGAGCGAGGAGGCGGGCGTCGTCGACGTGCCCCTCGTCGTCGTCGCGGGCGAGGCCGACGACGCGCTGGGCGCGGCGGCCCAGCCGGGCCTCCACGGCGCGACCTATCCGCGCGCCCGCTGGTGCGCCCTGCCCGGCACCGGCCACCTCGTCGCCCTCGAGCGACCGGCCGAGACGGCCGCGGCGATCGACGAGCGGTGGCGCGACGCCTGAGCCGCGTCCGACGAGCTCCCACCCTGCTGCGCATACGATCCGAGCATGGGACCGACCCCGTTCGACACGTTCATGTACTCCCTGCCGTACTGGCTCCCCATCGCGGTGGTCGGACTCGTGCTGCAGTGGCTCATCGCTCGCAGCGCAGCGACCTCGGCGCTGCGGAAGCACGACCGCGAGCGAGCCCGGCACGCATCGCCCGGTCCCGAGGATCTCGGTCCGCGCTCCGGCGCTCAGGCTCCGCCCCGGGGCTGACCTCCGCAGGCTCGCCTGGCACGCGTCCCGTCGAGGCGAGATGGTGTCGGCGCTCGAAGCCGAGGCGATGTGCGGCGAGCGGTCATCGTGCGCGGGCGCCCACCCGTCGCTTGGTCGCGATGGATCGATGAGATGACACCGCGGCGGCTCCCGGCCGCCTGATGTGCACCTCCAGTTGACGACATCGCTCGAGGACGGATCAGCACGAGGCTCCGGCGAGACGCTGTGGAGATGCGTCCTCGATCTCGCCTACCGAACCGTCCGGCGAAGGCCAGGCAGGGGGGTCTAGCGATGAGCGAGACGCGGCGACGGGCCACCGCCGCGCTGCTCTACGCAGCCGTCATCTCGATCGTCAGTGCCTTGCCAGGCGGCCTTCTGCTCACGGCGCCGAACTTCATCCTGGTGCTGACTCTGTTCGTGGTGACGTGGACGACGCTGGCCCGGCGCGGGCTGCTCACGGTTCTGGTCATGCTGACGGCTGGGCTCACCGTCGCGTCGGTGCCTGCATCGAGTGCCGTGTCGTGGTGGCTGGGCGGCGGTGTCGACGATCTGGCCGCGCTGATGCAGGGTCCGTCCGTCTCCGTCAGCACGGTGATCGCGCTGACCTCGTTCACCATCGCTACCGTCTTCCTGCGAAGGACAGACGGACCGCGGGCCAGGCACGTCTCGCGCTGACGAGATCGCGCCAGCACCCGAAGCCCGCAGGAGTCGTGGTGCGCCGCCCGAGCGTCGCGCACGGTTGCACCCGCATCCCCGCCGCGCAAGGGCGCGCGCCCGCACCGCAGGCTCCGTAGCGTCGAGGACATGGCTGACCAGTACACGATGACCGACCCGACCACGCTCTACGCCGACATCGACACCAAGGCGATCTCGCAGGACGGACCCGGCCTCGACGCCGACATGCGCGACCGCGCCGACCTCGGCGAGGAGACCTACCGCGGCTCCGGCCGGCTCGAGGGGCGCAAGGCGCTCGTCACCGGCGGCGACTCCGGCATCGGCGCCGCGACCGCGATCGCCTTCGCCCGCGAGGGCGCCGACGTCGCGATCTCCTACCTGCCCGAGGAGGAGGAGGACGCGCAGCGCATCGTCGCCCTCATCGAGCAGGCGGGCCGCACGGCCGTCGCCCTGCCGGGCGACCTCACCGACCGCGAGACCGTGCGCACCACGGTGCAGACCGCCGTCGAGGGCCTCGGAGGCCTCGACATCCTCGTCTCGAACGCCGGCAAGCAGCAGCACGTCGAGCGCCTCGAGGACCTCACGGACGAGCAGTTCGACGAGACGTTCAAGACCAACGTCTACGCGTTCTTCTGGCTCGTGAAGGACGCCCTGCCGCACCTGCCGGCCGGCTCGTCGATCATCGCGACGTCCTCGATCCAGGCCTACCAGCCCTCCGAGAACCTCGTCGACTACGCGACGACCAAGGCGTCGATGAACACGATGGCGAAGGCGATCGCGCAGCAGCTCGCGCCGCGCGGCATCCGCGTGAACGTCGTGGCGCCGGGACCGGTGTGGACGCCGCTGCAGACCGCGGGCGGCCAGCCGACGGATGCGCTGCCCGAGTTCGGCCAGCAGACGCCCATCGGCCGCGCCGGCCAGCCGGCCGAGCTCGCGCCGGCGTTCGTCTTCCTCGCATCGCCCGAGTCGAGCTACGTCGTCGGCGAGACGCTCCACGTCAACGGCGGGATGCCCACGCCGTGACCTTCGCGTGGCAGGTGGGCTCGGGCCCGCGCTGGCACGGCGGCGACGCCGTCGACGGCCCGATGGACGATCGGGACGCCGACGGCTATGCCGATCTGCGCACCTACGCGTCGATCGGCGACGGCCGCACCGTCGGGCTCGTCGCGCGCGACGGCCGCATCGACTGGCTGCCGTTGCCGGCCGTGGACTCGCCGCCCGTCTTCGCCGCGATCCTCGACGAGCAGTCGGGCGGCGTCGTGTCGCTCGCGCCCGTCGAGGAGAGCACGGTGCGTCGTCGCTACCTCGACGGCGGCAACGTGCTCGAGACGACGTTCACGACCGCCTCGGGCGTCGTGACGGTGACCGACTCGTTGAACACGGGACAGGCGGGGCGCCTGCCGTGGAGCGAGCTCGCGCGCCGCATCGACGGCATCGAGGGCCACGTGCGGATGCGCGGCGAGATCGCGCCGGGCACGCTGCTCGGCGACGCGTCGCCGTGGGCGAGCGAGACGGTGCACGGCACGGTGCTGCGCGTCGACGGCCTCACGCTCGCGCCGCGCACGCTGCACGACTCGGGCGTCGACGTCGAGCCGCGGCGCATCGTCGCCTGGTACGACACGTCGCCCGGCTCGCGCCACCTGCTCGGGCTCGTCGCCACGAACGACGAGCCGCTGCCGCTGCCCGACCCCGAGGCGATGGACGCCGGCATCGACCGCACCATCGAGGCGTGGCGGCGCTGGTCGCAGTCGTGCGCCTACGACGGGCCGTGGGAGGCGGAGGTCGCGCGCAGCGCCCTCGTGCTGAAGCAGCTCATCCACGGCCCCACCGGCGGCATCGCCGCGGCTGCGACGACGTCGCTGCCCGAGTCGCGCACCGAGCCGAAGGGCTGGGACTACCGCTACTCGTGGGTGCGCGACACCGCGTACTCGCTGTCGGTGCTGCTGCAGCTCGGCGTGACCGAGGAGGTGCACGCCGCCATGACGTGGATGCTGCGCCTCGTGCGCGCGGAGGACGACGCGACGGCCGTGCTGCACCGGCTCGACGGCGGCGACCCGGGTGACGACGTCGAGGAGCACGACGTGCCCGGGTGGCGCGGGGCGCAGCCCGTCGTCACGGGCAACCGCGCCGCCGACCAGCTGCAGCTCGGTGTCTACGGCGACATGTTCAGCATCGTGCAGATGTACGTCGACGGCGGCAACGTGCTCGACGCGCCCACCGGCAGGCTCATGACCGAGATCGCCGACCTCGCCGCCGACCGGTGGCGCTCGCGCGACGCGGGCATGTGGGAGCTGACCGAGCAGCGGCACTACACGACGTCGAAGCTCGGCTGCTGGCAGGCGCTGCAGCATGCGGCGCACCTGGCCGACGTCGGGCAGATCCCCGGCGACGCCGACCGGTGGCGCTTCGAGGCCGACGCGATCCGCGCGTGGGTCGACGAGCACTGCTGGTCCGACGAGCTCGGCGCCTACACCTGGTACGCGGGCGCCGATCGGCTCGACGCGTCGATCCTGCTGCATGCCATCAGCGGCTTCGACCGCGGTGACCGCATGCGCTCGACGCTCGACGCCCTCGAGCGCGAGCTCGGGCACGGTCCGCACCTCATGCGCTTCAGCGGCGCCGCCGACGAGGAGGAGTCGTTCGTGGCCTGCTCGTTCTGGATGGTCGCGGCGCGCGCGCTGTGCGGCCAGGTCGACCAGGCGCGCGAGCGCATGGACGAGCTCGTCGCGAGCGTGCCGAACGACGTCGGCCTCATGGCCGAGATGGTCGACCCGACGACGGGAGCGTTCGTCGGCAACCTGCCGCAGGCGCTCAGCCACCTCGCGCTCGTGAACGCCGCCGTCACCATCCACTCGGTCGAGCAGGGCGAGGGCTGACGCCGGCGGCCCAGGGCTGCTCGCGTCGCCCCCGCACGACGTCGTACGTCGCGCGGACGAGGCCGTCGTCGGTCGCGTGGCTGCCGCGGTCGGCGCTCGTGCCGATGGAGACGCGTCCGCGTCAGGCTCGACGGGGCGCCGTCATGCCTCGGCCCCGATCGTCCGGCGCGCGGCCACGAGTCCCGGGCTCGTGGCGCCCAGCGCGTCGAGGAGCGCGTCGCCGATCGCTTCGAGCCCGTCGTCGTCGACCGGCGCGAGCGCATCAACGATGAACAACGCGGATCGCGTCGTCGGGTGGAGTCGCGTGCGACGACCCTGGCGCCAGTTCCAACGACGGCACGTGACGCCCTGGTCGTCGCGCCAGACGACCTCGCCCACCTCGGGATGCTCGATCGCGTCCGCGCCGTCGACGCTCGTGTCGAACCGCTCCTCCCCCGTCGCGCGCACGAGGCGGGCCGGCCCGACGTACGCCGCGAGCGACTCGCCGCCGAGCGGCGTGCGATGCAGCACCGAGATGGCGTTGTAGACGTCGGTGAGCCGGTCGACGCGCGGCAGGCCCGAGGCGGCGGCGCGGCGCAGCAGGGCCTCGGCGCTGCTGCGCGTGCGCTGCGGCTTCGCGCCGAACGCGCGATACGCCTCGCGCCAGGCGGCGACGTGGGGGATCTCCTCCACCGGCCCGGCGGCGAGCGCGGCCGCCGCCGACGCCTCGGCCTCGATGAGCAGCGCCTCGCTGCGCGCGTCGCCCTCGCCCGGCTCGAGGCCGTCGACCGCGAGGAGGAGGGCGCGGTAGTCGGGGCGCAGGGCATGCACCTCCGCGGCGACGCTCGCGCCGTCGAGGATGCGCTGGAGGTCAGCGGTGGACGTCATCGTGGGTCTCCATCCGAGCGGTGGCCTGGGCGACGTCCGGCTCGAGCACCGCGAGCGAGAAGCGCGCCGTCTCGTCGGCGTCGTTGCGGTAGGCGTGGGCGACGTCGCCGGGGAAGGCGATCGCGTCGCCGACGGCGAGCACGTGCTCGGCCTCGCCGGTCTCGACGGTGACGGTGCCCGCGAGCACGTGCAGCACCTCGCGCGTGCCGTCCGCGTGGCCGTCGCTGCCATGCCGGTCGCCCGGGGCGAGCGTCCAGTCCCACAGCTCGAGCACGTCCGGAGGCTGGGTGCCGACGAGCAGGCGCGCGCTGCCGCCGTCGCTCGACCAGAGCACGGCGCCCTCCCCCGCCCTCGTGACGGCGACGGCGCCGCCCTCGGGCGGTGCGACGAGCGCGGGGAGGCCGACGCCGAGCGCATCCGCGATCGCCAGCAGCGTGCCGATGCTGGGATTCGCGTCGCCCTGCTCGATCGTGACGAGCTGCCGGCGGCTCACGCCCGCGGCGTGCGCGAGCTGCTCGAGGGTCCAGCGCCTGGCATGCCGCTCGCGCCGCACCCGAGCACCGAGGGCTGCGCGCAGCGTGCTTGCGGTCGACTGCACCATGCGTGCAGCATAGTGCACGACACGATGGACGACCGGGGACGAGACGATGGCCTGCACCTGCACCGCACGAGAGCGCCGGCGATGACCCCGAGCCCGCCGACCCTCACGGGGCTCTCCGCATTCCCCATCACCCCGCTGCACGACGACCGCGTCGACCTGGACGCGCTCGGCCGCATCGTCGCGATGCTCTCTGCGAGCGGCGTCGACGCCATCGTCGCCCTCGGATCGACGGGCTCGTACGCATCGCTCGACCGCGACGAGCGGCAGCGGGTGGTCGCCGCCGCCGTCGCGAGCGCGGGCGCCACGCCCGTGCTCGCGGGCATCGGCGCGCTGCGCACCTCGCACGCGATCGCCTACGCCCGCGACGCCGTCGACGCCGGTGCGCAGGGCGTGCTGCTCGCACCGCAGTCGTACCAGCCGCTCACCGAGGACGACGTCTACGGCCTGTACGCCGACGTGCTCGAGCAGGTCGCCGTGCCGCTCGTCGTCTACGACAACCCCGCGACGACGCGCTTCGCGTTCTCCGATGCCCTCTACGGCCGCGTCGCGAGCCTGCCCGGCGTCGAAGCGCTGAAGATCCCCGCCATCCCCGCGGGTGTCGCCGCCTCCGATCGCATCGCCCGCATCCGCGACGTCATCCCCGACCACATCACGATCGGCATCTCGGGCGACGCCTCCGCGCTCGACGCGCTGCTCGCGGGCGCCGACGCCTGGTGCTCGGTCACCGCCGGCACGTTGCCCGAGCCCGCGCTGCGGATGACGCGGGCCGCGCTCGCCGGCGACCACGCGCGCGCGGCCGCCGAGGCCAGCAGGATGGCGCGGCTGTGGGCGCTGTTCGCCGAGCTCGGCAGCTACCGCGTCATCGCCGCGGTCGCCGAGGAGCTCGGGATGGCCCGCCGCAGCAGCCTTCCCCGCCCGATCCTCGGCCTCGACGACGACCAGCGGCGACGCGTGCGGGAGGTGCTGGCGATGCTCGGGGCGCTCTAGACCGAGCCGGGGTCGATCGGGCGCATCGTCAGCTCGTCGGCATCCAGACGCGCATGGTCGACGGGCCGCGGCGAGCCCACGCGTGGTACGGCACGAGGGCGACCTCGATCGGCGGGCCGACGCTACGACAACTGGCTGCCGCTGTCGACGAACTCGCGCCCCGGGCTGTCGAGCATCGACGCGAACCTGCCCGAGCTCGGCAGGCAGGCGGCGCAGCGCGTGTTCGAGGCGATCGACGGCGTCGAGATCCCCCGCGGCGAGCATCACGTCCCCGTGCGGCTCGTCGTCCGCGGCTCGACCGTCGTCCGCCGCTAGCGCGGCCCCACGCCGGTGCGAGCGCCGCGAGTCGCAGGGCTGGCGACCTCGGCCGTCGTGGGTCCTATGCTCATGTGAGCGGTATCACGTTGCAAGGAGGCACCCGTGGATCCGATGGCGCGCATCCCCAGGTCCGGGACGAGGATCGATCTCGAGGCGGACGGCACGACGGCGTCGATCGCATCGATCGGCGCGAGCCTGCGGTCGCTGCGCGCGGACGGCCGCGATCTCGTGGTGCCGTTCGACGCCGACGTCGTGCGGCCGTCGTTCCGCGGCACGACCCTCGCCCCGTGGCCCAACCGCGTCATCGGCGGTCGGTACCGGTTCCGCGGAGTCGAGCGGCAGCTCGCGCTCACCGAGCCCTCGCGCGGCCACGCGCTGCACGGCCTCGCCGCATGGCGCGACTGGCGCGTCGTCGGCGCGGACGCGTCGAGCGTCGAGCTCGCCCTCGAGATCGAGCCGTCCGACGGCTACCCGTGGCGCCTCGACGTGCGCACGACGTACGCGATCGTCGGCGGCGCGCTGACGCAGCACGTGCGGGTCGAGAGCCTCGACGACGAGGCCGCCCCGTGGGGCACGGGCCCGCACCCCTACCTCGTCGCCGGCCCCTCGCCGCTCGAGACGTGGACGCTCGAGCTGCCGGCGAGCGCGGTGCAGACCGTCACCGACGAGCGCCTCGTGCCCGTCGCGCTCGAGGACGTCGCGATCGACGCGGAGCGCTTCGACTTCCGTCGCGCTCGCACGCTCGGCGACGTGCGGATCGACCATGCCTTCACCCGTCTGACCCGCGACGAGGAGGGCCTGGCGACGGTCGTCGTCCGCGACCCGGGAGGCTCGGGGGTCGCGGTGCGCTGGGACGACGCGTGCCCGTGGGTGCAGATCCACACGGCCGACCTGCCGGGCGAGGATCGCGCGCTCGGCCACCGCGCCGGGCTCGCGGTCGAGCCGATGACGTGCGCCCCGGGCGCGCTCGACGAGGACCTGCTCGGCTACGAGGCGGGGGTCGTGACCCTCGAGCCCGGGGCGGCGCACGAGGCCTCGTGGACGATCGTCGCCGCGTGAGCGGCGAGGCGCGCTACCGTCGAGCAGAGGCTCCCGTCGACCCCGGAGGCGAACGCATGACCAAGCGGCCCCGGCCGAACATCCGCGACGTCGCAGCCCTGGCGGGCGTCTCGCACATGACGGTCTCGCGCGTCATCAACGACCACCCGAGCCTGCGCGACGACACCCGGCGCCGGGTGCGCGCGGCGATGGAGGAGCTCGACTACCGCCCGAACAGCGACGCTCGCGCACTCGCGAGCAGGCGCACCGACCGCATCGGCGTCATCATCGACAGCCCGGCGCAGGTCGGCCCGGCGAACACGATGCTCGGCGTCGAGCAGGCGGCCCTCGCCTCCGGCTACCGCGTCTCGACCGTCACGGTGGGCACCGACGGCCGTACGGGCTCGCGCGCCGCGCTGCAGCACCTCGGCGCGCAGGGCGTCGACGGCCTGTGCGTCATCGCACCCCGGTCGTCGTCGCTCACGATGCTGCGCGAGCTCGACCGCGGCATCCCGACGCTCGTCGTGACGCCGACGCCCGACGACGGCTACCACGCCGTCGCCGTCGACCAGTCCGGTGGCGCCGGGATGGCGATGGACCACCTGCTCGAGCTCGGGCATCGTCGCATCGTGCACCTGGCGGGTCCGGACGACTGGCTCGACGCGCGTGCGCGCCTCGACGGCTACCGCGCGTCGATGGCTGCGGCAGGTGCGCCGGCCGAGGTGCTCGTCGGGGACTGGACGGCCGACTCCGGCTACGCGCTCGGCGCGACCCTCGACCCCGGGGTGACCGCGGTGTTCGCCGCGAACGACCAGATGGCCCTCGGGCTCGTGCACGCGCTCGCCGACCGCGGCATCGACGTGCCCGGCGACGTGAGCGTCGTGGGCTTCGACGATCTCGCCGACGTCGCGCACTACCGCCCGCCGCTCACGACCGTGCGGCAGGACTTCTCCGCGCTCGGCCAGCGCGCGATCGAGACGCTCGTGGCGGTGATGGCCGGCCACGCCCGCCCACGCATCGCGACCATCCCCGCGTCGCTCACGGTGCGCGCCTCCACGGCGACGCCCTCGCGCTGAGCGCGCCCCGCGCAGGCCGAGCCCTCGCAGGCCGAGCCCTCGCCGAGGGCACGGACGCCATCGGGGGTACGTGATGCGATCGTGACTTGCGCTGGGCGATGTTATCGGTAACATCGACAGCACGAGAGGGGCGATCGGCCCCTCCGCTGCGGTTCCTCAAGGGAGAGCGACCATGTTCAAGAAGCACATCGTCAGGGCGGTCGCCACGGCTGCCGTCGTGTTCGGCGGCATCGGCCTCGCCGGCTGCAGCGGCGGCGGCGACGGCGGAGGCGGAGGCGCCGAGGGCGACCTCGTCACCGTCGGCTTCGTCGCGGTCGGCCCGGAGGGCGCGTGGCGCGAGGCCAACGAGGCCAACATCCAGGAGACGTTCACCGAGGACGCCGGCTACGACCTGCGGTACGCGCCGGCCACCAACCTCGACCAGCAGTCGCAGATCGACGCGTTCACGTCGTTCGTCGACGAGGGCGTCGACGTCATCCTGCTCTCGGCCACCGAGGGCAGCGGCTGGGAGGCGTCGCTCGAGCGGGCGCAGGAGGCCGAGATCCCCGTCATCCTCATCGACCGCGGCATCGAGCCGAACGACGACAGCCTCTACGCGACCCGCATCGCCCCCGACAACATGGTCGTGAGCGAGAGCGTCGCGGAGTGGGCGGTGTCGGCCTTCCCCGAGGGTGCCAACTACTTCGTGCTCGAGGGCCCGGCCGGTGTCTCGGTCGTCAACGAGCGCAACGAGGGCTTCCAGTCGGTCATCGGCGAGGATGACGCGTTCGTCAGCCTCGGCGCGCAGACCGCCAACTGGTCGACCGAGGAGGCTCGCAGCGTCATGGAGACGGTGCTGCAGGCCAACGACAACGACGTGCAGTTCGTCTTCGCGCAGAACGACGAGATGGGACTCGGTGCCGTGCAGGCGGTCGAGGCCGCGGGCCTGACCCCGGGCGTCGACGTGCAGATCGCGACCATCGACGGCACCCGCCCCGCGCTCGAGGCGCTCGCCGCCGGCCAGCTGAGCTTCGTCGCCGAGTACAACCCGCTCTTCGGCGAGACGGCCCTCGAGGCGGTCGAGACCGTGCTCGACGGCGGCGAGGTCGACTCGTACATCATCGTGCCGAGCGAGACGTTCGACTCGCCCGAGGCGGCCGAGACGGCACTGCCCGACCGCCAGTTCTAGGCACACCAGGACCCGGGCGGCCGGTGGGAAGCGACACCCGCCGGCCGCCCGGACCCACCACACGAGAGGCGATGGCGATGGAGCCACGACCCCCGATCGTCGAGATGCGCGGCATCACGATCGAGTTCCCCGGCGTGAAGGCGCTCGACGGCGTCGACCTGCGGCTGCTGCCCGGCGAGGTCCACACCCTCATGGGCGAGAACGGCGCAGGCAAGTCGACGCTCATCAAGGCGCTCACCGGCGTCTACCGCTTCCAGGAGGGCGAGCTGATCGTCGCCGGCGAGCCCGTGCGGCTGGACGGCACGGCCTCGGCGCAGGCGGCGGGCATCTCGACCGTCTACCAGGAGGTCAACCTCTGCGAGAACCTCAGCATCGGCGAGAACGTGATGCTGGGCCAGGAGCCGCGCACCAGGCTCGGCATCGACTGGCGGCGTCTGCACGCCCTGGCCAGCGAGGCGCTCGAGGCGCTCGGCCTCGGCGACCTCGACACGAGGCAGTCGCTCTCGACGCTCTCGCTCGCCGTGCAGCAGCTCGTCGCCATCAGCCGGGCGATCGTCGCCAACGCGAAGGTCCTCATCCTCGACGAGCCCACGTCGAGCCTCGACGCCAACGAGGTCGCCCGGCTCTTCGCCGTCATGCGCGACCTGCGCGACCGCGGCGTCGCCATCCTCTTCGTCTCGCACTTCCTCGAGCAGGTGTACGAGATCAGCGACCGCCTCACGGTGCTGCGCAACGGCAGGCACGAGGGCGAGTTCGCGATCGACGAGATCGATCGCTCGGCGCTCATCTCGCTCATGATCGGCAAGGACGCCGACACGCTCGACGCCATCGCGCAGAAGCGCGAGGCCGCGCCGCGCGAGGTCGACGCGGAGCCGTTGCTGCGCGCCCGCGGCATCGCGAGGCGAGGGGCGATCGTCCCCACCGACCTCGAGCTGCACGCCGGCGAGGTGCTGGGCTTCGCCGGCCTCCTCGGCTCCGGCCGCACCGAGCTCGCGCGCCTGCTCTACGGCGCCGACCGGCTCGACGCCGGCACGATCGAGCTGCACGGCCGACCGGTCGCGCTCACGAGCCCCGCGGCCGCGCTGCGGCACCGCATCGTCTTCTCGAGCGAGAACCGTCGCGACGAGGGCATCATCCGGGATCTCACGGTGCGCGAGAACGTCGTGCTCGCCGTGCAGGCCAAGCGCGGCTGGCTGCGTCGCATCGCGACCTCGCAGCAGCGCACGCTCGTCGACGACTGCATCGCCCGCTTCGACGTGCGACCCGCGCAGCCCGAGCGTCGCATCGGCACCCTGTCCGGCGGCAACCAGCAGAAGGTGCTGCTCGGCCGGTGGCTCGCGACCGATCCGGAGATCGTGATCCTCGACGAGCCGACCCGCGGCATCGACGTCGGCGCGAAGGCCGACATCCAGGCGGCCGTGCTCGAGCTCGCCTCCCGTGGCGTCGCCGTGATCTTCATCTCCTCCGAGCTCGACGAGGTCGTGCGCCTGTCGGATCGCATCGTCGTGCTCAAGGACCACGCCGTGATCGCGACGCTCGAGAACGGCCCGGACGTGACCTCGGAGACGATCGTCGCGCGGATCGCGGACGCAGACGCCCAGGAGGAGGCGGCATGACCGCCACGACCACGCGCGAGCGCCTCGGCGCGCTCGCCTCCACGCCCCTCGTCTGGGGACTCGTCGCGATCGTGGTGCTGCTGGCCATCAACAGCCTCCGCGATCCCGGGTACCTGGGCGTCGAGCTCGCCGAGTCCGGCAGGCTCACGGGCAACCCGATCGACATCCTCCGCACGGCCGCGCCGCTGCTCATGATCGCGCTCGGGATGACGCTCGTCGTCGCGACCGGAGGCATCGACCTGTCGGTCGGGTCGGCGATGGTCATCGGTGGCGCCGTCTCGATGGAGATGCTGCAGGCCGGCGACGGCTCGGTCGGCTCGGCCATGGCCGCGCTCGGCATGGCGCTGCTCATCACCGCCGTCCTCGGCGCGATCAACGGCCTGCTCGTCGCGTTCGTGGGCCTGCAGCCCTTCATCACGACGCTCGTGACCATGCTCGCCGGCCGCGGCCTCGCGAAGGTCATCACCGAGGGGCAGAACACGTCCGCGTCGAACGAGGCGTTCCGCTGGATCGCGAACGGCACGGTGCTCGGCGCCCCCGTGGTCTTCCTCATCGCGCTCGCGATCCTCGTGATCGTCGTCGTGCTCGTGCGCACCACGGCGCTCGGCATGCTCATCGAGTCCATCGGCATCGACCCGAAGGCGTCGCGCATGGCCGGCATCGACCGGCGATCGCTGCTCGTCGCCGTGTACGTGATCTCGGGCGTGCTCGGCGGCGTCGCCGGCGTCTTCGCGACCGGCAGCGTCATGACCGTCGACGTGTCGAACACCGGGCTCCTGCTCGAGCTCGACGCGATCCTCGCCGTCGTCGTCGGCGGCACCGCCCTCACCGGCGGCCGCTTCTCGCTCGCAGGTGCCGCGATCGGCGCCCTGCTCATCGCGACGCTCGACAAGACCGTCGTCTTCCTCGGCGTCTCCTCGGCCGCGACCCCCGCCTTCAAGGCCGTCGTCATCGTCGCCCTCTGCCTCCTGCAGTCGGCGACGATCCGCGAGCGCCTCTCCCGCGTGCGACTGCGCGCACCCCGACGAGAGGTCACGGCATGACCACCACGATCGAGCACGCCCAGGCCGCCCCCACGCCGCCCTGGCACCGGCGCGCCATCGAACGGGCGCGGAGGCGCGGCATCGACGTGCGCACGCTGCCCACGGGAGCGGCCGGCATCATCCTCGCCGTCATGCTCGTCTACGGCGAGATCGCCTACGGCCAGGTGCTGCAGGCGAGCACGCTGTCGAACCTGCTCATCAACAACGCGCACTTCGTGATCCTCGCGGTCGGACTCTCGTTCGTGATCCTCGCCGGCGGCATCGACCTGTCGGTCGGCGCCGTGATCGCGGTCAGCAGCGTCGCGGGCGTCATGCTCGTCGGCGCCGGCTGGCCCACCCCGCTCGCCATCGCGGCGATGATCGGGATCGGCACCGCGTTCGGCACCGCATCCGGCGTCCTCGTGCAGCACTTCGGCGTGCAGCCCTTCATCGCGACGCTCGCGATGATGTTCCTCGCCCGCGGACTCGCCTCGATGCTGTCGACGACGCCGCAGCGACTGCCGGACGACTCGTCCTTCCGGCTCCTCGGCGAGCCGTGGAAGCTGATCGACGGGCCGCGGGTCAACGACCTCATGGCCTCCGCGGGCCTCGTGGTCGCCGTGGTCGTCGTCGTCGTGGCGGCGATCGTGCTGCAGCGCACCCGATTCGGACGCACCGTGTACGCCATCGGCGGCTCCGAGTCGTCCGCGGCGCTCATGGGCCTGCGGGTGCCGCGCACGAAGCTCGCGATCTACGTCATCAGCGGCACGCTCGCCGGCGTCGCAGCCGTCGTCTACACGGCTCGCCTCGGCACGGCGCAGAACATCACGGGCATGGGATGGGAGCTCACCGCCATCGCGGCCGTCGTCATCGGCGGCACGCTGCTCACCGGTGGCTACGGCTACGTCGTCGGCTCCGTGATCGGCGCCCTCGTGCTCGGCCTCATGACCGTGCTCATCACTCGGGACGGCGGCGTGCCGCCCGAGATGACGACCATCATCACCGGCGGCATCCTCTTCGTCTTCGTGATGCTCCAGCGTGCCGTCGTCCGACGGCGCCGATGACCCAGGAGGTCCGACCATGACCCACGACCGCGACGCCGCACGCACGGCGATCCAGGACGGCAGCACGAGCCTCGGCATCGAGCTGGGCTCGACCCGCATCAAGGCGGTGCTCGTCGACGCCGAGGGCGCGATCCTCGCCACCGGCGCCCACGGATGGTCCGACCGCCTCGAGGACGGGCACTGGACGTACGCGCTCGACGACGTCGCGACGGGCCTCGCCGCCGCGTACGCCGCGCTCGTGCTCGACAGCACGAGGGCATGGGGCGTCGCGCCCACGTCGATCGGCGCCGTCGGCGTCTCGGCGATGATGCACGGCTACCTCGCCTTCGACGCCGAGGATGCGCTGCTCGTGCCCTTCCGCACGTGGCGCAACTCGACGACGGGGGCCGCCGCGACGCTGCTGGGCACGACGCTCGGCCGCTCGATGCCGCTGCGCTGGTCGGCCTCGCACCTGCTGCAGGTCGTGCTCGACCGCGAGGAGCACCTCGCGCGCCTGGCTCGCGTCACGACGCTCGCCGGCCACGTGCACGTGCTGCTCGGCGGGCACCCGGTGCTCGGCGCCGACGACGCCTCCGGCATGTTCCCCCTGCTCGCCGACGGCTCCGACTACGACGGCGCGGTGCTCGACGCGTTCGACCGGCTCGCCGCCGAGCACGGTGCGACGGACCTGCGCGTGCGTGACCTGCTGCCGACGATCCGACCGGTCGGCGAGGATGCCGGCACGCTGAGCGACGCGGGCGCCGCGCTGCTCGACCCGACGGGCCGACTGCTGCCCGGCGCCGCGCTCTGCCCGCCCGAGGGCGACGCGGGCACCGGCATGGTCGCGACGCGCGCGCTCGCGCCGGGCACCGGCAACGTCAGCGTCGGCACGAGCATCTTCGCGATGGTCGTCGTCGACGGCGAGGCGCCCAACCTGCCCGACGTCGACGTCGTCGCGACCCCCGAGGGCGCACCGGTGGCGATGGTCCACTGCAACAACGGCGTGAGCGAGCTCGGCGCGTGGGCGACCCTCCTCGGCGAGCTGTCGGAGGCCAGCGGGCACCGCATCGAGCCCGACGAGACGTTCGCGGCCATGCTGTCCGCCGCGAACGACGCCACGTCGGAGGGCATCGTCGCGTACAACTTCGTCGCGGGCGAGCACGCGCTCGGGCTGCAGGACGGGCGGCCCATCGTCGTCCGCGCCGCCGGCACGACCCTCACGCTCGGCGGATTCGTGCGCGCGCAGCTGCTCAGCGCGTTCGCGACGCTGCAGCAGGGCATGCAGGTGCTGCGCGAGCACGGCGTGCGCGTCGACGAGCTCGTCGCCCACGGCGGCCTGTTCCGCTCCACGGGCATCGCGCAGCGCATCCTCGCCGCCTCGCTCGAGGCGCCCGTGCGCGTCTCGGCGAGCGCCGGCGAGGGCGGCGCGTGGGGCATGGCGCTGCTCGCGGCGTACCGGCTCGCGCGCGTCGAGGGCGAGGAGCGTCCGCTGCGCATCTGGCTGCTCGAGCGATCGGGCATCGACGCCGGCACCGTCGTGGCCGCCGACGCCGCGCTCGTCGCCGAGTCGCGCGGGTACGCCGAGCGCTGGCGCGCAGGGCTGCCGCTCGCGCGCCTCGCGCCCGAGGTCGTCGCATGAGCGTCGCGGCGCTGCCCGAGGCGATGCGCGCTGCGATCGACGCCGCCCGCGTCGACGTCGCCGCCCTCCACGCCGAGCTGCCCCGATGGGGGCTCGTGGCCTGGACGGCCGGCAACGTCTCGGCGCGCGTGCGCGGCGTCGACGGCGCCGACGACCTCCTCGTCATCAAGCCGTCCGGCATCTCCTACGACGACCTCTCGCCCGCCGACGTCGTCGTGTGCGACCTCGACGGCGAGCTCGTCGACGGTGCGCTCGCACCCTCGTCCGACACCGCGGCGCACGCCTACGTCTACCGCCACATGCCGCACGTCGGCGGCGTCGTGCACACGCACTCCACGTACGCGACGGCATGGGCGGCGCGCGGCGAGCCCATCCCGTGCGTGCTCACGATGATGGCCGACGAGTTCGGCGGGCCCGTGCCCGTCGGCCCCTTCGCCGTGATCGGCGACGACTCGATCGGGCGCGGCATCGTCGAGACGCTCGAGGGCTCCCCGAGCCCCGCCGTGCTCATGCAGAGCCACGGCCCGTTCACGATCGGCGGCTCGGCCCGCGCCGCCGTCAAGGCCGCCGTGCTGCTCGAGGAGGTCGCGCGCACCGTCCACGTCGCGCGCGAGCTCGGCGACCCCATCCCCATCGACCAGGGTGCGATCGCATCCCTGCACGCGCGCTACCAGCACGTCTACGGCCAACGATGACGTCGGCAGAGAGGCACACCCCCATGACGACCGCCCACCCCGACCGCGAGGTCTGGTTCCTCACCGGCAGCCAGCACCTCTACGGCCCCGAGACGCTCGAGCAGGTCGCGACGCAGTCGCGCACGATCGCCGAGCGCCTCGGCGACGACCCGAGCATCCCGGCCCGCGTCGTCTGGAAGCCCGTGCTCACGAGCAAGGACGGCATCCGTCGCGCCATGCTCGAGGCCAACGCGAACGACGACGTCGTGGGCGTCATCACCTGGATGCACACCTTCAGCCCCGCGAAGATGTGGATCGCCGGCCTGAACGCCCTCGACAAGCCGCTGCTGCACCTGCACACGCAGGCGAACGTCGCGCTGCCGTGGAGCACGATCGACTTCGACTTCATGAACCTCAACCAGGCCGCGCACGGCGACCGCGAGTACGCGTACATGGCGTCGCGGCTCGGCATCCCGCGCGCGACGATCGCCGGCCACGTCTCCGACCCGGCCGTCGTGGCACGCGTCGCGACCTGGGTGCGGGCGAGCGCCGGCGTCGTCGCCACCCGATCCATGCGCATCGCGCGCTTCGGCGACAACATGCGCGACGTCGCCGTGACCGAGGGCGACAAGACCGAGGCCGAGGCGCACTTCGGCGTCACGGTGAGCACGTGGGGCGTCAACGACCTCGTCGCGGCGGTGGCGGAGGTCGACGAGGGCGACGTCGACGCCGTGGTCGCCGAGTACGACGAGCGGTACGAGCTCGCGCCCGAGCTGCGCGCCGGCGCCGAGCGGCACGAGTCGCTGCGGGTCGCGGCGGCGCAGGAGGTCGCGCTGCTGCGGCTGCTCGGCGACGTGGGCGCGACGGCGTTCACGACGAACTTCGAGGACCTCGGGGCGCTGCGGCAGCTGCCGGGGCTCGCGGTGCAGCGGCTCATGGAGCGCGGCTTCGGCTTCGGCGCCGAGGGCGACTGGAAGACGGCGCTGCTCGTGCGCGCCGCGAAGGTCATGGGGCACGGCCTGCCCGGCGGCGCCTCCCTCATGGAGGACTACACCTACGACCTCACGCCCGGCAGCGAGCTGATCCTCGGCGCGCACATGCTCGAGATCTGCCCGACGCTCACGACGTCGACGCCTCGCATCGAGGTCCACCCGCTGGGCATCGGCGGCAAGGAGGACCCCGTGCGCATGGTGTTCGACGCGGATGCGACCGAGGGCGCCGTCGTCGTCTCGCTCGCCGACATGCGCGAGCGGTTCCGCCTGACTGCGAACGTCGTCGACGTCGTCGCGACGCCCGAGCCGCTGCCGCACCTGCCGGTCGCGCGCGCGGTGTGGGCGCCGCGTCCGTCGTTCTCGACGTCGGCGGAGTGCTGGCTCGCCGCCGGCGGCGCGCACCACACGGTGCTCTCGACGGCCGTCGGCGTGGAGGCCTTCGAGCACTTCGCGACGATGACGCGCACCGAGCTGCTCACGATCGACGCCGACACGACGGTGCGCGACTTCCAGCGCGAGCTGCGCTGGAACGCCGCGTACCACCGCCTCGCCGCGTCCATGTGACGCACGCCGACGACGGCGACGACCGGCGCCGGACCGTGGCCTCGAGCCATGGTCCGGCGCCGGCCGCACGCGGGCGGCCGGCGGCGCGGGCCGCCATGGTCGGCGATCACGAGGCTCCTCCGCAACCGTCTGGGCACGGGATGCCGCGGCTGGGCACGATGCCCGCATGGCATCCGACACGCAGCAGGCACCGACGCGAGCGCATCCCTCCTGGTCGGCGCGCGCCGAGCACAGCCACCGCATCGTCTGGTCGGGCGTGCTCTTCGGGGTCGGGCTCGTCGCGTTCGTCGACGAGGCCGTGTTCCACCAGATCCTGCACTGGCACCACTTCTACGACCTCGGCACGAGCGACCTCGGGCTGGTCTCCGACGGGCTCTTCCATGCGCTGAGCTGGTTCGCGACGATCGCGGGCCTCTTCCTGCTCGCCGACCTGCGCCGTCGCGGCGCCTGGCACGGCGCGCGCTGGGCGGGCGGCGTGCTGCTCGGCGCGGGCGGGTTCCAGCTCTACGACGGCACGGTGCAGCACAAGCTGCTCGGCATCCACGAGATCCGGTCCGTCGACGACCTGCTGCCGTACGACGTCGTCTGGAACGCGACCGCCGCCGCGATGCTGGCCGCCGGCATCGCCCTCGTCGTCGCGACACGGCGATCGCGGGCGCTCGCACGGGCTGCGCCGTGACGACGACGCTCCCGGTCTCGGCCGCCGCGCATGCGCACGGGCACGGCGGCGGCGTTGCGCCCGAGGTCGTCGTGGTCGGCGTCGCCGTGATCGCGATCGCCTGCTACACCTCGGGCGTTGCAGCGTCACGCCGTCGCGGTCGGCCGTGGCCGGTGCATCGCCTCGTGCTGTGGATCGCCGGCGTCGTCGCGGCGACGGCCACGATGGTCGGTCCGCTCGCGGCCGCGGCGCACGAGGGCTTCGTCGCCCACATGTGGGCCCACCTGCTCGCCGGGATGCTCGCACCGCTGCTGCTCGTGCTGTCGGCACCGGTCACGCTCGCCCTGCGCACGCTCGAGGTCGTGCCGGCGCGGCGCGTGTCGCGCGTGCTCCGCAGCGGTCCGGCGCGATTCGTCGCGCATCCCATCACTGCCGCCGCCCTGAACGTCGGCGGGCTCTGGCTGCTCTACGCGACGCCGCTCTTCGCCTGGATGCAGGCGAGCATGCTCGTGCACGTCGCGGTGCACGTGCACCTGCTGGCCGCCGGCTTCCTCTTCACTGCGGCCGTCGTGGGCATCGGCCCGCGCCCGCATCCGCCGAGCCGCGTGCTCGTCGCCGTCGTCCTCATGCTCGCGATGGCGGCGCACGGCATCCTCGCGAAGCACCTCTGGGCGAGCCCGCCCGCACTCGTCGACCCGGCGGATGCCCGCGCAGGCGCCGAGCTCATGTACACGGCCGGCGCATGGATCGAGGCCGCGATCGCCGCCCTCTTCTGCGCCCAGTGGTACCGGGCCTCCGGTCGCCGCCTGCGCCGCACCTCCCCCGCCCCGGCCGCGAGCCCTGTCCCGACCCCCTGAAGTCGCCCACAGCGTTCTGAGGTGCGCATCCCGCCGCCGGGCGTGAGCGGCCTGCGGAGATACGCCGGTGCGAGCGCACGGGAGCGATCACGATGATGCTGACTCGTGTGGACCCGGTGCCCGCTCGCGGGCGCAGTGGAACGCTGACGCGGTGGCGCTCGTCGTGGCGCAGACCGGCGGATCTCCGTCCTTCCAGCGGGAGGACGGATCCGAGGCCTGGCTCGAGGCCCAGGCACCGCCGCTCAGCGTCGCAGTTGCCGAGGTTGGAGCAGGTCCAGCACCGAAGCCCTCGACGCACTCAGCGACTTGCGGAGGGTCCGCAAGCGCCTGCAGCTCATCGCCGACCTCGGGCTGGGCTACCTCACCCTGGGCGAGGCGACCACGACGCTCTCCGGTGGCGAGGCACAACGGCTCAAGCTCGCGTCCGACATCGACAAGGACCAGCACGCCAGCCTGTTCGTGCTCGACGAACCCTCGATCGGCCTGCACCCCCTCGACGTGCAGGTGCTGCTGCGAGTCCTGCAGCGCCTCATCGACAATGGCGCGACCGTCGTGATCATCGAGCACGACATCGACATGATCACGAACGCCGACCATGTCGTCGACCTCGGCCCTGGCGGCGGCGATGCCGGCGGCCGCATCGTCGCGACCGGCACACCTGCGGCCGTCGCCGCACATGCCGACAGCGTCACCGGGCGCTTCCTCCTTCCATGAGACGCGTCGCTCAGAGAGCGCAGCGGAAGCCGAGGTGCGTGGTGGAAGAGTCCTCGGATTGCGGAGACCGAGCGGACGGCCGATATCGCAGGCAGTAGCTGGGGGCGCAGAGGTGCGAGCCGCCCTTCGCGACTCGTGCGCGGTCGGCGGCGCTGGATGGGCCGCATCCGCATCCGCATCCGACATCGATGCGGTCGGCTGCATGGCTGGGCGTCCATGGCGAGCTCGTCCACTCCCAGGTGTTTCCCGTCATCTCGTACAAGCCGAAGCCGTTCGGAGGGAACGAGCGCACCGGCGCGGTGCCCCGCCAACCACGAGCGCCGTGATTCTCGTACGGGAACGCCCCTTGCCAGGTGTTGGCGTAGTGACCGCCCGGCGTGTTGGGCTCCTCACCCCACGAGTAGGTCGCCTGCTCCAGCCCTCCCCGCGCGGCGAACTCCCACTCCGCCTCGGTGGGAAGACGCTTGCCCGCCCATCGGGCGTAGGCCGTCGCGTCTTCGAAGGCGACGTGCACGACCGGGTGCGCGTCGAGGCCGTGCAGGTCGCTGCCGGGACCCTGCGGCGCGCGCCAGCTCGCCCCGGGGACGAACGCCCACCACTGACGCCAGTCGCGAAGGTCGACGGGTCCGGCCGTCTGCTGGAAGCAGAGTGATCCTGGTTCGTACGTCGCGGCATCCGGGATCTCGTCGGGGTCGATCGGTCGCTCGGCGACGGTGACATGGCCGGTGGCTGCGACGAAGGCAGCGAAGGCATGATTCGTGACCGCAGTCACGTCCAGCCGGAAGGGTGCGATCGTCACCGCATGGACGGGCTGCTCCTCGGGATAGTAGGCGTCCGATCCCATCAGGAAGCGGCCTCCGCCGATTCGCACCATCGTCATCGTTGGGCACCGAGCATCGCGACGACTCCCCCCGCCGTGCAGGCGAGCAGCAGGCTCGCCGCCGAGAGCAGTGCGAGGGCTCCCGCCCCGTGCGCGAGCCTGTCGGCTGCCATGAGCGAGCGATGTGCCCGACCGTATCGTCGGTGCGCGCCGAACCAGGCGGCACCAGCGAGCGCGAGGCCCATCAGCCCGAGCGCGAACCCAGGGATGCCCGCATGCGACGCGAGCAGACGTGCCCCGATCGCGCTGCCGACGGCGACCGCGAGGCATGTGCGATGCCAGGCGAGCAGCGTCCGCTCCGCCTGCAATCCGGCGTCGTAGACCGTCAGGACCATGTCGCGAACCCCACGACGATGGCGATCGCGGCGCCCACGACCCCGATGGCGAGGACGAGGCCGATGCTGGGAGCAGGCAACGGCGTCGCACGTCGCATGGCGCGCTCTGCTCGTGCCCATCCGAAGAAGGCGGCGATGGCAGCAAGTGCTCCGAGGGCGATGAAGGACAGCGCTGTCACGACCCGCAGCGTCGGATGCATGGGCAGCGCGAGCGCCTCGAGCGCCACGCCGGCGGCGACGAGCGCGAGCGAGGTGCGAATCCAAGCGAGCATCGTGCGCTCGTTCGCGAGGCTGAAGCGCGGATCGGGTTCGCTTCCCTGGCCGTAGACAGCGTCTGGGAAGCGTCGGCGCGTCATCGCATCTCCATCCTCGCGACGCTTCGCCGGGTTGCAGCCGACGACGCATCGACGTATCTTTCGTTCCAAAGATACAATCTTTTGGCGATCGATGTGGATCGAGAGAGACGGCTGCTGCACCGTGAAGCAGAGCTGCGAAGAGATCGGACCTGACCACGTCGGGCGCGACGGCATCGCCACACGACCAGGAAGCAGAGCTGACGTCCCGATGACCTCCGACCGAACACGTCCCAACATCCTGCTCATCACGGCCGACGAATGGCCCGGGCGCATCGCTCCCGGCGACGAGCGGAACGCGGCACGCATCCCTACGTTGGACTATCTCGCGCGACTTGGGACGACATACACGCGTGCCTACTCCGAGTGCCCGGTCTGCATCCCCGCGCGGCGGTCGCTGCTCACCGGCACCTCGCCGCGCGTCCATGGCGATCGGACGTTCCAGCCGGATGCCGACATGCCCGACGCGCCGACGCTGCCGGCGGTGCTGCGCGATCACGGCTATCAGTGCTTCGCCGTGGGCAAGCTGCATGTGTATCCGCAGCGGGATCGCGTGGGATTCGACGACGTCCTCCTCAGCGAGGAGGGCAGGTCGACGCTGGGCGCGACGGACGACTACGAGGCATTCCTCGCCGACGAGGGGCACCCGGGCCGCCAGTTCACGCACGGCATGAGCAACAACGACTACCAGGTGCGGCCGTGGCATCTTCCCGAGCACACGCATCCCACCTCGTGGGCGGCGACGGAGATGGCCCGCATGATCCGACGTCGAGACCCGAAGCGCCCCGCGTTCTGGTACCTGTCGTTCCAGGCGCCCCACCCGCCACTGGTGCCGCCCGCAGCGTTCCTCGACATGTACGACCGTGCGGACATCGACGCGCCGATCCGCGGGGACTGGGTCGATGACCGCCTCCCCTTCGCGCTCCGTCAGGTCATGGATCAGTGGCCGATGGGTGATGAGCGGGACGTCGCCGAGGCGCGCCGCGGCGTCTATGCGCTCTGCACGCAGATCGACTATGCGCTTCGAGTCGTGCTCGGCACCCTCCGTGAGGAAGGGGTGCTCGATGACACGATCATCGTCTTCACCTCCGACCACGGCGACATGCTCGGCGATCACGACCTGTGGGCCAAGCGGCTCTTCTACGAGAGCTCTGCGCGCATCCCGATGCTCATCGTGGGCACCGATGGCGATGACCGCATCGGCGTCGGCTCGATCGACTCTCGCCTGCTCGGCCTGCAAGACGTGATGCCGACGATCCTGGAGCTGGCAGGCGTGCCTGTCCCTGCGACGTCGGACGGCACGTCGGCCGTCGGCGTCGAGCGTCGCAGCCACCTCTACGGTGAGTTCGGAGAGTCCGCGAACGCGACGCGCATGGTCACCGACGACCGCCACAAGCTCGTCTACTATCCCGCGGGCAATCGGCTGCAGCTCTTCGACCTCGTCGAGGATCCCGGTGAGCTGGTCGACCTCAGCGATGTCCAGGAGCACGCGGACACGCTGGGTGCGCTTCGCGCCCTGCTGATCTCGGAGCTCTACGGGACGGACCTTGCGTGGCTCGAGGACGGCCAGCTGGTCGGCATGCCCGATCCAGGCGGCGTCGGCAGCGTCGACAGGGGTCTCCATGGCGTTCGGGGGCTGCACTGGCCACCGCCGCCGATCACGGCCCATCCGGGTCGCGTCGTCGGTGCTCCTGGAGAGCACTAGACCCCGAGACCAAAGAATGGACCTTTGAGGTTCATGGTGCTACCTTCCAAACACTCAATGTCAACGACGACTCGGAGGCACGATCGTGCGCAAGACCTTCGCCCTACCCGCCCTCTCGCTCGTGGCTGCGGCTGCGCTTGCCGGTTGCTCGACCGGCGCTGAGGACGGCAGCGACTACCCGTCGCAGACGATCAACATCATCGTGCCGGTGCCAGCAGGATCCGGGACCGACGTCTCGACGCGATTCGTCACCGCGTGCCTCGAGCAGGAGCTCGGCGCCACCATCGTGGTCGAGAACCGTGAAGGCGGTGGCGGTGCGGTCGGCATCGGGCAGTATGCCCGCGCGGCAGCCGATGGCTACACGCTCATCTCGACGACCGTGGGCAATGCGCTCGTGCCGCCGCTCACCGAGGGCGATGTCGGCTACGACGTCGACACCTTCGAGCCCGTCGGCCTCATCGGTCAGGCTCCGGTCGTGCTCGTGGTGCCGGCCGACTCGCCGTTCCAGACGGCCGAGGAGCTCTTCGCCGCTGCCGAGGACGAGCGGATCGTCGTCGGCATCCCGGGCCCCCTGAGCGTGCCCGGCATCTCGATGCAGGGACTCGTGGAGGAGAGCGGCCTGCAGCTGGAGGCCGTCCCGTTCGAGGGGAATGCCGCCGTCGTGCAGGCACTCGCCGGCGGAGAGGCGGATGCCGGCTACCTCTCGGCGGACGGTGGGGTGACGCTGCCGCGCATCCAGTCGGGCGAGCTCCGCGCGCTCGCCTCGGCCGTCGACGAGGAGGTCGAGTCGCTTCCCGACGTGCCCACGCTCGACTCCCTCGGCTACACCGATCTGCCCAATGGAGACTCCTTCTGGTTCCTCGGGGCGCTCGATGGAACGCCTGAGCCGGTCCTCGACCGCCTCGGCGAGGCGATGGAGACGTGCATGACCGACCCGGAGGTGCAGTCGCAGATCGGCGAAGGCGTCGCGCCGCCCGAGTTCGTCGACGGCACCCGCGTCGACGAGCTGCTGCACGAGGCGAACGACGGCTACGTGGACTTCCTCCAGTGACCAGCGACGACGTCGTGGGGGGCGGCGCTCCCGCTGGGCGCCGCTTCCCGCGCGTCGGGTTCGCGGTGCTCACGGCTCTGGGACTCGCGCTGAGCATCGCGGTGCCGCTCACCTTGGACGTGGGGACCGCCGGCGCTTCGGGCCCGGGGATGTGGGTGCTCGGAGCGGCCGTCCTGACGACCGTCCTGTCGCTGATCGCGACCCTCCACCCCCGCATCCTGCTCGACGCAGCGGAGACGCCGACTCGCGCACAGATGCGCGACGTCGCCCTCGCGCTCCCGGCGCTGCTGCTCGCCGTGCCCTCGCTGCTCGTGCTCGGCGTCGGCATCACCACGGCGTGGATCACCTTCTACTGGCTGCGCTTCGTGACGGGGACATCCTGGTTGCGCTCGGCGATCGCTGCGGCAGCGATCACCGCCGGCATCCTGCTCATCTTCCTGGTCGCGCTGGACGTCCCCTTCCCGCGCGGCTCGCTCACCAGACTCTGACGGACTGACACATGGACATCATCGAAGGGCTCCTCCAGGGCCTCGAGGTCGCGTTGACCTGGCAGAACCTGCTGTTCGTCCTCCTGGGCGTCTCGGTCGGCATGATGGTCGGCGTCCTCCCCGGCCTCGGCCCGGCACCGACCGTCGCGCTGCTCATCCCCTTGACGTTCTCGCTCGAGGGACCGACCGCGATCATCCTGCTCGCCGGGGTCTACTACGGTGCGATGTACGGCGGCACGATCACATCGGTGCTGCTGCGCATCCCAGGCGAGGCAGCATCCGTCGTCTCCACGGTCGACGGCCACGCCATGGCCCGCAAGGGCCAGGCGGGCAAGGCGCTCGGACTCGCCGCGATCGGCTCCTTCGTCGGCGGCCTCTTCGCCACGATCGTGCTGATCCTGTTCTCACCGATCCTCGCGGAGTTCGCACTCGGGTTCGGCTCCCCCGAGTACGCCGTGCTCGCGCTGCTCGGGCTCGTCCTCGTCGCGTACACGTCAGCCGGCAGCATCGTGAAGTCGCTCATCGCCGTCGGCATCGGTCTGCTGATCGCCTCGGTCGGGCCCGATCCGATCCTCTACAGCTCGCGCTGGTCGCTCGGCGTGCCCGACCTCATCGGTGGCTTCGACATCGTCGCCATCATCATGGGCGTCTTCGGGCTCTCCGAGGTCCTGGTCAACATCTCCGGAAGCCGGCACCGTCAATCCATGATCCAGAGCATCGGCCGTGTGCTCCCTACCGGCCGCGACCTCATCGAGAACGCAGCGCCCATCGCCCGCGGTTCGCTGATCGGCACCGGCCTCGGGCTCGTCCCCGGCGGAGGTGGCGTCCTCGCATCGCTGGCCTCCTTCGGTGTGGAGCGCCGCCTCGCGAAGGATCCCTCCCTCTTCGGTCACGGCGCCCCGCAGGCCGTATCGGGCCCGGAGACGGCGAACAACGCAGCCTCGATCTCGACCTTCATCCCGCTGCTCACGCTCGGATTCCCGCCGAACGGCGTGCTGGCGGTCATCTTCGGCGCACTGCTCATCCAGGGGGTCACGCCCGGACCCACGCTCATCACCGAGCGACCGGACATCTTCTGGGGCGTCGTGGTGTCCATGGTGATCGGCAACGTCGTGCTGCTCGTGATGAACATCCCGCTGCTGCCCGTGTTCGTCCGCATCGCTCAGATCCCGCCCGCGATCATGGCGACGATCACCGTCGCGATCCTGGTCGTCGGTGCCTTCAGCATCAACGGCAACACGTTCGACGTCGGCGTCATGGTCGCGGCAGGGCTCGTCGGCTTCGGCCTGCGACGGCTCGGCATCCCGCCGGCCCCTCTCGTCCTCGCCTTCATCCTCGGCCCGCTCTTCGAGACCAACTTCCGTCGCTCGCTGATCCTCTCCGAGGGTGACCCCACGGTCTTCCTGTCCTCGCCGACATGCATCGCGCTCGTCGCCGTGCTCGGCGTCGTCGCACTCACCTCCGCTGTTCCCCAGATCCGGAAGGCGCGCACGCGCATCGAGTCGGAAGCGTGAGCGGCGGGTCCTGACATGCGCGAAGTCCTCGTCATCGCCGGCGTCGCCGGATGCGGCAAGTCCACGGTCGCCGCCGCCCTCGCGCGGGAGCTCGGCTGGGCGCTCATCGAAGGTGACGACCACCATGACGAGGCCTCCGTCGCACGAATGCGAGACGGCACCGGTCTCACCGACGTCGACCGGACACCATGGCTGGGACGCATCGCCACCACCATCCGCGGAATCGATGGTTCCAGCGTCGTCGCGTGCTCGGCGCTCGCACATCGACATCGAGAGGTGCTGCGGTCGAGCGCACGCAACGTCTCGTTCGTGCAGCTCTCGCTCTCGACCACCGAAGCCACCAGACGCCTCGCTGCACGCCGCGGCCACTTCGCTCGCTCCTCCCTCGTCGCATCGCAATTCCGCGATCTGGAGCCTCTGCGTCCGGACGAGAGCGGCGTCATCGTGGACGCGACCGAGAGCATCGACACGATCGTCGCCAGCGTCGTCGCGGACCGCATCCGCCGCGCAGATAGGTTGGCGAGATGACCACGGAGCTGCTGCACGTCGAAGTGCTCGATGCCATCGGCGGCGACATCGTCTCCGGCACGCACCCCTCGGGATCGGTCCTCACTCTCGAACAGCTGCAGGTCCGATACGGCGCCTCCCGCGGCATCGTTCGCGAATGCATGCGCGTCCTCGAGACCATGGGCATGCTCGTCTCACGTCGACGCGTCGGGCTCGTCGTGCAAGATCCGTCCCTCTGGGCGGTGTTCGACTCGAGGATCATCCGATGGCGCCTCGCCGGACCCGGCAGACACCGGCAGCTCGCGACGCTCACCGAGCTCCGCCTCGGCGTGGAGCCCGTCGCAGCCCGACTCGCCGCGCTCCGGGCGTCGGATGACGAGCGAGACGACCTCCGCGCGGCGACCGCCATGATCGGTGCCTACGTCGACGCGGACGGCGAAGAGCGGCATCTCGAGGCCGACGTGCGCTTCCACACGCTGCTGCTGCGAGCCTCCAAGAACGACATGTACGCCTCGCTCGCGGACGTCATCGCCGAGACGCTCTCATCACGTCGCCGACAGCGCCCGGTGAGTGCAGACGACCGCCGTCAGGCATTCGCCCTGCACGAGCTCGTGATGCGAGCGGTGATCGCGCGCGATGGTGATGCCGCCGAGCTCGCGATGCACGATCTGCTCACCGAGGTGCGCAGCGCGATAGAAGCACCAGCGCCGGATGGTCAGGTGGTCGTGGACTCCACACCTCTGGCAGGCGGCGGGCGCTAGCACGGAGCGCCAGGAGATCGGGTCGGCGCACACGGCGGCGCCGGTGCGCATGTGGTGCCCCAGCGTTTCGAGGTACGCACCTCGTCACGGGGTGCTGCGATCGCGGCACCTCCCGACGAGGTGCGTACCTCGCGACGACAGGACCGAGGGCCGGCGAGCCGCGCGCCTGAACGCCGGCACCCGCACGCCGCACGCGCCGAGGCGCGAGCGACCCCGGACACGACGACGGCGCCCGAGCATCGCCCGGGCGCCGTCGTGGTCCGTCGACCACGGTGCCGATCACGGCACGGGGCGACCGCCCGTGACGCCGATGACGGCTGCCGACGTGTAGCTGGCCTCGTCGGAGGCGAGGTACACGTACGCGCCGGCGAGCTCCGCCGGCTGGCCTGCACGACCGATGGGCGTGTTCTGGCCGAACTGCTCGACCTTCTCGTCCGGGAACCCGGTCGCGGGGATGAACGGGGTCCACACCGGTCCGGGCGCGACGGCGTTCACGCGGATGCCGCGCGGGCCGAGCTCGGCCGCGAGCGCCTCGACGAACGCGCGCTGCGCCGACTTCGTCATGGCGTAGTCGATGAGCCCCGGCGACGGGTCGGCCGACTGCACCGACGACGTCACGATGATCGACGCGCCCGCCTGCAGGTGCGGCACGGCCTCGCGGGTCAGCAGGAGCATCGCGACGAGGTTCGTCGCGAACGTGCGCTCGATGCTCTCGCGCGTGATCGACTCGATGCCGTCGTTCTGCCGCTGATAGCCGGCGTTCGACACGAGCACGTCGATGCCGCCGAGCCCGTCGACCGTGCGCTGCACGGCCTCGACGCACGCGGACTCCTCGCGCAGGTCGAGCGGCAGCGACAGGCCCTTCCTGCCGGCCTCCTCGATGGCCGCGATCGTCGCCGCGGCGTCCTCGGCCTCCTCGGGCAGGTGCACGATCGCCACGTCGGCGCCCTCGCGGGCGTACGCGATGGCGACGGCGCGACCGATGCCCGAGTCGCCGCCGGTGATGAGCGCACGGCGCCCCTCGAGCCTGCCGCGACCGACCCAGCTCTGCTCGCCGTGGTCGGGCGTGGGATCCATCGGCTCGGTGCGGCCGGGCTGCTCGGGCTGCTGCTGCGCGGGGAACTCGGTCGGATGCTGGTCGGTCACGATCGTCCTCTCTCGTGGATGGAGGACCTAGACCAACAGGCATCGCTCCCGGCGACGACCCCCTTGACGCATCGAGCGTGCGCCGCGACGCGGAATCGCACGGCACGCCGTCCGCACCTCGCGCCGTCGAGCGACGACGGGATCCGCCCGAGGGACGCTCAGGCGACGTCGTCGATGCCGAAGAGCGCCTCGAGCGCGTCGACGTAGTCGGCGTGCCGGCCGTCGGCGGCGAGCTCGCGCGCCCGCACGCTCGGCTGGTGCAGCAGCACGCCGGCGAAGTGCCGCAGCGCCTGCTCGGCCGCGAGCTGCTCAGCCTCGGTGCCGCGGCGGCGCACGCGGGCGAGCTCGGCGTCGAGCGCGCCGGCGACGTGGCGACGCAGCGCGGCGACGGCCGGGCCGAGCCGCTGCTCCTCGCCGACGCGCGTGTACGTGCGCGCAGCCTTCTGCACGAGCGCGCGAGCGTCGTCGGTCGCCGTGAGGTGGTCGAGCGGCGCGTGGATGCGGATGGTCTCGAGGTCGAGCAGCTCGACGCCGTGCACGCGCGACACGTCGGGCGCGACGTTGCGCGGCAACCCCATGTCGATGACGAGCTGGCTCGAGCGGCCGTGCTCGACGGGGCACGAGGCGCCCGTGACCTGCACGGCGACCGGGCAGACGGCCGGCTCGGCGCGCTGCGGCTCGCCGGCGCCGACCAGCGACTGGAAGGGGCCGCCGGCCGCGTGCTCGTGCCCGGCGGGCATCCCGGCGTACGCGTGGGTGGCGGCGAGCGCCCGACGCCCGGCGGCGATCATGGCCGCGTCGATGACGTGCTCGCTCGACGTCGTGCACGTCACGACGACGTCGGCGCCGGCGAGCGCGAGCGGCGCGTCGCGGCCGTCGACGTTCGGGATGCCGTGGCCGCGGGCGAAGCGCTCGCCGCGCCCGGACGGGCTCCACACCTCGACGTCGCGCACGCCGCGGTCGCGCAGCGCCGCGAGCGACGCCGCGGCGAAGCGGCCGGTGCCGACGAGCAGCACGCGCGCCTGCGACCAGTCGTGGATGCGGTCGCTCGCGAGGTCGAGCGCGAGGCGCACGATCGAGCGGCCCTGCTCGCCGAGGCCCGTGCGTCGCTTCACGCCGCGCTGCGTCTCGATGGAGCGCTGGAAGAGGCGCTCGAGGTCGCGCGTCGTCGTGCCGGCGTCCTGCGCGTTGCCGAGCGCGCGACGCACCTGGCCGGCGATCTCGCCCTCGCCGACGACGACCGACTCGAGCCCGGCGGCGACGGCGAAGAGGTGCTCGGCCGCGTGGGCGTCGTAGAGGGCCTCGACGTGCTGCACCTCGCCGGGGGCGCCCGCTCGCGTCAGCGCGACCTCGAGCGCGGTGCGCGCGGCGCCGTCCGCCTGGTCGGCGGAGACGTCGAGGTAGGCCTCGAAGCGGTTGCACGTCGACACCACGATCGCGCCCTCGACGCCGTCGGAGGAGGCGAGGAGGGTAGGGAGCATCGTCGCGTCGGCGGCTGCGAGCCGCTCGAGGACGTCGAAGTCGGCGTTCCGGTGGCTCGCCGTGAGGCAGATGAGCACGTGCCCATCGTACCCGCTCCCCGGTGCGCGGCCCGCGGCCGCTCGACGCCCAGAGCGGACGCGCGGAGCGAACGGCGAGGGCGTCCGCTGCGGACGCAGCGACCGTCCGCGGGGCGACCCGCGCCGTCCGCCCCGCTCAGCCCTGCTGGGCGGGCACGCGCACCGTGAGCGCGCCGGGCTCGATCCAGGCGCGGATGGCGACGGCCTCGCCGAAGCCGTCGCCGTCGAGCTCGATCTGCTCGGGTCGCGACAGGCGCGCGACGAGTCGTCGCGCCGTCTCGTAGCGCAGGTCGTCGTCGTCGCGACGCTCGCCGACGAGCGCCTGGCCCGCCTTCGTGCGGCGCAGCACGCCGTTCGTCCAGGCGACCTTCGTCCACACGCGCACCCAGCCCCAGACGCTGCGCGGCCGCATGACCATGAGGTCGAGCAGGCCGTCGTCGACCGCGGCGTCCGGCATGAGCAGGATGTTGGCGGGCAGCGATCCGCAGTTGCCGAGGATCAGGGTGTTGACGGTCGAGCGGCGCTGCCTGCCGTCGTCGACCTGATACCGCACGTGCAGCTCGTCGGCGTCGCGCAGCGACCGCGCCATCGCCTGCACGTAGGCGGCCCATCCGGCCTTCGCCTTCAGGTCCTCGTCCGTGTGCTCGATCATCTTCGCGTCGAGGCCCATGCCCGCCATGACGACGAAGGCGTGCCGATCGCGCGAGCCGTCCTCGCGCTCGACGTCGACGACGCCGATGTCGATGGGGCGGTCGACGCCCTGGAAGGCGGCGGTCACCGAGCCGGGCATGTCGTCGAGCGTGAGGTCGAGGTTGCGCGCCAGCAGGTTGCCGGTGCCCGAGGGCAGCAGCGCGACCGGCGTGCCCGTGCCGCGCGCCGCCTCGGCGACCGCGCGCACCGTGCCGTCGCCGCCTGCCGCGACGATGAGGTCGACGCCGGCGTCGAGCGCCTCGCGCGTCGCGCCCTGCCCGACGTCCTCCTCGCTCGTCGACAGCCAGAGCGTCTCGCCCCAGCCGGCGGCCTCCGCCTCCTGGTGGACGGCCCGACGGAGGACGTCGAGGTCGACCTTCACGGGGTTGTAGACGACGGCGGCGACGCGCGTGCTCGCATCGGGCATGGCTTCCTGCTCTCGTTCGAGGTGGTCGGGGAGGTGGCCACGGCGCGAGGCTGCGCACGCCGCGGACGACGAAGCCCCCGACCGCAAGGGGTCGGGGGCTTCGTGCGAGTCGCTACTTCTTGTCGTCGCCGAACACGTTGCCGGCAGCGTCCTTCACGTTCTCGCCCGCCTGCTTGGCGTTGGCCTGGGCCTGGTCGCCCTTGCCCTCAGCCTGCAGACGCTCGTTGTCCGTGGCGTCACCGAAGGCCTCCTTGGCCTTGCCCTTCAACTCCTCGGCCTGGTTCGAGATCTTGTCTCCGAGTCCCATGGGCTCCTCCTTCTCCTCTTGCGATCGAGGTCTCCCTCGCGTGGTCTTCCCTCAGCGTGCCCCTCGAGCCGGTGGATGCGCGATGGGTTGCGCATGAGGCGCCTCGGGTGCATGCTCACGCGGCGACGGGGC
>NZ_BAAAQT010000001.1:1049-20463 GCF_039531815.1 Agrococcus versicolor | reverse complement strand
GTCGTGGTCTCGCGTGGTCAGGAGACGCGCGTCTCCTGCTCCTCGGGCTCGTCGCCCGGGATGTGCACGTCGGAGATCGTCACGTTGACCTCCGCGACCTCCATGCCGATGAGCTCGGTGATCGCACGGGCGACGGCGGTGCGCACGCCGTTCGCCACGACCTGCAGCTGCTCGGGGTAGCCGACGACGATCGTCACGTCCGCGGCGACCTGCGTCTCGCCGACCTCGACGCGCACGCCCTGGGCGAGGTCCGTCTGGCCGATCGCGTCGCGGATCGAGCCCACGGCGCGAGCGGCGCCGCCGCCGAGCGCGTGGACGCCGGGGACCTCGCGTGCCGCGATGCCGGCGATCTTCGCGACCACCGGGTCGACGACGGTCGTCGTGCCCGTCGCGGTCGACGACGACGCGGCCGTGACGGCGGTCGAGGACGTGCCGGCGATGGGGGTGGTTCCCTGCGTGGTTGCCATGGTGATGGCCTCTCTCTGCGATGGACGATGTCTGCGGGACCAGGCGGTCCTTCGAAGGGGAGACGTCACGAGGCGTCCATCCGTCACGGTCGCATCGGTAGCACGCATGCCGGGCGTGTCGCGCACGTGCTCGGCCTCCGAGGATGGCGAGGTACGCTCCCGATCGAAGGGGGTGCCGGATGCAGCTGGAGGAGGCTCCGGACGCGCTGCTCGCAGCGCGAGCGGCCGACGGCGACGAGCGCGCCTTCGCGGTGCTCGTGCGCAGGCACGCCTCGTACCTGCGAGGCTTCGCGATCCGCTACATGGGCTCGAGCCTCGACGCCGACGACGTCGTGCAGGAGGCCTTCGTGACCGCGTGGCGCCGCATCGGCGACCTGCGCGATCCGTCGCAGGTGCGCTCGTGGCTCGCGACCGCCGTCGCTCGCCGCGCGACCGACGTCATGCGCACGCGTGCGCGCCGCCGCACCGACGCGATCGAGGACCGCGAGGTCACCGACCGCCGCGACGGTCCCGAGACGGTCGTCGAGCGCCAGGCGGCGACGCAGGCGCTCGGCCGCATCGTCGACGCGCTGCCCGCCGACCAGCGCGATGCGTGGATGCTGCGCGAGCTCGCCGGCATGTCCTACGAGGACATCGCCGAGCGCACGGACTCGACGCCGGCCGCCGTGCGCGGCAGGCTTGCCCGAGCACGACAGACGGTGCTGGCATCGATGGAGGAGTGGAGGTGAGCATGCACGACGACGGGATCGAGCCCGACGACGCCGAGACGGTCGGCGGCTCGGGGCACACGCTCGAGCAGCTCTCCGCCTACGTCGATCGCGATCGGATGCCGCGGATCGCGGCGATCGAGGAGGACGCGGAGGCTCGCGCGCTCGTGGAGTCGATGGAGCGCCTCGGCGGCCTCGCTCGCACGATGGCCGACGAGGATGCCGCCGCGGCGGGCCCGGGCGACGACCAGTGGCTCGACCAGCTGCTCGGCATCATCCGCTCGGAGGTGCGCGCAGGTCGCGACCTGCCGATCGAGGACACCGACGAGCTGACGTCGACGACCATCACCGAGGGTGCGCTGCGCGAGGTCGCGAGGACGGCGGGCGACTCCGTCGACGACGTGCTCGTCGGCCGCGTGCACCTCGCCGAGCACGACGGCGTGCTCGACGTGCGCGTCACGGTCGCGGTGCGCTTCGGCGCACCGGTGGTGCCGATCGCGGAGGACGTGCGCACCGAGGTGCATCGCGCGCTCGTGTCGCACTCCCCGCTGACGATCGGCACGGTCGACGTCGTGGTCGACGACGTGTTCCCCGGGAGCGCACCATGACCGACCCCATCGACGTCGCACGCGCGGTCGACGCGTCGCTGCTCACGGTGCGCGGCGTCGCGCACTGCTACGTCGCGGCGCCCGCGTTCGCGCAGGTCGTCGAGGGGCAGCGCCGCGAGGTGCTCGCCCACGTCACGGTGCTGCCGCGGGCCATCCGCGTCGCGATCGGCGTGCACACGTCGCACGACGTCCGCGAGGTCTCGCGCACGGCTGCCGCGGCCGTGCGCGCCGCGCTCCCCGGCGACTGGTCGGACGCCCGGCTCACCGTGCAGGTGCGGCGCATCGAGCGCGACTGACGGCCGGGATCCCGCTCCACGGTCCCCTGCGTGCGCAGCCGATCCACATGCGGAGCAGGGATGCGTCTGCGAGGCTGGGGCCATGAGACGCGTGCTCGGATTCCTCGTCAACCTCGTCGCCGGCATCGCCGCCTCCCCCGGCGCGCATCCGATCGTCGCGACGGACGGCGACGGCACGAGGCCCGGTCGCCGACGCCCGCGCTCGCCGCGCAGGCGCTGACGCCGCCCGGCGAGACCGGGTGGGAGGATGGAGGCACGATGACGACCCTCCCTGGCGACCACCCGCTCCACGCGACGACCGGCGACAGCCGGCTCATCCGCGCCTACCGGGGCGAGCGCCCCGAGGTGACGCCGGTGTGGTTCATGCGCCAGGCCGGTCGCTCGCTGCCGGAGTACCGCGAGCTGCGCACGGGGCACGACATGCTCGACAGCTGCCTCGATCCGGCGCTCTCGAGCGAGATCACGCTGCAGCCCGTGCGACGCCACGGCGTCGACGCGGCGATCTTCTTCTCGGACATCATGGTGCCGCTCCTGCTCGCAGGCGTCGACGTGCGCATCGAGCCGGGCGTCGGCCCGGTCATCGGCTCGCCCATCGCGACGCCGGAGGACGTCGATCGCCTCGTCGCGACCGACCCCGCGATGCTCGACGACGCCCTCGAGCCCGTCCGCGAGGGCGTGCGCCGCACGGTCGCGGGGCTCGCGGGCATCGGCGACGGCACGACGCCGCTCATCGGGTTCGCGGGTGCGCCGTTCACCCTCGCCGCGTACCTCGTGGCGGGCCGGCCGTCGAAGGACCACCTCGCCGCCCGCACGATGCTGCGCTCGCACCCCGTCGCGTGGGCGCGGCTCACCGACTGGTGCGCCGACGTCACGGGCCGCTTCGTGCGCGCGCAGGTGGATGCGGGTGCGAGCGCCGCGCAGCTGTTCGACTCCTGGGCGGGCTCGCTGCCGCTCGACGCCTACGTGCAGCACGTCGCCCCCGCGTCGTCGCGCGCGCTCGACCACGTCCGCGACCTGACGGCCTCCGACGGCCGGCGGCTGCCGCTCATCCACTTCGGCGTCGGCGCGATGGAGCTCTACGGCGCGATGCAGCTCGGCGTCGACGCGATGGGGGTCGACTGGCGCACGCCGCTCGACGTCGCCCACGCGCGCATGGGCAGCGACGTCACCGTGCAGGGCAACCTCGACCCGGCGCTGCTCGGCGCACCGTGGGAGACGATCGCGACCGCGGCCGACGAGGTGCTGCGCCAGGGCGCGTCGGCGCGCGCCCACGTCTTCAACCTCGGCCACGGCGTCCCGCCCGAGACCGATCCGACGGTGCTGACGCGCATCGTCGAGCACGTGCACGCAGCATGACCGAGCACGGGGATGCCGCAGCCGGCGAGCGGACGACCGACGTCGAGCCGCTCGGCACGGCGGGGGCGGACGACGCTGCGCAGCCGGCGACCGACGCGCAGCCGATGACCGCCGTGGGCGCGGACGCGGTCGCCGAGCCCGAGCCCCCGCAGCACGACGTCGTGGTGATCGGCGCGGGCGTCGCGGGCCTCGTCGTCGCGAACGACCTCGCGCGCCGCGGGTACGACGTCGTCGTGCTCGAGGCGCGGGAGCGCACGGGCGGCATCGTCTCGAGCCACGAGCTCGCCGGCCTCGCGCTCGACGCGGGGGCCGAGTCGTTCGCCGTGCGCGGCGGCGCCGTCGCCGAGCTCGCCGAGCAGCTGGGGCTCGGCGACGACCTCGTCGATCCCGAGCCGGGCGGCGCGTGGCTGCGCCTGCAGGGCAGGTCGGTGCCGCTGCCGCGCAACTCGATGCTCGGCATCCCCTCGGTGCCGCTCGCGCAGGACGTCATCGCCGTGCTCGGCTGGCGCGGCGCGCTGCGCGCCTACCTCGACCGCCTCATGCCCGTGCTCAAGGTCGGCAAGGACGACCGCCTCGGCCCGCTCGTCGAGCGGCGCATGGGCAAGGCCGTGCTGCAGCGGCTCGTGGCGCCGATCTCGGGCGGCGTCTACTCGTCCGACGCGCGCGACCTCGACGTGGCGGTCGTCGCGCCCGGCCTCAACGAGGCCATGACGCGTGCAGGGTCGCTCTCGGGCGGCGTCGCGCTGCGCATCGGCGACGGCGCGCGGCCCGGCAGCGCCGTGCGCGGCATCCGCGGCGGCATGCACCGGCTCACCGACGCGCTGCGCGGCGAGGTCGACCGCCGGGCGACCATCCACGCCGGCGTCGTCGTCGACCGGGTCGAGCGCGACGGCGCGGGGTGGGCCGTGCAGGCGGGCGAGCGTCGCTGGACGACGTCGGCCGTCGTCGTCGCGACGCCCGGCGTGGCCGCCGCGGCGCTGCTCGAGGGCGTGGGCATCGACCTCGAGGCGGCGCCCGCGACGACGGTGGAGCTCGTGACCCTCGTCGTCGACGGCCTCGACGGCGCACCGCGCGGCTCGGGCGCGCTCGTGGCGGAGGACGCGGGCATCGCGGCGAAGGCGCTCACGCATGCGACGGCCAAGTGGGCGTGGCTCGCGGAGGCGGCGGGCGGGCGCGCGGTGCTGCGCCTCTCGTACGGGCGTGCGGGCGAGGCGCCCGCGACGGCCGGCCTCGACGACGCGGGCGCCATCGCCCTCGCGCGGCGCGACGCCGCCGACATCCTCGGCGTGCCGGTGCCCGAGCCCGTCGCCGCCGACCGCGTGCGGTGGGAGCAGGCGCAGCCGTCGTCGGCGATCGGCGCGCGGGCGATGCAGCGCCGCGTGCGCGAGGCGGTCGCGGCCGAGCCGAACCTCGAGGTCGTCGGCGCGTGGCTCGCGGGCACGGGGCTCGCGCAGGTCGTGCCGCAGGCGCGCGAGGCGGCGCTGCGCATCCGTCGCGAGCGGTTCGGCGAGCAGGTCGACGAGACGCTGGACGGCGACGGCGCGGACGTCGGCGGCTGACGCCTCGGCTCAGCGCTCCTCGCGCTCGGCGGCCGCGGCCACCCGGTCGAGGAAGTCGGCGATCACCTGACGCGATCGGGTCGAGAGCTGCGCGACGAGCTCGTCGACGTGCCGCTCGAGCGGATCGGTCGCGGCGGCGCTCGAGGTCGGCACGACGACCTTGCGCCTGCGGTCGCTCGGATGCGGGCGCGTCTCGACGTGGCCGTCGCGGACGAGGCGGTCGACGAGCGACGTGACGGCCGAGGTCGTCAGCCCGAGGTGCGCCGCGATCTCCGTCGGCGTCACGGGGTCCTGCTCGGCTCGGTCGACGACGAGGCGCAGCGCCGCGGTGTCCGACTCGCCGAGCCCGCGCGACGCAGAGCGGCGGCGCAGCATCTGCGACTCGGCCGTGCGCAGGCGCATGAGCGCGCGCGCGACGTCGGCCTGCGAGGCATCGTCGCGAGCGTCGTCGGCCCGCGACGCGTCGGGGCGTGCGACGGCGCCGCGCAGGGCGTGCAGCATCGTGTCGTCGAGGGCGCGCACGTCAGACCTGCCGCATCCAGATCGATGCCGCGAGGGTCGTCGCGACCGCGGCGGCGACGGCCCGCTGCGCGAGCTCGAGCTCGTCGAAGGCTCCGAGCGCGGCACCGAGGCCGTCGACGGCGACGAAGCGCTCGCCGACCTGCTGCACGAAGCCCGCGTAGACGGCGCCGTGCGGCGTGGGCTCGGATGCCGTCCACAGCACGGGCTCGGGGCACGTCCACGCGAGCCGCGAGTCGCCCGCGGCACTCGTCCCGGCGTCCGCGACGTCGATGGTCGTCACCGGCACCTCCACGCGCTCGTCGATGATCCTTCGACAATCTAGCAACGTGGGGGGCATATTGCCTGACGAGTTGTCGATGCGGCGTCCGCCGCCGTATCCTCGAGGAAGTCGGACGATGCTGCCAGGGGGTGGGACGGATGACCGACGTGCGCGATGCACCGGTCGCGGCCCGCACGCGAGCCGATGAGGCTCCTTCCGCGTCCGAGCCCTGGTTCGAGGGCGGTCCCGCGCGAACCGCCGCAGAGGTCCTCGACCTCCTGCGCCGCTACCGCGAGGCGGAGGCAGCGATGCGCGCCCGCGCTCGCTCGTCGATGCGCATGAACGAGACCGACCTGCGCGCGCTGCGCCACCTGCTGCGTGCGCAGCGCCACGACGACCTCGTGCGGCAGCGCGACCTCGCCGAGGCGCTCGACATCTCGTCCGCGTCGGTCACGGCGCTCGTCGACCGCCTCGAGCGCTCCGGCCACGTCGAGCGACGCCCGCACCCGTCCGATCGGCGCTCCGTCGTCCTCGTGCCGACCGCAGACACCGATCGCGAGGTGCGCGAGACGCTCGGCGACCTGCACGCGCGCATGGCGGCGGTCGCCGAGGACCTGACCCCGGAGCAGCTGGCCGCGGTCGGCCGCTTCCTGTCGGGCATGGTCGACGCCGTGCGGTCGACGGGCGCGGACGAGCGCGCCTGAGCCCATGCGCGACGGCTCGCCGAGTGGCGAGCACGACCCCCCACGACGCGAGAGGATGGACGAGTGAGCGACGACAAGATGGCACCGATCGTCTCCATCGGCACGGCACCGGTCGAGATCATCCGGCACCCGAGCGGACGCGACCTCGACGAGCCCCAGGGCTTCGCCGTGTGGGTCGTGCTGCAGCGGGGCGACTCCCCCGGCGCCGAGGGGCGCGAGACGCTCGAGGAGGCCGCGGCCGGCCTCGAGGGCGTGACGCTTCGCGGCATCTACGACCTCACCGGGTTCCGCGGCGACGCCGACCTCATGCTCTGGCTCCACGGCCCCGACGCCGCCGACCTGCAGCACGCGGTGCGCAGGCTCCGCCGCTCGGTCGAGCTCGCCGGCACCGACCAGGTGTGGAGCGCGATGGGGGTGCACCGCGACGCGGAGTTCAACAAGCGCCACGTGCCCGGCTTCCTCCGCGGCGTCGACCCGCGCGGCTGGATCACGGTGTACCCGTTCAACCGCTCCTACGAGTGGTACCTGCTGCCCGCCGAGGACCGCGCGCGCATGCTCGCGGAGCACGGCCGCCGCGGCGCCGTCTACTCGGGCGTCATCGCCAACACGGTGAGCGCGTTCGGGCTGGGCGACTGGGAGTGGATCCTCCCCCTCGAGTCCGACGACCTCGTCGAGCTCGTGGACATGATGCGCGACCTGCGCGCGGTCGAGGCACGGATGCACGTGCGCGACGAGATCCCGTTCTTCACGGGCCGCAGGATCGAGACGACCGACGTGACGGAGGTGCTGGCGTGAGCTGCTGCGGTGGAGGATGCTGCGGATCGAACGACGAGGCGACGAGCCTCGAGGCGACCGCGATGGGTGGCGAGCTGCTCGAGCAGGTGCAGCAGCAGCAGGCGCAGTCGACGCAGGCCGAGCCCGCGCCGCGGCGCGAGCTCAAGCCGCCGGCCGCGACGAGCGTGCGCCTCGAGGAGGGCGCCGTCGTGGCGAGCGCCACGCCCGCGGCGCAGTCCGGCCCCGCGCACGTGCTGGAGCCGACGCGCTACGACGCCGTGCTGCTGTCGGGCTTCGGCGGACCCGAGGGGCAGGACGACGTCATCCCGTTCCTCCGCAACGTCACGCGCGGTCGCGGCATCCCCGACGAGCGTCTCGAGGAGGTCTCGCACCACTACCGCCACTTCGGCGGCGTGAGCCCGATCAACGACCAGAACCGCGCGCTGCTCGAGGCCATGCGGGGGGCCTTCGCGGCCGCCGGCCTCGACCTGCCGATCTACTGGGGCAACCGCAACTGGGCGCCGTACCTCGACGAGGCGCTCGAGCAGGCCGCCGCCGACGGCGTGCGCACGATGCTCGCGATCCCCACGAGCGCGTACTCCTCCTACTCGTCGTGCCGCCAGTACCGCGAGGACTGGGCGGATGCCCTCGAGGCCACGGGCCTGCAGGACACGATCCGCATCGACAAGGTGCGCCAGTTCTTCGACCACCCCGGCTTCGTGCAGCCGTTCATCGAGGGCGTCGAGGCCGCCGTGGCGGAGGCGCGCGGCGCCGGCCATGCCGACGACGCCATCGAGGTGCTCTTCGCGACGCACTCCATCCCCACGGCGGACGCGGAGCGCTCGGGCGCGCCCGACCTCTTCGCCTGGGGCGAGGGCGGCGGCTACGCCGGCCAGCACCGGGCGGTCGCGACGTACGTCATGCAGCAGGTCGCGCCGGACATCGCGTGGCAGCTCGTCTACCAGTCGCGCTCGGGCCCGCCCACGCAGCCCTGGCTCGAGCCCGACGTCAACGACGCCATCGAGGGCCTCGAGGGCCGCACCGCGGTGCTCATCGTGCCGCTCGGCTTCGTGAGCGACCACATGGAGGTCATGTGGGACCTCGACGAGGAGGCGCTGGAGACGGCGGAGCAGCAGGGCCTGTGGGCGCGCCGCACGCCGACGCCCGGCACGCACCCCGCGTACGTCGGTGCGCTCGTCGACCTCGTGCAGGAGCGCCTCGAGGGGCGCCCCGTCGAGCAGCGCGGATCGGTGACCGACCTCGGTCCCTGGTTCGACACCTGCAGGCCCGGCTGCTGCGAGAACCCGCGCCTCGGCTTCAAGCCGGCGATCGCGGGCGTGCAGCCGTGACCCTCCGCGTCGGCACGCGCGGCTCCGCGCTCGCGCTCGCCCAGACCAAGGCGCTCGCCGCGCGGTTCTCGGGCGAGGTCGAGATCGTCGAGATCACGACGCGCGGCGACGTCGATCGCGGGTCGCTCGCGGAGATCGGCGGCACGGGCGTCTTCACCTCCGCCCTCCGCGATGCGCTGCTCGACGACCGCGTCGACGTCATCGTGCACTCGATGAAGGACCTGCCTACCGCGCCGCACCCCGGCATCGCCCTCGCAGCGGTCGCGCGCCGCGAGGACGCCCGCGACGCGCTCTGCGCTCGCGACGGCCTGGGCTTCGACGACCTCCCCGAGGGCGCGAAGGTCGGCACGGGCAGCCCGCGCCGCGCGGCGCAGCTGCGCCGCGTGCGGCCGGATCTCGAGGTCGTCGACATCCGCGGCAACGTCGAGACGCGCCTCGCACGTGCGCAGGGGCCGGACGCCGACCTCGACGCCGTGGTGCTCGCGCTCGCCGGGCTCACGCGCCTGGGTCGCCAGGACGCCGTGACCGAGGTCCTCGGCCTCGGACGCTTCCCCACGGCGCCCGCGCAGGGCGCGCTCGCCGTCGAGGTGCGCGACGGCGACGACGCGGCGCGGCGCGCGGTCGCCCCGACCGATCACCTCGTCTCCCGCGCGTGCGCCGACGCCGAGCGCCTCGTGCTCGCCGGGCTCGAGGCGGGCTGCTCCGCCCCCATCGCGGCGAGCGCCCAGGTCGACGACGGCATGCTCTTCCTCACCGCCACGGTCTACGCCGCCGACGGCTCGCAGCACCTCACGTCGTCGCACGCGTACACGCTCGACGGTCAGAGCGCGCGCGAGCTCGGCGACGCCGCGATGGACGTCGCCGGCCGCGCCGTGCGCGAGCTCGTCGACGCGGGCGCCATGGACCTGGATCGGGCCTGATGCGCGTCCTCATCCCCCGCGCGGGCTCCTGGGGCGACCACGTCTCGTCGCTCGTCGAGGAGGCGGGCTTCGCATCGCTCGTCCTGCCGCTCATCACGATCGCTCCGGCGACCGACCAGGATGCGCTGCGCGACCGCATCGACGAGCTCGGCGCCGGTCGGTTCGACTGGCTCGTCGTGACGTCGCAGTCGACGGTGCGCTACCTGCCCCGCGTGCCCGCAGCCGTCTCGGTCGCCGCGGTCGGCAACGTCACGGCCGCGGCGCTGCGCGAGCGCGGCATCCCCGTGGCCTTCGTGCCGCGCCGGCAGTCGGCCGCAGGCCTCGTCGACGAGTGGCCCATCCCGACCGGCCGCGTGCTGTGGCCCCGCTCGGAGGATGCCAAGCCGACGATCAAGGACGGCCTGGACGCCAAGGGCATGGAGGTCGTCGACGTCGTCGCGTACCGGACGGTCTCCGTGCTCGACAGCGACGAGCACGAGCTCGATGCGCTGGGCGTGCTCGTCGACGACGACCAGGCGCTCACGGCCTTCGAGCCGCGCGAGACGCCCGTCGACGCCGTGCTCGTCACGAGCGGCTCGGTGGCCAAGCAGGTGCTCCGCCTGGGGCTCGCCGCCGGCACGACCGTCGTCGCGATCGGCGAGCAGACGGCGGAGGACTGCCGACGTGCGGGCCTCCACGTCTCGGCGGTCGCGAGGACGCCGACGCCCGAGGGCCTCGTCGAGGCGCTCGTCGGCGCCGTGCCCGCCCGTGCGTGAGCGATCCGCGATGATGGATGCCATGACCGACCAGAGGCCGTCCGTGCTGTTCGTCTGCGTGCACAACGCGGGTCGCTCGCAGATGGCTGCGGGCTTCGTCCGGGCGCTCGCCGGCGACCGCGTCGAGGTGCGCTCGGCCGGCTCGATGCCCGCCGAGCGGATCAACCCCATCGCGGTCGCGGCGATGGCCGAGGTCGGCATCGACATCACCGCTGAGCAGCCGAAGGTGCTGACCACCGAGGCGGTGCAGGCATCCGACGCCGTCATCACGATGGGCTGCGGCGATGCCTGCCCGTTCTTCCCAGGCAAGCGCTACGAGGACTGGGTGCTCGAGGACCCGGCTGGGCAGGGCATCGAGGCCGTCCGTCCCATCCGCGACGCGATCCGCGATCGCGTCGCGGCGCTCCTCGCCGAGCTCCTGCCGGACGCGCCGGAGCCCGCAGCCTCGCGCTGATCCGAGGATCGGCGCGAGACCGCGGGCTCGCGGTCATGCGGTGACGCCGTCAGCAGCATCGCCCCTGCGGGTGGGAGTCCTGCCACGCGTGGTACTCGCGCCAGAACTGCGTGCGCTGCATCGGCGGGCGGTGCGGATGCTCGATGCGCTCGTGCGCGAGGTACGTCTCGTAGCGGGACTCCCCCGTGAGGCCGCGCACGTACCAGGCCGTGGCGCGCCATGCGCGCGCGATGCCCCGGTGGAGCGCAGCCCGAGCCGTCACCCGTGGCCCCGCGTCGGGCGCTGCTCGCTCGGCAGCGCATCCCACAGCTCCTGGATCTCGCGCTCCTCCTTCGTCGCGACGAGGCTCGCGGGAGCGAAGCGCCGCGACGGCACCGCCGCATCCTCGCGGTCGACGATCTCGCGCGACCGCCATGCGCGCACCACGGCGAGCACCGAGGTGGCGATGACGACGATCGCGAGCGTCACGAAGATGATCGAGAGCGTGCCCTGCACCGCCGTGTTGCGCACGACGGCCTCCATCGCCTCGACGGTGCCCGCGGTGCCGAACGACTGCTCGCCTGCGGCCAGCGCGTCGCGGAACGCCATGTGGTTCGCCCAGTAGCCGACGGCCGGCACCGGGGACAGGATCTTCAGGAACGACGCCGTGATCGTCACGACCGACACGAAGGCGAGCGGCAGCCCGATCACCCACAGCCAGCGCCAGGTGCCGCGCCTGGCGACGATCGTGAGCACGATCGACAGAGCGATGGCCGCGAGCAGCTGGTTGGCGATGCCGAAGAGGGGGAAGAGGGTGTTGATGCCGCCGAGCGGGTCGGTGACGCCCATGATGAGCACCGCGCCCCAGCCGGCGACCATGACGGCGGTGCAGATCCAGGCGCCGAGCCTCCAGGAGGTGTCCTTGAAGCGGGGCAGGACGTTGCCGATGGAGTCCTGCAGCATGAAGCGGGCGACGCGCGTGCCAGCGTCGACGGCGGTGAGGATGAACAGCGCCTCGAACATGATCGCGAAGTGGTACCAGAACGACATCATCGACGGCCCGCCGATCCACTGCTGCATGATGTTCGCGAGGCCCACGGCCAGGGTCGGCGCACCGCCCGTCCGCGACACGATCGACTCCTCGCCGACCGCGTCGGCCGTGCCCTGCAGCAGCTCGGGCGTGACGTTCACGCCCGCGAGCCCGAGCCCGTTCACGAAGGCGACGGCGCCCTCGATCGTGCCGCCCGTGGCCGCTGCCGAGGCGTTCATCGCGAAGTAGATCCCGCGGTCGATCGACAGCGCGGCGACGAGCGCCATGACGGCGACGAACGACTCCATGAGCATGCCGCCGTAGCCGATGAAGCGCGTCTGCCGCTCCTTCTCGACCATCTTCGGCGTCGTCCCCGACGAGATGAGCGCGTGGAACCCGGAGAGCGCTCCGCAGGCGATCGTGACGAACAGGAACGGGAAGAGGCTGCCCGCCCAGACGGGGCCCGTCTGGCCGCCGGCGAACTCGCTGAACGCCGGGACCTCGATCTCGGGCCGCACCCACACGATCGCGACCGCGAGGGCGACGATGACGCCGATCTTCATGAAGGTCGAGAGGTAGTCGCGCGGCGCGAGGAGGACCCACACGGGCAGGACTGCGGCGATGAAGCCGTAGACGATGATGCCCCACGCGATGGTGGTGCGGTCGAGGGTGAAGACGTCCTGGCCCCACTGGGTCTCGGCGACCATGCCGCCGCCGACGATGGCGGCCATGAGCATCACGAACCCGATGATCGACACCTCCGTGATCCGACCGGGCCGGATCCACCGCAGGTACGCGCCCATGAACAGGGCGATCGGGATCGTCATCGCGACCGAGAAGACGCCCCACGGACTCTCGCCGAGCGCGTTCACGACCACGAGGGCGAGGATCGCCGTGATGATGATCATGATGAGCAGCGTCGCCACGATCGCCGCCGTGCCGCCGAAGCGGCCCAGCTCGTCGCGCGCCATCTGCCCGAGCGAGCGGCCTCCGCGACGCATCGAGAAGAACATCACGAGGTAGTCCTGCACCGCACCGGCCAGCACGACGCCGACGATGATCCAGATCGTCCCCGGCAGGTAGCCCATCTGCGCCGCGAGCACCGGACCCACGAGCGGACCCGCACCCGCGATCGCCGCGAAGTGATGCCCGAACAGCACCCGACGATCCGTCGGCACGAAGTCCTTGCCGTTCGCGAGGTGCTCCGCAGGCGTCGCACGCCGATCGTCCGGACGCGTGATGTGCCGCTCGATCACCTTCGAGTAGAACCGGTACCCGATCAGGTACGTGCACACCGCGGCGAAGACGAACCAGATCGCGTTGACGGTCTCGCCGCGGACGACGGCGAGCATCGTCCAGGCGATCGCGCCCAGGAGGGCGACGCCCGCCCACAGGGCGATCCTCCCGGGCGTCCAGCGCGTCCTCCCCTCGTGGACGGACGTGGGTGGGAGCTGGCGCTCCTGGGTGGGACGATCGGCCTGGGTGCTCATGCTGCGTGTCTCCTCTGACAGGTGCCGGCTCGGCGGGGCCTCGGACGCGTCAGGGTGCGCGCCGAGTGGCTTGGGGGATCAGCGCTCGTGGAGCGCGGCGTGCTCGAGCGCCGCGGCGAGCAGCTCGTCGCGCGACGCCTGATCGTGGACGGCGAGCGCCGCATGCGTGAGGACGACGATGCGCCGTGCCGCCGCGGGGTCGAGGCGCCCTCCGCCGCGAGCGTCGACCTCGACGAGGACGGCCTCGATGCCCGAGCGCCCGCGCCGGGTCTCGATCGACGGCTCCATCGCCAGCGCGCTGCGGAACCCGGCGCGTGCGCGGGCGACGTCGGCGAGCGTGCGGGCGAGCACCACGAGATCGCCCGGGCGCTGCGGGGACGGGACGCGCAGGGCGCGAGCGAGCGCCTCGCCGAACGCGTCGACCTCGAGCTCGTGCGCGGGTGCGCCGAGGAAGTCGACGAGCTGCGACACGGCGTCGGGTCGAGTCCTGGTGCCCGGGGTGGTGGCTGCCTGCATGGAGCACGACGCTAGGTCTGGCGCCGGCGAGCAGTGGCGCTCGTCGCCGAAGTGTCAACTTCAGGTGAAGCAGAGATCGACCGAGCCATAGGCGGTGCCTGCAGCCGACATCGTGGATTCGAGGCCTCTTGACAGGCGATCGACGCAGCGCAGACCATGAGCGAAACCCAGCGATGCGGCTGGGCCTGCACGCATGAGGAGTCATCATCGAGGAACGACCCATCGACGCGTCGCCGATGGCGGCCGCGCTCGTGCTCGCCGCCATCCTCGCGGCGGGCGTCGTCTGGTTCCTCGTCATCACCGAGGCGAGCGCCTCGACGATCGAGTGGACGCTCGCCGTCGCGAGCGGCGCCGTGTCGACGATCGGGCTCTACGTGCGCAGGAGCAGGCCGAACGCCGGCGCGGCGATCGTGATCGCCGCCAACGCGTGCTCGCTCGTCGGCGTGCCCGCCCTCATGTCGGTCCTCTTCATGACGGGCCTGCACGCGCGCCCGCGGCATCAGGTCGTCATCACGCTCGCGGCCACGGCGGTCGGCGTCGCGCAGTTCGCGATCTGGGTCGTCGTCCTCGGCCCCGACCGCTCCGCCGGCGGGTACGCCGCGATCGCGCTCGCGCACGTCGCCTCGTTCCTGGGCGCCGTCGCCACCGGGCTCGCGGCGGGCCGGCTCCGCGCTCGGCGCGACGAGGCCGACCATGCGCTCGTCGTGGCGCGCGAGCGCGAGGCGGCCGTCGTCGCGGAGGTGCGCGAGCAGGAGCGCATGCGCATCGCGCACAGCCTCCACGACAGCATCGGGCGGCATCTCGCGGTCGTCCACATCTACGGATCCGTGCTGCAGCATCGCGACGTCCTGAGCGACGGGGAGATCTCGAGCACCTCGGCCGAGCTGCTCCGCGCGACCGACGGCATCGCCGACGACCTGCAGAAGATCCTCACGATGCTGCATCCGGGATCCGACGGCCACCTCGAGCGCGATCGCGACCTCCCCGGCCTCCTCGATCGGTTCGAGCATGCGGCCGGCGCCGCCGGCATGGGCGTCGAGCAGCGGATCGACCTCGCGGCGCTCGAGCGGGCGCCGGCCGAGGTGTCCGCGAGCATCGTCGACTTCCTGAGCGAGTGCACCACGAACGTCCTGAAGTACGGCAGCGAGGGGAAGGTGTCGATCGTCGTGTCGATGCGAACGCCAACGATGGTCCAGGCGGAGGTCGCGAACGACCGCTCGCGCATCTCGAAGCGGTCGATCATCTCGACCGGGATGGGCCTCATGGCCTTGCGGGAGCGTGCCGCACTGCTCGGCGGCGAGCTCTCCATCCTGAGCGAGCCGACGCGGTTCCGCGTCGCCCTGGCCCTCCCGGTGGACCGATGATCGGCGCACCCGGCCGCCTCCGGGTCATGATCGTCGACGACGACCCGCTCGTGCGCTCGGGCCTGCGGCTCCTCTTCCGCGCGATGCCCGAGATCACGGTGGTGACGGAGGCAGCCGACGGCTGCGACGTGCTGCGGCAGCTCACGCAGATCCCGGTCGACGTCATCCTCAGCGACGTCCGCATGCGGACGATGCACGGCACGGCGATGATCCCGTCGGTCCGCGACCGCCATCCCGGCATCCGCATCGTGCTGATGTCGTGCACCGTCGGCGCCGACTTCGTCGAGCACGCGCGCAACGCGGGTGCCGACGCCTTCGTGCCGAAGACGGCGCCCGCCGAGCAGATCCGCGACGCGATCGTCGGCGCGGCGTCCGTCGGCTCCGGGCGGCCGCGTCGGGTCCTGACGGAGCGCGAGTCCGCCGTCGCGTCGTTCGTGGCGTCCGGCTCCAGCAACGCCGAGATCAGCGACGCGCTGAAGCTCAGCCCCAACACCGTCAAGACGTACGTCTCCCGCGTGATGGCGAAGCTCGAGGTCGAGAACCGCGTGCAGCTCGCGAACCTCCTCCACGACCGCTGACGATCCACCGTCACCGGAGGTTGATCCTCCGCGCGATCGGCGACCCCGGCGACGGCGCCCGGAGCGACACTGTGCTCGGGGCTCCCGCGCTGGCGCAGCGCGGCGACGCCGCTGCGACGAAGGAGAGCGCGTGAGCGACCAGGCGAGGCGGACGGAGCGCACGATCGCGCTCATGGATCGCGAGGAGATCGTCGCGGCAGCCGAGCTCCTCGTGGGCGAGATCGGCGCCGACGCCTTCTCCACGGGCATCCTCGCCGAGCGGGCCGACGTGCCCCTCGGCACCGTCTACCGCCACTTCCAGGATCGCTTCCACATCCTCGACGCCCTGCGGGCGGAGAACGGCGCGCGGCTCATCGCGACGGTCGCCGAGGCCGGCCTCGACCCGCACCCGTCGGTCGCCTCGGCGCAGCTGTTCCACGAGGCGGTGGTCGAGCTCTACCGCGTCCGTCGCTCGGCGCGGCACCTCCGCCCCGGCGGCGCGGACGACGACGCGTGGTGGTGGCGCCTCGCGAGCACGCTCCACGTCGTCGTGGGCGGCGATCGCCGCGCGACGCTGCGCGCATGCCGACTCCACGTGGCGATGGTGCACGCGTCGTTCGCACGGGACGCCGACGGCGACCCGGCGATGCTCACGCAGGCGCTGCGCGCGTTCTGCTTCCTCATGCACGCACCGGCGGGCGTCCGCCTCCCCCCGTCCCGTCCCTCGATCTCGTAGCGCGGGCCGGCCGCGGGACAGGCATCCGGGGGACAGCGGACGAGGGCGTCCGGGCCTCTCACGCGCCACGTTGTCGCCAGAAGTTGACGTCCTCTGGCGGGACCGTCTCGGCGTGCGATCCCGTCGCTAGATTCCTTCGAAGGTGACGAGCACTCACCTTTCGAACCCCTCCCGCGGTCGCCGCATGGCCGCGCGGATCTGCCATTGGAGGCACCCCGTGAAGAGCTTGCAAGGCTGGCGCACGCGCGCCGGCGCCATCATCGCCGCGACGGCGGTGGCGTTCGTGACGCTCATCGCAGCGCCCGCCGCCGTCGCGGCGCCGCCGTACGCCTCGAACGGCACCATCGACTCCTTGACGTTCGTCCAGTCGACCGTGCAGTCGGGCTCCGAGGCGCAGATCGAGGGCACGTGGTCGCTGCCCGACAACGCGCCCTCTCCCGCCGGCTTCGTCGTGCCGCTGCCCGCGGCCCTCCAGGGCCTCACCGACGCGTTCCCGCTGCTCGACCCGCAGAACGCCGTGATGGGCCAGTGCACGGTCACCGCGACGCAGCTGTACTGCGACATCGACCCGGCCTACCTCGCGGCGAACCCCCTCAACGTCGACGGCACCTTCCGCTTCTTCGTGGCGGTGAGGACGGAGGTCACCGAGAGCACGCAGGTCTCATACGACTTCGGCGGCGTCGTCACGACGGTGACCGTCACGCCCGCCTCGGGCACGTGCCCGGAGTGCGTCTTCGACGGTCGCGACAGCTACAAGTACGGCGACTACGAGGTGTCGGACGACTCGATCCGATGGACCGTGAACGTCGCGGCGCCGGCCGGCGGCATGCCGGGTGACCAGACGGTGACGGTCGTCGACCGACTCGGGCCCAACCAGCAGCAGCAGACGGAGGGCACCGGCTTCGACGTCCACGTCGACGGCACGAACCAGTTCGACGCCGGCGGCTTCCCCACCGGCTTCCAGCGCGTCGACGGGCTCGTGGGCCTGCAGGTCTCGATCGACGGCAACGGCGACACCGTCGCGACCTTCCAGACGCAGCAGGGCTGGGTCTACAACGTCGTCTTCTTCGTCGACACGACGAACGCCGGCAACAGCTTCTCCTACTCGAACGCCGCCGACCTCACCATCGCCGGCTCGACCGAGACGCTGAGCAACGACGTGCGCAGCCAGGGCGGCGGGGCCACGGGCGATGGCGACGACGTCGGGCGCTTCTCGATCACGAAGGACGTCGTGTGGAACGGCGGCGCGCCCGTCCCCGGCATCGCCTTCACCGGCACGTACACGGCGACCGACCCCGAGGGCGTCGTGACGCAGGGCACCTTCAGCGTGGCCGAGGACGGCACGTGGACGAGCCCCGACCTCCTGACCGGATCGATCGTGAGCATCGACGAGATCCTGCCGACGACCCCGTCGAACGTGACGTGGGGCGCCCCCGCGCTCTCGATCGACGACTTCGCGATCGTCGGCGCGGCCGTCACGCCCGTGACGCTCACGAACACCGCGACCCTGCAGACGGGCACGTTCACGGCGTCGAAGGTCGTCACGGGCTCGGGCGCCTCGCTCGTCTCGGGCGACACGACGTTCACGCTGCAGTACTCCTACCCCGCCGGCACCGGGTACGCCGCCGGCTCCGGCTCGCTCACGCTGCGCGCCGACGGCACCGTCGCGACCTCCGCGCCGCTGCCCGTCGGCGCCGTGCTGACGCTCTCGGAGGCCGCACCCGCGACCATCGCGAACGCGTCGTGGGGCACGCCGGTCATCTCGCCCTCGACCGTGACCATCGGCCAGGGGGGCGCCGTCGCGGTCACGGTGACGAACACGATCACGCTCGGCACCGGCACCTTCTCGGCGTCGAAGCTCGTCACGGGCGACGGTGCGGGCGCGGTGCCCGCGAGCGCGACGTTCACGCTCGACTACGCCTACCCGGCCGGTGCGGGCTTCGCGGCGGGCTCCGGCTCGCTCACGCTGCCGGCCGACGGCACGGTCGTCACCTCGCCCGCCCTGCCCATCGGGGCCGTCGTCACGCTCACCGAGGCGACGCCGGCACCGGTCGCGAACGCGACGTGGCGCACCCCGGTGCTCTCCACGTCCACGGTGACGATCGGGGCGGCGGCCGCTGCCACCGTCACGGTCACCAACGAGCTGGCGCTCGACCGCGACACGTTCTCGGCGTCGAAGATCCTCACCGGCGACGGTGCGGACGCGGTGCCCGACGACGCGACGTTCCAGCTCGACTACGCCTACCCCGCCGGCCCCGGCTTCGCGGCGGGCTCCGGCTCGCTCACGCTGCCGGCCGACGGCACGGTCGTCACCTCGCCCGCGCTGCCCGTCGGCGCCGTCGTCACGCTCGTCGAGGCCACGCCCGCGCCGATCGAGGACGCCGCCTGGAGCGCACCCGTGCTCTCGGCGTCGACCCTGACGATCGGCAGCGCGGCCTCGGACGTCACGGTCACCGTGACGAACGAGCTCACCCTCGGCGCAGGCGTCTTCTCGGCCGAGAAGGTGCTCGTCGGCGACGGTGCGGCGCTCGTGCCGTCCGACGCCACGTTCGCGCTCGACTACTCGTACCCGGCCGGTCCGGGCTACGAGGCCGGCTCGGGCACGCTGCGGCTGCCCGCGAACGGCGACGCCGTGACGTCGCCGGCGCTGCCGGAGGGCGCCGTCGTGACGCTGTCGGAGGCGGCGCCCGCCGCGGTGCACGGCGCGACGTGGGCCGGCTCGGAGCTGTCGACGACGACCCTCACCATCGGGTCCGAGGAGGCCGCCGAGGTCGTCGTGGTGACGAACACCATCACGGCCGTGCCGGTCATCCCCTCGGCACCCGCCCCGTCGGAGCCGGCGTCGTCGGTGGCCGGCCAGACGGGTGGCCTGCCCCGCACGGGCGGCGACCTCGCGCTCGGCGCCCTCGCCCTCGCGGGTGCGCTCGTCGCAGCCGGCGCCGTCCTGACCTGGAGGCGCCGCACGGCATCGGCATGATGCCCTGATCCCGGCGGCGCCGGTGGTGGGTCCGC
>NZ_BAAAQT010000001.1:0-1010 GCF_039531815.1 Agrococcus versicolor | reverse complement strand
GTCGTCGTGCGCGGCAGGTGCGGCACGGCGACGTGGGAGGCGAGCGGACGCCGCTCGGGCGCACGTCGTAGGATCGATCGTCCGACGAGGGAGGTCCGAGTGGACGTGCTCCCGGTGCTCGGGTTCCTCGCTGCCGCATCGATCGCCCTCGTGATCCCCGGGCCGGACTGGCTGATCGTCCTGCGGTCGACGGCGCGGTCGCGTCGCAGCGGGCTGTGGAGCGCGCTCGGCCTGCTGTGCGGGCTCACCGTGCACCTCCTCGCGGCCGGCCTCGGGGTGTCGGCACTCCTCCTGGCGAGCCCGGAGGCGTTCCTGGTCGTGAAGATCGCGGGCGCGGTCTGCATCGGCTTCCTCGGCGTCCGCGCCCTGCTCGCCGCGGTTCGCCGATGGCGCGCACCGGAGGACGTCGCGCCCGCACCGGCGGAGGAGCGCCGTGCGCCGGCGGCGGCCAGCTGGGCGTCGGCCTTCGCGACGAACCTGCTGAACCCGAAGGCGGTGCTCTTCTTCGTCGCGGTGCTGCCGCAGTTCATCGAGCCGTCGTCGCCCGTGCTGCCGCAGGTGCTCGTGCTCGGCCTGCTCGGCATCGTCCTGACCACGGCGTGGTGGACGCTCTTCGTGCTGGCGGTGTCGCACTTCCGCGCGATCCTGCGTCGACGCCGGGCGCTCATCACGATCGACGCGACCTCGGGCGCCGCGCTCGTCGGCATCGGCGGCGTGCTGCTGCTCACCAGCCTCCACGGCTAGCGGGCGGTCGCCGACGACCGGACGGTGTGCGGGGCCGGCCCCTGCGACGCTCCGGCCCCGCACTGCACGGCGCGCACTGATCCCTCAACCACGCCGGCACCTCCGACGGTAGGTGGCGGCGCGGGGAACGCACGCCCGCGGCGCTGGACCGTCGACCGCAGGTGACAGATCCGCCGCCCGATGCGCCGGACGCATGACGAAGGGCCCGTCGCACCGGAGTGCGACGGGCCCTGCGTGCTGCGTGACGACTACTCGGCGGGAGCGGC